>JBAXKF010000036.1:0-20993 GCA_037137465.1 Betaproteobacteria bacterium | reverse complement strand
AAGCTCAGTAAAGCAAGCTCAGCAAAGTAAGTCTAGCCCAGCAACCTTAGCGAAGGACTTTATGCGGGTTGAGTAAATGATTCGGATCTAATGTTTTCTTGATATCTTGCATCATTTGATAAGCTGTATTGCCTCTATGCTTTGCCAGGTAATCACGTTTTAATTGGCCAATGCCGTGTTCAGCAGAAATTGAGCCATTAAAAAGGCTTATTTGATCGTACACTAGCGCAGAAATGGATTCTTCATGCTGAGTAAAGTAGTTCTGATCAACACCGATAGGTGGGCAAAGATTAAAGTGTAAATTACCATCACCAAAATGACCAAAATTAATGATCCGTATATTAGGATAACGCTCCATCAATAATTGGCTAGTACTTTGAATAAATGGCCCAATCTTAGAAGTTTCAAATGAAATATCAAACTTTATATTTCCTGATTCTTTAGCTTGAGCTAGAGTAATGTGTTCTCTAATGGCCCAAAATTGCTTTACCTGTGTAAGTGAGGTAGCAATCAAAACATCCTGAATATTACCATTCTCTAACTCCACTCCCAGGACATCTTCGAGTAGTTGATGCGCTATTGAGTTTTGATCAAATTCCGCAAGCTCAATTAAAAGAGTATATTCAGACTGATTAAAAATAGGGTGTGAGAATTGTGGAAAATGTGCTTGAGTCAGAGTCAAAGACTCCTTTGACATGATTTCAAAAGCACATAATTCGTTTGCGGCTTTTTTTTGTAAAGCATGTAGCAACTGCACGATGACTGAGTAATCGTTGACAGCGATATAAGCCGCACAACGGCTAACGGGCGCAGGAAATAATTTGATTACAGCCGCAGTAATAATTGCTAAAGTACCTTCTGAGCCTATGATTAAATTACGTAAATCATAGCCAGTATTATCTTTTCTGAGACCTCGTAAACCATCAAGAAGTTCACCGCCTGCTGTCACAGCCTCAATACCTAGACATAAATCCCGTGCATTGCCATATCGCAACACATTAATACCACCAGCATTTGTAGCTAAATTACCCCCAATCGTGCAACTACCCTCAGCCGCAAGACTCAATGGAAATAGCAGACCAAGCTGCGCTGCTTTCTCTTGTATGGTTTGTAAAATACAACCAGCTTCAACAACCATGGTCAGGTTTTCAAGATCAATCGAGCGTATTTTATTCATACGTTTTGTCGATAAAACGATTTGTTGCCCGGTTTTTTCAGGTGTTGCACTTCCAGTCAGATTTGTATTGCCACCTTGTGGGACGATAGCGATAGCAAACTCTTGGCAAAGTTGAACAATGGCTTGCACTTCAGAGCTAGTTTTTGGGAACACGACAGCTAAAGCTTGTCCTTTGAAAATCGCTCGCCAATCCGTGAGGTAGGGCTCTAATTCAGTGGGGTGTTGAAGAACGCCATCTGAACCTAATACATCAATTAAGCCTTGAATAAAATCCGAATGCATATTTGCCTGCGCCTTAAAAGCTATAGACTCAACATGAGATGAGTCTATAGCATAGTGATGAAATGCTTCGAAGGCAAGAGTCGCTTTATACGTAAATTATTTAGTAAAGAAACTTTGTAAACTTCGAATGTTTTTCATTGTATCGATATGTAATAGTTGATCAATTAAATCAATGGAACGTTTTTTGCCAAGTATTGGGGCAATTAAGTCCATTGCTTTTTCTGTTTCTTCGGAAATGGTGAGAGGGTTTTCAAAACTTCCCTTTGCAGCCATTGTTTGGCCATGAATAACCTTTCCATTTTTTAAATGTACTTCCATGACACACCGCCACCGTCTTTGGACATCGGTGAGGCTAGCATCACCAATAGCAAAGACTTTTGAGCGCATTTTTAAAACTGCAGGATCTTTCATCCTACTGAAATCGTGGGCAGATTTAAATGTCAATTTTTCATCTATTGCCATGACAGAGAGCAAATGTTGAACTGATATATCAGGCATTGGACGATTGTTCACAATTTCTAATTCTTTATCAGGCATTTTGGCGATAATTTTAGCGATATCAATTGCTTTGAATTGATTTTCTTTAATGAGGTCATTTAAGACATGCATTGGACCTTGAATTGGGCCTCCGATAGGCCATCGTTTAATCGATGCGCGCATCATTTCATATCTTTTTCCAAGTCCGTCGACTAAATCATTTCGATCAAACTCTTCTGGGGCAAAGGTATGAAAAAAATCTCGCTCTCCAGAGAAGATATCCTCAACACCCGTCCATCCCGACTTCACCATTAAAGCAGCTTGAAGACCATTATGAGCAGGCATACCACCCATGGCATAGGCTTTTTCAATATGTTCAGGATCCCTAAACATCGTGTAAAGACCAGAAGTTTGCTGCCCTGTATAGGAAAGCATATAACGAACTTCTAGAGGGGAAAGCTTTAAAAGTGAGCCAGCTGCCGCACTGGCACCAAATAATTGACCAGTAGCTCCAGCATGATGACCTGACCTGAGGAAGGGCATAGGTTTTAATGTTAATAAAACTCTGGAGCAAATATCGTAACCTAAGACAATGGCACGCAACATTTCAGCACCAGAAAGACGATATTTCTCACTGATAGCAAGAGCTGATGGGACAACACTTGTTCCTGGGTGAGTTAATGAGGGAGGATGAGTATCATCTGTTTCATCAGCATGACCAAACATACCATTTGCAAGTGCTGCGTTTTGCGCGGTAGTTTTTATTTTTGTACCAATCACACTAGCTTCTGGAGTGCCTCCCAGAGTTTTAATATAAGCAATGGCTTTTTTCCCAGGCTCAAGTCGTGATCCAGAAATCATTGCAGAAAAGGTATCAATGAGATGTAATTTTGCTCTTTGAGAAACGTGTTCTGGAATTGGTTTAGTAGTTGCAGCAGAAATATATTTGCTTAATTTAAGCATGATTGGAGATACATCTTGTGCCATAAATTACCTTACTTAATAATTGATTGATGAAATAATTAGTTTGATGTGATCTTTAGTTTTTTGTTCAGATCTCTCCACATATTCGTTTCACTTTTGATTAACTCATCAAATTCAGCAGGAGTGCTGGTGGTTACCTCTAAGCCCCCTTGCTTAGCCATTGCATCTTTTACTTCTGGAGACTGAATGACCTCATGTGCTGCTTGAGCGAGTTTTGAAACGATTTGATCAGGAGTATTTTTGGGCAAAAGTAAGCCATACCAAGAAGTAACGTTATAGCCATTAACGCCAGACTCGCTAATGGTTGGAACATCAGGAAGTACATTGGAGCGGGTTAAGCTAGTAACACCAATCGCTTGAAGCTTGCCAGATTTAATATGTGGCAAAACAGATGCAACACTACCAAAAGTCATTTGAACTTCACCACCTAAAACACCTAAAGTCGCTGGGCCTCCGCCTTTATAGGGGATATGAACGATATCCACGCCAGATCTAAACTTAAATAGTTCTGCAGCCAAATGAAGTGTGCTGCCATTGCCAGCAGAGGAGTAATTTAATTGACCAGGTTTTTCTTTAGCAAGTGAGATAAGTTCTTTCACTGATTTGACGGAAATTGTATTGTTAACGACTAAAACATATTTGGCGGTTGCGAGTAAAGTGACTGGCTTTAAATCTTTTTGTACGTCAAAACTTAGATTCTGAAAAATCAATGGATTAAAAGTCAGAGCAGTGTTGTAGCCCATTAAGACGGTATAGCCATCCGGGTTTGCTTTAGCAACAGCATCGGTTGCAATATTGCCAGAGGCACCTGGGCGGTTATCAACAATCACAGGCTGGCCTAAAATTTGCGTTAATTTAGGCGCCATAATCCTTGCTAAATTATCCGTCCCTCCGCCTGCAGGAAAGGGGAGTATGAATTTTATAGGTTTTGTTGGGTAGTTAGCGATTTCAGTTGCGGGATCAGCAGCAATTGAGGTAGAGCAGATCAGTGCAAGGCAAAGATGGATTACAAAAGAGTAGCTTGAAAGTATTTTTATAGATGTCATGATGATAGTAATTGGGTTAAGTTACGGATATCGTCCACTGATTCTAGATTTTTAATGATTTGAATAGCTTTACCTGTTTTTACTGGATCCCACTTTCGGTAATCAGCACATTCCTTAAATTTGTTTTCTATTTCAGCCTCCGACATCGGGTTGGCTTTATTACCCTTACCAAAATCTTTTCTGATAGAAAAGTTCCTACCATCTTTTAAATAAATCGATACAAAGCTAGTAACAATTGTATGGTGATTTGATTTTTCTTCTTCTGGAGTAAACGGCGAATAGTCAATCAATTGAATCGCCGTTTGAATATCAGGCGAGTTAACATAGGCATCATTAAATTGGTTTAAGCCACAGGTGCGATCGACAAGAAGCGCGGCTAGACAAAACTCTAAACTAAATTTAGCTTGAAGTTCAGTTTTAGGTTGGTGATGTAATAGGGTGTGGTGAATATTTTGACTTGTTTTAAGAATAATTTTGTCAACATCTTTTAAATGAATTTGATGTTGAAGGATTAACTCATGCATAGCAGTCATGGCGGGATGCCCAAGACTGCCAGTGGGGTAAGGCTTTAACCAAACACCGCGATCAAGAAATGACCAAGGATTTCCGAGTTTGTCAGATAAACGTTCCGCTTCGTAACCGCCACCAAGGGCCTGGAAAAAGCCTCTTTTGGCTTCTAAAATAATAGGGGAAGCTGTAAAGCCTCGTTTTTGAAGGTCAACGGAAACGATTGCGGACTCAGCAGAGCGTCCTGCATGAAAGGGTTTGACCATCGTACCGAAGTTTTCTTGTAAGCCGCCTGCTTGACTTGCTGCGATTCCTAAAGCAAGGGCGGTTGCTTTACTATCCATTTTTTGCAGTTTTGACAATGCCACTGTTGCACCAAGCATGCCACATGTACCTGTTGAATGAAATCCGTGGAGAATATGATTAATATGCGTGGCATCAAACAATCGACAGGATACTTCTACGCCTACTTGGTAAGCCGTTAAAAAATCTCTACCTGATACTTTTGTAGAGTCTGAATAGGCGAGTAATGCTGACAGTACTGGAGCGGTTGGATGAATACCTTGAAATCTCCCCGTTTCTGCTTGCAAGGTATCGTCATAGTCATCTGCATGCATTGCAGTCCCATTCGCAAGTGCTGCAAATCGAGGAGAAGTTTTTAAGTCTGATCCAATCACAACAGAATCGCCTGCACAATGAAGGTCTTTAATATAACCAAGAAGAACATGACAGGGTTCTGATATGGATCCAGAAAGCGCGACTCCAATCGCATCTAAAATCGATTTTTTACCAAGTACATCTAATTCTGGGGCGATGTCAGAGTCTTTTAATGTGGACGAAAACTGCGAAACATACTCTGTAAGTAAAGGGGCTTCTGATTTGACTGATGTCAAGTCATTCATGCGCATCTCCTATCTAATATGAGGAATAATCCTCTTTTTTTCAATTCTAAATCAAATTAGGTTCAATAAGAATTATTTGTATTTGAAAGATGGGTTTGTATTACACTTACAGATAAGCAATCAAGATACGATTGCAATAACAATAATGAATTCCAGATTTTCTTTATAACAATAAAGGATGGATATGAGACTGTTTTCTAGAAAATTGAATGTATTTCTTTTGAGTGTTTTTTTACTTGGATCTACCCAAGTTAAAGCTCAATCTACTGAGCCTTATCCAAACAAGCCAGTTCGCTTGATCGTGCCATTTGCTCCTGGTGCTACGACAGATTTTTTGGGAAGAGTCATTGCCCAACACATGACCCAAGCTTGGGGAAAGTCAGTTCTTGTTGAAAATAAAATAGGTGCTGGTGGACTAATTGGGGCAGACGCGACCGCTAAATCAGCGCCTGATGGATATACATTATGTGTCTCTACTGGCGCTATCGCCATCTACCCCGCAACTAAATTAGACATGCCATTTGATACGATGAATGACTTTGAGTTCGTGGCGATGCTTGGTCGAGTACCGCATGTTGTCGTTGTTCATAAAGATTTTCCGGCGAATACATTTCAAGAGTTTGTGGCGCAAACAAAAAATGGTAAACAATATCCTTATGCCACGACTGGTGCAAGATCAAACTCGCATTTCACGGGTGAAATGTTGAAAACAAGTACTGGCATTGCTTTAGAGCATGTACCTTATCGAGGCGGTGCTCCGGCAATGGCTGATTTAGTCGCCGGTCATATACAGATTATGATCGCGTCCCTTACTACGGCGATGCCATTTATTAAATCAGGCGCAATTAAACCTTTGGCAATTAGCTCCGGAACGCGTTCAAGCACCTTACCCAATACACCTTCCCTGAAAGAACTAGGATATCCTGAAATCGATACTGCAGAGTGGTGGGGTTTGATTGCTCCTAAAAATACACCTAAGCCAATTATGGATAAATGGCGTGAAGAACTGAAAAAGGTAATTACACCAGCCATCTTGGAAAAAAGTCCTGGCTTAGAGTTGTATCCAATGTCTCCTGATGAGATGAAGAAATTAGTGCAAAAAGAGCTGACAACCTGGAAAGAAGTTGCGAAAAGATCAAATATTACGGAATAGGCAGGAAAGCAACTTTGTTTTCTTAAGATGAATATGGATAATAAGCCTTTAAGAGGCATACAGGTATTAGAACTATCAAATGATTTGTCTGTAGCTGCCTGTGGGTTTTTACTCAGTGAATTAGGAGCGCAGGTAAGCTATCTTGTCCCTCCTGATCACCCAAAACCTCACCTTCAAGAGCCACACAATGTAGAAACTCGCATTCGAACTCATGGAAAAACAACTGCACACTTCCCAGAGAAGATGGCAGATGATTTTTTTAAAAGTTTTAGGGTCATCATTACTTCCAATCAGGATTCTTCCGACAATCAAATCAAACTTTTTAATGCCTATTTACCCCATCAAATTGAACATCAAGTGATTTGTTCCATAAGCCCCCAAGGTATTGGGTGGCCAGGACTATCAGAACAAGCTAGTGATGTATTGATGCAAGCAATGAGTGGTTTGATGGCAGTAAGTGGCTTGCCTTTAGGTAAACCTGAGTTTGCACGAGCCCCAATTGCACAAATGAGTGCTGCGGTAATATCTGCGTTATCCATCATGGCGTCTCTTTTTGCAGATGCCAAACAACTGATTGATTTAAGTGTGATGGAAATCATGGCTGATCAATTAAGAACACATATCTCATTGATTTCGAGTGAGACTCAACAGACATTCCGCCTCGGTTGTGGACACCCATTATGTAGTCCCTGGGATGTATATCAGGCAAAGGATGGGTGGGTGATTATTTGTGCGTCGAGTGATGATCATTGGTATTCATTACTTAAATTAATGAACGTCGAACACTTTTTACAGGATAGCCGTTTTACTAATGTAACTTTAAGACGAAAGCATAAAGTACAGGTCGATGAATTAGTTACCACTTGGACAAGTACCTTAAGTGTTGCACAGGTAGTTGAGCAATTGCGTCAGATTGGTATGCCCTGTGGTCCGGCACTAAACCCAAGAGACGTTCCGAAAGATAAAGACTTATTAGCAGCAGGAACGATTGAGCATGAAAATAATTTATCGTTTGTGAGAACACCCATTCGTATTACGCAGTGGGATATTGGTCGTGGATTAAAGCAATTGCCAGTTAAAAAAATCCTACCGCTAGAGGGAATCAAGGTCATTGAATTTACTGCCTATGCCGCAGGACCCATGGCAGGATATTTGCTTGCTTCTTTAGGTGCCGAGGTAATTAAGATTGAGCCACCTAAAGGTGAAGAGGGTAGAAAATTTAAGCCACAATTTGGTGGGGCAAGTGGCTATTTTATTAACTACAATGCAGGTAAAAAATCGATTGAAGTTAACTTACAAGATGCTGATAATAAGAAGAAGGTTAATCAAATAATTAATTCGGCAGATGTTGTATTACATAATATGCGTCCAGGAGCGATGGATAAATTAGGGTTTGGTATTCAAGATGTTATGAAATTAAATCCAAGCTTGATTTATTGTGCAATTTCTGGATATGGCTCTGATGGCCCTAAGTTGGCAGCTCTTGATACTGTCATACAAGGACATTTGGGTTTGACAGGTCTTTTGGGTGATGGTCATCATCCAATACGAATAGGATATTCCATTGCAGATCAATTGTCCGGGCACTATGCAGCCGCTGGAGTCATTGCAGCTTTGATCAATCGCAAGCACTCGCAAAAGGGGCAGGTTGTAGATATTGCGATGTCTGATGCAATTGGATGGTTGACACAACTTACTTGGAATGAGTCTGATGCGCTCATAAGTGAGTTTCAGATTGAGGCGACGGATGGATGGGTTGTATCTCATCATCAAGTTGAGAACTATCCAAAAGATCTTAATCGGCATGAACTTGTCCAATACTTAATGACCCAAGGTATTGAGTCAGCCTCAGTACTTGAGATAGATGAGGTGATTCATCATCAATCACTAAAGGCGCGAGGTTTTTATTACCAAATTAAAACCCACAATGATGACAAGGCTGATTTGATTTCCCCGCCCCTTGGGCAAGCAGTATTTCAGCCAGAGATTTTATTTGCATTAGGTTCCCATAATTACTTACTAAATACATCAATATGAAAACAAATCAATTACCATTAAGTGGAATTAAAATCGTCGACTTTAGTCGATTGCTTCCAGGCCCTTGGGCCACTCAAATGTTAGCTGAATTAGGGGCAGAAGTTTATAAAGTTGAGGAGCCTGACATTGGTGATCCGAGTAGGCACTCGTATCCAAGATATAAAGAAAATAGTGTGTATTTTCATGCCACAAATGGTAGTAAGAAGAGTATTACGATTGATTTAAGGCAAGCATCTGGTGTAGAGGTAGCTAAGCGATTAATCAAGCATTGTGATGTGGTTGTTGAATCTTTTCGGCCGGGGCTCATGAAAAAATTAGGCTTAGATTATGAAGTGGCATCGGCAATCAATCCAAAAACTATTTATTGCTCGATTTCTGGATTTGGAAAGACAGGATCTCTCTCCCATATTGCGGGTCATGATTTGGTGATTCAATCGATGACGGGTTTAATGGGCTGTGCTCCTGATGGACAGGCAACAGTACCCGGAATGCAGTCAGCAGACTTTGCGGGGTCCTTATATTGTGTGATCGCCATACAAGCCGCCTTAGCTCAGCGAGAAAAAACAGGCAAAGGTTGTGATATTGATATATCCATGTATGAGTCTTTATTTAATATGTGCTTAATTCCGCTGAGCTCCTCATTTGCAAAATCGGTAGGCTATAGTGGCGAACCTAGGATGGAATCATTTGGCGGTAATCCGAGGTACTCCGTATATCAATCTAAGGATGGACGCAGTATCGCAATTACACTGCTTGAATTTAAGATTTGGAAAGAGTTTTGTTTGAAAATTGAACGGCCTGATTTAATTTATCAAGATGAAACGCCTGCAGATCGACTCTCTACCCATGGTGAGAGAGGATTCGTATATAGGAAAGCACTTACAGAGTATTTTTCACAATTCACATGGGCTCAAATTATGGAGCATATGTTAAAGACTGGAATTGCATTAGCTCCAGTATGCTCACCTGAAGAGGCAATGCATTTAGATCATGTGAGGGAGCGTGGGGCAATTGATTATATGGAGCATCCAATAGAAGGAAAAATCCCTTATTTAGTCAATCCGCTAGCAAGATCCGGATTGGCCCTGCAATCACATCAGCCAGCCCCATTGCTTGGAGAGAATACAGAAGAAATTTTAAAAAATATCGGTTATTCAGATGAAGAAATTAAAAGGTTAATAAGCTAATGAACAATACACAAAAAATTGCAAATTATATTTATGAGACTTCTTCAAGAAAAATCCCAGATGAAGTTCTAGACTATGCCAGGATGTGCTTAGCAGATTGGATCTCAGTGGCAAAAGGCGCTAAGGGTGAGGAAGCAGCAAGTGTTGTATACGAAACCACCAAAGAGAATCATCAAAGAGGTAAATCCACTTTGTTATTGGGAGGTGTTGCAGATGCTTTGACAGCGGCATTATGTAATGGTACTTTAGCGCACTGCCTTGATTTTGATGATACACATATTAAAGCCAATACCCACACAAGCGCACCTTTATTTGCGGCGACGCTAGCCTTAGGGGAAGAGCTTGGCGCAACTGAAGAAGAAGTGTTAAAAGCCTTTATCACTGGATTTGAAGTGTCATGTAGAGTTGGTTATGGGATAGGGGAGATAGTTACCGAGCGAGGCTGGCATTGCACAGGAATTTTCGGTGCAATCGCATCCGCTGCTTCGGCGTGCGTCCTACTCAAACTGAATGAAGCACAAATTATTAATGCTTTATCTGCAGCCGCAACTCAGGCGAGTGGTTTTACAGTCTCATTTGGCACGATGGCTAAACCTTTTCATGCGGGGAAAGCTGCTTTTAATGGGTTGATGGGTGCTAAATTAGCTAAGAACGGTTTTGTGGCTCAACAGGATATGTTTGCTTTGAATGGCGGATTTGTTGCGGCACTCGTTCAAGATAAAGTTTCAGGGTTAATGCCAGCTAATTTTGATCATTGGGAAATTTTGCAAAATAGTTTTAAGCCCTATGCCGCCTGCCATTTAACTCATCCAGCGGTCGATTGTGCAAAAAAAATGTTGGCATCCATACCGCTAGAGCAAGTTGAATCCATAGAAGTCGAAGTTGGGGAATTGGCGATGCAAGTTACTGGTCATAAAACTGGTAAGCCTTCTTCGCCACTAGAAGCTAAATTTGATGTTAAATATTGCGTAGCCCTAGCATTAAATAACTCAGATTTAATGGTGAGGGATTTTAGTGAGCAAGCGATTCAAAATCAAACAACACTGCAACTCACTGAATTATTGAATATTAAAGCGAGTAAAGCGATGGGATACACTTCTGCCAAATTAATTGCACATCTCAAAGGAGGTAAGCAAGAGACATTTGAAGTTGCAATATCAAAAGGCCATCCAGGAAGCCCCATCAGTTGGGATGATATGAAAATTAAATTTAGTAATTTAATTGTTGATGAAAAACTGTGGAATGATGTTCAGCGTTTTGGGACAAACAAGCCGGTCAGTATATTGAATACTTAAAAACGTCATTACACATGGCTTACAAAATACTTGTTGAAACCTCAGACATAAAAGATCGCATAAACAGACCAAATGTTTCTTCTTCAGTATCTAAATGGGCAACGATGGAAGTATGGTTATGTTTTGGAACTTTGATGAAGGCAGGGGATCGCCAATTCTTCGTGGAGACTTGGTGAAATAACTCTGAAGCATATACATCAAGACCTGGATTTTCAAATTCCGAGATGGCAATTAAAACAGGAATATCAAGGTGATCTGCCCAGGTTAGGGGAGATCTTGACTTATAGAGAGTTTTATCCTCACCGTAATAAGTCCTAACACCTGCAGCATTTGGATTATCTGAGCGAATATCAGCTCTTAATCGAGCGCTTATTAATATTAACCCTGCAATAGAGTGTCCATGTTGAGGTCGGACATTTGGGTCCATGACGTAGGAGGCTACATGAGTACCTCCAGCGGAATGCCCAACTAAAAATATTTTTTGAGGATCAATGTTCAGTTCTTTAGCATGCTCGACGACCCAGGCAACACCGGATTCAATATCTTTTGACCCCTCTGGAAATTGCGCCTCAGTAGCATTTCGATATTCGAGATTAATGCCAACATAACCATGACGAACAAAATAAGTTAAAAAATTTGAATAGATATGGTCATTTGCATCCTTCTCACCCCGCACAAAAGCACCACCATGGACAAATATAACAACTGGTGCAGGAGAATTCAGATTAGCTTGGTGATAAATATCTAAGACTTGTCGCGGGTTGCTCCCGTAGGGAATATCCTTTTGAATAAGGATATTCTTGAGATCCCGAACCCGTAAAAGAGCTGAATAAATATCAATAACTATCTGCCGATGACTAATAATATCTTCAGCCCATTTGGGGCCAATCGACAGCATTTTTTTTATACTTTCTTGATCTAGGCCTTTGAAGGTGTCTAAAAACATATGTTTAATCCACGACTACTGAAGAGCTTTTAATCAAATCCCGCCACAATGCATGATCATTTTTGATATCTATACCAAAGGATGCTGGGGTTGTTGGTACTGCAGTGAGTCCAAGTTTTGATAATTTACCGAGCATTTCTGGGTCTTTTAAAGATTTCTGTATTTCCTGAGAAATCTTATCAACAATCTGTGGACTTAAATTTGCAGGACCAAGAAGCCCATTCCAAGTCTCAGCCTTAAACCCTGGAAAAGTTTCAGCAATGGTGGGTACATTTGGAATCTGTGGATTACGATTCGCACTTGTAATACCTAGCATCTTAAAACGGTTTGTACTTGCTAGAGCAATTAATTCTGAGGGGCTACCAGCATACATTTCTACCTGCCCGGACATCAGGTCAGAAAGGGCTGGAGCTCCACCTTTATATGGAATATGAACCATTTCCATACCAGCCCGTTTTAAAAAAAGTAACGGGGCTAAGTGCGTCATACTTCCAGTTCCACCTGATCCGTAATTTAGTTTATTAGGTCTTGCTTTTACATAATCAATAAATTCCGACAAGTTATTGACCGGAAGTTTTGAGCTAACCGCAATAACAAAACCATTTGAGGCAACGTTGGCGATAGGGGAAAAATCATTGAGCGGATCATAATTAACTTTTTGGGTTACAGGCACAGGTCCAAATTGTGACAATGCAGCCAGAAAAAGAACGTATCCATCAGGTGCGGCTTTGGAAACAAATTCAGCAGCAGTTGCACCACCAGCTCCAGGTTTGTTTTCAACAATAAAAGATTGTCCAAGCGTGGTTGTTAATCGTTCAGCAACCAATCTTGCAATTGCATCCGTATTGCCTGCCGGTGCATAAGGCACGATGATTCGTACCGGTTTTTGAGGCCAATTTTGGGCATGAGCCATACCTGATAAAGAGAAATATAAAATTGCTAGAAGTTTAAATAGGGAACGCAATAAAGTTTGCATATTAATTACCTTTATAAATGGCGACTCAACTTTTTTCTTTAACCATACTCGGGGGTGGGGGTACTACAAATTTTTTAAAATTCCACTGATCAAATGACTGAATATTTCTTATCCAGACTTGTGGATCACGAGGATTATCTAGCGGAATTTGTTCCATTTCACAATACAACTCAACATTATTGCCATCGGGGTCTTTGAAGACTAGAAAGCAATTTTCACCTGGACCATGTTTTCCAATTCCTCGAACAATTTCTATTTGATTGTCTTTGAGAAATTGCACCGCATCTTCAATATCTTTCAAACTATCCACTAGATAAGAAAAATGTTCCAAGCCTGGTCTCGAGTAACGGGGTAAATCATTAATATCCACCGAGTCTTTCGGAATTTGTGCCAAAGCTAAATCGTGATGATCCGTCCCGGATCTCAGAAATACCATTTGATCACTAATCCAATCGGATACTTGAAGACCGAGGACATTAGTATAAAAATTGACTGATTGATGAATATCTCTAACGGCTAATACAATGTGCCCTAATTTTCTGGGCTTAATTTTTTTGCTTTGAGTATTCATCTTCTGCCCTCACTTCATTTTCAATATAACCAATTCCTTCAATCGATGCTTTCATCAGATCGCCAGGTTTTAAGAAAATATTTCTACCCATTCCAACCCCTGTAGGAGTGCCAGTAGCGATAAGGTCGCCAGGTTTTAAAGTTGTCATATTAGAAAGATAGGCGATTTGTTCCTGAATATTAAAAATCATATCTTTGGTATTACCGTCTTGCATCCGTTCCCCATTAACATCTAGTGTAAGTTGTAGATGATTCGGATTGCCAAGGCAATCCTTAGGAACTAACCATGGTCCCATTGGGCCAAAGGTTTCAAAACTTTTACCTCTAAACCAGTCATGTGAAAAAGGGTAGTCTGAGCGTCTTGTTAAATCTCTCGCAGAAATATCGTTAAAAACAACATAGCCAGCAATATGATCTAAGGCATCTTCACAACTAATTTTTCTACCGCCTTTACCGATGACAACTCCTAGTTCTACTTCCCAGTCCAGTTTTTGGACAGAGCTTGGTTTTATAACTGGAGAATTTGGACTTGTGATACAGGTATCTACCTTCATAAAGATGAACGGAGAACTCTCACTTCGCTCAGCTAATTGAGTACCCATTTCCTTAGCGTGTTCATAGTAATTAGAGGCAGCAGCAAAAATTCGACCAGGATGAAAGGGCGAGCAAAGTTTATAACTATGCGGGTTCAATGCTTGAATTTTGTTTTTTAGAATGAGACTCTCAACTCTGCTAGCGATTTCTGAAAGATTGAGGTTTTCCCAGTGATTGAGAGTTTCATTAATCGACTGTATAAAAAAATTGGGGAGATCTTCGATACCGGAATTTTTAATTGCTTCGAGGTCGTATAGTTTTTTTTCTACTACCCATGCAGTGCGAATTGTTTGATTAATTTCGTATGTTGCAAGCCCCATCCAGTTCATGCGTTTTCCTGACTTTTGTATATTTTATATAGCGTATGTATTTTTATTGACATTCATGTATATTCAATTTAGTATATTTTTATTAACAAGTCAATCATAAAATTTTAGTTAATTCTTATCTATATAAATCATCTAGGAGATTTCACATGGCTAAACTAAGACATATTGCTATATCTGTTACAGATACAGAAGCCGCAGCCAAGTTTTTTGAGAGTGCTTTTGGAATGACACGTGCTGGTAATGCACAGCGGGGTGTTTATATGACTGACGGCACAATGAATGTAGCTCTACTTGATTTTAAAGATGAACCAGTCCCTGGAGGTTTTCCTAAGGGTTATTGCGGAGTCATCCATTTTGGGATGTGGGTTGATAATCTAGAAGAAGCAGAAGATCAAGTAAAAAGTGCTGGTGGAAAATACCTCACAGGCAAAAAAGAAACCAACCCAAACGTATATTACGAGGTTAAATATAAGACCCCAGAGGGAATTGTTTTTGATATTACGGAAAGTGGCTGGAAAGGCGCTGTGAAAGACGTGACTCCCACATAAAAATTGGACTCTGTCAAAAGCGTTGTCATGAAAAAAAAGATACTGGTACTCATACCGCTGCCAAAAGTTACATTAGACGCCTTAAGTCAGTTATATCAAATCCTTGATGTACAAAATTCCGTTGAACAACAGGCACTTTTTTTAGATGGTGGCTTAGCCGATACTCAAGCTGTTGTTACGAATGGCTCAAGGGGATTGAGTTCCAAAGAAATGGATTACTTACCTGAGTTGCAAATTATTTGTATATATGGCGCAGGTTATGAGAACTTAGATATTGTGTATGCCCATAAAAAAGGGATTAATACCACATACGCTCCAGGTGCGAATGACGAAACAGTAGCAGACCACGCTTTAGGAATGATGCTTTGTTTAGCTAGAGGATTTCATCAGATCGATCCACAAGTAAAGATGGGAGGGTGGTCGAACTTAAGAGGGGAAAGGCCAACTTTAAATTCAAGTTCTCTTGGTATCGTTGGCCTAGGAAATATCGGATCTAAAATTGCGCAAAGAGCCTTTGCTTTTGGAATGAATATTTTTTATCACACGCCTAGACCTAAAAATAACTCTTGGCAATATTGTTCTACGATTTTAGAGTTAGCAGAAAAGGTAAATTATTTAGTCATTGCTTGTCCTGGTGGAAAGGAAACTTTTCATATGATTAATCAAGATATCCTGCAGGCTCTTGGTCATGAAGCTTTTATCATTAATATATCGAGAGGTTCCGTCATTGATACCAATGCGTTAATAAAAGCCCTAGAGAATGGGGTGATAGCTGGTGCAGCACTCGATGTTTTTGAAAACGAACCACACATCGAATCGAAGCTATTAGAATGCAACAATATTCTACTAACACCACATATTTCTGGAAGATCGCCATCAGCTTTTAAAGTACAAACTGATATCTTAATGAATAACTTACACAATCAATTTGCTGGTCAGGCGCTAAAGCACTGTTTATGACAACCATCGCATCTACAATTTTTAATGTGCTCACTGAGGAGATTATTTCCGGTCTTTTAAAGCCTGGAACGAAGCTAGAAGAGATTCCTTTGGCAACACGTTTTAAAGTTTCTAGAACCCCGATTCGTGAAGTATTGCGTGATCTTGCGGCAAAAGGTTTAGTTCAATTGGTTCCCCGTAAAGGAGTTTTAGTCGCCAAGATAGGTATTGAAGAATTATCAGATATGCTCGAGGCGGAATGCGAATTAGAAGCTCTTTGTGCACAAATAGCAGCCCATCGCATGTCTCTTCTTGAAAAAAAACAACTTGAAAGAGTTCATGAATTATCCGATGATGCAGTCAAAAAAGCAGACGCTAATGCTTACCTAGAGTTAAATAAAAAATTTCATCATTTAATTTGTTTAGGGACGCACAATCAATTACTCAACGAGATGGTGAGTAACTTAAGGAGTCGATTATCTGGATTTAGGCAAGCTCAGGGAAAGACCGAAAAAAGATTACAAACTTCACATCATGAGCATCAACTAATTGTAGATGCAATTTTAAATTCAGATGCCACCGCAGCCTTTCAGAGTATGCGCGCTCACAATGCCAGATTAAGTTCTAAGGTATTAGAGCAATTAAGTAATTCTAAGAGTCGCTAAGTATTTTAATGATTAACTTTTCCTAAGGACGAAAATAATGAAGCTTACCTCCAACGCTAGTGGTGTTTTCCCAATTGCCCCAACTCCTTTTTTTGAAGATGGCAAGATTGATACAAGCTCAATTGATCGTTTGGCTGACTTTTATTTATCTTGTGGCACTTCTGGTTTAACCGTCTTAGGTCAAATGGGAGAGGCTCCTAAACTAACACATGCTGAGAGTGTTGCTGTTGCTGCTCAATTTATAAAGAAAACACCACATTTACCAGTAGTTGTTGGCGTCACCGCACCTGGTTTTGCATCGATGAAAATGTTGGCGCAAGAGGTTATGAGCCTTGGGGCTGCTGGAGTAATGATTGCCCCTCCGAATACCCTTCGCACTGATGAGCAAATCATCAATTACTACAAAGATGCTAGTAAATCGATAGGAGAAGATATCCCGATTGTTTTGCAAGACTTTCCGATATCGTTTTTGGTACAAATGTCGCCTAAAGTAATTCGAGATTTAGTTGGAGAAGTCTCGGCTATTCAAATGCTAAAGCACGAAGATTGGCCAGGATTAGAAAAAATATCTGCGCTGAGATCTTATGAAAAGGATGGCAGCATGAGACATTTGGCAATTATGTGTGGAAATGGTGGATTATTTTTAGATTTTGAGATGTCAAGAGGAGCGGATGGGTCAAATACAGGTTATTGCTTCCCAGAAATGTTATGCGACCTCATCCGGCTCAAAAAAGAAAAAGCTGAAGATGAAGCGCATGATCTTTTTGATGCGCATTTACCCTTGCTAAGATATGAGCAACAACCTGGTGTGGGAATGGCTATCAGAAAATATATTCTGTTCAAGCGAGGTTTGATCAGTACCGATACTCAAAGGTCTCCAGGTGGAAAGTTAAAAGCCACAGCCATCCAAGAGGTGGACTTTTTACTGCGTCGTTTAGCCAAAAGAGACCCGAGAGCTAAAGTGGGATAATGAATTGAGAGCAATTGATGAATGTTACAAAGAGCAATAAAGCCTATGTGTGATAATTTATTTTGAAGGATTGCAAATGAAAATTGACTGGTCTCGCAATGATTATTCTAGTATTCCCTATTATCTGTATCACGATGAATCTATTTATCAAGAGGAGATGGAAAAGATTTTTCGAGGTCCTTGCTGGAGTTTTGTTGGGTTTGAAGCAGAAGTCCCCAATATTGGTGATTTTAGAACTTCATGGATTGGTGATACACCAATTGTCGTCTCAAGAAGTGATGATAATTCCATTCATGCATTTATCAATAGATGTAGTCATCGTGGCGCTCAAATCGTTCGTGAACCAAGCGGCAATACTACGCAGGATCATGTGTGTATTTATCACCGGTGGTGTTATTCAAAAAGCGGTGAACTCGTAGGAATCCCTTTTAAAAGAGGCCTTAAAGGAGAGGGCGGAATGCCTAAAGACTTTGATATGAAGGCCGCCTCACCCAAAAAATTACAACTTGCCAACTATCACGGTGTTCTGTTTGTTACTTTCTCTAATAAGTCAGAGACTATTGAGGATTATCTTGGTGAATTTGGTCGAAGTCTAATCAAACGTTTCATGCATAAACCCATTAAGATTCTTGGCTATACCCGTCAGATGGTCAATGGGAACTGGAAGCTTTATGCTGAAAACCTAAGAGATACTTATCACGCTAGTTTGTTACATGAGTTCTTCGTTACTTATGGAGTTGATCGTGCAACCCAAAAAGGTGGCGTCATGATGGATGAACGTCATCGCCATAATATGAACTATGCCTTTGCGTCATCTGATACTCAAGCAGATGCGAATAAAGCTTATGAAAATATTAGTGGTGTTAACTTAGATCGGATGAATTTATCAGATAGTAAGCTATTAAAATACATTCGTGAGTTTGAAGATGGTATGAATTTGGCTGCGCCTACTTTTTTCCCCAACGGAATTATCGTCCAAATTAATAATAGTTTAGCTTGCCGTCAAATACGTCCAAAAGGCCCTGATTCATTTGAAATTTATCAGACTTTATTTGGGTATGAGGATGACTCAGCAGAGATGTTGCGACATCGATTGATATCAGCCAACTTAGTCGGTCCTGCAGGCTTTGTGAGTATGGAAGATGGGGAAGCTATTGAACTTGTTCAAAAATCGACCAAAAATGATTTGAATAGCCATAACATTATGGAAATGGGGGGGCGTGGAGAAATTAAGAACCTTGAACACCGTGTTACAGAAACACCTGTGCGTGGTTTTTGGTCCTACTGGGCTGAATTAATGGGCGTAGAGGCTAAGGACGGTGTAAGGTGATAACAGAAATCAATTCCCTAATTGCCCAGTACGGTCTATTGTTAGATGAAGATCGATTAGAAGAATGGGTAGAACTTTTTACTGAAGATTCACAGTACAAAGTAGTTACACGAGAAAATAAAATAATGAATCTTCCAGCGGCTGTCATCTGGTGCGATAACAAAAATATGATTCGTGATCGAATCCACTCCTATCGACATGTCAACGAACACAATTTGCATTGGGACCGACATATTATTGGGCCGCTACGAATTAACCCAATGAGTGCCACAGAATGGCAAGTTCAGGCGAGTTATAGTTTATTCCAAACTAACCTCGAGGGTAGATCGATTCTTTTTAGCGTTGGTTCCTATGATTTTAAAATGGTCGTAGAAAATAACACGCTAAAAATTAATTATTTAGAAGTCGTTTCCGACACGGCCTCCTTCGAAACCTTATTAGCAACGCCAATTTAAGAAGATTCAAAATCAAGTACTCATTCTTCTCGGATTTATCATGTTAAGAGTTAAGATTTTTACCAATCCATACATTATTGGAGCAACGATGAGATCACGTTTTATATTTCAGGTAAGTATTATTTTTTTCTTGAGTTTCCTAACGCAGAACATTTTCGGTGCTGATGTTGGAGTCAATCAATATCCTGTTCGACCAATTAAAATTATTGTTCCGTACGGCCCAGGCGGTGGGTCTGACATCATTATTCGGGCGATGCAAAATAAGCTTGCTGAAAACTTAGGTCAAGCCATTATTGTTGAAAACAAGCCAGGTGCCAGCACGATTTTAGGAACTGATTTTGTTGCTAAAAGTGCCCCTGACGGCTATACCGCTCTTATTGTTGATATAGCCTTCTTGGTCAACCCTGGTTTATTTGCCAAACTCCCTTACGAGAGCCAAAAAGATTTTATTCCTGTAATCGAATTAGTATCGACTCCTTCCATTATGTTGGCCTCAAATAAGATGCCATTTAAAAATTTGAAGGAGTTTATCCAACTCGCCAAAACATCTCCTAATAAGCTGAGTTATGCTTCCGCGGGATTTGGGACCGGTGGGCATATGGCCAGTGAGATGCTTAAAGTAGTTGCTGGTGTTGATTTGGTTCATGTGCCCTATAAGGGGGCTGGACCTGCGATGACAGATACTCTAGGCGGACATGTGAGTATATTGTTTACAACTGTAGGTGCAGCAAAACCGTATGTAGAATCTGGACAAATCATTGGTTTAGGAATCACGAGTGAAAAGCGTGCAGAGGCCTTACCTCAAGTGCCTACTTTTGTAGAGCTTGGTTATCCTGAGGTCAATGCAAATATTGTTTGGGGTATCTTTTTACCTGCTGGCGTACCAAAGGAAATCGTCCAAAAAATCAATACAGCTTTTAATGCGACCTTGCAATCTCCAGAAATGAAGCAACGCCTTATCGAATTAGGATTTACACCTGCTGGAGGAAGTTCTGCGCAATGGTCAACTGAGGTGAGTAAATTAACCAATAATTGGTCAAAAATAGTTAAGCAAGCCAATATCAAGCCAGAGCAGTAACTTTTGATATGTGGCGCTTAATCATTGTTCAATGAAACCTTAAGCTAGGCATTCAACTAACATCTATCAATGGCTAACTTCAATTCAATTATTTTTGAATAACTTGGTCTTTTTCAATCTGAAACGTCATCAAATCTTCACCAATCACCAATGGCCCAGAGTAGGTTTTTCTTGTCATATCAAATACCTCTTTTTCAGTGACCGCAGGAATACCAGGACCTGCAAGTAACACAAAGTGATAAAACACCGCAAGTTGGGGTTTTACTTTGCTAAACAAAGTACCCGCTTCCTCTGGTGAGGTGTGGTGATCTAAGATTACTTTAATCGTTGGATTCTTTAGTAAAGCTTCTTTTGCTGCAGCTACTTGGTGAATGATCAAGTTAGAACCCATAGCGTTTTTGATCAGGTTTTCGCTATAACGTGTATCGCCGGAAATCGTGACTGATCGATTGTCATAATCGATACGGTATCCAAACGCAGGTTTTAGTAACTCACCATGATCCACTTCAATGGCGGTCACCGTGAGACCATCTTTTTTATATACAA
>JBAXKF010000035.1:0-21095 GCA_037137465.1 Betaproteobacteria bacterium | reverse complement strand
ACTAAAACCGATTGGTATTCAATCGCGTTCATCAGGTGAGTGACATCATTAACGGGATCATATCCAACATTTTTATCCAACACAGGATTAATCGTCATAGATGCTGGAGATACAGCAGCAATGGTATAGCCATCTTTTGGTGAATTAATCAGGGATTCCACGCCAATTTTTTGGGAGGCTCCAGGCCGGTTAATTACAACAATGGGCTGTCCAATTTCTATTGCCAGTTGCTTTGTAATCACGCGCGTCGTCAAATCAACTGGACCACCTGGCGCAGTAGGCACGATCATCGTAATTGGCTTGTTTGGAAATGTCTGGGCTTGTAAAAAACCGGTTCGGAAAAAAATGACGATAAGTAGTAAAAAAAAGTAATTCTTTAAAAATCTTATACGCATTGCATCTCCATTATTTTAGTGAATTATATTCACTGTTTATGATGAGATTATATTACCTGAATTAGTTTTGAACACTATCTAATGGCTCGCTTACATAGGATTGCCAATCACTTGCAATGATTCGTTCACACTGTGCGGCAGTTAAACTCTTGCCGTTGAAAATCTTTGTTCTCAAAACGTATTGATAGGCCCCCATCGACTGGTTTCTTGCAATTGGCGTCATACGATTCATGATATTTAAGGTTGCTTGATGTGCCTCAAGATAACTATTATTTTTGCTTTTATATGAACAATTTTTCATTGCTCCAGAAATACTTCCCACACGCTGAGGGTCATAGGTGCGACTAGGATCAAACTCAAATGAATCAACCACAGTCTGTGCATAAGCCCCAAACCCCATAGGTAAGATTGCAATTAATAGGCTAATACATCTTTTTTTCATAAATAAAGGAGTGTAAATACACCCCTTTATTTAATCACTATTATTATCAATCCGCTATCAATTATTTGATGAGCATTTGATTCATCCGTCGAACAAATGTGGCTGGATCAGCAATATGTCCTCCCTCAGCCAAAAGTGCTTGGTCAAATATGAGGTGCGACCAATCATCAAACTGTTCAGTATCTCCTTCAATTTTCTTAATCAAGGGATGATTCGGGTTGATTTCTAAAATTGGCTTTGTCTCGGGAGCATTTTGTCCAGCAGCTTTTAACATACGCATTAGGTTACCCGACAACTCGTTTTCATCAGCGACTAGGCAGGCCGGGGAATCCGTCAAGCGGAAGGTGACTCGAACATCTTTTGCCTTATCAAGTAATGCTTTTTTCATACGCTCAATTAATTCTGAAAACTGCTTCTCTACTTCTTTTTTCTCTTCTTTTTCCTGTTCATCCTCTAGCTCACCTAAATCAAGGCCGCCTTTGGCTACAGATACTAAAGATTTTTCATTAAACTCAGTCAAGAAGGAGAGCATCCATTCATCGACGCGGTCAGTGAGTAACAAAACTTCAATACCCTTTTTCTTAAATATTTCTAAATGTGGGCTGTTTTTTGCTGCCAAATAGGTCTCTGCCGTAACATAATAAATCTTGTCTTGGCCATCTTTCATTCGTCCCACGTAATCGGCTAGGGAAACATTCTGAACGTCTGAGTCATTATTTGTACTTGCAAATCTTAATAACTTTGAGAGTCTCTCTAAATTAGATGAATCTTCCCCAGTTCCTTCTTTGAGTACTTGTCCAAACTCATTCCAAAAAAGTTGGTAATCCTCACGCTTGCTTTGTTCTTCATGATTGGCGAGTTCTTCCAACATCGATAAGACACGTTTGGTTGAACTTTCTCGAATCAGTTTTACGTCACGGGATTCTTGCAATATCTCACGCGATACATTCAATGGCAAATCTGCAGAATCAATAACGCCAGATACAAAACGTAAATAAGCTGGCATCAGTTGCTCGGAGTCATCCATGATAAATACACGCTTGACGTATAACTTGATGCCAGTTCGCTTTGATCTGTCCCATAAATCAAATGGTGCTTTTTTGGGTACAAACAATAATTGCGTAAACTCACTTCTTCCTTCTACTCGATTATGTGAGTAGGTTAAAGGGCTTTCGAAATCTCTAGAAATACTTTTATAAAACTCGTGATACTGCTCTTGCGTAATATCTGACTTACTTCTTGTCCATAAGGCGCTTGCCTCATTTACATTCTCTAACTCGCTACTGGTTACCATTTCTTTTTTCTCTTCATCCCAAACTTCCTTCACCATCTGAATTGGAATAGAAATATGGTCAGAGTATTTTTGAATTACAGATTTCAATTTCCATGCGGAGAGGAACTCATCTTCTCCATCTTTTAAATGCAAAATAATGGTCGTGCCTCGCGTGGCTTTATTGATTTCCTCGATGGTAAAGTCTCCTGCACCTTCCGACTCCCACCGAACACCGGTATCTTGCCCTAAACCGGCTCTTCTTGTTTCCACAGTAATACGATCTGCTACGATAAACCCAGAATAAAATCCAACACCAAACTGCCCAATCAGAGAGGCATCCTTTTGTTGGTCGCCTGATAACTTCGAGAAAAACTCTTTTGTTCCGGATTTGGCAATGGTTCCTAGGTTAGAGATGACTTCGTCACGACTCATCCCTATGCCATTGTCAGAAATACTAATTGTTCTAGCCTCTTTATCAAAACTGACCTGAATACTTAAATCAGAGCTGCCTTCATATAACTCTGGTTGATGGATAGATTCAAAACGCAATTTATCTGCTGCATCAGATGCATTTGAGACGAGTTCGCGTAAAAATATTTCTTTGTTCGAGTACAACGAATGAATCATTAGTTGCAGAAGTTGTTTAATTTCTGCTTGAAAATCAAGGGTTTGCTTTTCTGTTGTGGTCATTTTTTTCCTTTGTATTGCAAATGAGAAGAAATATATATTTGGGGTTCATATGTTAACTATGGGTTGTCCTGTCAATTTCAAGTGTATTTCTCAAATTTTTCTTCTCCATTTGATTAATTGATCCTTTAGATAATTGGTTTAAACTGTTCTCATAACTAGATAGGGGTACATTACGTTAACCCCTTGTATTTGTGGAGAAGACAAGTGAATATTGTGATTGCCGACGACTACCAAAATTGCGTCAAGGACCTGAAGTGTTTTTCCACCCTTGAGGGTAATGAAACCACTATTTACGTTGAACCTACCAAAGATAAGAAAGAACTCATTAAGCGTTTTATCAACGCCGATATTATTGTTGTGGTACGCGAGAGAATTACCATCGACGAAGAACTTCTTCAAGGACTGCCTCGTCTGAAGCTAGTTGCCTTAGTGGGGCGTAATAGCAAATTCATTGACTATGCGGCCTGCACAAAGTACGGGGTTGCTGTCACCCACGGCGAAGCAGCTTCTCACCTAGCTCCTGCAGAGTGTGCTCTGGCATTGATGCTTGCAGCCCGCAGAAATATTGTTTTAGAGGCGGCTCGCATGAAGGCGGGTTTATTTCCAATTACTCTATCCCATCGTTTAAATGGTTCAACACTGGGTATTTATGGGCTTGGTGAAATTGGCGAAGTAGTTGCCAAGGCTGCTCAAGGTCTTGGTATGAAAATTCTAGTTTGGGGCAGAGGTGGCTCTTTTGATCGTGCAAAAAGTCTTGGCTTTGAAGTCGCAAAGTCAAGGGAAGACTTCTTTTCAAATTCTGATGTCATCAGTATTCATCTTCGCTATAACAAAGATACATTCGGCATGGTGAAATTGGCAGACTTAATGATGATGAAGACTACCGCTCTTATAGTCAATACAGCAAGAGCTGAACTCATTGAAAGTGGCGCTTTAGAAAAAGCACTCGAAAGCGGGCGCCCTGGTTATGCAGCGGTCGATGTCTATGAGAATGAACCTATTCTCAATGGTGACCACCCTCTTTTGAAGATGGATAACGTCGTTTGTTTACCGCACTTGGGTTGGGCGGATCACGATACTTTTGAATTATATTTTGGTGAAGCATTTGATCAAGTAGATCGCTTTTTGAAAAAACAACCGCTTCGACTGGTAAACAAAGAGGTCGTTTTTAAAAATTAAATTGGGTTTAACGTATTTATAAAAGGTGGAAATTATCATGCATGTATCAAAAAGATTGCTCTATGTGTCTGTTTTATGCCTTATAGGGGCTTCGTTTAGTAAGCTCAGTTTTAGTCAAGCCTATCCAAATCGCACTGTAAAAATTGTTGTTGCTCAAGCTGCTGGATCCTCTCCGGATGTTGTAGCGAGAACCTTAGCAACAAAATTATCTGATATCTGGAAAACTTCCGTAATTGTGGAAAATAAACCTGGTGCCAATGGCAACTTAGGTATGGACTTAGTTGCAAAAGCGAGTCCAGATGGTTATACCTTAGGACTTGTTGTGCCAAGTGTGATGGTGATTAATCCCTTTGTTTACAAAAATATGCCATTTAAGCCACTGGAAGATTTGGCTCCTATTACACAAATTTCTGCGATTATTTTTTCTCTTGTAAGTAATCCACAGCGCCCATATCAATCGGTAGATGAACTTATTTCTTATGCGAAAAAACGTCCGGGCGAAATTAATTATAGTTCTGCTGGGGTAGGTAATTTACAGCATTTAGCTGCCGAACTGTTTTCACTTAAGGCTGGCATAAAAATGAATCATATTCCTAACAAGGGTGATTCTGCAGCAATCGTCGATGTCATGGGTGGTCAAACTGATTTGATGTTTGTGCCCCTTCCCTCGGCTATTAACCAAATTAAAGCTGGTAAGCTTCATCTAATGGCTCTCGCTAGCAAGAAACGGGTGAGCCAATTTCCGAATGTGCCAACAATGATCGAACTAGGTCAACCTGAAGTTTTGATTGA
Organism: Betaproteobacteria bacterium; assembly: GCA_037137465.1. Taxonomy (GTDB): domain Bacteria; phylum Pseudomonadota; class Gammaproteobacteria; order Burkholderiales; family Burkholderiaceae; genus Polynucleobacter. Next base: position 16,324 of record JBAXKF010000035.1, on the reverse strand, counting down.
GGGATGGACTGGTCTTGTAGCACCAAATGGAACTCCCGATAATATTCTTGAAGATATTCAAAAGGCAATTTATCAAATCGTATTTGATGCCAATACAAAAAACTCGATTGAAGCCCAAGGCTTTGAAGTGGTAGCTTCTACGCCAAAAGAATTTAAGCAATTTTTGCGCCAAGAATCTAGCAAATGGAGTAATGTTATTCAAAAATCAGCGATTAATTTAAGTAATTAATTATTTAAGGATTTGTATTATGAAACTACGTTTTTTATCTATCGTTTTTATTGCCTGCATCAACAGTCTCGCTCTTGCTGATGAATACCCAAGCAAACCCATCCAACTTTTAGTGCCTTTTGCGCCTGGCGGGACAACCGATATAGTTGCTCGCGTCATTTCTGAACCTCTAACTAAAATTTTGGGGCAATCCGTTCTGGTGGTCAATCGCCCTGGTGGTGGGGGTGTGGTTGGTGCTAATGAAGTAGTCAAAGCAAACCCCGATGGTTATATCTTAGGTGTCGCTACCGTTTCCACTACTGCGGCCAATCCAGCAATTAATCCTAAAACTCCTTATAACCCCCTTACTGATTTTTCTCCGATTACCAATATTGCAGCGACCCCAAATATTATTGCCGTCCACCCTTCTTTTCCTGCTAGAGACTATAAAGGCTTTGTAGCAGAGTTAAAGAAGAATCCAACCAAGTACTCCTATGCTTCTTCTGGTACAGGTGGTATTGGTCACTTACAAATGGAGCTGTTTAAAAGTATTGCGAAAGTATCGATCACGCATATCCCTTATAAAGGTGCTGGTCCAGCATTAAATGATGTAGTTGCAGGACAAGTACCTATTATTTTCGATAATTTACCGTCAGCACTGCCATTTGTTTTAGATAATCGGCTAATACCTATCGTCGTAGCAGCTCCAAATCGCATTAGCGCCTTACCTAATACCCCGACCTTTCATGATGTTGGCGCAGATCCAGTCAATCGCATGGCTTACTATGGGATCCTTGGTCCAAAAGGTCTTTCAAAGGATGTAATTACCAAGATTAATGCAGCCGTCAAACAGGCTGTTGAAATTCCCTCTGTTAAAAAAAGGATTGAGGATACAGGCTCCATCGTGATTGCAAATAGCCCGGAAGAATTTGCAATCCAAATAAAAGCCGAACTTGAAACTTACCAAAAAGTGGTTCGTGAGCAAAAACTTTCACTCGATAGTAATTAATATCCCAAATAGGACAGTGTATGCAACGTAGAGAAGCTTGTAAGTTAATTGGTGGTGCATTTTTTGGCTCAGGCCTGAGTCAATTCGCTATTGCGGATAGTTATCCTTCAAGAACAATCACCATCGTTGTGCCTTTTACTGCTGGCGGAAGTATTGATTTAGGTGCCCGCATTATGGCTGAACAAATCTCTAAAGCAACTGACCAAACCACTCTTGTAGAAAATAAAGTGGGTGCCAATGGTGGGATTGGTTGGGGATTTGTCGCAAAATCAAAACCAGATGGCTACACGCTCCTAAGTACAGATACCTCTTTCACCATTGCTCAAAGCCTTTCTAAATCAGGTGGCTTTGATGCTATTCAAAATTTCAATCACATTATTACGGCCATCAGCGTTCCAAACGTGCTGGTAGTAAATCCTAATATCCCCGCAAAAACGATCCAAGAATTCATCGCGCTCATCAAAGCGAATCCGGGTAAATATTTTTATGGCTCTGGCGGCGTAGGTACCAATAACCATTTAAGCGTTGAGCTATTTAAAGATGTTGCCGGTGGACTCTCCATTGATCACATTGCCTATAAGGGCGCATCCGCTGTTCAACAAGACTTAATCGCAGGAAGAGTCCATGCCTTTATGGGCCCGGCTCCAACGATTACGCAACAAATAAAAAGTGGGCAACTAAGAGCCCTTTTAGTTACTGGCGATAAAAGAATCGCTTCATTACCAGATGTCCCGTGTGCGTCTGAGTCTGGCCTTAGTCAATTAAATATTAAATTTTGGGTTGGGCTAGCAGCGCCTGCTGGCACACCAGTTGATGTAATTAATAAATTAAACGCTACATTGGTATCTGGCTTTAGATTGCCTGCAGTAACTCAACGCTTAACGGAGATGGGATTCGAAGTTGTGGGCAAATCCCCCGCTGAGACAACTCGCTTTGTCAAAGAAGAAGTTGATCGGTGGGCGGGACTTGTGAAGTCCCGCAACATCCAATTAGATTAATTACTTCTTAAAGCCAAGTATTCCTGTGGCAAGTGAGCGACTGTCCCGTAAAGTCCAGCGACCTGCTAGTACCGTGAAATAAAATTCCGTCAAATGACGATTGAAGATATCAGGATCTTCAATGTTATTGGTGTGGCCAGCTTTACTGAATATAACAAGCCCTGCACTTGGAATCATCCGCTTCATTAATAATGCTGGCTCAAGGCATGGATCATCCTCGTCACCGGTAATAATCAATGTAGGCACTGTAATTGTTTTCATGCCTTCTACTAACTCCCATAGGGAAGGACGCATTTTTTGTACGCCACGTAAAGTGTTAGCTGATCCAATAGCGGGATGCTCTGCCATTTGCGCTGCAAATTCCGCAAAACCTCTTGGGTCTTTATTTTGAAACTGAACCCGTGTTGGTCCAATGGTGTATTTTTTAGCACCTTCAATATTGCCAACATCGTCAAATAATTTAGCGGCAGATTCTACTTCGGCCTGGAAACTTTCTTTTTTGGCTGGCTCAGCACCATATCCACAACCAGCAATGACTAATGAATGCACGCGGTGTGAATAAGAGATGCCCATATGGAGTGAAGCAAATCCACCCATCGATAAACCACAAATATGAGCCTTTTCAACGCCCAGATGATCCATCACGGCAACGATGTCTTTAACGGCGCGCTCTTGTGAGTAGTGCTTTGGATCTTCAGGAATATCTGATGGCAAATATCCTCTTGCTGAAAAAGTCACGCACCGAAAATATCTTGCAAAATAACGCATCTGATATTCCCAACTACGGTAATCACCTGCAAATTCATGCACAAATATTAAAGTTTGACCTGAGCCAACCTCTTCATAATGTAAATTTATTCCATCATCTGTTTTTGCGAACGGCATTTTCTATCTCCTCATTAAACAATTTTGTTAGTAATCAATGTTGCTATTTCTGCTGCAGAATAATCTAATTCTTTTAATATTTCTTGGGTGTTTTGCCCGAGCTCAGGTGTTGCAGTTTTCACTTTCGCAGGTGTTCTAGACAGTTTGAGTGCTTGATTGACCAATTTTAATTTTCCAATTTTTGGATGCGTAACTTCAGCAACCATCTCTTGAGAAATCACTTGGGGATCTGCAAACACTTCAGCCATATCATATATCGGACCTGTAGGTACTCCAGCCTCATTGAGTAATTTCACCCAATATGATTTCTCTTTTGATTTGAATACTTGTATAAAAATAGCATTTAAATCATCACGATGTTTGACGCGAAGTGGCTCGGTAATAAAGCGAGGATCTTCTTTTAATTCTGGCTTGCCAATGGCGTCACATAAACTTAACCACATGACCTGCCCTGTGGCTGCAACATTAATATATCCATCTAAGCATTCATAACAAGAGGTAGGCATACTCGTCGGATGGTCATTACCTACTTGCACAGGAATTTCTCCTTTTTGCAAGTATTTTGCGGCCTGGAAATCCATCATCGCCACACCCGCTTGTATCAGTGAACTCTGCACCCACTGTCCTTGTCCTGATACTTCTCTCTCAAGAAGTGCCGTTAACATCCCGCACGCTGCCATATATCCCGCAGTAATGTCAGTAATAGCAACGCCTGCTCGCATCGGGCCACCACCTGGCTTTCCAGTAACTGACATAATGCCACTCATCCCCTGCGCAATTTGATCAAACATAGGCCTTGCTACATAAGGCCCATCTTGCCCAAATCCAGAGATGGACATCAAAATGATACGCGGATTAATCGCTTTCAAAGTTTCATAGTCAATACCTAATCGAAACTTCACATCTGGACGAAAATTTTCCACCACAACGTCTGCCGTTTTTACTAGACGATAAAAAATTTCTTTAGCTTCTTGTTTTTTTAAATCTAGGGTAATTGACCTTGAGTTACGATGCAAATTTTGCATATCAAAACTATGCCGATCACCACTGAGCTGATTTCGCTCTCCGCCGTCTGCAGGTTGTTCTATCTTAATCACATCTGCGCCAAAATCCGCAAATTGCTTGGTCGATGTAGGTCCAGCCCTAGCTCTAGTAAGATCTAAAATCCGAAATCGTGATAACGCGCTCATAACATTTCCTCATGATGAGTAATAAAATCTGAAAAAGCCTGCTCTTGATTAAATTTGGGGCGATAGTCAAAGTCTCTTTGGATACGATCAATACTCATCGGTGATCGTAATAATGGACCAATCAATCCTACATTACACATTTCACGTTGTTCTGATATTTCATAAGAAAAATCGGGGAAGTGTTTTTGCAGTGACTCTAGCCATGTGCTTAATGACCAAACTTGTGCACTTGATAAATGATATAAACCTTCAGGAGAACTACCTGCTTGCAAAATTGATCCCAATCCTTGAGCAACATCTTTACTGTAAATATAATCGGTTCCTACCTCATGAAAAACAATCGCTTTTTTTCCTTGCTTTGCCATCCAATATAACTGCAAAGGCAAACTAAGTGTGTCGCGAACACCGGTGTCATATTCCCACTGACCGTAAACAAGTCCTAGTCGCACGACAGTTACATTTAGATTTCTGGTTTTTCGATACCGCAGCGCCACACGCTCAGCTGCAAGCTTACTAATGCCATACATTGTTTCTGGCAATACCGGACTTGTTAACTCATCAATGATAGGGTCATGCTGACCCACATATCCAAAAAGAGAACCTGAGCTCAGTTGGATGACCTGCTCTACCTGATTACGAAGTGCACACTCAAACACCTCTATTGAACCTAATAGATTGACCTCAAATATTGTTTTTGCGTGATTAATCTCTCTGGCTAATTCAGCGGTAATTGCTGCAGCATTAACAATTTTCTTGATTTTAAATTGTTGACAAACGTGATCTAAATCTTTTGCGCTTCTCACATCTCCTTGCACCCACTCAAAGTTAGGGTGATGCTTTTCTAATGATTTTAAGATGCCCTCACTTGGGGCATCGTTGGACATTAAAATGCACGGAAAATTTAAATGAGAGTAATATTCTCTTAGGTTTAACCCTATAAAACCTAAGCCGCCTGTTACCAAAATTGTCATTTTATTTAATTTTTATGTTTAAAAGCTTTGAATCAAAAAAAACACTTGTCTACAAATATTAAATCAAATAAAGTAGGTGTAGATAAGAATTGTAATTACAAAACGCAACTGTGGAGATGATATGTTTAAAAGTTTGAAACTAATAGTAAAGCTATTGCCAATATTCATTCTAGGAGCACTAGGGTTTACCACTAACTCCTTCGCCCAAGAAAAAGTAATCCGAATTGGACTTTTATATCCAATTTCAGGGCCTGGTTCTTATTTTGGTGTCATGGGCCGTGAAGGTACTGATCTTGCAATCGAGCAACTGAACAAAACTGGTGTCAAAGGTTATAAGTTTGTAGTTGACTATAACGACTCACAATGCTCTCCTTTGGCTGCAACGAATGTAGTAAAAAAGACTTTAGAAAACTTCAAGCCCCATATCGTTGTTGGTGAAGAGTGTTCTGATGCAACCTTGGCCGTTGCTCCAATTTTAGAAGAAGCCAAAGTACCTCTGCTTAACGCCGGCTCTGCGACCATGAAATTAACTGAGTCTGGTTATAAATATGCCTTCAGAATCTTCCCAAATGCACGTCAGCAAACAGATAGTCTGGCTGTTAATGCTTATAGAAAAATGAATGCAAAAACGGCTGTTCTTTTGTATGAAAAAACCAATGCCGGTATTGATATTTCTGATACGTTTGAAAGAACATTTACCTTGTTGGGCGGTAAAGTGGTAGCTCGTATTGACTTTGCACGCGATGTCAATGACTTCACTTCCATTGCAACTCGTATCGCTTCTCTTGGTCCAGTAGATGTTCTATTAACTTCTGCACTCGAAGGTCAAACAGTCAAACTTGCTCAAGCCTTAGCTCAAGCTGGAATTACTAAGGGTGGTGGTGGTAAAGCTGTTCAAATTGGTACCATTTGGCTACCTTGGGGCTTTGACCAAAAAGCAGGTAAAGCCTCTGTAGGTTATACAAGAATTGCTCAATTTGATCCGAGTGAGCAGCGTCCAATAGTGCAGAATTTCGTAAAAGCTTACAAAGCCAAATACGGTGCTGATAAGGTTCCAACACACATCAATGCGCATGCTTATGACACGATTATGATCATTGCTGAAGCCGTTCGTAAGGGCGCTACAGATTCAGAGTCGATTAGAAACGAAATGCTGAAGATGAAAGATGTCGAAGTAACTACTGGCAAAATCACTTTCGGTCCAGACGGACAAAATCAGAATATGTCTGTGATTCACTATGTCGAAACTCAACCTGATCTCAGTTGGAAATCCCTCAACTGGTAATTGTGGATAGTGCGACTTCAAGAATAATGCCCAGTCAAGATAAGTGACTGGGCATTTTTTCAAATATTAACTTTACTTGGTTTACAGAACAGAGGCTTTATGTCGGATTTAGCAAGTTTGATCATCCAACAATCCATCAATGGGGTTGTGATGGGCTGTTTATATGTCATGGTCGCTTTAGGCTTGACCTTAATTTATGGAGTAATGAATCAAATTAATTTTGCTCATGCTGACTTTGTGACGCTTGGGGCATTTGCTTCTTATTTTTTTGTGCAATGGATGGGTGGTGGATACCTGTTAAGCATTGGTGTTGCCTTCATTGCTGGAGGAATTCTCGGATATCTTATTAACTTAATGATCTTCGCCCCTCTTCGCGATAGAGGTGATGAATTACGGCCTTTGATTGCCACCATTGGTGCGTCTATTTTGATAGAAAATGGCTCACTCGTTGTGTTTGGACCAATCCCGTATCAATATGACACTCCCTATGCTGAGACCATTCGTATTGGCAAAATTTTCTTTACTGAACAAAGTTTGTTCGTTGTCGTTGTGGCTTCCGCTGCAATCGCCGGACTTTACGCTTTCATGAAATTTACTTTTACTGGCAAGGCGCTTCGTGCTATTTCACAAGACCGTGAAACTGCTGGCTTGATGGGTATCAATCAAGCGTTTTTAATTATGCTCACGATTGTTATTGCCTCAGCATTGGCTGGCATGGCAGGAGCTCTGCTTGGACCAATTTTAGTGTTAACGCCGTTTGCTGGCGCCTCTGTGGTCGTCAAGGCTTTTGCCATCGTGATTATCGGTGGATTTGGCAATATGGAAGGGACAATCATCGCCGGTTTATTGGTGGGTCTGATTGAAGCTTTTACAACCCAATACTTAGGCTCCGGTGTGATTGACTTAGTTGTCTTTGGATTGTTGCTAGTGATGTTGCTCGTCAAACCTACAGGTTTGATTGCTGAAAAGAAAGAAGAAAATGTCTGATCATCTACATAAAAAATCTTCCTTCCCTCGCTGGATCTGGTATGCCCTTGTCATCCTTGCCATTGCAGGCTTACCTATTTTGGTTGGTGGATCAGCGTATTGGAAAAGTATTTTAATTTCCATTTCTCTTAATGTTATGCTCGCCATGTCCCTAAACTTGATTCTTGGGTATACCGGCCAATTACATTTAGGGCACTCTGGATTTTTTGGGGTGGGGGCTTATGCCACGACCCTTCTCATCCAAAAAGCTGGCCTTAATTTTTGGGTTGCGATGGTCGCAAGCTCAATGTTAGCGGGTTGTATAGGTATCTTATTGGCGTTTTTTGCAACGCGCTTAAAGGGTCATTACCTTGCCATTGCCTCCATGGCCTTTGCCGTTATTTTGCATCAAATACTTTTGAATTGGGATAGTATGACTGCCGGCCCGCTCGGGCTTTATGGTATCGCCCCACCTCCACCAATAACCATTTTTGGCGATGTAATTAAATTTAGTAATCAAGTTAATTTATTTTATTTAGTTTCTGCCATAGCAGTTTTGGTGTTTATTTTTCTCGATAATATTTTACGATCTCCTATTGGCGAAACCCTTAGGGCAGTTCGTGAGGATGAGGTATCAGCTGCTTCATTAGGTATCAATACTAAATTATGGAAAATATTTTCCTTTGGTGTTGGCGCTTCGATTGCTGGATTAGCGGGCTCTTTTTATCCAAGCTTTGTTGGTACTTTAGTACCTGATTCTTTTTCTGTGGTTGAGTCATTTACCTACCTTGCGATGGTCATCGTTGGTGGTATGGGTACCATGATAGGTCCTGTGATTGGCGCAATTGTTCTGACACTTTTGCCTGAGGTTCTTCGCAGTATTGGTGATGCCCGTTTGTTGGTCTACGGCGTGACTTTAACGCTCGTCATTTTATTTATGCCTGGCGGTATTGTGCAAGGTCTAAAAGCTCTTCAACCTAAAAAGTCGTCTACACCGGTTTAAATTATGTCTGAAATCATTCTCGAAGTTGAAGGTCTTTGTAAGTACTTTGGTGGCGTAAAAGCTGTGGATGGTATTCATTTAAAAATACCTGAACATAAGATTCAAGCCATCATCGGTCCTAACGGTGCTGGTAAATCTACAACACTAAACTTACTCTCTGGCACCTATTTTCCAACTGCTGGAAATATTAAATTTCGTGGCAAAGATGTAAGCTCACTCGCTCTACATCAACGAGTGCATCTTGGGATTGCTAGAACTTTCCAAAAAATTCGCTTGTTTAAACAACTATCCGTTTTAGATAATGTGATTGCTGGTTTTCATATTCATCACAAAATACCTTTTTGGGAATATATTATTCCAGCGGGTGCCTTTAAAAAAGATCGACAAGATTGTCAAAAAGAAGCTATGGATCTTTTAGAGTTTGTGGGACTTGCTCATCGTGCAAATGATCGCGCTGGTTCACTTGCCTACGGTCAGCAGCGCTTGTTAGAAATCGCGCGGGCGCTTGCAACTCGCCCACAATTATTTATGTTAGATGAGCCTGCTGCAGGTCTAAATGATACTGAAGTGCAATTTCTGATGGATAGGCTTATTAGCTTAAAGAACCAAGGTATGACTATTGTCGTGGTTGAACATAATATGAAGCTAGTGATGAACGTTGCTGATCAAATTTTTGTCATGGATCATGGTGAATATTTGTTTGATGGTGTCCCTGCAGAGGTCCAGTCAAATCCTAAGGTAATCGCTGCTTATTTAGGCGCTGATATTGAGGTGGATCATGAGTAAATTAATTGAAGCTATTGACTTAGAAATTGCTTACGGTGATGTCGCTGCTTGTAAAAATATTAATTTTCATGTGGATCAAGGTGAGATTGTTACCCTTATTGGTTCAAACGGTGCTGGGAAATCAACGACGATGCGCGCGGTTGCAGGAGCCATGTTTGCTCGCAAAGGTAAGATTGTCTTTGATGGAAAAGATATTACGAGAATGCCCTCTTTTGAACGTAATCAATTAGGTATCGCTTTAGTTCCAGAAGGCCGTCACGTTTTTCCGTATCTAACTGTTATGGAAAATCTAGAAATGGGCGGCTATAAGTTTCGTAACGACCGCGCCAAGTTTAATTCCTTGATTGAAAAAATGGTCACGATGTTTCCTAAGCTCAAATCAAGGGCTAAACAGAATGCTGGCACTCTGTCTGGCGGCGAACAACAGATGTTAGTGATTGGGCGCGCTCTCATGTCTGAGCCACGACTGCTGTGTATGGATGAGCCTTCTCTGGGTCTAGCCCCAATTATTGTGCAAGATATTTTTAAGACTATTCGACAAATTAATGCTGAAGGTACAACCGTACTGTTGGTAGAACAAAATGCGCGTTATGCGCTATCTACTGCGGCAAGAGCCTATGTTTTACAGACTGGGCAAATCCTAATGAGCGGCCCTAGTAGCGATTTAATCAATAATTCAAAAATCAAAGAAGCTTACCTCGGTAGTTAATACATTCTCAACAGGAGACTCAGATGCATGAATATTTAAACAATTACTCTCTCGATAATAAAGTAGCTATTGTGACCGGTGCCGGTCAGGGTATCGGGAGAGCTATCGCTATGGCTTTTGCTGCTTCAGGTGCCAAGGTGGGTTGCCTTGATTTGCAATTAGATAATGCTAAAAATACTGCTGCTGAAATTACAGCTGCTGGTGGTCAAGCAATTGGGATTTTAGTTGATGTAAGTTCTGAGGATTCAGTAAAAAAAGCTGTGCAAGATTTAACGGATCATTACAAATCAGGAGTACAAATCTTACTGAACGGGGCAGCTTATAAAGATCCGAGTGGTACGGTTGCTGATTATGATTTCACTGAGTGGAATAAAGTTATTTCCGTAAACTTAACTGGCGCTTACTTAATGAGTAAACACGTGATTCCTCATATGCGTAAAGGTAAAGAAGGCTCGATTATTCATATCGCTTCACAACTCGGTAGAGTAGGTACTGCTGGTCGTTCTGTATATTGCGCTGTAAAAGGTGCGCTCCTCAACCTTGCTAGGGCCATGGCAGTAGACCACTCAGGGGAAGGTATTAGAACAAATACGATTTCTCCAGGAGCTATCGAAACTGATCGTATGTTACTGCGCTTTGGGACCTTCGAAAATGCCCGTAAAGAACTTGGGCCTCTTCATCTTGTTGGTCGCCTTGGACAACCTGATGAAATTGCGATGGCTGCTGTCTACCTTGCCAGTGATGCCTCTAAATTTATGTCTGGGTCTGATCTGCTGATCGATGGTGGTTACGCCGCGCAATAATTCAAGGGTTTATATTTTATGAGAGCTATTTTTTTGAAGTGGTTTTTTGTATTCTTTTTTGTGAACTATGCGTGGGGTGCTGATGCACCAAACGCATACCCGAATCGACCTATTCACATCATTATTCCTCTAGCGGCAGGAAACTCGATCGATAATGGGGTTCGTATCATTACCCAAAAAATCACTCAAAATACAGGTATGCAATTTGTGATTGAGTCTTTACCTGGCGCCGCAGGTTCTATTGGTGCAGATAAGGTTGCAAAATCGGCTCCGGATGGCTATACCCTTGGTGTATTTAATGACAGCATTTTAACGATGGTGCCAAACATCCAAACAAAGCTTACCTGGGATCCTGTTAAAGATTTTGCTCCAATTACCATGGCCGGAAAAATTGAAATAGGTATGATAATTTCGCCGACGAATCCGGCTAATTCGGTAGCGGATTTAATTGCCTTTGCGAAAAAAAATCCAGGAAAACTGAATTATGGTTCAGGCGGTAATGGAAGCCCGCAACATATTGCGATGGCCTTACTAAACTCGCAAGCTGGAACGACTATGACGCATGTTCCTTATAAAGGGATCATGCAAGCGGCGACGGGTGTGGCTGGTAATGAAATCGATGTCGCTCTTATCGCGGTCTCAAGCTTAAAAAATCTTGCTGAAGCAGGTAAGCTTAAATTTATCGGTGTAGCAAGTGCGCAGCGCCTAGCTCAATTTCCAAATATCCCAACTCTTGCTGAATCAGGCGCGCCTGGATTTGAGTTCACTGCATGGTTCGCTTTTATGGCACCCCAGGGAACTCCTAAACCGGTGACTCAGCTTTTAAATGCGGAAATTAAGAAAGCCCTTACGGATAAAGATGTCCGCGAGAAAATGCTTTCTCAAGGTCTCTACCCTGCTAGTAACTCTCCTGAAGAATTAAGTCAATTGATTCGTGCGCAGTTATCAAGCTACGGAACTTTGATAAGAAAAATCGGGCTACAGCCCGAATAAGTCTATACGCCTTCTACAATAAAGGCATTAAAGTCACAGGCACCGATTCTTTTTTCTTTTGCCAGTAAATATTCTGGTGATTCAAAAAAAGCTTTTGCTGTTTCTTTATCTTTAAATTCAGTGATCACAACCCTTGCGTGAGGCATGACACCCTCTACTACTTCCAGACCACCGCCCCGTGTCACAAATTTACCATTGTATTTTGCGCCAGCTGCTGCGGTTAAAGCGGCGTACTCTTTAAATTTATCTGGGTCCGTAACTGTAATTAATGAAACTAAATATGCTGCCATCTTCAATACTCCTTGGTTGTTTACACGCTTAAAATAATTCTGGCCATTTTTTCTTTACAACTTCTTCTATCTCTTTACTCACATCAACTACTTTAGGAAATTCGTTTAAATACTCAAAAGGACGACATGCATCAATAATCGCTTTTGATGCAAATGGCGCTTTAGATTGATTGGCGATGCTCATTGGATCACTTTGTGAACCAAATCCGCGCTGAATAAAATCAATATCTCTAACAGGATCTGACCTTGTGGCTACAGCCCACATCACTTCACTTAAATTCGATGGATCAATATCTTCATCGACAACAATCGAATATCTCGACATATAAGCTCCCACACCACATTGACTCAGTATGTGACCAGCTTGTCTTGCATGTCCGGCATATTTTTGTTTGATAGCCACAACATTAAACATGCGTGAACCACCAATTTCATGAGCCCATACACTGTGTACATTAGGAACACCTGATGCCACAATTGAATTAAATAACAAGGCTGATCGCATGACCGATTTTGAATAAGAATAATCATTCGGTGGTTTTGATGGGGGACTGCCTAAGATAATTGGTTGATTCCTGAAATAAATTTTTTCTACCGTCATTACCGATGCTAAAGACGATTCAGATGTGTAATATCCCAAAAACTCTCCAAATGGCCCTTCAGGCAAGCGGTCGTCTGGATAGACCCAACCTTCTAAAACAAGTTCTGCTCCACTTGGAAATGGCAAATCTGTCAAATCGCCATGTATGACCGATACTGGCTCACCCAAAATAGCACCCATGTAGTTATATTCGGATACTTCATAGGGTATCTCAATACCAGATATCAAATAACTTAATGGATCTGCACCCAGAACAATAACAACTGGAAATGGTTTTTTTGCTTCTTTATATTTTGCATGTTGTATGTGGCCATGTTTGCCAGGAATGATCATCAATCCCACACGATTTTTATCATGCTTCATCACCCGGTATGTACCAACATTGACCCAGCCTGACTCTAAATCTCGCGTGACGACCGAACAACCGGTACCAATGTAACGTCCACCATCATGTTCATTCCACAAAACAGCAGGAAATTGATTGAGATCGACGGCATCTCCTTCCATCGTATTTTCCAATACTGGACCTTGTTGAACCTGAACGGGCGCGAATTGATGTGCAGCTGATTGCCACTGTGCAGGCTTATCTCGCAATGATTCTATTAATGATTGATGGGAGCTTGGATCAGGTAATCTTAAAATGCTAGCCAACCTTCTTTTACTTCCTGTCGAGCAAGTTAAAACTCTGAATCCCTTCTCATGTCCAGTAATCTCATCAAACATTAATGCAGGATGCTCAGATTTTTTAACGTTGAGTTGACTAATCGCACCAATCTCTAAATCGGTGCTCGCACCCAAACATTGATCTAATTCCCCCATTTGCTCTATGCGGTCAAGCCATACTCTTAAATCAAGGGGATTAGACTTTGCTGTCATGTGTTCGATAAAACGTGCTGAGCGATTTCTAGTCGAGTACCAACCCATACATCTTGTGCGCTCATTGCGGCTTGGATGATTTTTTCATAGTAGTAAGCCCCTCTTGGACGTCCAAAAATATGCGCATGACTCGTGACGTCAATGATGCATGTTTCATTTTGTTCTCTTGCAATGTCTAAGTTTTGTAAGAAGGATTGAAGCATTAATTCTGGGGGATTACCAAACTTCATGAAGGGCATATCATTCACATCGGTTCCCAGCGGAATTGCGACAATTTTTTTACCGGCAAATTCTTGAACATAAGGCAAATCAGAGTCAAATACATCACCATGCCAGGTATATCCTGCCTCGGCCAAGAACTGTGCGGAGTGTGCACTTGGTGTTCCTCTTGGACTTAACCAACCTTTGATGGGAACGCCAGCAGCATCACCCAATAGTTTTGAGCAACGCTCAATATTCTTTTTTTCTTCTTCTTCACTTAACATCACCGGAATCACATCCATGGCATATGAATGAGAAAGAATTTCATGCCCACCTTGCGCAATGGCTTTGACTGCTTCAGGATGACGCTGCGCAATAATACCGTTAACCATCATGCTCGATTTTGCACCATGCTTTGCAAAGGCATCAAGGATGCGGTATATCCCTTTTTTGGGTCCATAAGATGCCCATGAGATCGCCATATTATCGAGTAGTCCTGCTGGCAACGGATTACCCATAGGACTGATGCCTGGCGCTTTGCCATCCGACCAAGCCTCTAGGCACACATTAAATACCACGGCTATCTTTTTATTCTTTGGCCACACTAAATTATTGTTTTGCATTACTCGTTCCTTTTAAATGATGTTTTATTACTCAACCTGCACGTGCATACTTTTAATCATCTTCGATGTCTTATTAATATCGGTATTTACCATGTCAGTAAATTCTTTTACAGTATTTCCTACTGGCATGTATCCCATCCCTAAAATCTTATCTTGCATTTCTTTTGTCTTTAATAAGCCACTGATTTCTTGATTCATGCTGTTGACAATGCTCGCTGGAGTTCCTTTGGGGGCGACGATTCCCAGCCAAATATCATAAGTACATTCGCCCATTCCTAATTCATTCAATGTAGGAATATCTGTATAGCCTGGCCATCTTTCTGCTGATGACACTGCAATAGCTCGTAATTTTCCTGACTTGATATAGGGCCCTAATGAGGCTAAAGAAGACATGACCAGCGGTATATGGCCAGCCACTGCATCGAAGACTGCAGGAGCACCACCTTTATATGGAACATGCTCAAACTTAGCTCCTGTTACAGGCTTTAAACACTCACCGACTAAATGAGCGGCACTGCCAACCCCAATGGATCCATAACTAACCGGTCGTATTTGCGAAGAGGCAACTAACTCTTTCATTGACTGTATCGGCGTCTGTGGATTTACTGCAATGACTGTAGGACCTCTTGCAACTTGAACAACAGGCAATAAATCAGTCAAAGTTGCATATCCAGCATCTTTATAAATAAATGGATTAATCGTGTGATTATTCGACGTCATTAAAAATGTGAGTCCATCAGGCTTGGAGCTCGCCACAAACTTGGATGCAATGTTTCCGCCTGCCCCTGGTTTGTTTTCAACAAGTACGGTTTTATTGATAGTCGGCGCCAGTTTTTCTGCCACAATTCTTGCGGCTTGGTCCGCCGCACCGCCTGCGGCAGTGATAACGATGAGTTTAATTGTGTCGCTACTCGCCTGAGCATTTGCCTGAAGGGGTATAGCGTACATAACTAACATCGCGATTGCACATGTTATGAATTTACTGATACTCTTCTGGCTCATGGTGTATCCCCTATTATTTTTCTACTTGGGCAACTAAAAATTAATTACCTAGTTTTGTATTAATTGATTTTGCAATCGGCGCCCATTGCGATATTTCTTTTTGGAAAAAAGCCGTAAATGCCTCTGGATTCATTTCAGCAACGTCAGTAATTCCTTCACTTTTTAACTGCTCCCGTGAATCTTTTTCACGCAACGCCTTGATCACCTCTTCGTTAATTCTAGCAACGATTGCTGGGCTGAGTCCAGCAGGGCCAGATAAACCGGACCAGTTATACGTCGTTAGGGAAGGATACCCCAGCTCATTAAAGGTTGGTACTTGAGGATAATCAGACATGCGTTGTTGTGAAGTAATTGCTAATGGCTTTAGCTTACCCGCTTTAATATTGGTAGCTGCCGTAGTCAATGTCAAGAACCCTACTTGTACATGGCCACTGATTAAGTCTAATAATGCTGGCCCACCACCTTTATAAGATATATGGACTAAATTGGCATTCGTTTTTAACTTAAATAATTCGCCCATCAAATGATTGTGTGTTCCAGAGCCTGGTGATGCATAACTTAAACCACCAGTTTGCTTATTCGATAAATCAATTAACTCTTTTACATCCTTTATTTTTAAATTTGGGTTAATCACTAATACAAGCGGCGGTCCCCCTAAGTTTGCAATATGTGTAAAACTTTTCATTGCATCAAATGGCGTATTCGCCAGATTTGGAGTAATCACATGCGATGCCATCCCTGATGCCACTAAGGTATATCCGTCTGCGGCTGACTTGGCGACAAGATCCGATCCAATGATCCCGCCAGCGCCTGGATGATTTTCCACAATAAATGGACTTTTAAAACTGATGGTTAATTTATTGGCAATGAACCTAGCGAGTGTATCTGTGACTCCACCCGCGGCCCAAGGCACAATAATTCTGAC
>JBAXKF010000034.1:0-23180 GCA_037137465.1 Betaproteobacteria bacterium | reverse complement strand
TACTTGGGTCTCCCCCAGCCAAAGTGAACTTACCTGAGGTCGTAGCCAAATGAAAATAAAATATAAGCTCATAGGATGCCTATTCCTATTGCAACTCTTAGCGGCATGCTCAATTCAACAAGCGCCCCTTGAAATCGGGCACTGGCGATTAATGCCTGAACGAGTCAGTGCAGCTAAAAGTAATCAAATTAAATATTGGTTAACTCAAGGGACAATCAATGTAACCTCGCCATTTGATACCAAATCTTTTGTTTATCGTATGGATGAACAAAAATATGAAAAAGATTTTTACAATGACTATGTGACTTTGCCTAGTGACATGATTGCTAGTGCAACGCGGCAGTGGTTAAACGATTCTGGTATCTTTCAATTTGCGGTTGGAAACTCAAATGCTTTATTGCCGATGTATTTATTACAGGGCACTATCGATGAAATGTATACAGATTTTCGTCCCGGCCAAACCCCTTCAGCAGTATTTACTATTGAATATTATTTAAGTAGCTCTGACGGTCTGAAAAAAAATAATGTTCTGTTTCGGAAAAAATATCATCAGAGTGAGCCTATTAAAGATAATTCAGCAAAAAGTATTGCTAAATCTCAACAAATTGCTCTAGGGAAAATCTTAGCTCAACTTGAAGAGGACTTAAATAAAGAAGCCCCTCAATTTAGCAAGCCCTAAAGCTCACATGCTTAAGTGGTTATTAAGCAGTTTTAACCCGAGGGTGATAACATTGCACTGTAATAATTTTGCAACTCATTGAGTAAATTAGATATGATTTTTATTAGAAATGGCGTGTATTCCCATTTTCTTGCCTTGTTTTCGGTTTTTCTATTGGTTGCGTGTGCTGCGGGCCCTGACTTTGAACAGCCAAGTCTATCTAATCAGGCGAAGCTTACCCAAGGCCCCTTATCAGAAAAGCTAACAACCGTACCTAACATCGTTGGTGGCAGCTTACAAACCTATGTTGATGGATTAAACCTACCGTCTAATTGGTGGACTTTATTTCAGTCATCTGATTTAAACCAAATTGTTGAAACCGCATTACATAAAAACCCAAACTTACGGTCTGCTGATGCAGCTCTTCGCACTGCGCAAGCTTCAGCACAAGCACAAACAGGTATATATTACCCATCCGTGGGATTGAGTGCTGGTGGTGTTCGGCAGCAAGTCCCTGCTGCCTATTATGGTCAGGCCGGAGGTGATCTGGCGCCTTATAACTTATACAATGCCAATGTCAGCGTATCTTATAAAGTAGATCTGTTTGGCAGTTCTCGCAGGTTAGTAGAGAGTGCACGAGCACAGGCTGAATATCAGCAATTTCAGTTAGAGGCGACCTATCTGACTTTAACGACCAATGTGGTCAATGCCGCGATCCGTGAAGCTGCGCAACGTGAGCAACTTGAAGCAACGCAGACCATCTTACAGTCACAGCAAAATTTAGCCAAACTCATTGAGCAACAATTTGCGATCGGTACGGTCTCAAAAATTGACACGAGCTCACAAAATACATTGGTGGCAAACTCGCAATCCCAACTCTATAGTTTTGATAAAAACTTATCAGTGACGCGTAACATGTTAGTAGCCTACACGGGAAGTTATCCAGGTTCTGCCAATCTGCCGCAGTTTCGACTCGCCAGTCTTCAATTGCCTAGTGAGATACCAAAGATTATTCCATCTGACCTAGTGAGACAGCGTCCCGATATACGCGCCGCTGAGGCCGCCTTAAAAGCCTCTAATGCTCAGGTTGGTGTAGCTACAGCTAATTTATTGCCGCAGTTAAATCTGAGTGCGTCGTATGGATCACAAGCGCTTACAACAGCCGCTTTGTTCGGGCCAGGATCGACCATGTGGACATTGGGAGCTAGTATTTTTCAGCCTATTTTTCAGGGCGGAACATTACGCGCTCAACGCGACGCTGCAAAAGCAGCCTACGATCAAGCTGCGGCTAACTATGAAGGCACTGTCGTCAACGCTTTTCAAGAGGTAGCCAATGCTTTGAAATCATTAGAGGTTGCTGCCAACACATTAGCTTCTGCAGCTTCAGCAGAAAAAAATGCTGGAATTAATTTAAATTTAGTTACACAACAATATAAATTAGGTACCACGAATTATCTCGCGGTTCTAAATTCTCAAACCCAATATCAACAAGCAAAAATTAACTTAATACAAGCGCAAGCCGATCGTTATACCAGTACATCAGCCTTATACGCTGCAACTGGTGGAGGTTGGTGGAATCGGACAGGTCCCGCTTATTTAGGTAGTACCTCATCATCTAAATCATCCACAGAAAAAGTAGAAGTGAAATAAATATGAATATATTGAAAAAACTGACATCTTCTGATGCTTCTAATGGCAATAAATCTCCGTTGCGTAAAAGAATGATATGGATGCTCATTGGCGTATTCGTTTTGATGGGATTAATTATTGGTTTTAATCTATTTAAAACGATCATGATTAAAAAATATTTAGCAGGTGCTGGATCACCACCTGCAACTGTCACAACCATGGTCGTTGGTGACGATGAATGGCAACCTCAATTACTAGCTTCAGGAAGCCTAAGAGCCTATCGCGGTGTAGAACTTAGTACAGAAGTCAACGGAATTATAAAAAGCGTATTTGTAAAGTCGGGCATGGATGTAAAAGAGGGCACTTTACTTATGTCTTTGGTTCAAGATGCTGACCTTGCGCAATTACACGCACTGCAAGCACAGGCAGACTTAGCAAAAGTGGTGAATGAACGCGATCGTCAGCAATTGGCAATTGAAGCGATTAGTAAAAATGCCTATGACTCTAGCTCTGCAGATTACAAGGCCAAAGCGGCACAGGTAGAGCAGCAGGCCGCTTTAGTAGCGAAAAAGAATTTGAAGGCACCGTTTTCAGGCAGAGTTGGCATTGTGTCGACTAACCCTGGACAATTTATTAATAGTGGCGACAAAATCTTAACGCTTCAGACTATTGACCCTGTATTTGTAGATTTCACACTACCGCAAAATGTTACTGCGCAAATCAAAAAAGATCAGGTAGTCAATGTTGTATCCGATGGTTTTGGAAATCAAATCTTCAAGGGTAAGATTACAGCGGTGAGCCCTAAGGTTGATAGCAATACACGAAATATTCAAGTGGAAGCATTGGTGAGTAATCCAGATAAAAAGTTATTGCCCGGCATGTTTGCGAGTTTAAAAGTGGACCTGGGTGATAAAGTTCGTTACATCACAGTACCCCAAACTGCGGTTACCTATAACCCTTACGGATCAGTTATTTATATTGCCAAGCAAGGGACTGCAAAAGATGGCAAACCCAGTACAGAAGCGCAACAAGTATTTGTTACGACAGGCCCAACCCGAGGTGATCAAGTTGCGATCTTAAAAGGGATTCAGATTGGAGACACAATTGTCACTAGCGGTCAATTAAAGCTAAAAAATGGCACACCATTGATCGTCAATAACGACGTAATACCAGGCAATAATCCTAATCCAACGCCACAAGAATAAATACACCATCATGAGATTAATAAGTAATTATTTCGAGGAGCTTTTGTATGAAATGGACTGACATTTTTATACAAAAACCAGTTTTATCTATTGTGGTGAGTCTTTTAATCCTATTGTTGGGATTTAAAGCAGTAGGTTCCTTACCTGTCAGCCAATACCCAAAAACTGAAAATGCTGTCGTCACGATTACGACAGCGTATTACGGAGCAGACCCAGCTACGGTTGCAGGCTTTATTACACAACCATTAGAAGGCGCGATTGCACAAGCTCAAGGTATTGACTATATGTCATCAACGAGCATCAGTGGCTTATCGACGATTGTTGCCACACTGCGCTTGAACTACAACTCAAATGCCGCCTTAACCCAGATTAATACCCAAATTACATCTGTTAAGAATCAACTCCCTCCGCAGGCACAAGCATCTGTTTTAACTGTGGCTGTGGGTCAGTCAACAGCAGCCATGTACATGGGTTTTGCAAGTGATGTATTGCCAAATAACAGTATTACGGATTATTTATTACGTGTTGTTAAGCCGAAACTAGATTCAGTAGAAGGAGTCCAAACCGCTGAGATTTTAGGTGGTAGAAAATTTGCTTTGCGGGCATGGTTAGATCAAAACAAATTAGCTGGCTTTGGACTTGGCGCTGGCGATGTCTATAAAGCCCTGTCAGCTAATAACGTTCTTTCGACCGTGGGTTCTACCAAAGGAGAAATGGTAAGTGTTGATTTGGTTGCAGGTACAGATTTACACAGTTTGGATGAGTTTAAAAAATTGGTCATTAAAAGTAATGGCTCAGATATTGTTCGCCTAGAACAGGTTGCAACAGTTTCTCTTGGATCAGAAGACTACACAACAAATGTAGCTTTTAGTGGCAAGCAATCTGTATTTGTGGGTATCAAAGTAGCTCCAGAGGCTAATTTACTGGATGTGGCAAAGCGTGTCAGAAATACCTTGCCTGATATACAAAAGCAGCTCCCTGTAGGACTCACAGGAGAAGTTGTCTATGACTCCACTAAATTTATTACTACATCGATTGATGAAGTAGTGAAAACTTTAATTGAAGCATTAATCATCGTCACGGTCGTTATCTTTTTATTCTTAGGAAGTTTTCGAGCGGTGATCATACCGATTATTGCGATGCCATTATCTTTAATTGGCACTTTCTTTATGATGCAAGTGCTTGGTTACTCGATTAATTTGCTCACACTACTCGCTTTAGTATTAGCTATAGGACTCGTAGTTGATGATGCCATCATCGTAGTGGAAAACGTTGATAGACACTTAAAAGAAGGTAAAACCCCTAAAGAAGCTTCAACCATTGCCGCGCGAGAATTAGGAATGCCCATATTGGCGATGACTGTTGTCTTGATTGCGGTTTACATCCCGATTGGATTTCAGGGTGGATTAACGGGCGCACTCTTTACTGAATTTGCTTTTACATTAGCCGGATCAGTAGCGGTATCCGGAATTGTTGCGCTTACTCTATCGCCAATGATGTGTTCGCGCATCTTAAAACATGAACAAACTCCCAGTAAATTTTTACAAAAAATTGATTCTATCTTTGGGAAAGTTGAAAGTGGGTATAAGCGAAGACTGACAAGTGTATTGTCAACATGGCAAGTAATGATTGTTATGGGAGCCTTATTGCTTTGCAGCGTAGTTTACTTATTCGCGACATCTAAATCAGAATTAGCGCCAACAGAAGACCAAGGTATTGTATTGATGCAGGCATCTGGACCACCGAATGCAACAGTCAAGCAAATGCAAGGGTATGCAGATCAAATTTTTCAGATGTCGAGTAAAGAGTCCGAATATCAACAAATGTTCCAAATTACGAGTCCATCAAGTAGTTTTGGTGGAGTCATTTTAAAAGATTGGGATGAGCGTAAAAAAGACGCCACCACTTTCCAAAAAGAAATGCAAGAAAAATGGAACACGATTGCAGGAGCAAGAGTTGCGGCATTCCAATTTCCGGCCTTACCCGGTGCGCAGGGTCTTCCTGTTCAGGTTGTTATTAATACGACAGAGTCTTATGAAAACCTCAATGAGGTATCTCAGATCGTATTAGATAAAGCACGTAAAAGTGGTATGTTCTTTTTTGTGGATACAGATTTAAAAATTGATAAACCACAAGATGTGTTAGTGATTGATCGAGATAAAGTAGCAGCACTAGGCATGACACAGCAAGACGTAGCGAATGAATTATCAGCCGCTATGGGTGGTGGATACGTTAACTACTTCTCTGTCGCAGGACGTTCGTACCGAGTTATTCCTCAAGTACTTCAGGTCAATCGTTTAAATTCAAGTCAAATCTTAGATCAATCTATTCGTACACCTAGCGGTAATTTAATATTGGCGCGTAATGTAGCACACATTGAACGTAGAGTCGTACCTGGATCAATTAATCACTTTCAACAGCTCAATTCAGCGACGATATCAGGAGTTAAAACTCCCTTCGTATCGGAAGCCGAAGTCATTGACTTTATTAAGAATGCAGTCAAAGAAGCAGGTCCTGTCGGATACTCGGTTGATTACGCAGGTCCGTCTAGACAGTTTGTGAAAGAATCTGGTGGTTTTGTTGGCACGATGTTTTTTGCCATCATCATTATTTTCTTAATATTAGCTGCTCAATTCGAAAGCTTTAGAGATCCTATCGTCATTTTGGTATCAGTACCAATGGCTATTTTTGGTGCACTCATCTTTATTAACCTTGGATTAACCAGTATTAATGTGTATACCCAGGTAGGTATAGTGACCTTGATGGGCTTGATTAGTAAACACGGTATTTTGATGGTGGAATTTGCTAACCATTTGCAGCAGACTGGAAAATCAAAATTAGATGCCATTATTGAAGCGAGTACAACACGACTACGTCCTATATTGATGACGACTGCGGCGATGGTGTTTGGTGTAGTGCCACTAGTCATTGCATCTGGAGCAGGCGCTGCAGGTCGTAAATCGATGGGTATCGTGATTTTCACAGGCTTATCGATTGGTACTTTATTTACACTATTTGTTGTGCCTGCCATGTACTACTTTTTGGCGGCAGATCACCATACGCGCAAACAATCCAGTGAGGGCGATGCATCACACGGTAATCAAGCGCCAGAACCAAGTACAGTCATATAGCGAAGTAGAGAGAGTTTCTCACTTCGCTTAAAATGACGTATATGGAATCCACACAAGCAATACGTCGTGACTTTGCCGCAGTCCTTATTTACCGAATAGGAACAACGATCAGCTATCAAATGCTGATGGTTGCCATTGGCTGGCATTTATTTAACATCACCAATAGTGTCTTGTCCCTTGGATTACTGGGTCTTGTTGAGTTAGTCCCCTACTTTTTTTGCTCGCTATTTGCAGGCCACATTGTTGACACATATTCTCGACGGGGGATTGCCACCATCGCTTGCGTCTTACATGTGTTGATGGGAATCTTTTTGATGTATGTTGCAAGGGATATATTTGAACCCGCAGAAATATACATCTACGTATCTGTGGCTATTTTAGGCATTGGAAGAGCATTACTTCGCCCTGCATATCAATCGATTTTTGGGCAAGTCATACCCCGAGCTCTGACTCCTAAATATTCTGCATATGCCTCATCTGGATTTCAGGTATGCGTCGTCTCTGGTCCGGCATTAGCCGGGATATTGATTGCTGCCATTGGTCTGGACTACACCTATCTCATTGCCGGTTTATTTGCGTTGTTTGGACAATACGGTGTATTTGCGGTGCACTTAAAAAACTTAAAAAGAGATAAAAATACAGCGCCTTTTTGGGAAAGTTTTGTAGAGAGTATCCACTTTGTAAAAAACCATAAACTCTTATTGTCGGCTATGAGCATTGATATGCTCGCTGTATTATTTGGTGGTGCTGTATCGATGTTGCCAGCATTTGTGAAAGAGATCTTACATGAAGGGCCTGAGACTTTAGGGCTCTTGCGAGCAGCGCCGGCAGTTGGGGCAATATTGGTAGGTATTTATTATGCCAAACACCCAATTTTAGTAAACTCTGGAAAATATCTAATGTTTGGAGTGGCTGGATTTGGTTTGGCAACGATTGGATTTAGCCTATCGACAACCGTATGGATGAGTGCATTTTTCTTATTCCTAACGGGCACCTTTGATTCTCTTTCAGTTGTAGTTCGCGTCGCAATATTTCAACTTACATCACCTGACCATATGCGCGGCAGAATCAGCTCAATTAATGGCATTTTTGTAGGATCATCTAATGAGTTGGGGGCATTAGAATCTGGAGTTGCAGCAAGCGTGATGGGACTAGCTCCATCAATAGCCTTTGGAGGAGTTGTTACTGTCTTTGTGGCGATGGGATTTTATCAATTTGCTACACAACTTCGTAACTTACACATCAAAGATATTATTGGAAATGAGGTAAAAAATGACTGATCTAAAAAGAACGTATTGGGAAGAAGTAAAAGAACCAAAGTTACGATTGCCGGCATTATCCTGTGATGCCCATTGCCATATTTTTGGTCCTGCAGATCGGTTTCCTTACGTGGAGGGGCGTAGTTTTACTCCCGTAGACGCTCCAAAAGAAAAATTATTTGCTCTGCATCAAACTCTAGGTATCGAGCGTTGCGTGATTGTACAAACGGCACTTCATGGCTTTGATAATGCGGTGGTGGTTGATGCGATGCAAGCAAGGCCAGGTTCTTATCTAGGGGTTGCGCTGTGCTCAGCGAAAACTTCTAGTCAAGAACTTGAGTTGATGTATCAACAAGGTTTTAGAGGCGTTCGATTTAACTTTATGGCGCACTTAAAAAATAGCGACAGCATGGAAGATATCTTAGATTTAAGCAAAAGATTAAAACCCCTAGGTATGCACTTGCAAGTCCATTTTAGTAGTGACTTAGTTCATGAATTAGGGCCTCAACTAATGCAATCCGCAGCCCCAGTCATGATTGACCATATGGGACGTGTTGATGCAGCAAAGGGGGTTAATCATGCTGATTTTCAGGCTTTACTTAAACTTTTGGATCACCCTAATATGCATGTGAAGGTTAGTGGCATTGACCGCATTGCAAAAGATAGCGATTACACACAAGGTATTGAACTAGCCAAAGTGTTAGTAGATCGATTCACCGAAAAATGTGTCTGGGGAACGGACTGGCCTCACCCGAATCATCACCATATGCCGCATGACGAGATCTTAGTAGATGCGATCAGCCAAATTGCAGATTCGGGAAGCAAACTGGAGCATATAATGGTCAGTAATCCTGAAAAATTCTACAGATTTACAAATTAATAAAAATAAGAAAAATAAGAAAAAACAACAAAAGAGACAAAAAGCTATGTCAAATCGTTTGCAAGGAAAAATTGCTTTAATCACAGGTGCTGGTTCCGTAGGCCCAGGCTGGGGTAATGGTCGTGCGATGACCGTTCGATTTGCACAAGAGGGTGCACAAGTCTATGCAGCCGACATTGACCAATCACGATTA
Organism: Betaproteobacteria bacterium; assembly: GCA_037137465.1. Lineage (GTDB taxonomy): Bacteria > Pseudomonadota > Gammaproteobacteria > Burkholderiales > Burkholderiaceae > Polynucleobacter. Next base: position 14,225 of record JBAXKF010000034.1, on the reverse strand, counting down.
GACGAAACACTCAGCTATGCCGGAGATGCCAAATCAAATATCACAACAGGTATTGTAGATGTGATGCAATCCGCATCGATTGAACGTATGGTTGCAGACTGTATGAAGAAGTTTGGACGCATTGATATATTGGTCAACAATGTTGGTGGCTCTGCTAAAGGCGGTCCAGTAGAAATGTCAGAAGAAATTTGGGATACACAAGTCGATTACAACTTAAAAAGTGTATTTTTAACTTGTAAATACGTCCTCCCCGATATGATTGCACGTAACTCAGGTGCAATTATCAATATGGCATCTACCTCTGGAATGCGTTGGACCGGTTCTGCACAAATAGCCTATGCCGCAACCAAAGCAGGCATCATTCAGTTTTCAAAAGTATTGGCGGTTCAATACGCTAAACAAAGTATTCGCGTAAATACGATCGTACCTGGGCAACTCCATACTCCAATGGTCGAAACACGACTTGCAAAACAACGTACCGGTGGAGATGTCTCAGCCATTTTGGAACAACGCCAATCAAGAATTCCACTACCTTTTATGGGTGATGGTATGGATACCGCAAATGCAGCAGTTTTTTTAGCGTCTGATGAAGCGCGATTTATTACGGGAACAGAAATTGTTATTGATGGCGGCATGTCTGCTAAATGTGATTAATGAAGAGAAAGAACCAATGAAAATGAAAAATATGATGAAAACTAGAATCAGCAAAATATTCCTACTGGCCATCAGTATGGTCTTTTCACAGTTAGCGTTGGCACAAAACACCTCCATCAAAATGTTGGTTGCATTTCCACCCGGAGGCCCAGTTGATTTTGTGGCAAGAACGATTGCAGAACCACTAGGTAAAGAATTAGGTGCTCAGATCATTATTGAAAATAAACCAGGAGGTAATGGCGCTATTGCTGCAGAGTATATGATCAATGCCCCAGCCGATGGCAAAGTACTTTGGTTCACAAGTGCTGGCGCCGTTGCCATCAACCCTGGACTCTATGAAAAACTCTCGTACAACCCCCTGCGTGACCTAGCACCTGTTTCATTAGTGGTCAACAACGTAGAAGTATTGGTTGTGAACCCAAGTAGCGCGGCTAATAACGGATCAGAATTTGTGGCGATGTCCAAACAAAGAGAAGTTACGATGGCATCCTCTGGAACTGGAAGTGTTCCGCATTTAGCGATGGAGCAACTTGCCGACTCAACGAAAGGAAGGTTATTGCATGTTCCGTATAAAGGTGCAGCCCCAGCGATTACGGATGTCTTAGGAGGTCATGTGGATGGCTTTTTTGGAGATATTCCAGGATTGATCAGCTATATTAAATCAGGCAAATTAAAGCCAATCGGAATAGCAGCACCTAAGAGAAGCCCAGCATTACCAGATGTTAAAACTTTTGCCGAAATGGGTGTGCCTGGAGTCGACTCTAATAACTGGTACGCCCTATTTGCAAAAGCAGGGACATCCAAGGCAGAGATTGACCGAATCAACGCCGGTATCAAAAAAGTTCTTGCACAAGAAGACATTAAAAATAGATTACTTCAATCAGGCGCCGACCCAGTTGGATCAAGTGCTGAAGAGTTGGGCGCGGTATTGAAGATGGACATTACTAAATGGACTAAACTCATCAAAACCAAAAACATTAAACCAGAGTAAACCATGGATAAAAGAATACAAGAAGTCGAACCAGGAAGCCGTCCCGAGTTAGCAAGCATCGAGGCAAATATATTAAAAGAGCGAGGCAGAATATCTCACTTATATAAAGTACTTCTGAATAGTCCGGATATTGCTCAGGGTTGGGAATCATTATTAACCGCAGTGAGGAATCGTAGTTCCTTGCCGGCGAGTTTAAAAGAATTAATGATTCTCCGTGTGGCAGTTTTAAATCGCGCTCAATATGAATTTGATGCCCATCGCCCACATGCGATCAATGCTGGAGTCAGTGAAGAGCAGATTCAACTGATACAGCAAGATAAAATTACGGCTGGTTTTACTCCACTAGAAATACTCGTTATGGAATTTACAGACGCAATGACACGTGACGTACAAGTGCCTGATACTTTGTATAGTTCAGTCAAAGCGCACTTTAATGACCGTGAAATATTAGAAGTGGTAACGACCATCGCTGCCTACAATATGGTCTCACGACTATTAACCGCATTACATGTTGGACATTAATAAAAAAGTATAAAAAACCTTGGGAGACTTTAATGAAAAATTGGATAAAAAACATAGCGGTGATGATTGCTTGCCTACTAGGAGCATCAGCAATGGCTGCTGAAATTAAAGTGATTGCATCGGTTGCATTTAAAGATGCGTATTTAGCTATGGTGCCTGATTTTGAAAAAGCAACAGGTCATCGTGTCACAACATTATGGTTGCCTACAGTTGAAATCATGAGCCGCCTTAAAGGTGGAGAGGTTACGGATTTAATCATCATGTCATCATCAGGTGTTGATGAATTAATTAAGCTGAATAAGCTTCAGGCTGAATCGCGACAGATTTATGTTAAATCAGGTATTGGTATTGGTATGCAAAAAGGATCTGTTAAGCCAGATTTAAGTTCGGCAGAAGCTGTCAAGCAAGCCTTACTTAACGCAAAATCAGTTGCTTACTCTACAGGACCTAGTGGCGTGTATTTAGTCTCTCTGTTCGAGAAAATGGGTATCACTGCAGCACTTGCGCCTAAATTAAAAGTGATACAAGGTGAGCCAGTTGGCGCGGTTGTGCAACGTGGCGATGCTGAAATCGGATTACAACAAGTTCCAGAAATACTGGCAGTGCCAGCGATTGATTTTGTAGGTCCGTTACCGGCAGAGATTCAGCACATCACCGTATTTGCATTTGGCATCCATGAAAAAGCAAATGATGTGGCTGCGACGAAGGCTTGGATCAAAACCCTAAAATCAGATGCTGCCGTGCCGCACATCAAAAAATTTGGTCTTGACCCTGCGTGGTAATTACTCAGGCATGCGCGCGCATGAACTGTACAAAACGATCGGTGAGTAGGGGGTAGAACTCATGCCAGAGTGGAAAGGCGATTAAGTCAACATCTTGATCGCTAGTTGGCAATTGAAACAACTCACTACCTGGGATTAATTGATGAGCAGCAATACCGTTGGCGCTCGCATGCGTTTTATCATTCCCCGGAACCACTAAAACCGGTAAATTGAATTGTTCTAACTCGGAGTTTTCCATACCCATCACAGGTGAGCGTGGGCCTTGCAAGAATTTACTCAACCAAAATTGCTGTTGAGCGATGTAATCTTTTGGATCGAGTGACATTAAATAATCACGATTACTTGGATTTAAAGCTAAACGCTCCTGATAAGGAGCCGTATTACACACACCTTCCATGCCATTAGCTTCGGCTGCTTGCGTAAACTGTAAGTAATACATCGTGGGTAGGCGACCTGCAGCGAAATCACCACCAGTAATACGCATTAACAGAAGGCCTTTAACAGCCTCTGGATGTCTTCTGCGCATCAACATGGATAAGCGCGCACCTGCTGAAGAACCGGCAAAGAATGCTGGTAATGCCCCCAAAGAGGACATTAACTCGTACAAATCATCCGCCCAAATCTCTTCCTCACCATCAGTACCTTCGAAGAGCATTTGTGAGGCGCCGGTATTGCGGCGGTCATGAACGAGCACCCGAAAACCATGCTGAGCAATTTGTTTTGCTAAGGGAGCCATTTCAGCATGACTATTGCGCCCACCAGCGTTGAGAGCAAGCCATGGACCATGATCCCCGAAGGTTTCGTAAAAAATTTGTACAGAACGAATCGTTGCAAAAGGCATAGTGGCTTTCTGAGTTAATCTATTTTAATATTGGCATCTTTAATGACTTTGCCCCATTTGGTAATTTCATCTTTGACGAATTGATTAAAGCTAGCGGGACTTTCGCTACCAACGTCATAGCCATAGATAGCGGCTTTTTCTTTATAACCTTTGGTGTTCATGACTTTATTGAGTTCAGCAAATAAACGTGTAATGACAGGCTCAGGAGTACCTTTAGGAACAAACATACCATTCCATCCAGCTCCCTCAACTCCTGGCAAACCTGCTTCGGCTAAAGTTGGAACATCAGGAATAATAGCAATACGTTTATTACCTGCCACTCCGAGTGCCTTTACTTTACCGGACTTAATGTGCTGCACGATAACCGATGGCGCTAAATAAGCGACTAAAACATGACCACCTAGTAGATCAGGCATCTCAGCACCAATCGCTTTATAAGGAATCTCTGTCATCGAAATCCCGGCCTTTGATTTAGTGAGTTCTCCTAATAGTTGCGTAATGGAGCCAGCACCACCAGAGGCATTCGTGATTTTTTTAGGATCAGATTTTGCAAGAGCAATGAATTCTTTCAGATTATTTACTGGTACAGATGGATGGATCACCATCACGAGTGGAACACTGACCACGCGCGTAACCGGTATTAAATCAGCACCTAGCTTACAGCAGTTATTTTTTTGCAGCAGATCATTCAGGGCATTGTTCACATTACCATGTAATAAGGTATAGCCATCTGCAGGGGAGCGGGCAACTTCATTGGCGCCAATTGCGCTATTTGCGCCGGGTTTATTATCAATAATGACCTGTTGACCTAGAAGGTCAGATAGACCTTGCGTTAGATCACGAGCGGCGGTATCAACCGCACTTCCAGGACCCGCTGGCTCAACAATACGTATGACCTTAGAGGGATAAGTATCCGCCTGAGCTTGTAATAGAGTGAGAAGACAGGCTCCAACGAGTAACTTTACAAAAGATTTCATCATGTATCCCTGGTATTAAATTTATGCTTGGGTTAGAAATTGATACAAAATTGCATTGAACCCTTCAGGGTTTTGTAAATTAGCGATATGCGCAGCTTGTGGAACGGGCGTATACGAACCACCCGGAATATGCGTTGCTATTTCACGCATGATATCCTCAGGCCCACCTACTTTATCTTCAGCACCACCCATCAACATGGTTGGCACTGCAATCTTACCTAAGCCTTGTTCAACATTTAAATTGACAAAAGCGCTAACAACACCATGATAACCATCTGCACTTGTGCCCCGAATCATCTGCCGCACAGCCTCTAGTTTTTCGGGATACTGGGTTTTAAAGCTATCAGAAAACCATCTCTGTGCAGTATTCTCCACAATCGATTCAATCCCATTTCTTTTCACTTGATCAAGTAGTCCATGCCACATACTTGCAAAAGCTGGCACCATTTTTGATCGGCAACAACAAGGGACTAATTTGATAATACGATCGGAGTGCGTAATACCCATGGCTAAACAAATCGAGCCACCCAGACCAAGACCCGTCAAATTACTTTTTTGAATATTTAACTTTTCCCAAAGAGCCAATAAATCCTGACAGAGTAGTTCGATGGAATAAGCGCCATGGGTGCTAGATGATTTACCTTGCCCACGTAAGTCATATCGCAGAATATGAAAATCATTTTTTAAAGTATCAATTTGGCCGTCCCACATCGTTGTATCGTTAGTGATACCGGTCACCATGGTCAACCAAGGTTTGTTTGGATTGCCATCAATCACATAATGCATTTGAATACCATTTGCTTCGACGAACATTTTATTCTCCAGAGAAAAGAGTTGTTTTCATTAAAGAGTTCGCATTTGAACAACAAACTTGATGAATCTCCTTGGGCGATAGGCCAACTGCAAAAACAGATTTAATCCCTTCACGAATATACATCTCACCACCTTCAGGATCAAAAGGGCAATCACTAGCAAACACCACATGTTCCGTACCAAAAAAATCAAGACCACAACGCAAGGCTGAAGCAGATCCACCTAAAACAGTATCACCATAAAACATTTTGAAATAATCAATAGGAGGTTTACTTAAAGACTTCAGTACATCTGCCTCGCTATTATCAGCACTACGTGAACCGAGTTGCGCCCACAAAGTCTCAGCACGCCCACTAAAGTATGGAATCATACCGCCACAATGATGTGTAATCATTTTGAGATTAGGTAATTTATCCAGTAAGCCTGAAAACACAATTCGGGACATTGCCACACTTGTTTCATAAGGCCATCCGAGCACTTGCCAGACCTCATATTTTGATTTTTCTTCATCGACGTAATCAGGTTTTTTGGCAAGACGAATCGGATGCATCCATACAGGTAATTGATGATGATTGGCCATCCGCTCAAAGATCGGAAAATAGTCAGGATGATCCAGAGCAACACCGTTCACACTTGACAACACTTGTACACCTCTAGCACCAAGATGCTCAATGGCATAATCCATTTCTGCAAGAGCAGCTTTAGGATTATTCATCGGTAGCGTTGCCGCAAAACACGGAAAAAAATCAGGCCACGTAGTACACATCTCATGCATACCTTCATTAGCAATCCTGGCTAAGTGCGGTGATAAATCACCATCGACTAACATTTCAGGGGAGGGAACTGCAAGCGTTAAAACTTGTTTTACCTGTGGCCATTTTTTAAGCATCTCCACGCGGGCAGGGATATCCCACAACAAGCGCAAAGAGCTCATTCTTTTGAGCAGACCAGGATCCTTACTGTGCTTTTTTAACTCCTCCATATATTTAGGAGGCATCACATGGTTATAGATATCAATAACGGGCTGAGAGGATAGAGTATGTGTAGTCATAGGGTTAGTTAGTTTGTATATTGGCGTCTTTGACTACTTTTTTCCAGCGCGCAATATCTGATTGGATAATTTCTTTCAGTTGCTCTGCATTAGAAAGACGGACTTGGATACCTAATTCGTTCAGTTGTTTTTCAACTTCAGGAAGTTTCATAACCGCACTGTAATCGTTAAAGAGTTTATTTTGGATTTCCTTTGGAGTTCCAGCCGGAACGAGAACACCATACCAAGGATATAAATTCTCCAGCTCAGCGATGCCTTGTTCAGTAAACGTAGGTACATCAGGCATGAGATCAGAGCGCTTAGCGCCAGTGACGGCAATCATCTTGAGCTTGCCAGCCTTGGCAAAAGGAAGTAAAGAATTAAAAGTAGCAAACATTACTTGAACTTGGCCACCGATCAAATCAGTAGTGGCACCTGCGATACCTTTATATGGGACATGCACAATATCTAGCCCCTTCATGCTTTTGAGTAGCTCCATTGATAAATGATGGGGCGTACCATTGCCAGGAGAACCATAGTTATATTGACCTGGCTTACTTTTAATTAAAGCCATTAAAGAGTTCATATCTTTAGCAGGTAAGGTACTCGTAACTGCCAATGCATAGCTTGAAGTGGCAAGACGAGCAATCGGATCAAGATCCTTGATCGGATCAAATGGTAGCGACTTATACACCGCCGGAGTCATCGTCATTGTATCGATTGCCATTAATATGGTGTAGCCATCTGGACTTGATTTAGCCACATGATCAGCACCGATATTGCCGCTTGCGCCAGCACGATTATCAACAATGACAGCCTGTTTCCAGCGCTCACTGAGTTTGGGACTAATGATTCTTGAAATCGTATCGCTCCCACTACCCGAGGTAAATGGAACCACTAAAGAAACTACTTTATTTGGGTAATTAGCGACATTATTTTGTGCAATTGCATGTGAAAAAACTCCACAGCAAAAAACAACAAGTGACAATAATCGATAGATTCTTTTTGTATACATGAATGTCTCCTATTTGATTCAAGTTTAATGCATTTTGATACCCAAGAAATAGCTTAAAAATGCCGCGTGATTTTTAGGCAGGTCATCCCCACGCCAGGCAACATGTTGATCAGGACGAATGATGGTAAAACGATGCGGATAGAGATTACCAATTCCGGACTCAGAAGGCCTTAGTATTTTTAAAGGGATTCCTTCGTTAGTCGCACTAGCAAGTAATTCCTGAGCTTGATCATCTGTATCGACATCACTCACTAATAAAGTGAGGCCAGCACCAAAGTGATCATATAAAGAAGTGCCATCATTTAACCAAGCATGGGGAGCTAAACAGCCCGCCCGTGAAGAGGGTACATAATTAATATAATCACTAGGTGCATAGGGTAATCCATCGTATTCGATGACGGGGGAGTGCTCATATCGATAGCCGAGAATAATACCTAGCGTATAAAATTCGCGAATCTTCGACAACTCAATACGTTTACCCGTTGTTTGACGTAAAAGATCACCCTCAGCGCCCGGATCCTCAAGACCATCTTGAAAAAGTTGATTACCTAATACGGTATGATTCGCCACTGCCTCATTCATCACAAGATCGTGCACTTGGCGCCGTTCTATCTCATAACTATCTAGGAGGGTGGGACCGCCCCAACCCTGTAAATTGGCGGCGATTTTCCACCCCAAGTCGAAGCCATCTGCAATCCCCATATTCATACCATACCCACCAAAAGGTGGGTGAAGATGGCAAGCATCACCCGCTAAAAATATTCGTCGGTCTTGATATTTGGTGGCAATTAAACGACTAGCGATCCACTCATCCGAAGATAGGACCTCATAGGGAAGATCGATACCCGTAGACTTTTTGATTAAATCCACCGACGAATTAAGATCGAACTTTTTGTCATTTGCTACACCCGTTGGCATAAAAAACCAACGATCCTTATCCATAGGACCGATGAGACCAGGAGCATCTTTATTAACGTGCCAATACATAATAGCTGGCCCCAATTGGTGGGCTTTATCTAAGCCAGGGGCTTTAAAGACAATATTGTAATTTTTCGACAAGCCTTGTTCACCGACCATCTCCGCACCAATTTGCTCTCGAACCCGAGAACGAGAGCCATCAGCACCCACAACATATTTAGAGTGCACTTGGTAGGTTTCATTCGATTTGCGGTCTTTAATCCCGGAGACCACTTGTTCATAATCTTGGATTGATTCAAGTAATTCTGTATTAAAGATGATTTGAACACTAGGCAAGGTCATTGCATGCGCGCGCATCACTTCCTCAACCGTATATTGAGGAACCCACTGAGAGTGCTCTGAGTAAAGAGGGTTTCTGCCAGGTGCACAATAAAAGGCATTTTCAAAGCGCATCAGTTCATAGCCAGACAAACGCGTACAAAAAATCACGTTAGACGGATAGTTCATGCCCAGTGGGGAGGCACGTCTTAAATCATTAGCTATTCCCCAGCGACGAAACAGTTCACGCGTGCGGGCATTGGTTGTTTTTGCCCGAGGCGCATAGCCAACCCTTTCATTGCGCTCAACAACTAAACAAGAGATTGATCGATGACCAAGTTCAATGGCAAGAGCTAAGCCGACTGGCCCAGCGCCAATGATCAAAACATCAGGGTGGAGATTGCGTTCAAAGGACATATAAATCTGCTTATTTAATATAAAAAAATGGAAAGATTGATGCCATTTAACCACAAAGGCATTGGGCTGGCTAGGAACGACCTGCAATCACGATTGTGAAAAGAAGTCACACCCAAAAGTGATATGATGATTCATAACCAATAGACATAAAATGGAGATCTAAAGATGGCACTGCAAGCGAATCCTGAATTAGTTGAAAAAGTCGCAAAAGCAAATCGGATGCTTTATAAATTAGGCATATTAGATGGTTTTGGCCATATCAGTGCCCGGATGGACAATTCACCGGAGCATTTTTTATTAGCGTGTAATAGGGCGCCTGGCTTAGTTGCTGCAGAAGATATTTTGATTTATGACATGCAGGGTGAATTGGCGATTAAAACTGACAAACGTTCTTATTTAGAGCGCTATATTCATAGTGAAATTTACCGCTTGCGTCCGGACGTGATGTCCGTGGTACATAGTCACTCAGCCAACATCATTCCCTTTGGCGTGACAGATGTGGAACTTAAGCCCATCTATCACATGAGTGGTTTTTTAGGAGGCGGTGTGGCGCGGTTTGAGATACGTGATGCGGCAGGCGACGACAATGACTTACTGATTCGTGACCGAAATCTTGGAGAGGCATTAGCTACATCGCTCGGTAGAAAGAACTTTGTATTGATGCGTGGGCATGGTGCAACGATTGCTGCGCCATCTGTAGAGATTGCTGTATTTAGATCCTACTATGCTGAATCAAATGCCAAACTCCAGCTCACAGCGATGTCCCTTAATTCACCCATAAGCTACTTAAACGAAAAAGAAGCACGCAATGCGATGGCAACGAATGAAGGGCAAATCAAGCGCGCATGGGATTTCTGGTGCCAACAAGAAGAAGGCCTTATTTAACTTAAGAAATGAATAGGATTAGCGAATGACTACAACCATCAAATCGATACTTTGCCTTATTGTTTGTTTATTTGGCATCACAACTGCAAACGCACAGAGCGCTTACCCAAATAAACCGATTAAATTAATTGTGCCCTATGCCACAGGCGGAGGGTCTGATATCCTTGCTCGTCAAATTGGTGTGCGCTTACAAAGTATTTGGGGGCAATCCATTGTTGTGGATAACCGGCCTGGCGCTTCGGGGAATATTGGAAGTGAAGCGGTAGTGCGTTCACCGAGCGATGGCTACACCTTGTTGCTGCAAAATTCAACGATGGTCACCAGTGCAGCACTCGCTGGGAAACTCAATTACGACCCAGAAAAAGATTTAACGCCAATTATGCTGCTTGGATTAACGCCGATGTCATTAGCGGCTGCTGAAAAAACCAAGATCAAAAATTTAAAAGACTTAGTTGAATACTCGAAAAAAAATCCGAGCGGATTAAATTATGGGTCTTGTGGCATTGGTACTCCACAACACTTTATGGTGGAAATTATTAAAGAGCAAACGGGCGTCAAAGCCTCACATATTGGTTATAAAGGATGTGCACCTGCAGTAACGGACGTTGTTGGTGGTCAAATTGAATTAGCGATTGTGAGTGCAAATCTAGTATCCCAGTACGTCAAGATTGGAAGACTCAATTCAGTGGGTGTCACCACAGCGCATCGTTATGCATTGATGCCAGAAAATCTAACCTTTAAAGAGCAAGGCATTAAAGATATGGATTTTTCAGTATGGTATGCATTAATGGGGCCAGCCAATCTCCCAAGTGACATCGTTGCCAAAGTTCAGGCAGATGTAAATAAAATCTTGGATGAGCCTGAAGTAAAGCAAAATTTATCCAATGCTGGGGTAGAGTCTTACCGGGGCACTGGGGCAGATTTAGCAAAATTAATTCATAACGACTTAATTAGTTATGCCAAGTTAGTTAAATCGGCAAATATTAAATCAGACTAATCAGCTAATAAACATGCTTAAAAAAGTATTTCAGATTCTGTTGATCAGTATTGCAGGAATCTATTTTTTCGCAGCGCATGCCCAGCAATATCCTGAAAAGCCGATTCGACTAATCTCCCCAATACCACCTGGAGGGGCGCCTGATTTAGTGGCTCGGGCTCTAGCAGCAACACTCACAAAGCAAATGGGCTTATCTGTTTTTGTTGAGAACAAAGTAGGCTCGAACGGCAATATTGCGGCTGATTTTGTGGCCAACGCCCCAGCTGATGGATACACACTCCTCATCGGTATGGATAGCTTATTTGTGATTAATCCATTTTTATACAAAAAAATCCTAGATGCGAATAAACAATTTAAGCCCATTGCTACATTAGCCGCTAATGAGTTTGTTCTAGCGATTAACCCAAAAGTGCCAGCCAATAACCTTAAAGAATTTGTAGAGTACGTTAAAAAAACGAAGCCAGCTCCAGCCTATGCCTCGGGAGGTAATGGAAGTCAGCATCACCTCACCATGGAAATGCTCAAGTCACGAGCGGGGATTGATTTACTTCACATCCCCTATAAAGGTGGTGTTGAAGCTACAACTGCCACGATGGGCGGCGATAGTGTTGCGATGTTTTCAGGAACGTCTAATGCAGGTTTAATTAAATCCGGCAAATTAAAAGCAATTGCTGTATCAGGAGCGAATCGATCCAAAGAAATGCCTGATGTTCCCACGATTGCAGAAACATATCCTGGCTTTGATAACACCATTTGGATTGGGTTATTTGCATCAAAAGATACGCCAGAGGCGATCATCCAGAAGATGCGACTTGAAGTCAATAAAGCACTAAAAGATCCATCCATGGTTGAATCACTCAACAAGGCAGGTGGCATTGAGCCCTTAATTACCAGTTCTGAAGAGTTTGCAAATTTGATCAAAAAAGATCAAAACAAGTACAGCACGATTATTCGTAGTTTAAATTTGCAGTTAGATTAATTGACCCGGAGCCATCTTTGACCAACTTAAAATTATCGGTAGCTATTGGTGATTACGACCAATTAAGAGATTTCACCAATGGACGGGTTCGTGCTGAAGGCATCGATATTCATCCAATTAATTTATCGATAGAAGAAACTTTTTTCCGGTTTATTAAATATCACGAGTTTGATGTTTCTGAGGTGTCTTTTGCCAAAGCCCTTTCATTGGTCTCGCAAGAAGATCCTTGGTTAGTTTTAATTCCGGTATTTCCGTCAAGGGCATTTCGACATTCCTCCATTTACATCAGAAAAAACTCCGGAATTAAAACACCACAAGACCTGGCAGGTAAAAGAGTAGGTGTACCTGAGTGGGCTCAAACAGCGTCTATATATTCAAGAGGAATGCTTGCCCATGAATATGGGGTTGATTTAACCACTATTGATTGGTATCAGGCAGGAGTAAATGATGCCGGTAGAAAAGAAAAAGTAGAGTTGCAGTTGCCCAAAGGGATTCGGTATACAGCAATGCCACAAAACTCTCTTTCCCAGATGTTGCTCGACGGACAATTAGACGCAGTTTTGAGTGCGCGCCCACCCAATGCTTTTTTAAAGCATCCAGATCAAGTGGAACGACTATTGCCCAATTACCGCGAGCTCGAAATGGCTTATTGGGAAAAAACGAACATTTTCCCAATCATGCATGTTATCGGGATCAAACGTGAAACGTATGAGCAAAATCCATGGATTGCTGGCAACCTCATGAATGCATTTGAAGAGGCTAAAGAACGATCATTAGAGCGCGCGTCGGATATTACCGCGTCCTACTACCCAATACCATGGGTGCCTGACTATACACAAATATCGAAAAACATCATGGGCGAAGATTATTGGCCATATGGCATCGAAAAAAATAGAAGTACCTTAGAAGCTTTTACTCAATATGCTTATGAACAAGGGATTACCAAGCGGCATATGAAGCCAGAAGAAATCTTCGTCAAAGAAGCATTGGAGCGCGTAAAGGTTTAAAGATTTGATGGATAAAAAAAGACTGGGCAAGCCCAGTCTTTTTTGTAGATTTTAAATTCCTAGAACTTATAACCTAAACGAACGACGTAATCTAAAGGGTTGATCGTTAAGGTACCAGTTGTGTTTACAGGCTGAGAGCCTAAAGCAGCAGCTCCAGGACCTGAAAATGTGGCATCAGTTTTTAGTGGTATGTATGAAATTGAGGCATTGATTGACCACTTATCATCGATGTTATAAATAGTTCCAACATTAAAGACTGGGGCAAAAGAGGAAGATAAACTAGCAGAGTTACCAGCTAGAGCGTTTACTGTTGCATCGGAAGTGTTTGCTGTAACATCCCTAAATGATGCATAAGTAAATCCAAGACCTAGATAAGGTCTCCATGTATCGCCAGGAGAGTTAAATAAATACTTAGCAACCAGTGACGGCGTCAAAGCTTTTGCAGTCGCTGCACCATTATGAGCTTTTGGATCGGAGCCATTTGGGAGATATAAATCAACTGTCATCGTAGGTGGAAGACCAATTGATAATTCAGTTGCAATATTATCCGTCCACATATACAAGCCACTAAAAACGATTGTACTTGTAGACCCTATTGTTGCATTTGCTCCATTGAGCGCATTATTGAAATAATTTGCAGTTGCTACACCATAGCCATTGCTTGTGCTAGTAGAGTTTAGTGACCCAACTGAGGCGTTTGGAACAATTAACGCACCCCCAACTCCTGCAATAAAATCACCGGCTTTTTGGGCGGACGCAGAAGAAGATAAACCTACGATAATTGACGCAAATGCAAATTTGACTAAAGATGATTTCATTATTAACTCCCCTATTTATAAATCGTGTCCTAATAATATATATGAGCATTAATTTTCATATTAGGTAAACTACTTACATTGTTTTGTAAGATTTATGATAAAAATGAAATTGATGAAAGCGTTTTCCACTCAAGAGGTTTTGTGGTGTTGAACTTTTTAATCTTTGTCGAGAGAATTATCGACCTAGCCTTTTATTAAGAATATCTCAAATAAATATATTCAGTTCGTATTCTTTTGGTGTTTTTTAGACAAAAAGGTGCA
>JBAXKF010000033.1:0-23482 GCA_037137465.1 Betaproteobacteria bacterium | reverse complement strand
TTTGCGATGTCTTGTCCAGCAATATCAGGAGCTGAGCCATGAGCTGCTTGACCCATAGCATATTGATCCCCAGCATTTAGTGAGCCACCTAAGCCAAGGCTACCAGATAACTCCGAGGTAAGGTCTGAAAGAATATCGCCAAACATATTGGTGGTGACAATCGTATCAAAACGTTCAGGGCTGCGTACGACATGAGCCATCATGGCATCCACAATAAAGTCATCTACGGTGACCTGGGGATAATCTTGAGCAACTTTTTTACAGCTATCGATGAACATACCGTCGGTGATACGAAGCACATTAGCCTTATGAACAATCGTGACATGTTTTTTTCTGGTCATTGCTAATTCAAAAGCGGATTTAGCGATACGATCACAACACAAACGCGTAATACGCCTTAGCGCAATACCAACTTCTGGCGTCACCAGAATCTCACTATTGCCTGACTCGACATTCCGGTCTGAATAAAACCCCTCTGTATTTTCGCGAACGACAGCTAGATCAAAAGGATTCATACGAGTAGGAATATTCGGGAAGGTCTTAGCAGGACGAATATTGGCATACAGATCTAATTGTTTACGAAAAAACTTAGACGGATTGATTTCCCCTTTGGACTCATCTTTAAAATCATAAGTAGCCATGGGGCCTAGCATCAAACCATCGGCATCTTTTACTTTTGCCAGTAATTCAGGAGTGACGGTAGCATTTAACTTTTTTAGACTTTCATGACCCGCAATTTCAGGGATAAGAGAGATGCCCAAATCTAATTTATCGGAAATCGCTTCTAAAACTTGAGTACACACGGACATGGTTTCTGGACCGATGCCATCACCGGGAATTACAATAATTTTCATAACGTTACTCTAATTTTAGATTGATTGATTGCAGACTTTTTTTATAATTTGACAGCTCAGTGCGGTGGAACTGTGCGAACTCTTCTCGGGTATTTGATCTTATGTTGATGCCATCTTTTTCAAATTGTTTTTTGAATTGAGGATCCATGAGGATTTGATTAATCTGTATGTTTAAAGTTTGTAAAATATTTTCAGGAGTATCTGCGGGAGCAAAAACACCGCCCCACAAAGTAAAACTAAAATCCTTGCCGATATCTTCAGTAACAGTATGTAATGCTGGGAATACATGCGTACGCTTAGGAGAAGAAAGGGCAAGAGCTTTTACTTTATTACCCTCAACAAACTGAATGACAGAAGGAGTGCTTGAAAAAAATACATCCACATGACCGCCAAGAATATCGGTCATTGCAGGTCCGGCCCCTTTATAGGGAGCATGGATCATATCGATGCCGGTTAATTGTGCAAGGGCTGCTCCAGCTAAATGACCAGGAGTTGCAGTTCCAGAAGAAGCATAGGTAAATTTATTAGGCTGTGATTTGGCTAATTTAATAAACTCTGGAAGAGTACTGTAAGGAGCATTAGGGGGGGCAACCAAGGTCAATGGGACTTCACCAATCAGTGCGATAGGTTTTAAGTCTTGGAAAGGGTCATAACCTAAATCTTTGCTGACAAGAGTATTAATGACCATTTCGCCGGTTTGACCAAGTAAAAGAGTGTAGCCATCGGCTTTAGCCTTGCTAACAAAGCGACTACCTAAAGCCCCAGTAGCACCAGGTTTGTTTTCTACAATAAAAGATTGCTTCATTTTGGTAGTTAATTGCTCAGCTAATTGCCTTGCCAGTAAATCACCTAGGCCACCAGGCGCATAGGTAACGATGATGGTGACAGGTTTATTAGGATAATTTTGCCCAAAACAAACCGAGGCAAATAATAAAAGGGTACTGAGAAGGATATTTTTCAAAGTGATTACTTTCATTTTTATAGGTATGTAAACATAAAGTGTATTTTAACGGATAGACGTTCAAATACATTGTAGAGTATGGGAGGATCTAAATACATTAAGATAATTGACTTACGCGCAGCATATTTAGGAGATGGGCAATGACCGCAGACAAAAGTAATCAAGAAAGTGTTTTAAATAATCACTTTTTGAATAAGCTACAGAATAATGAAGTAGTTTCATCCATGACCGTGAGAATGGTCAAAGGTATCGAAATTGCCCAAATAGCTAAAACCGCTGGCTTTGACTCTATCTATATTGATTTAGAGCACAGTAGCTTTTCGTTAGAGACAACGAGTCAAATTTGCATGGCCGCATTACAAATTGGATTGGCACCCTTTGTAAGAGTGCCTGCTAACACCCCGGAGTGGATATCCCGCGTACTTGACATAGGGGCCTTAGGCGTTATAGCCCCGCACATTCGAACTGCACTAGAAGCACAGCAGGTCGTGAAGGCCGCCAAATTCCCTCCTTTTGGAGAACGCTCTGCCGCTGGGGCATTGCCGCATGTGGCATATCGGTCAATGCCGGCTACGCAGCTGTATCCAGTGATGAATGCAAATACGACGGTCATTGTTCAGTTTGAAAGTCAGCAAGCCTTAGATAATGCTGAGGACATTATCTCAACACCGGGCATCGATATTGTGCTCATAGGCACCAATGATTTGACTGCAGATATGGGAATCACAGGTCAATATGATCACGCCAAGGTTGACGAGGCCTATCGATTGACGATTGAGTTATGTAAAAAATATAACAAGTGGTGTGGTGTAGGTGGCTTATCGTCGCGCCCAGACTTAGTTGATCGATATATAAAACTGGGAGCTCGTTATGTTTCTGCGGGAACAGATATTGCTTTTTTAATGTCGATTGCGACGGATAAAGCCAATCAAATAAAAAAGATTACCTATTAAAAACCAAACAAGCGGGCAGGATTTTCTTCTAATATTAATTTCCGGATGCTTTCTTGATCAGTCCAGCGAGCTAATAAATTAAAAAGCTCAACTGAACTTTTATCACCAAAAGACAGATGAGGATAATCGCTACCCCAAATAATTTGATGAGGTGCCGCCTCAATAATTGCCTTTGCCAAAGGATCCGCATCTACGAAATTAGGGGTTTTAGACATTCTATAAATCCCAGTAAATTTTGCATAAGCCAATTGATTCGGGTGCTTTAACAACTTCAAAAAACTTTGAAATGAAGGAGTATCAATGCCATCTTTTGCGAGGTTCATTCCCATATGGGCCATGGAAAATGGAAGTTCTAAACGCTCAAAAACAGGCATTAATTCTGCAGTTAACCAACCAGGTAGTAAAAAATCTAAATGCCAGCCTAATGCTGAGCAGCGCTTAGCTAGAACAAGGATGCGAGATTTCAATTGCTCAGCCAAACCTGAAGTTTGTGGGAATATGGGGCTAACGTTCACTCGGACGCCTCTAACTCCCAAATCATTCATTGATAACCACAGTTCATCTGGAGCGTTTTCATCAATATCAACGATACCGCGACACTTCTTAATACCAACTTCCCTCATGGCATCTAACATACATGAATTATCACGACCATAAGCACTAGGTTGAACGAAGACATAACGGCTGATGCCTAGATGATTGGCCAGTTGTAGATAATCATCTAAAGGGGCATGTGGCGGCGCATAACGCAAATCCGTTCCAAACGGATATTTTTCTGCAGGACCAAACACGTGAAAATGGGCATCACAAGCAAGAGGCGGAGCAATAAAATGAACTTTTTCAGAGGGATCAAACGACATATAAACTCCGTATAAATTAATTTAAGTTAGCTTTAATATCAGATTTTTTGATGATGTCAGCCCACATAGAACTTTCATCTTTAATTAATTTTGTAAATTCTGCGGGTGAAGTTGATGTTGGATTAACACCAGCATTTTTAAATACTTCAATCACTTGAGGAGTTTGAGTGGATCGAACAATTTCTTGGTGCATTTTTTCGATGATGTCATTTGGGGTGCCTGCGGGTGCCATAACGCCAAACCAGTACATCATTTTGTAATTCGGAAAGCCAGCTTGTGCGAATGTTGGGACTTGCGGAAACAGAGGGTGACGTTGATTACCACTGACGGCGATACCTAATAATTTACCATCCTTGATAAAAGGAGCTGTAGAGCCAACACTACCAATTGCTAAATCGACACGATCTGCGACCACATCAACAATAGCGCTGGCAATCCCTTTAAAAGGAATATGCGTCATTTTGATATTGTTTTGGCTCAAAAATGCTTCCATTGCCAGGTGGGCAGAAGAGCCGACCCCACCACTTCCAAAGGTATATGCATTATTGTTTGTGCGAGCATATTGCACGATATCTTTAAGATTTTTTTGTGGAATATTTAAGCGCCCAACTAAAACAGCTGGAGCATCCGCAACGAGAGATACTTGTACGATATCTTTTAGGGGTTGATAGGGTAATTTGTCATACAGGGCAGTTGATACAGCAAATGAATTATCGGTAAGTAAAAACGTATATCCATCAGGGGCTGCTTTGGCCACAGCATCAGTTCCTAAAGTACTACCTGCACCACCCTTATTATCGATAATGACTGTTTGACCCGTATGTTTTGTTATTTCAGCACCAACCACACGAGCCGCAGTATCAGTAAAAGAACCAGGCGCAAAAGGAACAATAAATTTAATAACTTTATTTGGCCATGGATTATTTTGTGCTAATGAAGCCTGACTAAAACAAGTTGCAAGACTTAAAAAAAGAACAAGAAGCGGATGAGTAATTTTCATGATGGCGCTTTAAGAGAAGAGTGGTTGATGAGGGCTTTTGCCGTTACTTGGATTGAAGATAAAACAGGTTTTTTAAATGTTTGAGAAAGCTTGTCAAGAATCTCTAGTGTCGGCAGTTGTGAACAAGCAATAAAAAGAGCATCCACATCCTTGGCAAATAAAGTAGCTGCTCTTTCTTGAACTTGCTTGGCTGTAATATTACCCAGGGCAATTACATCAGGAGCATAAAAGCTATCAAAGTGTTGAACATGAATATCTCCAGCAAGTAAAAATAACTTTAGCTGATCGTTAACATTATCTTGATAGGGAGTTAATAAAGAAATCTTTTTTGCGTTGATTGCTTGAAGAGCTTGAACCATTGAAGCGGCTGTAGTCACTACTGGCTTGCCAGTTACGGATGCAATACGCTCTGCCATTTCGCGATCACCCTGTGGTCCTAAAATAAAACCAGCGGCGGTACACCCATAAGCAACGATATCAAATTTTGAATCAGCGCCTTCTTGACAAACAGCAATAGTAGATTCTTTATAAGCAGGAAGAGTCTCTTGCGTAAGCAGCCCCTTACCCCTAGGTACCCGAACGACTTCACATGAAGAGCCTATCGGTAACCACGCCAGAAGTTCGTGGTGCATCGTTGTATTATTCTCCGGCACAACAAGCATTACACGGATAGGAGATAGGGATGTCATTATTTAGTTTTATGCAGTTGTTGGAGGAAGACGCCTCACTGTAACAGAGTGTGACGGTCGGTTATCACTATAACTTGTCATCCGCCAGTGAAGTGCTCTTAGCTCACCAAACGTATGAGGCATTATTTCCCAAGTGATACCAGCGTCAATCGTCTTGAATACTTGACCTAAATTTGAACAGATGAATAAAAGTTCAGGCATTGATTCATGGGTAGCGATACACCAAGGTGTTGAGTTAAGTGCTTGCGGCAATGCTGCCTCATTCCATGAGTAGCCATAATTAATACT
Organism: Betaproteobacteria bacterium; assembly: GCA_037137465.1. Taxonomy (GTDB): domain Bacteria; phylum Pseudomonadota; class Gammaproteobacteria; order Burkholderiales; family Burkholderiaceae; genus Polynucleobacter. Next base: position 17,877 of record JBAXKF010000033.1, on the reverse strand, counting down.
TTTTAATAGTCTGCCAGTATTGCCTGGGGGACCATTACCATTACATAACCAAATGATTGCTGGGTCATTGACTTGCCCCACGATTGCCCGCGTATATTGCCAAGGTGAATCAAGAAGAACAAACTCCCAGCTCAACCCATTATTGGTTGAGCGATGCAAACCTTGATTGGTTGTGGCGTAGATTATTTTTTGCTGATTTGCGTCTTGCGTGATCAAAATCCCATGAACATCAATAGATATAAGACCAGATGTTCTTGAATGCCAAGTATTACCATGATCTGAACTTTGAAAAATACCACCAATTTCAACAGTAGCCCAAATCATCTCTTCATCAACTGGATCAAAAAGTATTTGTGTAAAGCGAGTAGGCCCCATGTTGATATCAGAAAAATCAGCTAGATTGGGGATATCTATTTTGTTCCAGGAAAGCCCCGCATCGAAGGATTGATAGAGACTAGCCGGTCTAGACCCAGCAAAGATAATTTGGGGATTGAGTGGATGTTGAGCGATAGCCCACACATCATTCATTGGACTTGGAATGTGTGTCCATCTTGTGATTTGTTCATTCCACACAAAGATTCCCATATCAGTTCCGGCGTATAACAAATCCGTATTGAGAGGGTGACTTGAAAAGCACCAAGTTCGAGCTTCGAGATACATGCCAGAATGACTATTGGGATGGATAAAGCTCTCACCCCCATCATGGCTAAACCAGACTGAATGACCTGCGGTACCAGCATAGACTTCTATTCGGTTTTTGAGGACAGTCTCCACGACCCTATCTTTCCTTATTGATGCAGATATTTACTTGCTATTATATAAAGTATTATTCGAGGCAATCGTAATTGGGAGATAAGATGAATACTGGTAAAAAAATACTTCACTGCATGATCAGCATGTTCATGGGATTGATGGCAATGAATGTTTTTGCTCAGGCATATCCCAACAAGCCAATTCACATCGTGATTGGTTTTCCACCAGGCGGTGCGATTGATACGTTAGCAAGAGTTTTGGCGCCTAAAATATCAAAAGAGCTAGGGCAATCAGTCATAATAGAGAACAAAGGTGGCGCTGGAGGGGTCATAGGGATGCAATATGTAGCGAATGCAGAACCGGATGGCTACACCTTGTTTTTAGGAACACTAGGTAATTACAGTATTACACCTGCAATGGTCAAAGATTTACCCTACAACGTGCCAAGAGATTTTATTCCCATCACGCAAATAGCTTCTTCCCCTTTTATTGTTTTCGCCAACCCCCAACTACCAATCAAAAACGTTAATGAATTAATCAGCTACAGCAAGGCAAATCCAGGGAAAGTATATTTTTCTTCCAGTGGTAATGGCGGACTTCCTCATATGGCAGGTGAAATGTTTAATGAAGCTGCCGGAATTAAAATGATACATGTACCCTATAAAGGTAGCGCCCCTAGCATAACGGACGTCATTGGGGGCCAAGTACAGGTCACATTTGAAGCCATTGCAATTGGATTGCCTTATCTAAAATCAGGTCGATTAAAAGGTCTTGCTATTACAGATGCGAAACGTTTACCTATATTGCCAGAGTTGCCTACGGTATCAGAATCACTACCAGGATTTGTATTGAAGAATTGGTTTGGATTGTCAGCGCCAAAACAAACATCGATGGATAAAATTACGTTGATACAAAAAAGTATCGTGATTGCTCTTAAAGATCCGGAAGTCATAAAAACTTTAGGTGATTTAGGACTGGAACCGGTGGGAGATACACCGATAGAGTTTGCGCAGTTTATTCGTCAAGAGACCGGTCGTTGGCAAAGCTTATTTTCAAAAGGGACGATTAAATTAGATTGATTACCCCCTAAATTCGTGCTTATTAATACTTGGGTAAGTAAACACTCGCCTTTTTAGCTAATGTAACCCCCAAAAAAAATAGGGTATTGATGACAAATAGTTGAAATTAGTATTTAATGTAGAAACGTATGACTTACTAAGGGAAAATATAAATGAATTTGAATTCAATGAAGTTAATCTGTTCAGTTATTTTTAGTATTGCTATATTGGTCACAGTAAGTGATGTACAGGCCAAAAAAATGGGTGGTGGCTCTAGCATAGGTAGACAGTCAAATACAGTTACCAAAAACCAAAATGCACTCCCCCCTAAGCCGGTTGCACCGCCAGTCAATGCAGCAACTCCAAAGCCAACAACCCCGGCGCCGACCGCTCCACAAGCCCCAGCCCCTAGCAGGTTTGGTGGTATGGGTGGTATTTTGGGTGGGATTGCAGCAGGTATAGGTCTTAGTTATCTTTTCTCCCACATGGGTATGGGGGCTGAGATGGGATCAATGTTCTCTAATATCTTGATGATAGGACTGGTTGCAATATTAGGAATTTGGTTATTCCGTAAATTTGCCACCCGAAATTCTGGTGCGCCAGCATTAAGTACTGGTATTCCGGGCATGAATTTTCCAAGTGCTGCGCCATCGGAAAACACATGGGCAAATAATCAACCTGCTACTTCGCAGATGCAGTCAACGGGAGCAACTAGTTCAGGACAAGTGATTTCTAATTCAAATCAGTTGCCACTCATTGAGCAAACGAATAATGCTAATGCTGCTGGTATTCATGCGCAATTGACCCCAGGAGCATTTGCAGATAAAGAGGTTTTTTTAGAAAATGCCAAGAAGTTATTTCTACAACTGCAAGAGGCATCTGACCAACAAAACATCAATGTATTAAAAGAGTACACAAGTCCAGAGTTATTTGCGATTTTGCGTCAGGATATGCTTGGACGACAAACTGCGATTGCCACTACACAAGTATTAACCTTGGCGTCTGATTTACTAGCTGTTGAAGACGAAAATCAAGAATACTTGGCAAGCGTGCGCTTCTCTGGAACGATGCGGGAAGAAATTAACGGCCCTGTAACTGATTTCTCAGAAGTGTGGAATTGGTCTAAGCCGACAAATGATTCGACCGGTTGGATTCTGTGTGGCATCCAGCAAATTAGCTAATCAAAGACTAAATGAGAAGCGAGAGGGGCTATGGCCCCTCTTTTTATTTTGGGCGAGGCATCTTAAAAAGCTGTTCTGGACCAATTCTGAAGTAATCTGCAGGACCACCACCACGTAGCAAATGATCAGCATGCGCCGTGTTATAAATGCCATCTTTCAATAAATCTTGTGAAATATGAACTGCAACAACTTCGCCTAGGGTTAACCATGTGGAAATTTTTTCACCTGTAGCATTTTGCAGTTGAATCATTTGAGAGAGTTTGCACTCAAAAGAAACTTTGCTTTGGGCTACGCGCGGGACTTCGATTACAGATGAAGCCATGGGTGTTAGCCCAGCTAATTCAAACTCATTGACCTCAGGGGGCACAGGCGCACAAGTAGCATTCATTTGTTGAGCCAAGTCAAATGTCACTAGATTCCAGGTAAATGCTTTCGTTTGAGCGATATTGCCGACAGAATCTTTAAAGCCGGTACTGGAAAAACCAATAATGGGAGGAATGTAATTAAAAGCATTGAAGAAACTGTAGGGAGCTAAATTGAGCACACCTGATTGACTTTGGCTAGCAATCCACCCAATCGGACGCGGACCAACAATGGCATTAAAAGGATCATGCGGTAAGCCATGGCCTTTACTAGGCTCGTATGAATGATATGAGTTAGACATAAAACTCCTTATGAAAATAAGAGTTTAATAGAATTGCGTGATGAGCCATCAGGAAGATTCTTTGAACCTTCCTGTGGATTATTGATTTGCGAATTCTATACGACGATTTTTTGCTCTACCAAGATCCGAAGTATTGTCTGCGATTGGCTTTGAATCACCAAATCCTGCAACACTTAATTGATCAGCAGGGACACCTTGACTGACTAGAAAATCTTTGATTTTTTCAGCACGCGCCATCGAGAGTAATTTATTTTCGCTAGCCACACCAACATTATCAGTATGACCATTAATCGCAAATTGACGATTTGAGTCTTTTAGAACATCAGCGATTTGTTCAAGCGTTGGCTTAATAGCGTCGGGTACCTCGGATGCCCCAGTGACATATTCAATTTGTAGATTCATGAGTGTGTTTGGATCAAGTGAGTTGCTATTGGCTAATTGGGGATTGATTTGAACTTCAACATCAGATTTGGCATCACTGGTAAACCAATTCTTCAGACCAGAAAGTAGAGTATTTTTATCCTCTTCTGAGCCCACAATTGCATTTCCTGAAATAGACTGATCACTTAAATGAAGCTTGAATTGCGGCACTGACTTCAGTTTAGAAAGTACTTCGAGTGGTTTTACGTTCCACCAAAAGCGGGGCGCTTCAGGTTTGATATTTAATTGATCAATGACATTGTCATTGCCCCAAAGTAATTTTGCAGGCTTTAATAAGCTGAGTTTAGCTTTTTCATCGACGACATCCCCTTGAAGAGTGATTTTACCGTCGGCTACAGAAAAATCGAAAAGACCTAAAGTGACCTGGGTTTTAGTTTCTGAAGATTCAGCAGTTTTAGGGGGTTCATTGAGGGTGTTAGAGGCAGAAATAGATAAGCTCACCACACCAACGAGGATAGCTAGAACAATAGCTCCTACAATACCTAAAACAAAGTTTTGATCATCATCTTGATTCATTTGAGACATGTGACTTTTTTTCCTATAGTTAATCGTAATAATGTATCAATTTTAGATGACATTTAAACTAAATTAAACCTAAGATATGTGATTAATAGAGGTTTTGTTGTGAGTTAATGAATAGCATTTGGCAACAAAAGTAAGCTATTATCTGAGAATAGCCGGATAGTTTGTTGCTTTATATAAAATAGAACGAAAATATAGAATGGTATAGCAATGTGTGAAACTGAGAATAATTCCAAATGTCGTTAACTAATTTTAAAAATTCCGAGTCATTTAAAAAAATAACCCAAAACAAGCGTTTACTTGTTGCAGTTGGTGTTCTTGTATTAGTATTATTGGTTTGGGGTTTTGTGAATATTTTGGCAGGTCTTGGTAATAAACCCTCGTTGCAAGAAAAACCTTCCCCAGAAAACACTATTCAAATTACTGCTGAGCAATCTAAAGAAATTAAAGTTGGACAGGTTGCTACCTATGATTTCCAAGAGGTTCGCGAAGCAGTGGGTGTTATTGACTTTGATAAATACAAAACTGCAGATGTTTATTCCCCCTATCAAGGTCGAATTAATAAAGTACTTGTTGATGCAGGTAATGAGGTAAAAAAAGGACAAGTTTTATATACCGTCTTATCCCCAGATGTTGCACAGGCTTCATCTTTGTTATTGTCCACTGCTGGGGTACTCAAGCAGTCGAATGAAACCTTAAAAAGAGCCAAAGATTTGTATGAGTTTAAGAGTATCTCTTTGCGTGAACTAGAGCAAAATATTGCAGATCAACAATCTGCTGAAGCCAATTTTATTGCGGCCAAAAAATCCATGGGATTATTTGGCTTTTCTGATCCAGAAATTGAGCATATAGTGGACGCTCGTAAGGTGGATATTGAATTAAGTGTTAAAAGCCCTATTAATGGACGCGTCATTACACGCAATGCCTCAACGGGTCAGCTCATTCAGCCAGGGGTTGCGCCAGCACCCATGACTATTTCTGATACAAACAGTTTATGGATGGTTGCCCAAGTGCCAGAGTCTGAGGTTCCTTTTTATAAGGTTGGTCAAAGCGTGATTGTCAAAGTGCAAGCCTATAAGGACAAGTTGTTTCCAGGCAAGATTGTTTACGTTGCTGATTCCGTTGATCCATCAACGCGCCGTTTAACCCTCTACGCACAAATTCGGGATCTCGACCGCGAGCTAAAACCCCAAATGCTGGCTAGTTTTAATATCGAAATTACCAAACCAGAGCCATACCCTGCGATTCCTGCAGAAGCTTTGGTTCGGGAAAATAATGGCACTCGTATTGCCTGGACCACGGCTGATGGTAAGTTATTTAAACGGCGCGTCGTAAAGATTGGCATTACTCAGGCAGGTTTAGTGCAAGTACTTGATGGATTACAGGCTGGTGAGATGATTGCACTGAATAAGGCGCTCTTTTTAAGTAATTTATATAGTGTCACCCACTAATAAAGAGTAATTCATCCCTTATGTTCAAGCCAATACTTTACTTTGTTCTAACAAGAAGACCGATTGTTGTTTTAGGCTTATTGGCTTTTATTATTGCTGGAATAGTTGCGTATTTAAAATTAAATATCGAAGCCTATCCAAATCCCGCACCTGTCATTATTGAAATTACAGCGCAATTTCCGGGAGCCTCTTCCGAAGAAATGGAGCGGTATTACACACGTCCTATGGAGATTGGTTTAGCAACCACACCTGGTGTAGATATCATTCGTTCAACATCATTTGCCGGACTATCTTTTGTTAGAGTAACGTTTAATTATGGGGTAGATTACTTTTTTGCCCTGACTCAAATAGCAAATGGTTTATCTCAAAATGTCTCATTGCCAAATGGAGTCCAGCCACAAATACAAGCATCAAGTTTGGTGGGGGAGATTTTTAGGTACCAATTAAAGGGGCCGCCAACCTACAGCTTGACTGACCTTCGAACACTGCAGGATTGGGTTGTAGTAAAGAGATTATTAACAACCCCAGGAATTGTACAAGTAGTTACTTGGGGTGGAACGACCAAAGAATATCATGTTGAAGTCGATCCAAAGCGCTTAGAAGGTTACGGAATCACTTTTCAGCAATTATTAACAAGCATCGGTAATTCCAACTCGAATGTGGGTGGTCGAACAGTTAGTGTCGGCGATCAGTCTATTAATATCCGCGGAGTAGGATTAGTACAAAATTTATCTGATATCGAAAAAATTGTACTGACTCAACAAAATGGTCTTGCGGTTCGCGTAAAAGATGTAGCTACTATCTCGGAGGGCTTTATGCCCCGCTTGGGAGAGGCGGGTAGAGATGAGCAAAAAGATGTAGTCACTGGCGTGGTGATTATGAACCGCACCCTACAAACGAATCAAATTATCGAAAAAGCCCGAGAGGCGATAAATAAACTTAATACCGATGGATCGTTACCGCATGGCGTAAAAGTTGAACCCTATTACGATCGTTCGGTATTAATTGGAGTAACAACAAAAACAGTTATACATAATCTTATTTTTGGATGTTTATTAGTTTTTGCAATTCAATTAATCTTTTTAGGCGATTTGCGAAGCGCCATTATTGTTAGTATTAATATCCCGTTCGCTTTATTTTTTAGTATTATCATTCTGACCCTTACAGGGGAGTCCGCTAACTTATTATCTTTAGGCGCGGTGGATTTCGGGATTATTGTTGATTCGGCGGTAATTTTGGTTGAGAATATTTTTCGAAATTTTCAACAGTCACCTGAAGATAGAGCGAGAACCCTTAGGAAGATGGCATTTGGCCCAGATGGACTTCTAACAGATCCATCGAAGGGCTGGACTGCGCGCTTACGTTTGATTTTTTTGAGTGCAACACAAGTAGATACTTCAGTACTATTTTCTACCGCCATTACGATTGTTGCCTTCATACCCTTATTCACCATGTTAGGTGTTGAAGGACAAATTTTTGGCCCGATGGCTAGAACTTATGGATATGCTCTAGCAGGAGCCCTGTTTGCTACTTTTACGATTACTCCTGTCATCGCAAGTTACCTATTACCTAGACGTGTAAAAGAACAAGAGACAAAAATAGTCGAGGCAATTAGAGAGTTCTATGCGCCTAAATTAAAATGGGTTATGGCACATACACAACAGGTTTTAGTTGGTGGAATTGCAGCCTTGTGTTTTGGTTTGTTGTTGCTTTCTCAACTTGGTAGTGAGTTTTTGCCAGCCCTTGAGGAGGGTAACTTGTGGATTCGAGCTTCTATGCCACCAACGATATCCTTGGAAGCAGGAACAAACACCACGCATCGTATGCGCGAGTTAATTAAAAGTCATCCCGAAGTAATCACTGTGGTATCTCAACATGGTCGGCCGGATGACGGAAGTGATGCCGCAGGATTTAATAACGTCGAGCTTTTTGCGCCGTTAAAGCCTTTTGATGAATGGCCCAAAGGATCAACAAAAGAAAAACTTGTCGAGGGGCTGCAAAGAGATTTTGAAAATGAATTTCCGGGTGTTACAACTAATTTCTCACAATATATTCAAGATAACGTACAAGAAGGTTTGTCAGGTGTCAAAGGAGCAAATTCAGTCAAAGTCATTGGGCCAGAGCTTGCAACTTTAGAAAATATTGCCAAGGAAATTAAGAATGTCATGGCCGATATTGAAGGCGTGAGTGACTTAGGTATTTTTTATATCTTAGGCCAGCCAAATCTTAATGTCATCATTGACCGAGAAAAAGCAGCGAGATATGGTTTAAATACTGGGGATGTGAATACTGTGATTCAAGCAGCGCTTGCTGGCACTGAAGTGACCAAAGTGTTAGAAGGTGATCGTCAATTTGGTTTAACAGTAAGGCTACGTGATCAAAATAGAGATAGCCTTGAAGATGTTCGAAACTTACGTATTGGTTATACAACGGCGAGCGGTTCCGTCGCATACATTCCACTTGATGACATTGCTACCATTCGATTGGATACGGGTGCTAGTTATATTTACCACGAAAAAAATGAGCGCTATATTCCGATTAAATTCAGTACACGAGGACGAGATTTAGGAAGTACGGTAGAAGAGATTCAGGAAAAAATAAAACAGAAAGTTAAATTACCAGAAGGTTATCGGATTACTTACGCCGGCGAGTTTGAACAATTACAGGCCGCACAAAAGCGTTTATCTATTGTGGTGCCTTTAGCGCTCTTACTCATTATGGCGCTTTTATATGCATTATTTAATAGCCTCATGGATTGTATGTTGACAATTGCGGGTGTCCCCTTTGCTATGTTAGGGGGGGTCATCGCCTTATTTTTAACGGGTCAAGCGGTAAGTATTTCAGCGATTATTGGCTTCATTTCCTTGCTGGGTGTATCGGTTATGAATGGTATTTTGGTGCAATCCTATTACCGAGAGTTAATTGCCTCTGGAAGAACCAAGTTTGAAGCTATTGTCGAAGCCCATGAAACCCGGATGAGACCATTATTGATGACTGCCTTGTCTGCGGCAATCGGCTTATTTCCGGCAGCAGTATCCAACGGTATTGGTAGTCAAGTGCAAAAGCCGCTGGCTACAGTTGTAGTGGGCGGAATGATCATTGGACCTATCTTTTTATTATTGGTCGTACCTGCTATTTATCATGAAGTTCTCAAGCGATATAACCCAAAAAAACGACGTAAAGGTCTAGGGGGTTAATGTTGAAAACCTCTAACATCAAACGTCCGTTTTCAGCTTTATTGCTCGGCATGTCTGTTTTAGTTGGCTGTTCCGTTGGGCCTGATTTTAAAAAACCAGAATTAAACCAACCCACAAGCTTCACTAGAGATGGCGGATTGGGTATGAGTTCGCAAGGGGAACAGGCAAGCATTGAAGCAAATTGGTGGAAGGCCTATGGTTCTAATGAAATTAATTCATTAGTTGAGCTGGCCCTTAAAAATAATCCAGATATTGAAAGTGGCATGGCTAATTTACGAGTAGCGCAGGCTAATGTGAGAGCGCAGCAAGGATTATTTTTCCCTACGATTGGCGCTGGTTATGCATTAACGAGACAAAATGTTGGACCAGTTATTCAGTCTGGAGTGAATTCAGGCGCACAAATTTATAATTTAAATACAGCGGGATTATCGGTTGGTTTTGTACCAGATATCTTCGGCGGAAATCGTCGCCAGATCGAATCCTTAATGGCCTTAGGTAATGCACAGTCTTATCAGCTTGAAGCATTACGAACAACAATTGCGAATAATGTCGTAGCAACAGCAATCCAAGAAGCTACTTTACGGGAGCAAGTGAAGGCAGTTCGTGAGTTAGCACAAGCAAGTCAACAACAACTTGACCATGCAAGGCGACTAAGGGCTGCTGGATATTCGAGTAGCGTAGATTTAGCTGTACAGGAATCTTTATATGCACAGTCGGTATCTCAGGTACCAGTGCTTGAAAAAGCGCGCGAGCAATCACTTAATTTATTGGCGGTATTATGCGGCAAGATGCCTAATGAATCATTGCTATTACCGAGTATTGATTCAATTCAATTGCCGAACCCTTTACCCAAATCAATTCCATCGCGATTTGTTGAGCAACGACCTGATATCAAAATTGCCCAAGAGTATGTCCGAGCTGCCAATGCGCAAATTGGTGTAGCAGTTGCTAATATGTTGCCACAGATTTCACTGACTGGAAATATTGGTAATGTGGCCACTTTATTTAGCGATTTATCCAATAGTGCAAATTCTGTATGGAGTGTGACTGGCGGAATTACACAACCACTGTTTCAAGGCGGCACTTTATTTGCTAGAAAAAGCGCTGCGCAGGCGGGCGTAGATGCTGCTATTGGGCAATATAAAAGTACTGTCTTAAGTGCGTTTCAAAACGTTGCTGATACCTTATATTCGATTGAAGCTGATGGTAAATATTTTAAAACTGCACAAGAAAATGAAAAAGCAAACAAACTCATCTATGAGCAATCTGATCGCCAATTAAAAACAGGTTACATCTCAGAGTCTGCCGCCTTACTTACCAAGCAAAGCTATTTACAAGCGCGCATCAATAGTTTGCAAGCCTTTGCGACGTACCTAGGAGATACGGCATCGCTCTACCAATCTTTAGGTGGTGGATGGTCGCAAGAAGCAGCAACCATTTATAAACAGTAAAGATCGCCTATTACTTTTCGATGATTTGTTGAAATAAAATATCTTTAGCATCATTTTTTTCAGCTTGAATATTGAGTAAATGACAAAGAAGCGTATAGACCTCAATATTTTCAAAATAATTTAGCTTCGTTTTTTTTACCCGGTAACCAGATGCAATAAAAATACCATGCATATCCTTTAACTCAGGATCAAAGCCATGTTGTCCGGGAATCTGAAAAGATGGAATGCTTGAGACAGCACTAAAACCCAGTTGACTCAGGCATACAATATCTGGAATACGGCGATGTGATCCAAAATGATATTTAGCTGGGATATTATTTTTTGACCAGCATTGCATATTTTTATTTTGATTGAGAGCATTTAATACTTGAGGTGCTTGATTGCCGTTAAGATTAATTCCTGCGAGTGGACCCTGCCATTCAACACTGATATTTGGAAATGGGTTTAGTAAGGGTTTTAGATCAATATAATTTGCCGGGTCTACATAAGCCATCCCATGATCAGAAACGATAAGGATAGTTGTTAATTCAAGTAAATTCAAATCTTTCAAGCCGGCAATAAAAGATCCAATTGCGTTATCGACCACATTTACTGCACTAAGAACCTCTAAACTTTTTGGGCCAAAACGATGACCCATGGAGTCAACATCTTCAAAATACAAAGTTGCAAAATCTGCGCGAGTTTCATTGGGGCGATTGAGCCACTCCAAAAGTTTTAAAGATCTTGCTTGAGGAGACAAATTTTTATCATAAGGTAACCAGTCGTTTGGCTGAATACCCTTTATTTTTGCCTCTGTTCCTGGCCAAAATAAAGTAGAAGTTTTGAGATCATTTCTTTGAGCACTCACCCAGATTGGTGTGGCATCTTCCCACCAAGCAGGATTGCCCACAGCAGTTTTTGAAGATAGTCTAAATGGTTCAGAAATACCGCTATCTTTCATTGAATTATTGACGATGCCATGGTGGTCTGGGTATAAGCCAGTGACCATGCTGTAATGATTGGGGAAGGTTACGCTTGGAAAAACAGGTAGCATACCCTCAGCGGTGGCGCCTTGCCTGGCTAACTGAAACAGATGTGGACTATTTGTTTCACTGAGATATTCTGGCTTGAAGCCATCGATAGAGATAAGAACGGTAAGTGGTTTGGGTGACTTATTCGTCTTTATATCTTTAGGTGGGTTGATACTTGAGCATGCACTGAGTATGCCAATACAGAGGTATAAAGTAGTTTTAAAAATTTGCATAATTATATTTTTGCATAAACATTTGACATCTATAAAGTCATTATTCTTTGATACTATTACCAAATATACGTAAATGTCGGCATTTAATGTGATGATGTCATTAAAGTTTCTTTATTAGATTAAAAATCTAGATAGTATTTTTGTGACAATAAGATTAAAATATGGCTCTGATTTTAATTTTATTTTTTAATTTTTTAAGGTTAACTATACATAGTGGCTATCGAAACCGAACTCAAACTCAGTTTTAATTCAAAAGATTTGCCGATGCTGCTAGAGCATCCTTTGTTACAAGTAACCGGCAAAAGGCAAAAGCTTTATAACATTTATTACGACACGAATGAATTGTCCCTCATGCACCAAGGGATCGCTGTTAGAGAGCGGAAGATTCTGCGCAAGCTATTATTAACTTTAAAGATCAATCATTCCAATAATGGCGGATTATCAAGCCGTTCAGAATGGGAAGCCCCAACGGTTCAGGGGCAGTTTGATTTCCAAACTTTAGTTGAAGACCCTGTCTTAGCGCAAAAAATGACATTAATGGCACCACAGCTGATGCCTGTTTTTACAACAGATTTTACTAGGCGCTCATGGGAAGTATTATTTCGCGGGGCGAAAATTGAAATTGCAATTGATCAAGGATTGATAGTCACCCGACGTGATGGACAGTTATATGAACAGGCTATTAGTGAGGTTGAGTTAGAGTTAAAAGAAGGGAACCCAGTTACTTTATTCGGTTTGGCAAGAGTTCTTAGTCGACGCGTGCGGTTACATCCAAGTGCGGATTCAAAGGCTGCTAGAGGATATAAGTTATTTCAAAATATTCTTCCAAGTCCCTTAAAGCCCCCAGCTCTTGCAATTGATGCAAAAGCGCCACCCCTAGCAACCTTTGAGCGAGTATGTCTTGAGTGCTTAAATCATTTACAGGTCAATGACGTTGGTATTTTGAGGGATGATGACGATGAGTACATTCATCAAGCTCGGGTAGCTATGCGCCGGATTCGTTCAGCCATTAAATTATTTTCACCGCTGTTGCCAATGAGTTTTGTGAATCAATGGAATGGTGTGTGGCGGGACTTAGCAAATGAATTAGGCGATGCAAGAAACTGGGACGTTTTTTGTTATGAATTGCTTCCTCTTTTGAAGGAGGCTTTTCCACAACATCCAGATATAGAAAAATTAGAACAGTTTGCTATAGAGCAACGAGCTAAAGCACATACTCAGGCAGTTGCTAGTTTTGGTAGCCGTAACTATTCGGTAAAGTTAATTTCTTTTGCTGAAGCGGTGATGAGTTTATCTACGCATCCCGAGATAAAGAATCGTCAAAAGATGATTCTTGAGAGTCAAAACACTCCCGAACCGATTGCTGAAGAAGACACACAACAATTTGCAACGCGTTTGTTAAAGCGTAAACATCGTCGTTTTATGCGAGAAGTTTTAGTGCCTAACCGAAACTTAGAACAAAGTCATCAATTACGACTAGATTTAAAAAAACTCAGATATTCTTTTGATTTCTTTATGGAAATTTATCCAAGAAAACGAATCTCGCGATATATGAAGTCGCTTGCGCGGGCACAAGAGCTCCTGGGGAAAATGAATGACCTCGCTACTGCTGAGATTTTACTTGGGCAACGTAATTTAGGTTCTGTCGATATTGCCCAAGCGTGGGTTATTGGACGTCAGAGTGGTTATTTATCGATGATGCCCAAGATTTTATCTAGCCTGTCTGACTTAAAAGCTCCTTGGAAGTCTTAAGAGAGTTTTTTTCAAATTAGTGGCAAAATAGGTCTATCTTCAATGCAAAGGTAGATAAACTCCCTTGATTCGATATTTAAAATATGGAATAGTAAACTTTGCCAGTATAGGTGTTTTTGCGTTTGCTCAATCCCCGTCTGAAAGTGCTATACAAGCTGGTTTTGATATCATCTATAACCGTAATTTAGGTAACTGCGTTACCTGTCATACAATGCATGTGGGTGGCTCACAGACTTCGAGACAAATTGAAAAACAAGGTAACTTTGGCCCTGAACTCAGTAGTGTAGGAAGTAAATATACACGGCAGCAACTCACTGCGTGGGTTACTGATGCGCGAAAAATTCATCCTCAGACAATGATGCCACCTTATGGTAGTCTTGAGGGTATTGTGCTGCCAAATCAAAATAAAACGCTCCTCAGTGATGAGCAGATTCAGATGGTAGTGGAGGCATTATCAACATTGAAGAGTAATAAATGATGCAATCAAAAGTTCTTAAGCGATCATTATTAAAAGGCATTGCAGTATTACTTGCGACCCCTTACTTCAAGGGAAGTTGGGCAAGTTCAATTAATAACGACTATACCCAAAAAAATCTTCAGAGTTTGCCGATCAAAAAAGAGGGCGTTACCATAGATTTACCCCCTTTGGCTGATACGGGCAATTCGATTCCGATGAACTTGCTGATTCAAGCGCCTGCGCAGCGCCGTATTCAGTCTTTCGAAATCATTGCTCCAGAAAATCCTAATCCGATGGTAATGAAAATCACATTACCCCAGATGCAATCAAGTTATCGTTTGTCGACCCGTATTCGTTTGGCGCTGAGTCAGGATGTTTGGGTGATTGTGCAACTAGATGACGGCTCTAAGATCGGACAATCATTACATTGCGTAGTTACTTTAAATGCTTGTTTTGATGCGACATAAAATTTCTATATGGCAACTTTAAATCTCCACCCCATTCGTCTGAGTATTATTGGAACTCCGGTAGTAGGGCAAGAAGTCGAGGTTCGCGTTTTAATTGGACACCCTATGGAGACAGGTTATCGCTTGGGTTTAGATGGTAATGAGAGAATACCTAAAAATATTATTGAGAGTGTCGTCATTAAACTCAATCAAGATCCAATTATGCAAGCAACCCTTGGTACGGGTATTGCGGCTAACCCACTACTTAGTATATTTGTCAAAGTCCCACCACAAGGAGGTGTGATATCAATAGAATGGCGAGACGATCAAGGCGTACAAGGACGTGCTGAGAAACTGATTGCGGTAGCATGAAGTTCTTGTTTGGTTTGTTACTCATCCTTTTAGGTTTTTTCTGTGACCTTGCATTTGCAGATCAAACACGCCAATCGGGCAATGCATTTCTTAGTCCAGAAATGCTCAAACAACAAAATGACCCAAGCATGAATCCAGTCTCTTTATGGGTGGATCAAGGGCAAGAACTATACAAAGCTAATTGTCAGGAGTGTCATCAATCAGTAGGCACTATTACTAAGGCAGTAGTGCAATTTCCCAAGTGGGGGGAAGGTAAATCATCGCTTGGACAATTAATTAATATTGAAGATCAAATCGCCACTTGTTACTCCAAAAAAACTGGCAAACAATTGGTAAATGATGATGCGAGTATATTATCCTTATCTATATTTTTATCGGATGCAGCAAGGGGGCTTAAGATCCATGTTCAAGAGCCAACAGATCCAAAAGTCAAAGCGCAATGGCAAAACCAAATGAATCTTGGAGCACAAATTTATACCCAAAGACAAGGACGGTTAAATCTTTCTTGTACGCAATGCCATGACCAGAGAATTGGAAAAAATTTACGATCAGAAATCATTAGCCCTGCATATGTCACCGGTTTTCCTATCTATCGTCAATCATGGCAAGCAATAGGTAGTGTCGATCGTCGCTTACGTGCGTGTTATTCAGGGGTTCAAGCTACAGTTCCCGCAAGTGCTAGTTCAGAGTTACGTGCTTTAGAGTTGTTTTTGAAAAAGCGTTCTGAAGGTATGTTGTGGGAAGGACCTTCCTTAAGAAGATAAAAGGGCTACAAATTGATGTAGCCCTTTTATTTGATCAGACAAACAATATTAGCTTAAGCCAACGTTAAATTTTCCTTAGAAAGCGGAAAATTACGCATTGGTCTACCTAGTGCAGTAGATATCGCATTAACGATGGCAGGACCCACGACGCAAATCGTTGGCTCGCCAACCCCGCCCCAGAAGTCATTCGTTGGAACTAGAACGCACTCTGTTATAGGTGTAGAAGCCAACTTGATGAGAGGGTAAGAGTCAAAGTTGGTTTGTTTAATACGACCATTTTCGACGGTAATTTCTGGATTGAAAATCGCACCCATTGCCATGACCACAGAGCCTTCAATTTGCTCTCGGACTAACCAAGGATTAACCACATGACCAGAATTAAGCGCAAAGACCAAACGCTTAATTGTGACAATATTGCCTGTAACAGAAACTTCAGCCACACATGCAGAATAACTGGCATAACCCATGAACTGGGCAATCCCACGATGCACGCCAGCGGGAAGCGGTGAGCCCCAGTTTGCTTTTTTAGCGGCAGCATTGAGAACAGCTAAATGTTTTGGAAAGTCTTTCATTACAGCTTGACGGTATGCTAAAGGATCCTTTTTCGCAGCTACCGCACACTCGTTCATGAAGCATTCCATAAATAAGCCATTTTGATTGGTATTTACACCGCGCCATGGACCTACAGGTACATGGGTGTTTTTCATGACATATTCAGTGAGCAATGAGGGGAACTTATAGCCAAATTGAGCATCTCCAGGCTCAGCATAAAATCCTTGGAGTTGGCGGACATCTTTATTATCTTTAATCGCCATCGGACTTACCGTGGCGTTGATAGATTGCCCCGCAACTTTAATATGCATTCCAGTGATGTTGCCATTACTATCAAGACCAGCGCTCATTTTTGCCATGGCAATCGGATGATAATAATCGTGGGTCATATCTTCCTCACGACTCCATAACATCTTGATGGGAACTCCAGGAAATTGTTTAGCAATTGCAACTGCTTGCCCTACATATTCTTGTGTACCGCCCCTACGACCCAAACCAGTCCCTGGATCCAATTTAAAGACTTCACACTTATCAAGTGGCAAACCTGCTGCTTCGGCTAAAGCGGCGTGTGATGCCTCACCATTTTGGGTAGGCACCCAAGCTTCAGCACGATCATTACCAATTCTTACCGTTGCATTCATTGGCTCCATATTGACATGTGAACGATAAGGAGTGTAATAGATAGCCTCAACTTGCCTAGCTGAATTTTTAATTTCAGTTACAGCATCACCTTCTTTACGTTGCCAAAAATCACCAGTTTCTTCGAGACCTGCACGCAACATTTTTTCTATATCTGGGGAAGAAGTGTTGCTCCCTTTGCCTTCATCCCAAACAATTGGAAGAACATCGAGAGCTGTTTTAGCGCGCCACCAGGTATCAGCTACAACAGCTACAGTAAAGTCGTTAACTTTAACTACCCCTTTTACACCACGTAAATTTTTAACTTTTGCCTCGTCAAAGCTGACTAACTTGCCACCAAAAACAGGGCAAGCTTTAACAGCAGCGCATAACATGCCAGGTAATTGGAGATCCGCACCAAAGACCTTTTTACCATTGACTTTATCTGCAGTATCTAAGCGAGCTAGAGGTTGACCAGCCACCTTCCATGTTTTCGGGTCTTTAAGTGTTATAGATTTAGGATCGGGAGGCGTTAATTTAGAAGCAGCTTCAGATACTTTGCCGTAAGTGGTTTTTCTGCCAGACGGCGTGTGTGTGATGACACCCTTATCAACCTTAAGTTCGGCAACAGGAACATTTAACTCATTCGCTGCAGCTTGCAGGAGCATTACTCTTGCGGCAGCTGCGCCACGGCGAACATAATCTTCAGAAATTCGTATTCCACGACTACCACCAGTACTCATCTCACCCCATGCGCGCTTACGAGCTAAGCTCTGTCCAGGAGTAGGAGATTCAGTAATCACTTTTTTCCAGTCGCACTCAAGTTCTTCAGCAACCAGCTGCGCCAGTCCAGTTCTTGTACCTTGGCCCATTTCTGAGCGAGCGATACGAACGACTACAGTATCATCAGGTTTAATGTTGACCCAGGCGTTGACCTCAGGATCACCCGCCTTCA
>JBAXKF010000032.1:0-24008 GCA_037137465.1 Betaproteobacteria bacterium | reverse complement strand
CTTTGCATTTCAAACATCGTTGAAGGGCAAACATCAGGACATTGTGTATAACCGAAGAAAACAATCAGTATCTTTCCTTTGAAGTCCTCTAGATGACGTACCTTTCCATGATGGTCTTGTAGTTCAAATGCGGGCACAAAAGATGTTGATCCTGTAATATCAACATGATTAAATTTGATTTTTTGTGAGCAAGATAACAAGGTAAAAATGCTCAAAAATACTATCAGCAACAGTTTAGTGTTTCTATTAAACATAGTGATCAATCAATAGAGCCCCAAATAATAAAGAGAGATACCAAATAGAGTACTTAAATGTTTTTTTCGCAAGGGCATCTGAA
Source organism: Betaproteobacteria bacterium (assembly GCA_037137465.1). Taxonomy (GTDB): domain Bacteria; phylum Pseudomonadota; class Gammaproteobacteria; order Burkholderiales; family Burkholderiaceae; genus Polynucleobacter. Next base: position 23,671 of record JBAXKF010000032.1, on the reverse strand, counting down.
TAGTTTCTATACAACTTAACTGTATATCCTAAAAATACAAACCCTAAAATCAGCGCACTAAACAAATACACTAAGCCGCTCATTCCATACACGTAAGGCAGAATCGATGCTGCCAACATAATTAATGTGTAGAGAACAATATGCAATAAAGTATATTGCTCCCCATGCGTGTTGGGTAACATTGGTAATTCAGATTTCTGATAATCTTCACGACGATATAACGCTAAAGCCCAGAAATGGGGTGGTGTCCACACAAAAATAATGAGTACGAGCAGCCACGCTTCCGGCGGTACTTCATTAGCTACGGCTGCCCATCCTATCGCTGGAGGCATCGCCCCAGAAAGACCGCCAATAACAATATTTTGTGATGTGGCAGGCTTTAATAGCCATGTGTAAATGATGGCATAACCAACAAAAGTCAATATGGTTAACCACATGGTCAAGGGGTTCGCAAAGAACCATAGCATTATTGAACCAAGCACACCTAAGACCGCAGACATTATGACAATCTCAGAAGTGCTGACCTCGCCTGTAGCTGACGCTCGCCAAGCGGTTCGTTTCATTTTGGCATCTACCTTTTGTTCAATCAAACAATTCACCGCAAAAGCGGCGCTTGCTAATAACAAAATGCCTAACGAAGCCCCAATTAAAACAGACCAAGGCACCATCCCTGGGGTTGCCAAGAACATTCCAATAATCGCACAAAAAACCGCTAATTGCGTCACTCGTGGCTTTGTTAAGGCATACAAATTACGCCATTTGGTTCGAGTTAAGGTCATTTGAGTCATGTTGATGCAGGCTTTTGAGTAGACAATAAAAGTAACTTAGTCAGGCCAATCAATAAAGCCGTCGCGCCACCTGTATGGATTAGAGCAGCAATCATTGGCCACTCAAAAATAACATTTGAAAGCCCACTTAAAATTTGTATAAGTAAAACCACCCCTATAAATCTTCCCCAAAAGGTGCAGCGTCCCTGCCAAACTTGATTACCTTCATTCTTGATTTTTGCCAGGAAATATAAAAAACAAATCACAGTCAATGTAGTAATCAATGCGCCCAGCCGGTGTGTCCAATGGATAGCAACTAAAGCCTCAATGGATAAATACTCTCCTGAGGCTGTTTTCCCTAATTCACGCCACCACGTAAATCCATTCATAAAGTCCATTGCAGGTAACCACACTTCATTACAAGTTGGGAAACCACTACAGGCTAACACAGCATAGTTTGTGCTCACCCAAGCACCTAAAAATGTTTGACTTAACACCACGCCAATAACCACCATGATGATCCATGTATGATAATTTTTAGGCTTTTGTATGTTGTGGCCTTTATTCGACACTTCCGTTAAGGCGGTTAATCCCATGATAAGTAGTAATGCAAATATTAAATGCATGGAAACAATCAGAGGTTGAAGACGAAGTGTGACTGTGAAGGCTCCAAAGGCCCCTTGTAAACAAACTAAAATCAATAACCCTAGGGAAAAAATAAAAAACTTTTTCCCAAAAACATCTCGTTTTTTCCAGGCTAGTAGGGTTAAAGTCAAAATTAAAAAGCCAACACCACTCGCAAAATAACGATGCAACATTTCAATCCAAGCTTTACTAACTGTCACGGGTCCAAATGGCATCTGTGTTTGTGCCTCTTGAATATGCTCCATTGCTAAGAGAGGGTTTGAATGGCCATAACATCCCGGCCAATCTGGACAACCAAGTCCAGAGTCAGTTAATCGTGTAAATGCTCCAAATAGAATTAAGTCAAAGGTAAAAAAAACAAGTGCCCAAACAAACTGTTTTAAGTTTTGTAAATTACCTTGATAGGCCATATACATAAGAGGCGCTGATCCAAGCAGTAGCGCAATTGCTCCTAGTTGAATCATCAATTGCCAAGACATGTATTTACCCTTTTCAAGTTAATTACCCAACTTACCAGTTGGATTCCACTTCAGTAACTTTTCAATATCTTTGCGCATCTTCGGAAATTCTGGAGCTTGGGGCTTGACTGGAAATCTCATCATACGAGCTCCTCTTGGGTCTAATAACTGGATAGCATCAGATGAATCATCCATTGCTAACCAGTCAAGTAATTCTTGCTTTGATGAGGCATTTGTGGGGATATTTATAATCTTTACTCCCGCTTGTTTTTCATCATATGCTTCCTTTAAGGATTGGCTTACTGGGGCATTATCTGTATTGATCCAAACAATTTGTACGCGCCCCAGTTCTCTTCCAAGTGATGCTCTAACTTGACGCATCAGATAAAGGAGCTTGACGCAGTTTTCTTCATCTTTTTCACAAGTTGCTGCAGGCCTAGCTAATAACAAAGTCCATTTCCCATACACGACAGGCATTAAAGAATCTTCTGGTGCAGGCTGAACTGGAAAAACCAATTGACCATAATTCGTTTTTCCACCCATTGGCTTAATTACATAAAAAGTGACATAAGAAGCAATGACCGGTGCTGCAAAGATGACAATAATTAACCACATTTGCCACATGCCAGATTTGCGTCTTTCAGACACATTTGCTTTGCTAGCCGGAATTAAGTGTTCTTGATTTTGCATGTTACGCGTTTGAATAAATAACTATTATCGCAATGATTGAGATCTTTTGCGAAAAGTTGTAAATACCCAATATAAAAAGGTCATTACCGCCAAACCAAACCATTGGAAGGCATACCCGTAATGGGTGTTTACTCCAGTTATCATGGCAGGTAAAGTTTGATCTAAACCTTCTTCTTTTGGGGAGTTTTGCATACGGACAACAAAAGGCAATACATGCTCACTAAACGCTTCTTTTTCGCTTAAGACGTGATTTTCTTGTATTTTTATGCCGTCGCTTGCAAGGCTGAGTGTTTCTGATGAAAGCTGATATGTCTTGCCACTATTTGGAAAAACGATGCCTTCAATGCTCACTTTTTCTTTGTTTGTTCTAATGCTTGGCACTTCGTTCATTTGTTGAAAACTTCTGGGTACCCAGCCACGATTAACCCATAGGGTCATTTCTGGCTTAGCGTCTAAACGCAGTGGCATCAGCAAATTAAATCCTGTGGCAATTCCAGTTTTAGGATCTTTTCCTAGTGGGTGGGGTCGATTGGCTAACCAAATCCCTTCCTCAGCTATCCAATAGCCTGTGGCTTGCATGCGATGGTAAAGGGCTTGCTCTTGGGTCCAACTTTTTTCACTTGCAATAAGTGCAGGTAAATTTGCTTTTTCATGAATCGCTTGGGCTTGTTCGATTTTGACTGTTGCTCTTCGCAATTGCCATAATCCTAATTCAACACCTAAAACGACCAGGCAAAGCATCGCAATAAATGCGATTGGTCTTTTTTTGATATCCTGAATAATTCTCGATACAATCATTAACTCAGCAAGTGCCCATATATGAAAATTCTTATCCCTATCATCTTTATCTGTATTTTAGCTAGCCTTGGTTCTGCGCTCTTCTTTATGATGCGAGATAAAGGCAATAGTTCTAATATGGTACGTTCACTCTTCATCAGAATTGGTCTTTCCATACTTTTATTTGCCTCAGTATGGCTTGCCCACTACTTAGGGTGGATTCAAAGTACGGGAATTAAAGTCGGACAATAAGAGGGAATAAAAAACCGCTGCATCGCAGCGGTTTTTTTACATCCAATATACAAGTAGATACAGACCCAACCATACGACGTCAACAAAGTGCCAATACCATGCGGCACCTTCAAACCCGAAATGATTATCTGCTGTAAAGTGACCTTTTATCAAGCGGCGAAGAATCACCGCCAACATAATCGCACCTAATGTCACATGAAAGCCATGGAAGCCTGTCAATAAGTAGAAGGTTGATCCATAAATGCCTGAAGTAAGCTTTAAGTTAAGTTCAGAATAAGCGTGAATATATTCATACATTTGAAAACATACGAATATAAATCCTAAAGCAACAGTAAGGGCAAGGCCTGTAATGGCTTGCTTACGATGATTTTCACGCAAGGCATGATGCGCCCAAGTCACAGTCAAACCTGAAGTTAGCAATATAGCAGTATTAATTGTAGGGATTGGCCATGGGCCCATTGTTCTAAAAGCCTCAACTAATCCACCAGGTCCGGCATTAGGCCAGTTAGCCGCAAAATTTGGCCAGATCAATTGATTATTGATATCCCCTAACCATGGCATTGCAATGCTTCTTGCATAAAACAAGGATGAGAAAAAAGCACCGAAAAACATGATCTCAGAAAAAATAAACCAACTCATCGCCCAGCGATAAGATATGTCAACGTTGACACTGTTTAACCCGCCTTCGGATTCACGAATCGCATCTCCAAACCACTGATACAACACAAACAATAACCACAACACACCGGCTAGGGTTAAGTAGGCAGCCCACTGGTGGCCATTGACCCATTGTGACATACCGATACCAAAAGCCAACAACCCAATACTTGCTCGTACAGGATGGTGAGATGGCTCAGGCACATAGTAATATGGTGCTTGAGTTGGTGTTGAGGACATATTGCTCTCCAAAAATTAAACTTAAAAAATTATTTTGCTAATACTGCTTTAACTATCAAAAGTAGGACTGACATAAAAATGACCACTCCAACTACACCTGCAATTATTACATGAACAAATGTCAGGGACGCCATATCTTCTTCCTGCCCACTGCCCTTTCGTACTCCTAAAAATCCCCAAAACACTGCTTTCATGGATTTAAAAAAACGTATTACTTCACTGTCTTTAGACATATCAACCCTATATTTTTGAGGGTTTAACCTCTCCCCTAACAACTGGACTTGCTCCTTGAATCTCAAAAAATGTATACGACAAAGTAATCGTCTTCACATCTTTTGGTAAATCTTTGTCAATGACAAATACCACCGGCATTTGACGAGACTCCTTAGGTTGAAGTGTTTGTTGTGAAAAACAAAAACATTCAATCTTCGTAAAATGATTAGTTGCAACTTTTGGCGCATAACTCGGTATTGCTTGAGCTACAACGACTTTATTTTGTTCGTTCACCACTTCATACGTGATCTGGTTTAATTCTCCAGGATGAACTTCCATGTAGTTTTTAACGGGTCTAAAACGTAGCGGGCCTTTGGCGTTTGAATCAAATTCAACGGTAATAGTGCGCGATGAATCGATTTGTGAATTATCGTTAGCTGGCTTTTTTGCACCATATGCCCGAATACCGTATTCATTTTTATTGGTAACTACATTAATACCTGTAATCTCACAAATCGCTTTATAAGCAGGTACCAAGGCATAACCAAAACCAAACATAAATAAGGCTACTGAAAGTAGCCTTATAAGCATTTGACGGTTCAGAGAAGTTATTGAAAACATGTGATCTGTAATCTACCCGAAAATCATTTTTTTAAGAATAATCGCAATAAAAAAAGTGATGACAATACTGAGTAGAGTAAATGCCATTCTTTTATTCTTTACAGAAGTTTTCACCATATATAAGTATTACTTGATAACTGGCGGTGTTTCAAAAGTATGGAATGGTGCAGGTGATGGAATGGTCCACTCTAAACCTTCAGCGCCTTCCCATGCTTGTGCTTCTGCTTTTTTGCCACCACGGTATGTAGGCAGAACAACTGCCAGCAAGAAGTAGAGCTGAGATAGTCCAAATCCTAATGCGCCGATTGATGCAACTGCATTGAAATCAGCAAATTGAACTGGATAATCTGCGTAACGTCTTGGCATACCTGCTAAACCAAGAAAATGCATCGGGAAGAATGTGAGGTTAAAGAAAATCATGGAAGACCAAAAATGAACTTTACCGCGGGTTTCATTCACCATATAACCTGTCCACTTAGGCGCCCAATAATAGAAGCCTGAGAACATTGCAAATAAAGATCCAGCAACCAATACATAATGGAAGTGAGCTACAACATAATACGTATCTTGGATACCAATATCAATTGGTGCCATCGCACAAATTAAACCTGTGAAACCACCTAAGGTAAACACAAAGATAAACCCGATTGCCCAAAGCATTGGGGTTTCAAAAGTTAGCGAACCTTTCCACATCGTAGCAATCCAGTTAAATACCTTAACGCCTGTCGGCACGGCAATTAACATCGTTGCATACATGAAGAAAAGCTGACCTGTCACTGGCATACCTGTTGCAAACATATGGTGTGCCCAAACAATAAATGACAAAATCGCAATGGAAGATGTTGCATAAACCATGGAGCTATATCCAAACAATTTTTTACGCGCAAAAGTTGGAATAACTTCACTGACAATTCCAAACGCTGGCAAAATCATAATATAAACTTCTGGGTGTCCAAAGAACCAGAAGATGTGCTGATACATCACCGGATCACCACCACCTGCTGCAGAAAAGAAGCTTGTTCCAAAGTGACGGTCTGTCAGAAGCATCGTAATGGCTCCAGCTAAAACAGGCATCACGGCAATAAGCAAATAAGCTGTAATTAACCATGTCCAGCAAAACATAGGCATTTTCATGAGCGACAAGCCAGGCGCACGCATGTTCAAAATCGTCACAATAATGTTAATTGAGCCCATGATTGAAGAGGCTCCCATTAAGTGAATCGCGAAAATTGTCATGTCCATACCTGGGCCCATTTGCACAGATAATGGAGCGTACAAAGTCCAACCGGCTGCTGTAGCGCCACCTGGGGCTAAAAAGGATCCAAACAATAACATTCCAGCAACAGGCATAATCCAGAAACTAAAATTGTTCATCCTTGCAAATGCCATATCAGATGCACCAATTTGTAAGGGAATCATGAGATTCGCAAAACCCACAAAGGCAGGCATGATTGCGCCAAAAACCATGATCAAACCATGCATTGTGGTTAATTGATTAAAGAATTCAGGGCGAAGAAACTGTAATCCAGGCTGAAATAACTCCAGACGAATTAATAAAGCCATCGTTCCACCAGCAAAGAGATTCGTCAAAGCAAAGACGAGATACATTGTGCCGATATCTTTGTGGTTGGTCGCAAACAACCAGCGTCTCCATCCATGTGGCATTGCATGCGCATGATCATGATCGCCATGGCCGTGAGCGGTATCAGGTATCGTAGTAACGGTTGTCATATCTACTCCAGTATCTTTGAAAAATGAATTAATTTATTTAATGGAAGCTCTCGCAGCAACAAAATCACTAGGTTGAATCACTTCACCTGTATGGTTGCTCCAAGAGTTACGTGTAAAGGTCATAACAGCTGCAAGTTCAGTATCAGATAAACGCGCCCAACTTGGCATTGCATTTTTCCCTTTTAAGAGCACTTGATATTGACCTTCTTTAGGTCCGTTAACTACTTTGTCGCCATCTAAGGCAGGGAATGCGCCCCCACCTTTTCCATTAGGTTGATGGCAAACAGAGCAATTGGCCGCATATACTTTAGCACCACGATCTTTGAGCTCTTCTAATGTATACGTCTTGCTTGGGTCTTCTGCTAGAGCTGCTAACTCTTTCTTCTTGGCGCTAACCCATGTTGAATAATCCGCATCAGACACAACTTTTACAACAATTGGCATAAATGCGTGCTCTTTGCCACACAACTCAGAGCATTGACCGCGGTAAGTTCCAATCTTTTCAGCCTTAAACCATGCGTCTCTTACAAAACCAGGTATCGCATCTTGCTTAACACCAAAGCCCTGTACGGTCCAGGCATGAATAACGTCATCGGCCGTTGTAATCACGCGGATTTTTTTATTGACGGGAACAACGACTTCGTTATCGACTTCCATCAAATAGGTATTTGATTTTTCTTCCAAATTATTAATCTGCTCGCGTGGTGTAGAAAGTGTCGATAAGAAATTAATGCCCTCACCTTCACCCTTAATATATTCATAACCCCATTTCCACTGATAACCAATAGCTTTAATGGTGATATCAGCATTGGTGGTGTCTTTCATAGCAACAACTGTTTTCGTTGCTGGTAATGCCATACCAATTACGATAAGTAATGGAATCACAGTCCAAATAATTTCTACAGTAGTGCTTTCGTGAAATGAGGCTGCTTTATGGCCAAGGGATTTTCTATGTTTGAGAATCGAATACAACATGGCACCAAAAACAACCACAAATATGACTGTACAAATAATCATCATGAACCAATGCAGCCAATGAATATCTTCCATGATTTTGGTGACAGGTGCCGCGAAATTCAACTGTCGAACTGCAGGGCCTCCTGGCATATCATTGTAGGCATAGGACAAAGGACTTAATAAAAAACCTAAAATGCCCGCAAAACAAAGGGTAAACGTGCGCTGTAATTTCATTTTCTTCCCAAAAATTGAAGATTTTTTTAATTTGAATAGATATTATATTATTCTTTTGTAAAGATATTTGGAGTTACAAGGGATTCTGAGGTTTACTTTGTGAGTAAACACTATTTTTTGTAAGTTTTCAAAATTTCTGCTGGTGAGATTCTTGTTACTCCCGGCTCCCTTTTTGGAACCTTCCATGCATGACCATACACAATTTCCAATGTCAAGTTCAGCTTTTCATTTACTTGATGGATATTCGTTAATAATTCCCTGCTTGAGGCTGAAAATAAATCTTGCTCTGTAATCAGGCCCAGCTCCACAAGGTCTTTCAGGAGTAATTCGGTATCTTCATACTCTAAAGTCAAATACTCCATATTCATTACAGGATCCGCAAATCCAGACTGTGTCAAAAGATCTCCAATATCATGCATATCTGGTCCAAGCCACCCATTTTGTGTCACTAAACTCCGGTACTCCTTTGCTGTATCTGGACCCAAATAGTTAAACATGATCAATCCATGAACTTTTAGATGCTGCCCTGCTTGTGAGAAAAAGTGCGGAAATGTATCAATATTTCGCTTAAGTGGGCCACTCCATATCAATTCAAAGCGCTCTGATTGAACATTTTGATCAATATCAAAGAATGTCATTTGATGTTTTTTAAAGGGGTTTAACTTGTTTAAAGCATGTTCAATACCTCGTTTGATTTCTTGATCTGAAGATAAAGTTGATTGAGGGTAAGTTTGTTTGAAAAGTTGATAGGTGCTTTTTTCAAAACCACCTATACACAAAATGTTTTTAGGATTGATTTTTATAAATGGCAGATTTTGAGCCATTCTTTCAGAAAGTTCTGACGTAAGCCATCGCCAAAAGGGCGGCTTGTTGGTGTTTAAATGAAATGTCATCCTTTGAATAATAACGTGTATGGGTTCAAAAACTTTCGCGAAAAAACTAACTGCCGTCATTCACCAATTATTACCTAGCTGTTGTGCACTGTGTGATTCTCGACAAGCTGATTCTATATGTGCCACATGTTTAAAAGAAGTCCTTGCATTAAATGAAGTAAGAAAATGTATTGTGTGCGGGTCACAACATCCTACTTGGGTATGTAAATATTGTTTTTATGCACACTGGGCATTTGATCAAACCATTGTTTTAAGTAATGAATCAAGCCGCTTAATTCCCCTTATTCAAACTTGTAACAGGTTTGGCGTGATTGCCAATCTACATGCCATTTTATATGCCTGGCAGGTATGTAACTCCCGTCATATGTCTCCAGTGGATGTCATTATTCCTCTTCCGGAAGACCTGCAGGTCTCTAAAAATCGCGGCTTTTGGTTCGCGCTCGAACTTGCCAAAAAATGGAGCCAGCTAACGAACACTCCACTTCAAACGGGCATTATCCTTATGGTTCGAGCAGTCAAAGGGGGTTCTCAACTCGAAAATTTACCTTCTTTTTATATCAACCCCCTAGTTACTAAAATGAATACGCTACACAATTTAAGAGTTGCCATTGTGATGCCCCATCTGTTAAGTGAATTCGTTTTACATGCCATTGCGTCCTTGCTTAAAGATCAAGGGGTAAAATGGATTGCCTTTTGGGTCCTTGCCCGAGATGCAAAAAAGGATTTTTACTAATGTTCCATATTGTTCTTGTTCACCCTGAAATCCCGCCCAATACAGGCAATATTATTCGTCTTTGTGCCAATACAGGGTGTACGCTTCATCTCATAGAGCCACTTGGGTTTCCGCTCGACAGCACCCGTTTAAAACGCGCCGGTCTTGACTATCACGAGTTTGCCAATTTACAAGTGCACCGAGATTGGCAAGAATTTTTGGCCCTTGAAAAACCAAATCCAAGTCAATTACATGCTTTAACCACCAAAACGAGTAACTCATTTGGAAAGGCTCAATTTAATCCCAAGGATTACTTGATCTTTGGATCAGAAACTAGTGGGCTTCCCCAAGATGTCCGTGCAGCAATCCCAAATACGAACCATTGGCGACTTCCCATGATGCCAAATAGTCGCAGTCTTAATTTATCGAATACAGTTGCTGTTGTGGTTTATGAAGCCTGGCGACAGAATGCTTTTATTGGTGGGGTTTAATCGCTACTCGTGCGTTGGGTCACGCGACATAATTTCGAACACTGCTTGTTGCGGCGTTAGCTTCCCCGACAAAACAGATCCTACGGCTTGCACAATAGGCATATCAACTTGATATTTTTTTGCTAAGTCTTGTACCGCATGCGCACATCGCACCCCCTCAGCAACATGACCTAAATTTTTTAATACCTCTTCGAGTGTTTTACCTTTCGCTAAGGCCAACCCAACCTGACGATTTCTAGAAAGATCGCCCGTTGCAGTTAATATCAAATCACCTAGTCCGGTCAAGCCAGAAAAAGTTTCTGCTTGAGCACCCATTGCAATTCCTAAGCGCGTCATCTCAACCATACCCCGGGTGATTAAAGCGGCTCGAGCATTTAAACCAAGTTCAAGGCCATCCGCTATTCCCGTTGCAATCGCTAAAATATTCTTAATTGCGCCACCCAACTCCACTCCAACAACATCATCAGTGGCATAAATACGCATATTTCCATGGTGAAATGCCTCTTGTGTCATTTGACACAACTCCTGATGATGGCTGGCAATCGTCAATGCACAGGGCAATCCTTTTGCTACCTCAATAGCAAAACTAGGTCCTGAAAGGATTCCTGAAATAACTGCTTGTGCCTCGGGATGACTGCGGAATATATCTTCTAAAATTTCATGAGTCAACTGACTGTTTTCAGGATCAATCCCCTTGCATAACCAAACCCAATGTTGGGGATACTTACCCAATGCTAACAATGATTGGACAAAGTTCTTGAGACCTGCAAAAGGGGTTGCAATAATGAGTAAATGATTAGGTTCATTGACCAGAGGAAAAAGGTCTTGCCAAGCCGCATGTATTTTTAAGTTATCTGGAAAAGATATCCCAGGCAAATATCTAGCGTTTGTTCGATGGGCACGCATTAACTGTGCCTGATCTTCTTGTCTTGGGCACAGCGTTACTTCAACACCCAATGGCCATGACTTTGCCGCATGAATAGCCATCGCAGTACCCCAAGATCCAGCACCTATAACGGTAATTTTCAAGGGGTGAAGGCTGTTCATTTTCTAGTTAGGTAGAATAATTCCTGAATCTGATGGGCTACTTGCGGCTTCACTGAGACGCTGCTCATACAACTGATGAAAATTAATCTCACTCAGATGGATTGGCTGAAAACCAGCTCGTCCAATTAAATCAGCAATATTGGATCGTAAGTAAGGATAAATAATACTTGGGCAGGCAATTGCTAACATCGGCTCAATTTGCTCTTGAGGTATATTTTGTAATTCAAATATTCCCGCTTGTTGCGCCTCAACTAAAAATAAAACCTTGTCTTCCACCCGAGTAGTTATGTTTCCAATCACGATAACTTCGTATAAAGACTCCTGTAATGGGCCAAACTGAATATCAATTTGTATTTGCACATTAGGTTCGCCAGGCGTTAAAAAAATTTGTGGCGCATTGGGCTGCTCAAGAGAAATATCTTTTAAATAAAGTCTTTGTATCTGAAAAACTGGATTGGTAGCATCATTTTGTGCTGTAGGGTTTGATGTTTCTGACATTCAATTTCCGTTCAATTGAGTTGAATTAATTTTGTAATAAAGGGTCTAACTTGCCGGCTTTATCCAGTGCGGATAAATCATCAAAGCCGCCCACGTGAAAATCTCCAATATAGATTTGTGGAACGGTTCTTCTTCCTGTTCTCGTCATCATTTCATCACGCTTAACAGGATCTGAGTCAATCAATACTTTCTCTATTTCAGTCACGCCTTTAGAGGCAAGTAACTTTTCCGCCATTCTACAAAATGGGCAAACTTGGGTGCTGTACATCAAAATCTGGGGCATATTTTCTCCAATTACTTTACTAACGGTAGGCCAGCCAAATTCCAAGCTTTAATCCCACCTTCCAAGCAAACCACATCTGCATAACCATCTTTTAGTAACTTATTTACATAAGATGCTGATTTTAAACCAGTTTCACAAACTAAAATAACGGGAGCGGCCTTATCAAGGCGCATCCCAGCAATATTCGTTAGAAGATCTGCTGAATTTAAGTGCTTTGCACGAGCAATATGGCCTTTCTGATAGTCTTCTTGCGCGCGTATATCTATAATATTTGCTTTACTTCGATTAATTAATTGCGTGGCAATGGCAGGAGAAACACCCACCTTACCCTGCATTAAACCCTGTAACTGAGGGGCCATGAGCATTGCGCCACTTACAAGCATTAAAGCAAGTAAGATTAGATTATTTGTATTTGATATGAATTCCATTTAACAATTATAGAATGATGTTATGAAACAGTTAGTTCTTATTCGTCACGGAGAGTCAGCTTGGAACCTGGAGAATCGATTTACAGGCTGGGTTGATGTGGATTTGACGCCTAAAGGCGCTCAACAAGCAATCGAAGCAGGGCAAAAATTAAATGCTGCGGGCTATTCTTTTGATATTGCCTATACCTCGGTTTTAAGAAGGGCTATTAAAACCTTATGGCATGTCCAAGAACAAATGGATTTGATGTGGATACCTACTGTTCATAGCTGGAGACTGAATGAGAGGCACTATGGTGCTCTCTCGGGTTTAAATAAGGCAGAAACTGCAGAAAAATATGGCGCCGAACAGGTCCATATATGGCGTCGCTCCTATGATGTTCCACCTCCATTATTGGATGAGTCCGACCCCAGAAACGCCTATTTTGATCCCCGCTATGCGAAATTAAAGCGCAATGAAATCCCCAGAGGCGAATGCTTGAAGGACAATGTTGAGCGTGTTTTACCCTTGTGGAATGAGTCTATCGGTCCGGCATTAAAAGCAGACAAAAAAATTGTTATTGCTGCACATGGCAACAGCATTCGATCCTTAATTAAGTATATTGATCAAGTTTCAGACACTGACATCATGGAAATCAACGTTCCAAATGGTCAACCCCTCGTTTATGAATTCGATGATAATCTTATGCCTATCCGTCACTTTTATTTGGAATAACTATGCGTCAACTATTTAAAAATATCCTTTGGGTTTCAATTGGCGCTCTAGCCGGCGTAGTTGTGACGTGGCAACTTTCAGCAACTGCCCAACAGTCTGCCGCCCTCCCATTAGATGAGTTAAGACTCTTCTCGAATGTTTTTGGAAGTGTCAAACGTGATTATGTCGAACCTATCGATGATAAAAAATTAATTACCGATGCTGTTAAAGGCATGGTAAGTAGTCTTGACCCTCATTCTGCTTTTTTAGACACTAAAGATTTTTCTGAGATGCAAGAACAAACTCAAGGGAAATTTGCTGGTCTTGGTATCGAGATTTCCTCAGAAGACGGTTTAGTGAAAGTCATGAATCCTATTGAGGATACGCCAGCCGCCAAAGCTGGACTTTTAGCTGGCGATCTGATTACGCGCTTAGATGACAAACCAGTTCGAGGCATGACTTTAGATCAAGCAGTTCGCAGAATGCGGGGCGAGCCTGGAACTAAAATTACCTTAACGATTTATCGTAAATCAGAAGAACGCTCTTTCCCAGTAACAATTACACGCGCCGAAATTAAGGTTCAGTCTGTCAAGACTAAAATTTTAGAAAATGACCTACTATGGGCTCGCATTACGGGCTTTCAAGAACGTACTGTTCCAGATCTAGTAAAAAAAATGACGGATGCCTATAAAGCAAACCCTAATCTCAAGGGTATGATTCTTGATTTACGAAATAATGGTGGCGGTATATTACAAGGTGCCGTTGGAGTTAGCGCTGTATTCTTGCCCGCAGGCTCAACTATTGTTTCTACTAAAGGTCAATCAAATAGCAGTAAACAGATATTTAAAGCCGAACCTGAAAACTATAAGCTTTCTGAGTCCACTGATCCTCTAGCTGGATTACCAGAGGCGTTTAAAAAAATGCCTTTAGTTGTTTTAACAAATGCTTATTCAGCCTCAGCCTCAGAAATTGTTGCTGGCGCTCTTCAAGACTATAAGCGTGGCACGATTATGGGTAAAACTACTTTTGGTAAAGGGTCAGTTCAAACGGTTCGTCAAATCTCATCAGATACTGCGCTGAAAATTACTACGGCTTATTACTACACCCCAAGTGGTAAATCAATTCAAGCATATGGCATTAAGCCTGATATTGCTGTTGATCAAAATGAAGAAGGTGATCCTTATGATGTTCTTATCACAAGAGAAATTGATAATGAAAACCACCTTAAAAATAAGCAAAAATCAGAAGATAAACTTATCTCTGATCGTGAAAAAAGACGCATGGACGAGTTGGCAATATTAGAAGAAAAAAATTCTAAAATGACTCCTGAAGAAAAAGCTAAAGAAAAAACTAAAAAGGCGCCAGAGTTTGGGTCCGCTGAAGACTTCATGCTTACTCAGGCAAAAGCTTATTTAACAGGTCAGACTGTTGTCCGCTCAAAATCTAAGCTGGAATAAGGAGCGTACTTTTACATATGGATGATCTTGAGCTACTTCGATATTCAAGACATATCCTCCTAGATGATATTGGTATTGAGGGGCAAGAACGCATCAGTGGGTCGCATGTACTGATCATTGGTGCTGGCGGTTTAGGTTCAGCCTGCGCCCCTTATCTTGCGGCAGCGGGTGTTGGTACTATGAGCATCATGGATCATGACCATGTCGAGCTCACTAATTTACAACGCCAAATCATGCACCAATCAAATGCTATTGGCTTAGCCAAAGTTGTATCTGCCAAGTCAATGCTTGAGCAATTAAATCCTCACGTTAAAGTAATTCCTCTGCAAGAAAAAGCTGACTCAGTGTCTCTACAAAAAGCGATGTCTACTGTCGACGTTGTGGTGGATTGCACTGATAATTTTAAAACTAGGCATTTAATTAACAGCATGTGCGTGCAATTGAAAATACCTCTTGTTTCGGGTGCCGCTATTGAATTCGATGGCCAAGTTAGTGTTTTTAATCCACAAGATGATCAGTCAGCCTGTTATGCCTGCGTGTTTCCCGAAGAAGATTCGTTTGAAGAAGTTTCCTGTGCGACGATGGGGGTTTTTTCACCACTAGTTGCTATTATTGGCTCACTCCAAGCAGCTCAGGTATTACAACTGATTACTCAATGTGGTGAACCACTCGTCAATAAACTACTCATGTGGAATGCTCGTCAAAGTACGATGATGCAAATTAAATTAGCCAAAGCGCCTACGTGCAAAGTGTGTGGGCCTAAATTTTAGACAACCCTGCAATCAATTTTGCTTGTATTTGAGGCTCATACGTAATTAAAATCTGGCTCAAAGATTGCTTTAATTTACCCATGTCAGATTTAAGTAACTCTCTTTTTACGGTCAATAGTTGACTTGCATGCATTGAAAAATCGGTTAACCCCATTGCTATTAAAAGCCGAGTTAACTTCGAATCACCTGCCATCTCACCACAAATTGAGACCGGCTTTCCAAGCTCCTGACAGTCATGAATCACTTTAAAAATCAAACTTAATATTGCAGGATGTAATGGATCATATAGATGTGCAACAGAACTATCGGCACGGTCAATCCCTAACGTGTATTGAATCAGATCATTTGTACCAATCGATAAAAAATCAAAGTGCTTTAAAAACACTGGCAAAATAAATACAGCTGCAGGAAGCTCAATCATCGCCCCTACACGAATTTGAGGATTGTAGGCAATGCCGCGATCATCAAGCTGTTTTTTGGCTCGTGCAATAAGCTCAAAGGTTTGCTCTATCTCACGAACTTGCGCCAACATCGGAATTAAGATTTGTGCTTTACCGTGTGCAGAGGCTCGTAAAATAGCTCTTAATTGTTCCAAAAAAATATCTGGCTCGCTTAATGACCACCGAATACCTCTTAAACCTAATGGTGAAATATCAGAAGTAATAGTTTCAACTGCAGTATCTAAATTTTTATCAGCACCAATATCGATAGTCCTTATATTGACAGGCATGCCATGCATCGATATTACCGTTTGACAATAGGCTTGATATTGCTCTTCTTCATCCGGAATGCCGTCTTGACGGTTCATAAATAAAAACTCAGAACGAAACAAGCCGATGCCTAACGCACCTTTAGCTAGCGCATCTTGAGCATCCTCAGGCATTTCAATATTTGCCATCAGCGTAATTTTTACACCATCTAATGTTTTGGTCGGCGTATGTTTTAAGAGTTGTAATTTATTTTTAGCTAGTCGATGTTCTGCTTGACGATGACGGTACTCCTCTAAAATAATTTGTGGGGGATCAACAATAACAATGCCGCGATCCCCATCCACAATGAGCCAATCATCCTGCTCAATCAATTCAGAAGCGTTTTTAACGCCAACAGCTGCAGGTATATCTAAACTTCTTGCAACAATTGCAGTATGTGAGTTCTTGCCGCCTAAATCTGTGACAAAAGCACAAAAATTTAATTCCTTAAATCTCAACATGTCATGTGGTGCAATGTCTTGAGCAACAATAATGACATCCGAACTTTCGCGATCAAGTTTTTTATATAGATGCGTTTTGTCTTCCGAAGATGACCCTTGTAGCGCAACTAATACACGTTCAATGACTTGCCGAAAATCTGCGCCACGCTCTCTTAAGTATGGGTCATCAATGTTTTCAAAAGTATCTAATAAGTCATCTAATTCGGTAGTTAGCGCCCAGGCAGCATTAAAACGTCGTTTTTTGATAAGTTCAATAGGTTTTTTTTGCAGTTCAGGATCATCAAGAATGAGTTGATGTACTTCTAAAAATGCGCCCAACTCTTCTGGAGCATCTTCTGGCAAGCTATTTTTTAAGTCAATCAGTTCTTTTTTGGCTACTGCAAATGCATCGTAGAGTCTTTTTAATTCTTGCTCTTGTTCGCCCTCTTGGATCAACCGGTGATTAACTTCTAGAGATGCTGAAGAAATCGTTAGAGCTCTTCCAATCGCAACTCCATTGGAGACTGATAACCCTGAAATGACAAACGTCATCCGCCTTCTCCAAAATAGTCGTTAATCAGCGCTTTAATTGCATCAAACGCCTCTTGCTCTTGATCCCCTTGAGTATCAAGAATAACTTCGCTTCCAATGCCAGCGGCAAGCATCATAACGCCCATAATACTTTTGGCATTAATTTTTCTACCCTTACGTTCAAGAGTAATCTCACAGGGGAATTGGCTTGCTAGTTGCGTCAATTTGGCTGAGGCCCTTGCATGAAGTCCTAGTTTATTGATAATTGTGATTGCTTCTGATGGCATAAATATAAAAAATTACAAAGAAACTTTACTAATATCTCTAATTTTCATTACACCTTGCTGTCCACCTTGTAATGACTTTTCAATAATCTGGGTAATTGGCTCATGACGATGACTGATTGCACGCAATAGCATTGGTAAATTCACGCCCGTTATCACTTGAATATCTTTATAGTTCTCGGTTTTATTTACTAGTCGACTTGCCACATTTGAAGGTGTAGCGCCCATAATATCTGTGATTACCAATAACTCATTAGCCCCAACCATGTCATCAACAATATTTTGTAACTTGTTGAATGTTACTTTCGCGTCTTCATGAGGTGGCACATCGACAGCAAAAACATTTTCAGGCACTTTCCCATAGATATGTTCTACAAAATTGAACAGTGCACTTGCAAGCGGGGTATGGGCTACGATTAATATTCCTGCCATCATTGATCCTGAATACTTTGTTCCATTTGTTCAAGCCAAAATTTGGCGACATCAAACCCTGTTTGCTCTGTAATCTCGACAAATCCCGTAGGACTTGTTACGTTGATTTCGGTTAGGCTCTCACCTATGATATCAAGGCCCACAATAAATAATCCTCTTTGCATGAGTATTGGGCCTAACTTTTGTGCAATTTCAGTTTCTTTTGGGGAAAGGGGCTGCGCAACACCCTTGCCTCCCGCCGCCAAATTACCTCGGATATCCCCTGCTTGGGGGATTCTCGCCAAAACATATGGAACTGCTTGACCATTAATTAATAAAAGTCTTTTATCGCCATCTTTAATTTCTGGCAAGTATTTTTGAGCCATCAAACTCCGCTTGCCATACTCACCCAAAGTTTCCACAATACTGCCAATATTTAAGCCATCAGGACCAACCCGAAAAACTCCCATGCCACCCATACCATCGAGTGGTTTTATCACAATGTCTTTATTGAGGGCGTGAAATTCTTTGATTTGTTCAACAGACCGACTTACGATAGTTGGCGCAATATAGTCTGGAAACTCTAATATTGAAATTTTTTCAGAGTGGTCACGTAGTGCACTTGGGGAGTTAAAGACTCTTACTCCAAGCCGTTCTGCTTGTGAAAGTAGCCAAGTGTTAGCTAAATACTCCACTGAAAACGGTGGATCTTGACGCATGATGACGCCATCAAAATCTTGCAAGTTATGTAATTGCTGGTGAACAATCGCAAACCAGGGATTTTTTTTCTTATCAACAGAGATTTCTTGGCAAAATGCATGTATCTCATGACTCTTTGAACACAAAGTATTTGCATTCGCATGAAATACACGATGTCCCGCAGAGTGAACTGCATTCATCATCGCTAGAGTTGAGTCTTTGTATGCTTTGAAAGTCTCAAGTGGGTCAGCAATGAATAGCAGCTTTAGCATATTTATTCTATATTAGGGTCGGTGCGCTCTAGTTCCAAAGAAGCCGCAAGCAAGGCTAAGCGCGCAACTACGCCGTATAAATAAAAACGATTAGGCACAGCACTACCAGGTTTTGCAGTAACGTCAGGTATGGCGTTTTGCTCAAAAGCTAGTGGCACAAAATGCATGCCGGGAGCGTTTAAAACCTCATTCGGACCGCGACCTGTATGCACACGATAAAACCCACCAACAACATATCGATCAATCATATAAACGACTGGCTCTGCAACCGCTTCATTGACCTTTTCAAAGGTATGTACACCTTCTTGAATAATGATGTCGTGTACCTCAAGACCTTCTTTAATCACGCTCATTTTGTTGCGATCACGGCGATTAAGCTCTTTTAATTCACTAGCATCCTGAATCGACATAATGCCCATGCCATAGGTGCCCGCATCTGGCTTGACCACAACATAAGGCTTTTCTTTAATACCCATCTGCTTATATTTTTTAGCAACTTTTTTTAATAAAGCCGCTGCTTTATCTTGTAACTCTTCTTCACCAATTCGTTCATTAAAATCGACATTTTTAACAGTTGAAAAGTAAGGGTTTAATAACCAGGGATCGATATCTAGAACTTTTGTAAATTTTTTAATCACATCGTCATAAGCATCAAAATGATGAGATTTGCGTCGTGTTGACCAACCGGCATGGAGTGGCGGCAATACATACTGTTCATTAATATTCTTTAATATATCTGGAACACCGGCCGATAAATCATTATTCAGTAATATTGAGCAAGGATCAAAATCCTTTAATCCTAGTCTTCTTCCTTTTAATCCCAATCGTACTAGCGGCTCAAGGACTAAGCGTTGTCCGTCTGGTAAATCCACACTGGTTGGTTTCTTAATTTCTTCAGACAAACTACCTAAACGAACATTTAATCCTGTTTGTCTCAGTATTGCGGCTAATCGTGCCACATTTTGTAGATAGAAGACATTACGCGTATGTCGCTCTGGGATTAATAATAGATTTCTTGCTTCTGGACATATCTTTTCAATCGACGCCATCGCGGCCTGCACAGCAAGCGGCATCATCTCCTGAGAGAGGTTGTTAAACCCACCTGGAAATAGATTAGTGTCTACAGGGGCTAATTTAAATCCCGAATTACGTAGGTCAACCGAACAATAAAAGGGGGGCGTGTGATCTTGCCACTCCAAACGAAACCATCGCTCAATCGTAGGCGTAGCGTCTAAAACCTTTTTCTCTAATTCGAGTAAAGGGCCTGTAAGTGCAGTAATTAAATGTGGAACCATAGTGCTATTGTATTTAAATTTGATGAAGTCGTTTAAAAAAAGGGTTTTCCCTGACCCAAATGAAAAAAAGGGCATCAAAAGATGCCCTTAAGAGACTTCAACTACTAGGGGATATTACATTTGATAAGCTGTTTCACCGTGTGATGAAATATCTAAACCTTCACGCTCTTCTTCTTCAGAAACACGTAATCCGACGACCATATCAACTATCTTAAAGCTGACATAAGCTACGATACCGGACCACAAGAGAGTCGTTCCAACAGCAGTTGCTTGAATAATTACTTGGCCAACCATGTCGTATTCTGGATTAACTGCATTTGCAACGTAGTCGTATATACCTGTTCCACCTAAAGAAGGTGAGCAAAATACACCAGTTAACAATGCTCCAGTAATACCACCAACGCCGTGAACCCCAAACACGTCAAGGCTATCGTCAGCTTTGAGTATTTTCTTGAGTCCAGTTACACCCCACAAGCACAATACGCCAGCAATTAAACCAATGATGAGTGAGCCCATGACGCCAACGTAACCAGCTGCAGGAGTAATAGCTACCAAGCCTGCAACAGCACCTGATGCTCCACCCAACATTGAAGGCTTACCTTTGAGTGCCCATTCAGCAAAGATCCAAGAAAGTACAGCAGCAGCAGTAGCCATTAGTGTGTTTGCAAATGCAAGTGCAGCACTACCATTCGCTTCTAGGGCTGATCCTGCGTTAAAACCAAACCAACCTACCCACAATAATGACGCACCAACCATTGTTAAAGTTAAGTTATGTGGCTTGAATGGCTCTTTACCGTAACCAACGCGCTTACCAATCACATATGCACCTACCAAGCCAGCAATAGCCGCATTGATATGCACAACTGTACCGCCCGCAAAGTCTAGAGCACCTTTTTGGAATAACCATCCTGCAGTTGCTGTTGCTTTTTCTGCAGCATCAGCATCTGTAAAGAGGTCAGGACCAGGCCAGAACCATACCATGTGAGCAATTGGTAAGTAACTAAATGAGAACCATAACACTGCAAATAACAAGACTGCAGAGAACTTAACACGTTCCACAAATGCACCAATGATTAAACAGACTGTAATCGATGCAAACGCTGCCTGAAAAACCATATATGCGAGCTCAGGAACTACTACACCCTTACTAAAGGTTGCAGCAACTGAGTCAGGAGTTATGCCCGCCAAGAACAATCGATCAAAGCCGCCAAAAAAAGCATTACCTTCGGTAAATGCAATGCTGTAGCCATATATCGCCCATAAAACCATAATCAGCGAAAACACGACCATACACTGCATAAGAACTGAAAGCATGTTCTTCGTTCTTACTAAGCCACCGTAGAACAATGCTAAAGCTGGAACACTCATCATGATGACTAGTGCAGTACATACTAATAACCAAGCAGTATCACCTTTATTAGGAACAGGTGTTGCCGCTGGTTCTGCAGGTGCCGCCGTTGCTGATGCAGTTGCAGGAGCCGTTACTGCTGGAGCTGCCTTATCCTGGGCAAATGCCATTGAAGTTGGGGCTAAAGATGCCGCTCCAAAACTCAATAACAAAGCGCCTGAGACAATTAATTTTTTCATCCAATGTTTCATTAGTATTGCTCCTCTTTATAGTGCAGCCGCGCCGGTTTCACCGGTACGGATACGCACAACTTGCTCTACAGGGGTAACGAAGATTTTTCCGTCGCCGATTTTTCCAGTTCTTGCGGCAGTCTCGATGACTTCGATAGCGCGATCTACTAGATCATCGTTAACTACAGCATCAACACGTACCTTAGGAAGAAAATCAACAACATATTCAGCTCCACGATACAACTCGGTGTGACCTTTTTGACGGCCAAAACCTTTAACTTCAGTTACTGTAATTCCTGAAACGCCCACTCCCGCGAGCGCTTCACGAACTTCATCCAACTTGAAGGGTTTGATAATTGCAATGATCAATTTCATACTTGACTCCCAGTCAGATGATTATTAGAAAGTTTTGGTTAAAGACACAACTGCTGTACCTTTGCCAGTATTGTCATAGGTTGGGGTCCAATATGCGCTGTTGCTAGCATTCGTTCCAATATAAGCAATTGCGCCAGCTAAACCATTACCGAAGTCCTTCGTTAAGCCAATTTTCCAATCTGTGTAAGAAAAATTAGGCTCATAAGGTACTGCTGCTGCTGCAACTGTTGTACTTGGTACATATTGATAACCTACGTGACCATTTAATGTAATCCCTTCAAAGCCAGTATCGTAATTTAAGCTTAAGTCGAAATACTGAGCTCCCTTGCTATTATCAATACCGAATAGGTTTGTTAATGCGTATGAGTACTTAAACATTGCAATACCGTATGTTGCGGCAATATAAAGTTCAGTTGTGTTTGGGGACTGTCCTGCTGCTTGTCTTCCGGAGTAAAGAGAGCTTCCAACTTGGGTATATTGTCCCGAGGCCGCAGTATAAGTTGAACTATTTGGTAGGCCCTTATTAGCGTAGTAATACTGTAAAACTCCACCATCTAAAGTTAAACCTTCTGAAACTTCTTTTTTAAATCCTGCATAAAAGTCCATTTCAATTGGAGCAGAAACACCAGCGCCATAACCATCACTAATCCAACTAATGTTTGAATTCCAGTTACCAATGTAAAAACCACTCTCATGAGCGTAATCAAAGCCACCCTGAATCGCAGGTAATGAGTTGGATTGTGAAATACCACGATAGCGGTATTGGCTAGCTAAAGTAACGTTTGCAGTAACAGGGCCTGGATCTGGAGCAGCTGCAGGGGCATCTGCTGCCATCACGTTTGCACTCATCATTAATGATGCTGCTGCTGCAATTGCTGAAATAGCGATAATTTTTTTCATAAAAAGCTCCTATAAATTAAAAAAGTTAGCTTAAGGTCAACATCTGTTAACTCTTCTTGCTTGACTCTATTGTTAACAATTCATACTCGCTAGATCTGAGCTTTCACACCATTTTGTAGCATAGCTGTCACAATTGCACCACTTTGGTGAATTGCATATTCATCAAATATTCCCCATAATAGGGTTTATATATAACTCTGTGATGAATACGACTATGAGCAATAATGAATTTCTTCAAAAGTTTCAAACCATGGCTGAAGATGTCCAAAAAAAGGTGATGGATGCCGTTAAAGACTCTCCAGCAAAGGATCTTGAAAAGAATGTGCGTGGGTTAATGAACCAAGGGTTTCAGAAAATGGATCTCATTACGCGTCAGGAATTTGATATTCAAGTTCAAGTGTTGGCAAAAACAAGAGCAAAACTAGAAGCGCTTGAAGCAAAAGTTGAAGCCCTAGAAGCCAAAATTAATCATTAATTAATAGGGGCGAAAGCCACTCATAAATGTTTCAAACTGCTCAATGATTTGTTTCTGCTCATTAGCGCTTGGCACACTTTTGAATGACTTAATTGCACTGAGTTGATAGATACGTGATTGTCCAGACTCATTGGTTCGCGTAACCCAGCG
>JBAXKF010000031.1:0-24844 GCA_037137465.1 Betaproteobacteria bacterium | reverse complement strand
CCTTTAGCTTGGGCTTCAAGACGTTTTGCAAACTCGCGCAAAGGTGGAACAATCGACAACATATTACCCACCCCATTTTTAGTCGCCTCATACAGTGGACTACTGATCAATCGCGCTAAATATTTATTGAGAGATCCAACAGCTGGTGAAATAGACATATCGTTATCATTTAGAATCACGATCAATGGTAAGTTACGGGTCACACCGGCATGATTCATGGCCTCAAAAGCCATACCACCTGTCATAGCACTATCGCCAATGACCGCGATGGCGATATTATCTTTACCTTGCAGCAAAGATGCATGAGCCATTCCTGTTGCCGCAGAAATACTCGTAGAAGAGTGTGCGGTACCAAAATCATCATAGCTACTTTCACTACGCTTAGGAAATCCAGAAATGCCGCCGAATTGCCGAAGACCTGACATTTGATCACGTCGTCCTGTCAGTATTTTATGTGGATAACTTTGATGACCAACATCCCAAATTAATTTATCTTCAGGCGTATTAAAAACATAATGAATCGCAACAGCAAGCTCTACTGTCCCTAAATTGGAGGACAAATGCCCGCCAGTTTTTGAGACAGAGTCAATGATGTATTCCCTTAACTCATCTGCCAACTGTGGCAGTTGATAACGAGATAGCTCTCGGAGTTCAGATGGCGACTGGATTGTTTTTAATAAATTGGTCATTTTTAACATACTCAGCCCTTCCGTCCTGTGGTCATAAATATTTTTGATACAAGTTTCTGACACTCATCAATACTAAATTCCTCAGCATGATTTAAGGTATGAAGAGAGCCGTGTAAAAATTTATTAGACAAAGCTCTCGCAAGCTCAGCCATGACTTCTAATGGATCATCGCCGCGTTGTATTTTTTTCTTTGCTTTTTCTAACTCTAGTTGTTGAAGCTCTTCACTGCGTTGCTTTAGACTAGTAATTAATGGTACTGATGAGCGTTGTTGCAACCACTGCATAAAATTACTAACCTGTAAATCGATAATCACTTCAGCACTTTTTACAGCGTTAGAACGAAGTTCAACACCCTCTTTTACAACTTCACCCAAATCATCAACCGTATATAAATACACGTCACTTAATTTGCCTATTTCTGGCTCAATATCTCTAGGTACGGCTAGATCGATCATGACCATCGGGGAAAGACGTCTTTTTTTCAATGCCGTATTTACCATTCCTAAACCAATGATTGGTAAAGAACTTGCGGTACATGAAATCACAATATCAAACTGTGAGAGTTTTCCAGGTACCTCTGATAAGGGTATCGAGTCGCAAGCATAGCCTTGGTCTGATATATATTTAGCTAAGCCCTCACCCCTTTCTAAGGTGCGATTGGCAATCGTAATTGATGCAGGATTTTTTCCTAAAAAATAAACGGCGCACAAATGAATCATCTCACCAGCACCAATAAATAAAATTCTTTGTTTACCAATATCGCCTAAAACACGATTTGATAATCGGACCGCAGCACTTGCCATCGATACCGCATGCGCACTGATTTCTGTATTTGTTCTTACTTCTTTCGCAACTGCGAAGGTCCGATTAAATAACTGATTTAAATAGGTCCCCATAGACCCGGCTTGTTGGGCTGTTTGCACAGCTTGCTTCATTTGCCCGAGGATTTGTGTCTCTCCAAGCACCATCGAATCAAGACCACAGCCCACACGGAATACATGTCTTACAGCATCAGAAGCAATCGTTGTTTGTACAAAGTCAGAGATTTCACTTTGAGCAATCCCCTGCTGAGATGATAACCAATCAATCGTCTTGGCCTGCAATGTATGTGGCGATAAAATTTGATCATTCGCTGCACAATAGATCTCGGTACGATTACACGTAGATAGAATCGCCACTTCGGAATTCGTATGTTGATCGATATGATTTAAATACTGCTTCAAATCAATTAACGCATCTGGTAATACATCAGCATTAAATGCGACCTTTTCCCTCACGTCCAGTGGGGCAATTTGGTGATTGATGCCTATGCTTAATAGATTTAACATATTTTCAGATTATTGAAAGGGGCCATTTAAACGAATGGTCTCTAAATTAAGCAAAATTGCTAAACTTACCCAAATGATGTAAGGCGTTATAAATAGAGCTGCTGGTTTACTAAAACTCCATGTAAAAACAATAATTGCAAGAACAGAAAGCCATAAAAAAGTAGCTTCAATCAGTGACCAGTCTGGACGATGCAATTTAAAGTAAAGAACACTCCAAAACATATTTAAAGCTGCATTTGCAATAAATAAGCAGGATAAAATTATTTTTTGTTTTTTTGTAGAAGATCCCCGCCAAGCAAAATTCCAAGAGAAGGAAGCGAGTAGGAAAATAGTACTCCAAATCAAGCCGAACGCCCAATCCGGCGGTTTCCAATCTGGTTGCTTTAAGGCAAGATACCATGGGCCAATATCCGTCAACAATCTGCCGGACATAATGACCACTAACAGCCAAACTGCTGCTGCAATGATATGAGGCTGCTTATAAAATGAAGGCTTCATGAAACTTTGGTTACTCCCAACAAATGACCCATGTCTTTAATGAAAATTTTGACGTGAGCCATTGGTTTTTTACGAACTAACTTTTTATTCATATATGCTTCAAAGGTTAATTTTTGTACGTCTTTATCCTCGCACATTTTGACAAAACTCTCGCGCCGTTTGTTCGTTGTATACCAAAAATATTGCATGACTCCTAAAACAATAAATGGCAAACGATGTTCTTTCATGAAGCGTTTACGAGCTAGTCTTAACTTACTGACCTGACTGGTTGCCAAGAACTCACTAATTGCCTCTGCAGCAAGTTGACCACCTAGCATGGCGTAATAAATACCTTCCCCTGATGCGGGCGCAACTACTCCTGCCGCATCACCTGCCAGAATGACGTTCTTACCATTATCCCAACGCTTGAGTGGCTTCATTGGCAAAGGAGCACCTTCATGGCGAATCAACTCCGCATCCGCCAAACCAATGTCTTCTCGTAATTTACCTACTGCATTACGCAAAGAAAATCCCTTATCAGCACTACCTGTTCCAATACTTAAAGTATCGCCGTGCGGAAAAACCCATCCATAAAAATCTGGGGAAATATCTTTCTGATATAAAACATCACACCTTGAACCATCATAATTGGCATTAGTTTTTTCTGGCTTACGAATAATTTCATGATATGCAAAAACATAATTTGCCTCTGAACAACCAGGTACTCCTGCCGCCCTGCCAACGCCTGATTTTGCTCCATCAGCACCAACTACGGCTTTGGCATAAACATGAGAATGTACACCTTCCCCAATCTCACCTTTTGTTCTAACACGATAGGTAATTTTGACTAAATCACCTTCTTGCTGCAGATCAGTAAAACTGCCAACCCGTCGTATGGCACCGTGTTGCTTGGCCCTCTCTCGCAACCATTCATCAAATACACTGCGGTCCACCATGCCAACAAAGCCATTATCAATCGGAATATCTACTTTATTATTCTTTGGTGACACCATCCGTGCAGAAGTTGCTTTAGCAACTAATAACTCATCAGGAATTGCATAATCTTTAATCAAGCGAGGCGGAATAGCCCCTCCGCAAGGCTTAATTCTCCCTTGACGGTCTAATAATAAAACATGCTTTCCTTGTTTAGCTAATGTCTCAGCGGCAGTCGCGCCAGCAGGTCCACCACCAACCACAACCACATCAAAAATTTCTTTTTCCATTTTATTTCCTTACACTTTTATCGTTGAATACGCGTGGCAAATTTAGCCGACACAATAAATAAAAACGCCTCTACTGCAAAAACTGATGAATACGCATGCGCTGTATCGGTGATCAATAACCGCGCTGCATCACTGGCTAATGCACCAAGTAATCCGCCTAAGCCAAATGCTATAGCTTGGGCACCTCCCCATAATCCAATCCTGACACCTTCTTTACCTAGGCCATCGGCTACTGCAAGACGCATCATCGTACCGATTGCCGCTATCGAAAATGCGCCATTAGCAACGCCTAATAAAAATACATTTAAGTTCAGTGGCCATGCTGGACCAATGATGCCTCCTATACAAAGCCCAACCATCGCTATTGCCGAAGCAATACAACCATAGACCACCCATAAATTTAAGGATCCTACATATTTGCGTAAGATACTGATTCCACTGAGTGGCACAAGCAACATTCCAATCAATACCCCTGAATGCTGAAGCCCAGATAAGCTGGTGGTTTGTCCAACCGTATAGTTAAATACGATGCCTGCAAAGGGTTCTAATATCAAATCCTGAGAGCTAAATGCCAACATTGAAATAAAAATAAACTGTGTGAAGTGACGAATGTCACTGTCCTTCCACATCTGGGCTAGAGCATCTTTAAATGGTGTATTGTCTTTTTTGATTTCGGGTTGATTTTGAATATATTGACTAACACTATCTTCTAAGCGATATAAAGCCATCACCGTGATTAACACGGCAATCACGGACACTCCACATGCAATCGTGACCACTTTTTCAGGTGTATATGGATCAATCAATTTACCTATCATGACGCTGGTAACAGCAAACCCAAATATCATCATCAACCATACAATCGTCGCTGCCGCTGCACGGCGCTGATCATTCACACTTTTTGCCAATAGCGCTAATAAAGATGTGCCACTGATACTGACTCCGACACCAATCATGACAAATGCGATAAAAGAAACTGCTAAACCAAGAATAAGATTCATACTCATCAAGGCTGTCCCGAATGAGGCTCCTACCCCACCGATTGCTAAGACGCTCATCCCGCCAATAATCCAAGGTGTTTTATGCTTACCTTTATCTGATATAAATCCCATCTTTGGACGGATCACTTGTACAAAATAATGTAAAGCTACTAGCAACCCAGGAATCAATGCAGGCAAACTTAGCTCCACCACCATAATGCGGTTCAGGGTAGAGGTTGTCATCACTACAATGGCGCCGATGCAAGTTTGCACAAGTCCCAAGCGAATAATTCCAAGCCATCCTAATGAAGCATCTTTCACCTTTGCTGGTGATGTTGATGGAGAAGAGACATTCGTCATAAACATCTTTAAGCCCCTAAATGACGAATACCAAATGCAGCAATCATCATGCCACAGACAAACAATGGCACACCAAAACCACTATAGAAAAGTGCTCGTTCAACTGGTTTATCAATAAAGTACTTCATGAGTACAAGCTGAAAAATAATCAAGATCAAAATTGCGACGCAATTCCATATTTTCCCCTCGGTGTATAAATAAATACACACGATTAATTGAGGAAATAACATAATGAAGCAGGCAGTTTTAGCGGCTAAACTTGCGCCTAACTGCACGGGGAGTGAGCGTACTCCCATCTTTTTATCGCCCTCAATAGCTTTGAAGTCATTCAAGGTCATGATGCCATGTGCGCCAACGCTATAAAGTCCTGCAAATAATAAGGATGATTTACTCGGCGTATTACCTGCAGACAAAAGCGCTGCTCCTGTGATCCACGCAAGCCCTTCATAACTCACCGAACAAGCTAAATTTCCATACCAACCATTTTGTTTTAAGCGAATCGGTGGCATGCTGTATGCCCAGGAAAAAGCTAATGCTAGTAGGGTTGCAAAAAATCCCCAAGTGCCTAAAAATGAACTCACGATCAGTGAAAGCAAAGACCAAATGATGCCTAAATATAGTCCCCACCGGCCAGGTATGCGACCTGAAGGAATTGGCCGATTCGGTTCATTAATCGCATCAACATGTCGATCAAACCAATCGTTGACTGCCTGACTAGATGCACAAACTAAAGGTCCCGTTAATACAATACCTAATAAAACAATTTGCCAATGTTCGCTAAATGGCTCACCCGAACTAATGGCCCCGCACGAGAATGCCCACATGGGTGGAAACCACGTAATTGGTTTTAAAAGTTCGATAAATGCAGGTAATTTCATAAATGTATTTTTACATTTACTTAAAATAGTGTCAACTAAATTAGACACTTTATGTGGGATTAAATACTTGAAATTTCTAGGTATTTTCCCTAATGATCAAAATTACCACCCCCAAGGCATCAAATTTACTTGGATTCTTGACCATACCGACGATCTACGTATTCCTGAACAATTTGCTCGAATTCCGTAACAATATTGTCACCGCGTAAGGTTTTAAACTTTTGGCCATCTACAAAAACAGGTGCGGCTGGTGACTCACCCGTCCCCGGTAAGCTAATACCAATATCAGCATGTTTACTCTCACCCGGCCCATTCACAATGCACCCCATAACCGCAACACTCATGGATTCGACTCCTGGATAATGCTGCTTCCAAATTGGCATTTGATTTCGCAAATACGATTGTATTTGCGAAGCCAGTGATTGAAAGAAGGTACTCGTTGTTCTGCCACATCCTGGACACGCAATCACCATGGGTGTGAAATGGCGTAAATCCATGGTCTGCAGGATTTCCTGCGCAACAATCACCTCATTTTCGCGTGGCGCTCCTGGTTCAGGTGTTAAGGATATTCGTATCGTGTCGCCAATCCCTTCTTGCAACAAAACAGACAATGCTGCTGTGGAGGCCACAATTCCCTTACTGCCAATTCCTGCCTCAGTTAAACCAAGGTGCAAAGGAAAATCACAACGACTTGCTAAATCTCTATACACGGTAATTAAATCCTGAACCGCACTCACCTTACAAGATAAAATAATTTGATGAGAAGGCATCCCAATCTCGATCGCTTTTTGCGCCGATTGCAGCGCGGATTGAATCAATGCTTCCACCATCACTTCACGCGCCTCTTTCGGTGAGGCCAGAGATGCATTTTGATCCATCAATTGAGCTAATAAATCTTGATCTAAACTTCCCCAGTTAACACCAATCCGAACAGGCTTCTGGTACTGACATGCCAACTCAATCATTTGTGAAAATTGCGTATCCCTTTTTGCGCCCTGTCCAACGTTGCCAGGATTGATCCGATACTTTGATAATGATCTTGCACAATCCGGATAATCTTTTAACAGTGTATGGCCGTTGTAATGAAAGTCGCCTACCAAAGGCACATCGCAATCCATCTTGTCCAGTTGCTCACGAATATACGGTACGGCTTTAGCAGCATCTGGTGTATTGACAGTGATTCGAACCATCTCTGAACCCGCACGCGCAAGTTCTTTGACTTGGATTGCCGTGCCAATCACATCAACAGTATCTGTATTGGTCATCGACTGCACACGAATCGGGGCATCTCCACCAATGGTTACCAGGTTCGACCCCCATGAAACAGTCGCCTGCTTGGTTCGATGACGCCGGTAATTGGTACTTTGTAAATTGTTATTTGCCATTATTTCAGAATCAAAACATATAGCTCAACTCAAGTTTGAATGACTTTGAGCTTGTAAACCTTTTGGCATCGTGAAAACAATTTTTTCTTCAATACCAGGTAAGGTTTTTACAACTTTTAATCCAAAACTTTTAATCATGGTGACAATTTCTTGAGTCAGGGCCTCCGGAGCAGAAGCCCCAGCGGTAATACCGACTCTTTTTTTGTTCAAAAACCATTGCTGTTTAACAAGCATAGGATCATCTACTAGATAGGCATCTACCCCCATGCGAGAAGCTAATTCACGCAAACGATTGGAGTTGGAACTATTAGCACTGCCAACCACAATCATGATATCCACTAAGGGTACAAGTTCTTTGACGGCATCTTGCCGATTTTGCGTTGCATAACAAATGTCTTGTTTTTTCGGCTCAACAATATGCTGAAATTTCGCTTTTAAAGCTGTAATGATTTCTTTCGTTTCATCAATCGAAAGGGTCGTTTGTGTTACATAAGCAACTTGCTGATTCTTATCTAAAGTTAGCCCAGAAACATCTGCTACTTTCTCAACTAAATATATATCGCCCATCACCTGTCCCATCGTGCCATCAACTTCAGGATGCCCCTTATGACCAATCATCACAATGGGAATACCAGCAGCATGTAATTTACGGACTTCAACATGTACTTTAGTCACTAAAGGACAGGTTGCATCGAATATGTGTAAATTACGTAAGCTAGCTTGATACTTAATTTCCGCCGAAACACCATGCGCACTGAAAATCAGAGTTGCCCCATCAGGCACCTCGGATAATTGATCAATAAAAATAGCCCCCTGAGCACTAAGCTCAGCAATCACTCTAGCGTTATGAATAATTTGATGACGAACATATATAGGTGCGCCAAAACGAAGGAGCGCTTCCTCTACGATTTGTATCGCACGATCAACCCCTGCACAAAATCCTCTAGGCTGGGCTAATAAAATATCTGCTTCTAGATGTCCCATAATTTATCCTTCTTGACGAAAGCCCCATTTCCATAAAAACTCAATTTGAAATGGCAAAACCAAAAATAAATGCTCAATAATTGCAAGCGATAACAAAGTAGCCAAAATGGTTTTTGACACCACATCATATGATTGGGGGCCTTGCATCAACGCATCACTCCATAATGGAATCACGATTAAACAAGAAGAGATAATCGAGATGGGCATTAAGTAATTCATGGATCGACGACGGAAATAGGTTTGTAAATACTTTAAGTGCTTGGGTAAAAAATTTTCATTTAAATTCTGTACACCAAAGAAAATATTTAACTTGGCACTCTGACGCATAATCCACAAAATAACAAATGTCCAAAACCCAGTCATATTTTGAGCATTAAAACTGCAAATAACCACGCCAACAAAAAGCAGCAATAAAGCCAACTCATGATGATTTAATGCTTCAAATGCATAACGAGCACGCTGCCAACCTCTAGCATCCTCTGGGCAAGCAGTTCTTCTTGATCCGGTCACATAACCCAGTAAAAATCCAATCTCTTGCCAAGCCCAAATGAGTAATGCACAAGTAAAAGCGCAATAAGCACTGGCTGTACTACTTGATTGACCACTGATATAAAGACCCACAAAGGCAGTAAATAGAACTAACGTACTACTCGCCATAATCCATTTAAAATAACGAGGAGCTAAACGATCAAGCCACAAAATAAATCCCGTACTAAACCACCATATAAATATGGTGAATAAAAACGGAATCAGCGCTCCTGTTATCGTCATGCTTTTTTACCAAACCGGCTTGAGTCGGAAATCTACTTTTAATTCATTCGGCACTACCGGAATAAAATATAAGCTAACAAAAGTAGCGCCGGCTGTTAAGCCACATCCAAGGCGTTTAATCGTAGAAATGATTCCTGGTTGCTCTTTGAGTTCTTCCATACGATCTGAGATTTCTTTTAAGCGAGCAAACTTATCCCATACTTTTTGATTATCTAAATCAATCGTAAAAGGGAATACCTGCTTACTGATCTCTGAAGTCAGTTGCAATACTTCACGATCATATTGTGTTGGTGAAACTCCTAAGGCCTTATGAAACTCAACGCGAGAATGATCTCTTACATACATCGTTGCATATACTGCCAATAAGAAGAAACGAATCCAATAACGATTGATGCCAGTTAATAATTTAGGGTCCGAACGCATCAAGACAGCAAAGGCCTCGCCATGGCGGAATTCATCATTACACCATCTCTCGAACCACAAAAATATCGGATGAAAACGAATTTCAGGATTCTTATCAACAATTCTGAAAATCTTGATATATCTTGCATAACCAATCTTCTCGGACAAATACGTTGCATAGAAAATGAATTTTGGTTTAAAGAAAGTGTATTTTTTAGTTCTTGCTAAAAATCCTAAATCTACGCCAATCCCAA
This sequence comes from Betaproteobacteria bacterium, assembly GCA_037137465.1. Classification (GTDB taxonomy): domain Bacteria; phylum Pseudomonadota; class Gammaproteobacteria; order Burkholderiales; family Burkholderiaceae; genus Polynucleobacter. Next base: position 15,113 of record JBAXKF010000031.1, on the reverse strand, counting down.
AGTCTTTTAACCACTGGTTAATAAATCCGGCGTGACGACTCTCATCTCTAGCCATATAACCAAATAAGTCCTTTAAATCCGGATTATTGACTTTCTTTTTAATTTCAGCATACAACACACATCCCGAAAATTCTGAAGTAATCGAACTAATTAAGAAATCCAAAAACTCCTGATATAAACCTTCAGGTAGCTGCGAATAATCTTTGAGCATATCCTCTGGTCGTTGAAAATGAGCTTGATTAGGATCAGAAGCAAATTCTGCCATTAATTTATCCCATTCTTGACGCATGCTATCAATTTTCATACCATCCAATTCCTCAAAATCAGTGGTATAAAAACGCGGGCTTAATACCGTGTTTTCTAAAGCCTTATCTGTAGAAAGATTGATGGGGTGAGCATCTTTAAACTCGGGAGCTAATGTGTTCATGAGTTTCTCCTTTTATTATCTATGTGTTGATTGATTTGTTCTGCGCGCTGTTTTGAAAATCTTGTTGATGAAAAACTAACTTCATATAGCATCGTAATTTCAAAGCGAGAAAAAGTCTTAATAAACCACCTTTTCATTGCACTTGCTTTGAAATAGGACGCCTTACCCTGAACAAATCTTTTTTGTCCGTAAGCTAACTCTACTGGAACCCGATGTAACTGAATAGCATCTCCAGGACCGATATCAACTCCTTGTATATCGACATGCGCATACAAGTCCTCCCAGGTATTGGCCATATCTAATGAGTAATCTACTTGACGTGACATGCTGTTTCCTATGAGTTGTTATTATTTAAAAAAACTCTGAAATTTTCTACATTGCCAGACCCAAAAGACCCTAGCTCAATATTTGTATTCGTTGCTGTATCTTGCAAAACCAACCGTCCGTCAGTATATGCAATCAAACGAATTGGTGCATCTTTACCAATCCCCCGAATACGTCTTTCACGGGCAATCGTTCGTAAAATTCCTCGAACAAATCCTGCTTCACCTTGCACCACATCAATGACTTGATTGGTATTTGCATCAATTACAGTTACCCCACCATCATCCCGATCTTCAAATTTAAGCGTCTTGACCTGCGCTGGCCGCAAATCAACATCTTGAGATCTTTCATTTAAAAATAAATGATCGAATGTAAACCCTAAAATAGCAATCATCAAGCAAATAATTGGTGCTTTAAATGAAGAGGTTCTTTTGGGTGATGGGAAAACGTAGCTCATGGTAGTCGCCTTAGGTTAGACCTAAATCATTAGATAACCCAACGCCCAATCCAGACCTTACAATCTCAGGATTGCTCATCGGGGACTTCACGGGCGCTTGAGTTACTGCTATTTTATTTTCTGTAGCCCAAGCGTTTGTGAGGAGTGTTGCAACATCTTTGACATTTTTAATATTTCGAAGCATTGGCTCAGGATTATTAAAGCGCAATGGTCTTGCATGTGGCCATAAATGAAAATAAGCAATTTTGGTCGTTGTGCTAATACGTAATGGAATATTCCCAAATCCATCTTTCTTTTCTTTAAAATCAGCACTAATAATTTCTTTAAAAGGTAAATTAAACGATAAGGTCAGCGCAATGCCGATGCGCATCACAATACGTCGATTAGTCATCGTATATACAGTTGTAGTGGCCGTGAAATAAGCTAAACAATACAAAAGACCTATACAAACCAAACTTAATGCAAACATCCATGCTGCCGAAATAACAATTGTAGGAATCGTATGTTCTAACGCAATTCCATCAAACACGCTAAAGACCATCAAAAAGACAAAATACGCAATTACCGGACGAATATAAAATACCTCTTTAGCCATCCTCCAGACATCTGGAGAGCCTTGCCAAATGACATATTCTCCTTCTGGAAGGCTTTCAGGTAATCCATATTGAGCCTCTAATTCAAACTCGCGACCGTTATTGAGTTCAGTTCTCATGCACGTGGCTCCTGGCGATCAGGCGTTGCATATAAAAGTCCCGCCCCAAAATACGCCATAATTTTTTCTTCCTCTAACAAAGTAATCTGTTCATTACTTTTGGTTTTTGGAACCAATGTAAATTGATCCGCTAAGATGGCTTGAACCTTGACGCCATCTGCTTTATTTAAAGCAAATGGCTGAGGTACTAAAACATGATCTCCAGCGGGCAAACGAATCTCTAAATAACGAATCATGGACTCCATATGATCTACCCACAAGTCACAAACTGTTCCAGCCACCTCTAGATCTGCACCATACACACTCATACCAATTGGGTTGATATCTTTAGGATGAACCTTAAAACTAGGTAACCTTGATAGGGGAACAATACGCGGCTCTCCATGCAATCCAACATCTGGAACATCTGCACGGTTCGCATAAGAACCCGGTCCCACTCCTGCAAGTAATGGATTTCCTACGGGGATTAAAGGTGCACCACTCATATGATGTGCAGGTTGGGCATTTAATACCTCTGGCGCTGGTGCCTTTGCTAACGGCGCAAAATAATCTTGACCAGATTCTGTATGAAATACCTTTGCTTTTGGCATCATGATTAAACCGTCCTCATTCGTAATCTGACCAAACCTCTCAGATTCCAAAGGAAACCCCTCACGCTTACTCTCTAATGTCAAATAGACGACTAAACCAATAAAGAAAAGAATAAATAAGGTAAATACTAGTGATGCCACATCCCAGTTAGGTGTAATTGCTCCAAAGCCTGTCATAACTTCCTCCTTTTAAATAATTAGCTGGGTAAATCAGCCAATCCAAATTTTGTGGTTGATGCCCTTTTCCTTTGATAAACAACTAAAGGTCCTAGGGCAATTAAGGTTGCAAACATTAAATAGATTTCGATGTGATAAACAAACTGATATCCAATCGCAGGATTTTCTAATGCATCTCCCAAATATCCTTTTTGTGCAAGGTCAGAAATTACGTCACGAATTATTCCTCCCAAGGAAATCGCAATACCTGACGAAGTTGTATTGACTGCGCCCCATGCTCCAATCGCCATCCCCGTCATCCCAGAGTTTTCCATTTGCATTGCAATAATTAAAGTACTTACGGAAAAAAGGCCAGCTCCAAAACCGATAGCGGTTGCACCAAATCTAAAGAGTAAAGTTGAGTTCATCGGCTCTGCAAATATCACTGCAGAAAATGCAACAAGTCCAACAATTAAAGAAAATCCTGCTATACGATATGGGTCCATACCCTTGGATAACCAGCGAGCTGCAAGGGCAAAGGCACAAAGTGCACCACCTGACATGAGTGCTGTGAGTAAACTTGTTTGTGAAACACTTAAGTGAAGAATCTCGCCACCATAAGGCTCTAAAATAATATCTTGCATACTAAATGCAGCCGTTCCTAAACCTAGCATAACTAAGAAACGTTTAATCTTGTCTTGCTTAGCAAATTGACTCCAACTTTCTTTAAAATCAGGTGTTTTTATGGCAGGGTTGGTCATATTCGGACGTCTCGCCTCTTGCTTCCAAAGCGCAATAATATTTAAGATAAGTGTGACGGAGGCTGCGCCCTGAATCACCTGAATTAATTGGATTTGTGTAAAAGGGTTTAAGAAGAAACTAAAGATAACCCCGCTTATAACCATCCCCACTAACAACATGACATACATCAAAGCGACAACGCGAGGGCGCGATTCCTCGGAGGCGATATCTGTCGCCAAAGCCAATCCAGCAGTTTGTGTCGTCTGCATTCCTGCACCAACCAGTAAGAAAGCTAGACCACTAGCCAGGTGACTGAACCAAATCGGCCAATGCGTATCCCCAGACAAAAGAATCAAAGCAAATGGCATGATAGATAATCCACCAAATTGCAATAAAGTCCCAATCCATATATAAGGGACTCGTCTCCAGCCCAATACAGAACGATGTTGGTCAGATTTAAAGCCGACTAAAGCTCTAAATGGCGCAAAAACCAAAGGCAAAGCAACCATCAGTGCGACCAACCATGCAGCAACTCCCATCTCAAGAATTAATACGCGATTTAAAGTCCCAATCAATAATGTCGCAGCCATCCCAACTGTCACTTGAAATAGGGAAAGGCGCAACAATCTGGAAAGAGGTAAGTCTTTACTCACTACATCCGCAAATGGAAGTAGGGTTGGACTTAACGCCTGCCAAGTTTTTTTATTGACCATGAAGGGCAGCGTCATTTTTTAGTAATTTCCATGGTTTGAGATTTATAAAACATACTCGACACTTTTTGCGTAAACGTAACTTCCCAATCCTGCAAATCATCCGCATTATCGATGTCTCTTCGAATTGTTGATTCTGCAATCGGCACAATAAAAGGCGAGCGATCTTTTTTCGGAAATAACTTTCCAGTTCGTATCATGAGTTCAAGCGCGAAAGTACTCGGGGCAAAGGTAAAAATAATCTTTTTCTGGGTATTTTTTGCCAACTGACTTAAAACCGACACCTTGTCACCACCTTGATAATGAATCACTGAGTCCATACAAACCACATAATCAAAATAACCAAATTTTGGATCTAACATGTCACCTGCATGAAACTCTACTAAATGGGAAAGACTGGGATCAATTCTTGCTTTTGCTAAATCCGTTAAAGTAGATGACAAATCTACGGCAATCACATGCGCACCACGCTTGGCTAACTCAATTGCTAATGCACCAGTCCCACAACCCGCATCTAATATTCTAGTTCCAGATAAATTTTGCGGTAATCGACTCAGCAAAATTTCACGGGTTTGATCTCTACCTGCGCGAACCGTTGCACGAATCCCACTGACTGGTGCATCAGAGGTTAATCTCGCCCAAGCTTGTGCTGCAGTCCGGTCAAAATACTCTTCTAACTCACTACGTTTTTTTTCGTATCGTATTGTTGTCATTAATCGAATCCTAATAAATCAAAAATTTCACGGTCTTTTAAACTTTCTGCTTCAATGGGAGGTAGTTCCTCTAACAAAGATGCAGCTAAACGTAAATATTCGTTTTGAACTGCAACGATTTCAGGAGTTTCTTCCATTTCAAAAATCGTACATTTTTTAAGGCGACTACGGCGTATGGCATCTAAATCAGGGAAATGAGCCATCGTCTTTAAACCAACTCTTTTATTAAATTTGTCAATTTGATCAGTACCTGCACTTCGATTGGCAATCACACCACCTAAACGCACATCGTAATTTTTAGCTTTAGCCGCGATCGCCTGAACAATGCGATTCATCGCAAAGATGGAGTCAAAATCATTGGCTGTAACAATCAGCGCTCTATCAGCATGCTGCAAGGGTGCAGCAAAACCACCACAGACGACATCACCTAATACATCAAAAATAACCACATCCGTATCTTCAAGTAAATGATGCTCTTTGAGGAGTTTGACGGTCTGCCCCACCACATATCCACCACATCCGGTTCCAGCTGGAGGGCCACCTGCTTCAACACACATCACCCCGTTATAGCCTGAATAAACAAAATCTTCAATCTTGAGTTCTTCTGCATGAAAATCCACAGTCTCTAAAATATCGATAACCGTTGGGACTAACTTTCCCGTCAGAGTAAAAGTCGAGTCATGCTTTGGATCACAACCAATTTGTAAGACACGCTTACCTAATTTAGAAAATGCTGCTGACAAATTCGAAGATGTCGTGCTTTTTCCAATACCCCCCTTACCGTAAATCGCAAAAACTTTAGCATTTCCAATTTTGACATTCGGATCAAGATGAACTTGGACACTACCGTCTCCATCTGGTGGTTTGGCAGTTTTTAATACGGACATTGGTACTGAGACTGTGTTCATGAAATAGCTACTCCTTGGTAAACGCCTTCAAGTCGATCTTCTAACTCTTCAGCAAATTGACGCAACTTCGCAAGATCCTGTGCGGATGGTTTCCAATACTGCCTCTCGCTTGCTTCAAGCAAACGATTGGCTACTTTTGCGGTTGCGCTTGGATTTAACTCTGCTAAGCGCTCACGCATCTGATCATCGAGAACAAATGTCTCTGTAATTTGTTGATACACCCATGGCTGAACTTGACCTGTTGTTGCTGACCAGCCAAATGTATTAGTGAGGTGCGTCTCAATTTGACGAACACCTTCAAAACCATGCTTTAACATACCTTCATACCACTTTGGGTTGAGCATGCGAGTTCTAGTTTCTAAATTAACTTGCTCATCTAAAGAACGTACCGTTCCCTTGCCAGAAGTTTGGTCGCCAATATAAACCGGTGTTGCAACGCCCCCTTTGGCTTGCTTCACGGCTTGGCTGATACCTCCTAAGGTATCGAAGTAGGTATCAATTGTGGTGACGCCAAGCTCTACAGAATCCAAGTTCTGATAGGTAAGTGATACATCAGCAAATATCCCGTCGAGTAACTCAGCTTTTTGCATTTGCGGCTTACCACTCACACCGTATGCAAAGCCTTTACGCTTCTTATACGTATTTGATAACTCTTCCGGATCATCCCATTTGCTGTTATCAATGAGTAAGTTAACATTTGATCCATAGGTGCCATCTGCATTACCAAATACGCGTAACGCTGCTGTTTCCATATCACAACCCATCCGCGCCATGTAATCGAGCGCATGTTTACGCACAAAATTTTGCTCACTAGGTTCTTCAGCACTGGCTGCCATCAAAGCCGCCTGGGCAAGTAATTTAATTTGAAGTGGCATTAAATCTCTAAAGATTCCAGAAATTGATACCACTACATCAATCCGCGGACGACCCAATTTTTCTAATGGAATCAAGGTTGCTCCCACTAATCGCCCATAACCATCAAAACGTGGCTCAGCACCCATTAAAGCTAGGACTTGTCCAATGGGAGCACCTTCTGTTTTTAAGTTATCTGTTCCCCACAATACTAGCGCAATGGACTCTGGGAGTTCATGTCCATCTGCAGTATGGCGATCTAAAATACGCTGCGCCTGTTGAGCACCGTCTTTAACTGCATATTGACTTGGAATGCGGAAAGGATCAAAACCATGTAAGTTACGACCGGTTGGCAACACATCTAAATTATGTAAGACGTCTCCTCCAGGTGCTGGCGGAATATATTTACCATCTAAAGCGTTCATAACTCCGTCTAACTCACTATCCATTTGCATCAGCCCATAGGCGGTTTGTAAGTCAGTAATAATCTTTTGAATGTTTTCAATCCGACCAAGTTGATGCGCTAAAATAATTTCTTGCGGCAATGCACCCTTTGCGATATCAACAAATACTTTATCGTCGAGTGTGACGTCAACGCTAAACTTCGCCATACTCTTTAACATCTCTAGACTTGTACTTAATTCTTTTTTCTTGCCGATGACATGCAAGCCTTCTGGAATTAATGCATATTCATATTCCAACAGCTCTTCACTTAATCTCACGACCTCTGCACTAATCTGTTTTTGATTTAAGTCAGCCCAGGAGGTATTTGTTGGAATCACTTCAATCGTTGTGGCTTGGCTAAGAATTAACTCACTGAGTTGCTCTCTCTCATTCACATTGGCCGCATCGTTATCATCTACGGGTAATAAACGATATCGTTCTACTGATGCCTTTAAGTCTGCTAAACCTTTATATAGTCCCGCTTGAGCAATCGGTGGTGTTAAATAACTAATTAAAGTTGCACCAGAACGTCTTTTGGCAATAGCTCCCTCAGATGGGTTATTCGATGCATATAAGTAAACGTTAGGAAGGTCTTTAATCAAGCGATCTGGCCAGCAATTACCTGATAATCCAGTCTGCTTGCCTGGCATAAACTCTAAAGCGCCATGCGTTCCAAAATGAAGTGCTACGTGCGCTCCAAAATCTTCACGTAGATAGCGATAGAATGCCGAGAAGGCATGCGTTGGTGTGAAACCTTTTTCATACAACAAACGCATTGGATCGCCTTCATAACCAAAGCCTGGCTGTACGGCTACCAAAATATTGCCAAATTGCTTACCTAAAACAAAAATATTAGAACCATCACTCAATTGCTTCCCAGGTGCTGGTCCCCACTGCTTTTCAATATCTTTTAACCAAGTTTCACGACGAATGTGATCATTCGCTGCAATCTTGAAATGTACATTAGCATCCGTGTTGTAATCTTGCGCGTTACCATGCAAGAGTGAATCTCTTAACTCGTCAACATTCGCGGGCATATCAACTTGATAACCATCATGCTTCATGCGCGCCATGGTTTCATAAATAGACTCAAATACACCAAGATAAGCCGCTGTTCCAACTCTGCCAGCATTTGGTGGGAAATTGAAAATAACAAGAGCTACTTTACGATCATGGTGGGTAGATTTTTTAAGCGAAACTAATTTATCCATTCTTGCCGCGAGCATATCAACTCGCTCAACACAGGTAAACATGTCGTTCACATTATTGACTTCTGTAAATGTGCAATTACGATGGCAACCGGTACAAGATGTACCTGGGGCACCTGATCGTCCGCCATAAACCATTGGATTTGTTGCGCCATCTAATTCTGGAATCGCAACCATGAGTGTGCTCTCCACAGGTAATAGTCCACGCTCTGAACTACCCCAATCCGACAAGTTTTGAAACTCAACCGGGTGCGCTGCTATGTAAGGAATATCCAGTTTTCCTAAAATCTCTTCGGCAGCCTTCGAGTCGTTATATGCAGGTCCACCAACGAGTGAGAATCCAGTTAATGAAATCATGGCGTCTACCGCAGATTTACCATTTTTGATAAAGAACTGATCAATGGCTGGTCTTGCATCTAAGCTCGCCGCAAAGATGGGAACTACCTGATAACCACGTGCTTCAAGCGCAGCAAAAACCGCATCATAATGTTGGGTATTGCCAGCTAACACATAGGAGCGTAAAAGTAAGATGCCAATCTTACCTTTCGCCTTACCATCAGGTACTAGTTTGGGTACGAGACTTAACTCTTCACCAATACGTCCCTTTATTTTTGGATGATAAACACCTAATTCAGGATACATCACTGGCTCAACAATTTTGCTCTTGGAATCTCTTAATGTTGCACGTGGACCTTTGGCATATTTATGAATCAAGAAACGAACCATATGGTACATATTCTCTTCAGAGCCACCTAACCAATATTGCAAGGTTAAAAAATAGGCGCGCACATCTTGAGCAGTTCCTGGAATATATTTGAGAATCTTCGGTAGGCGACGCAACATTTTCATTTGCGCTGCCCCACCAGTCGTTTTTTTCTCTTTCGAACCACGCATTTTTTTGAGTAACGCAAGTGGCCCACTAGCAGGCTTACTCATATCAAAATCACCCATCTTAGTGAGTGGCACAACTTCTGATGCCGACATGGCACACACCATTGCATCGCAATGATCACGACGTGCCTTTAAATCAGCTAAGATTGGATTAAAGTGATCTTCCAAAAATAACATCGTAGTTACTACGATATCTGCTTCAGCAATATCTTTTTTACACTCGGCAAGCTTCTCAGGCGAACTTTCCCATCCTGCTGCGGCATGGATCTTAAATTCTAAATTTGGCAACTCACGTTTCAGTGCGTAATTTGCCTTCTCACTTGCACTCATCAGATGGGTATCCATCGTCACAAGTACAAATTTCAGAGGCGTTTTATTAACGACTGTAATATGCTTTTGCATCGTAAAGCGTCTCCAAAGTGATTTGCTGCATACCTTGCTCACTTGCATACTTCTCTGTATTACGCCGCGCCTTGCCACGAACAAAGAATGGAATCTTCCCTAATTCTTTTAGGGCATCTGCAGACCATTCTGCAGGTCCATCAACAGATATTTGTGGTGTTGTGTGTTGTTCATGCGTTGTGAGCTTTTCATGTTGGTCATGCTGCTCTTGATGTATCACTGGTACTTCTGTTTCAAAATAAGCGGGAGATTCTGGCGCGCGAGTTGTGGTCGCTTGCGCACCTCCTCCATGCCCTAAATGTGACGCTGGGACATTACTATTAAATTCAAAATCTTCCCTAAACATCATGATGAGGTGCTCTTCTAAGCCCATCATAAGTGGATGAATCCATGTATCAAACATCACATTCGCACCCTCAAAACCCATTTGTGGGGCGTAACGTGCCGGAAAATCTTGGACGTGGACTGGAGCAGATATAACTGCGCAAGGCACTCCTAAACGCTTGGCAATATGGCGTTCCATTTGCGTGCCAAGCACCAACTCCGGGGAAAGTTCCGCAACCTTTTCTTCAACTTCTAAATAATCATCTGTAATGAGTGCTTCAAGGCCATAAGACTTCGCGGCTTCACGAACATCCTTTGCAAACTCTCGCGAATAAGTACCCATACCAACTACTTGAAATCCCATCTCGTCCCGAGAAATTCTGGCAGCGGCAATCACGTGTGTTGCATCACCAAAAATAAAGACCCGCTTACCTGTCAAGTATGTAGAATCCACAGACCGTGCATACCAGGATGAATTTGACTGAATTTCTTTCAAAACTTTTTCTTCTGAAATCCCTGCTAACGCAGCAACTTCTTTCATAAAGTCAATGCTGGCATTGACCCCAATTGGCACTACTTTTGTAGAAGGTTGGCCATACATTCTAGAAAGCCATGAGGCAGTTGTTTGCGCAATTTCAGGATATAAAACCACATTAAAGTCTGCTTGCGGAATTCTGGCGATATCTGCTGGGCTTGCACTTTGAGGCGCAACAACATTAATTTCAATCCCCAACATCGTTAACATCTTGCTAACTTCCTTCACATCGTCACGATGTCTAAAACCAAGTGCAGTTGGTCCTAAAATATTGCAACTTGGGTTTTTACCTGCAGCCAATTTTTCTTGGCGCTGACTGACATGTGTTGCGGCAGGTATTTTGGTATCTTGCACTGTTAAGTGACGCACAATTTGATAAAAAGTTTCAGAAGCTCCCCAGTTTTCTTTCTTCTGATAAGAAGGGAGCTCTAAGGGGATGACTGGTATTGGTAAGTTAAGCGCTTTCGATAAACCACCTGGATCATCTTGAATTAATTCTGCAGTACAAGAGGCACCCACAATCATCGCCTGCGGCTTAAAACGCTCATATGATTCTTTAGCGGCATTCTTAAATAAGTTTGCGGTATCGCCACCAAGATCACGTGCTTGGAATGTTGTGTAGGTTACTGGCGGTCTTTTTGGTAAACGCTCAATCATCGTGAATAAAAGATCCGCATAAGTATCTCCCTGCGGCGCATGAAGCACATAATGCAATTCATTCATGGCGGTTGCAATTCGCATCGCACCCACATGTGGAGGCCCTTCATAGGTCCATAAGGTTAACTGCATAAGACCTCCGTATTGAACTGAAGCTTTGCTTTTCTACGTAAGGGTCTTGCAAATAATTCAGCTAAATCGGCAGCCTGGTCATAGCCATGAATGGGACTAAAGACAAGCTCGATTGCCCATTTGGTGGTAAAACCTTCTGACTCAAGTGGATTAGCAAGACCCAATCCACAAACCACCATATCGGGGTTAGCCAACTTCAAACGATCTAATTGCTTTTCTACGTCCTGTCCTTCTGATAACTGCACATCATTAGGCATCAACTCTAATTCTTTTTCTAAAATCTGCTTATGCAAATACGGAGTACCTACTTCGGTGAGTTGCATTCCTAACTCACGATTTAAAAACCTTGCGAGAGGTATTTCTAATTGTGAATCTGGGAAAAAGAATATTTTTTTGTTTTGTAATGTTTCTTTTAACGGGGCCAATGCCATTTCAGCACGCGCTTTTTTCGGCGCAACCACTTTTTCAAAGAGGTCTTGAGCAATTCCCATCGCTTTCGCAATTGCGGATAACCATGCGGTAGTTCCTTCAATACCAAATGGGAAGGGAGCTGAGAGCATCTTTGCACCCCGGGACTCCAATGATCTTACCGTGTCACCCAAGAAGGGTTGGGCTAGAATAAATTGGGTATTAGGTCCAATTACAGGCAATGCCCTTGAATTTCTTGGAGGAAAGAAACTGACCTCATGGATTCCCATCTCTTTAAAGAGTCGCGAAAACTGATCTTCAACTATATCCGGTAAACAACCTACTACCATCATAGATTTTTCTTGGGTCTGAGGCAACTGAGGAACAAGTGCATTTAAGCAAGCGTCTTCACCTTGCGTAAAGGTGGTTTCAATACCGCTACCAGAGTAATTTAGAATCCGAACATTTGGTCCAAACTGCTTATCTAGTCGACCTGCTGCGCGGTGTAAATCTAATTTAATTACTTCGGAAGGGCATGATCCAACGAGAAAAAGTAATTTAATATCAGGTCTTCTTGCGAGTAATCTGTTAACAACTTTATCGAGCTCGGCATTGGCATCTGCAAGTCCTGCTAAATCGCGTTCATCAATAATGGCTGTGGCAAAGCGTGGTTCTGCAAAAATCATAACGCCAGCTGCGGACTGAATCAAATGCGCACATGTTCTTGAACCTACCACTAAGAAAAATGCATCTTGAATCTTGCGATGCATCCAAATGATTCCCGTTAAACCACAGAAGACCTCACGTTGACCACGCTCACGGATGACTTCTGGAGGAGTACCACACCCAGTTGACCGTAATTGTTGGATTGGAATCACTGCATTCATGATGCGTATCCTTGATTAAAGATTTCTGGTGATTGATGGGTCGATTTTTTTTGCAACGCTTCATATTCTTTTCGAGCCACACGCAATTTCCACAGGAACTGGGCGGCGTTAATAAAGTAAGCACCATAGGCACACAAAGCCAGAATCATCAACGAGTCCGGGCTTACTGCATCTGTAAATAAACAATATACATACGATAAATGCAAGAAGATCACGAGCATACTAAAGACGTCTTCCCAGAAGAACGCCTGGGCAAATAAGTACTTATCAAATACGACTTTTTCCCAAATACACCCCGTCACCATAATGAGAAGTAGTACAAATGTTTTTAATAAGATGGAATAGTTTGCAATTTCATAATCTTTTCCAGTCATGAGAAATCGAATAACTAAAGTAATACTGACTAAAAACACTAAAAACTGTAAAGGCGCCAATACACCTTGGACGAGAGTCCAAATAGTTTTGTCTCGCTTGATACGCTGTTCTGGTGTATAAAGAAGTTTGCTCTTCTCACTCATTTTTATATGCCTATTGGTGTTATTTAATGCGACTGTCAACTAAAGTTTACGCTTAAAATAATTTACACAACATAGGGCTTTCCCTAATTAGTGTAAAATTAATTAGACACATTGAAAAAATAAGCGTAAATTTAACTTTACGGTATTTTCCCCAATTTTCATTACCATGGAGCGGAGTATGGTTAAGCCTTTAGAACGTATAAACACTATCCTTTTGGAGAAGTTAATGAGGCACAACCACAACTCAAGTTTTACTCAAGAGGAAAACTGCCTCGATATCGAGAGTAGTAATGATTCATCATCCCAAGAATCAGTCGATATTTTGATTCAAATGCTTGACAAAGAAATTATTCCAAGACTGCTGGTGAGTCATCAAGCAAACTCTCATATAGAAGATTTGGCCACTTCAGGACAGAGAAAAATTCACCCCCAAGAAGTCGATCTTCTAGTTAGCTTATCTATTAATGGCACTCAAGATACTTGTATGGAATTCGTCAAGAAACTCATGAATAAACAAGTATCTATTGAATCGATTTATCTGGACCTAATCCCCACTACAGCAAGAAAACTTGGCGTACTTTGGGAAGAAGATATATGTACATTTAGCGATGTAACTATTGGCTTGTGGCGACTACAACATATTCTGTACGATCTAACAAAAGATTTTCAGAAAAAGCATAGTATGCCCATTGAAAATCTTAATGCATTATTGATTCCTGCACCAAAGTCTCAACATACCTTAGGGCTTTTTATTGTGGCAGAGTTTTTCAGAAAAGCTGGATGGAGAGTTTGGGGAGAACCCAATTTATCTGTAGAACAAATTAATAATTTAATTTTTTCACAGTGGTTCGATGTCATTGGCATATCGGTTGGATATAGCGAACAACTCGAAGGAGTTAATCAACTCATCTCATCGTTAAGATCTAGATCAATGAATCCTAATGTAGCGTTTATGTTAGGCGGACCACTTTACTCAACTGATCCTGAGCTTTTTGATGATATTCAAGCGGAGATTAAATCCTGTGATGCCAATGATGCTATTCGACAGGCAGAAATTATCGTTGGACAAAAAAAGAACCAAGGAATAAATTAATTGAAAGTCCCTGTAAAAAGAATACTACAATCAATGTTTAATCAAATTTACAGATGGGCTTCCAATTGAACACCCAATTCAATAACACGTCAAATTCAATTGACAATATAGATTCAGTCATTGCCGCTGATTTAGTTAGCCATGTGGCTGACACTGTATTCATCATGGATCAAAACGGGGTTATTGAAGATGTGCTAAATACCCAAACTCCCGGATTTAGTCATTTAAAAGTATTGATTGGTAAAACTTGGGTAGAAAGCTCAACCCCCGAAAGTCGGAAAAAAATTGAGTCCCTGCTGTCCCCTGTCAATCCTGAAAATACACAAAAATGGCGTCAAATTAATATTTGTGTACCGAATAATCCTGATCTCCCTTTAATGGCATCAGCATTACACCTGACTAAAGATAATAAAATCCTAGGTATTTGTCGTGACATTCGAAATTTAGCTAATCTTCAACAGCGCTTAGTGGAAGCTCAACAGGCTATCGAAACAGATTATTTACGTTTACGCTTTGCTGAAGCACGCTACCGTCAACTATTTGATTTGAGTATTAATGCGCACGTCATTATTGATGGTAGTACCTTCAAAATCACTGAAGTAAATTCTATTGCACAAACACTGATGGCTGATAAAGGTCGTCGTATGCTTGGCCGGTCGATATCTGAATTTGTGGATATGAATGACTTTACACAATTGCAAGAATTACTCAATGCTTCTAGAAATATAAATACCCCAAAAAAAGCCGGGGTAAAGTTAGTGAAGAATGGCACGCTTGCTGAGATAACTGTGAATTTCTTAAGAGAAGAAAATCAAACAGTGTTTCTCATTAATGTAACGCCACTCTCTCAAATTCGTCAAGACTTTAAAATAGATCCTAATTCTGAGCGCTTATTAAATGCTGTTCAATTCTCTACCGATGCCTTCGTAATTACAGATTTAGAGGGCAAAATCATGACCAGCAACCAGACCTTTTTGGAAATGACGCAAGTCGATAAAGCCTCTGATTTGCAAGATGAGCCAAT
>JBAXKF010000030.1:0-26389 GCA_037137465.1 Betaproteobacteria bacterium | reverse complement strand
GATGAATTTAGTGATCACGGAGATAGTGCCGCATTGCTCGCAGGTTATGGCTTAGATCAGCATGGTATTGAAGCGTCAATTTTGAAAAAGTTTTTCAATTAAGTATTAGCTGAGTCCTTGGCATCGCCTACTGTAGACAGAGCTAATTTATTAATTTCATTTTCGGTAGGGGTAATGCCATAGGCTTGCACTAATGGCCAGATATGTTGGGGAACCATCGACCCCATCTTTGCGGGTTGTTCTCTTCTTAAGTGCAAGACTGTTTCAATCGCCTTCATTTCGACACGTGTTCTAGCAAACTCAAGACCCCGTGGACCAACTTTAGGCATTAACCATCCAACAATTGGCCTTAGCCAGTTAGGCATTTTCCGAAGAGGTAGACCCCCTGCAGCAAGTTCAACATTTTTCATAAAACCAAGCACTGCCGAATGACGTTTACCTGCTGTACCGGGAGTGGACAGCTGAACTTCATCTTTGAGGAGTTTGAGTAATTCTTCACCACGTTGGTTACGAACGATAAGCCATTGTTCTCCTTGTCCGCCCATGTAACCAACTGTAATATCGGATAAAACGTTGGTGTAATCCACACACGTTTTACAGGTAAGAGGGAAGAAATCATTCGGTAGTGTTGAAAGAGGCAACTGAAGAAAAGGAATTTCTTTTTTCTTGCCGTTTTTAAAGCGAACTTCCACATGATAATCAGCTCTAAATTCAAGATAATTAATTTCCTCTGGCTCGGTGCTAATAAGCGATAAGAAATGATGGAAGTTTTCAGTCGTTGTATTGTCTGAACAAGGAGTGCCAATCACATAGAGTTTTTCTAAGCCCAACTCTTTCTCTAGGGCTCGAAGAGCATATACCTGACAAGGTATACCAATGACACCAATTTTCTTATAGCCTTTGGCAATCGCAGGCTCTAATAAGGAAAGTAATGGCGCATATCCCATTCGCATACCACGACATTTAGCCATATCGCTAGCGCGATCAATAAGAATGGGTAGGGGCTTCCAAGAATCATTAGGGTCTTGTGTCATCGTCAGAATTGCGTCAACAGCCTTTGTTTCTAGAAGTCGCTCACCAATCCTTGTAGTAATTCCGGTCCATTGTGCTCCAGTACTTGGAATTTTTAAACTTGCACGATGCATTTGGATAAACGGTCCAAAATGCAATTCATCGGGGCGATCCGGACTTCTAGATCTGCCATGAACTTGGGTCTCAAGATGTGGATAGTTTGGTTTTATAAATTGACAAGCATCCCCACAGCGTTTTGGATTACTTGTTCGAGAAATACCACAGTCAGTACATAACGTGCGATAAGGGGCATCATTAAAACTCACATAATCCTCTTAAATGGATTCTTCTACAGCGATTAAAAGTTAATTGCAGATAGAAACCATAAACAAAGAGAGATGGTAGTGAAAATAACAACAAAAACAACAATGCCATTACGGTAGATGTTTTTTGCTTTATCCCGAGCTTCAACTGCGCTTTTTTGATTCATATTGTCTCCTCTACAAAATTTTATTTTAAATGAAAAGATGGGGTAAATGGAAAAATTACGTAAAGAGTGAAACCATAAAACAACTGTAATTAGCCTCTATTAGAAGCCCTGGAAAAGAGCAAGTTCAACGATAAAATTTTTATTTAGGATTATTTAATTATTTAGGGGTTTTCCATAATATTTTTATTATGAAATAAGAGAAGAATGAACATATATTCTTTTTACATGAAACTCACCCAACTTATCTATGTCAGCAAAGCAACCCAATTAATGGGAATGCTTTCTTTGACACAAATTTTAGATAGTTCAGTCAGATGGAATGAAACTCACGATCTGACGGGGGTTTTATTTTATGATAACGGTCATTTTTGTCAGTTATTAGAAGGTGATAAATACGAGATATTAAATGTATGGGAAAGAATTCAAAGTGATAGAAGGCATCATATTATTAGGCGCCTTGAACTGGCACCTATAGAGGCAAGAAGTTATCCGAATTGGAAACTACGATTTCATGGTGCAGAGCAAATCGCTACGTACTTTAAAGAAATGTCTAAGGTATTAGATGGCATGCCTGATCATGATGACGATTTGTTGAAATTCATGAAAACAGTTTCTGAAACCAATCTCTAGAGATTGCTAGATCTATCTACAAAAATCTAGTTACTAGCCATATTATTTTTTCCGCAGGCCAATGACGATAACCGTACCAACGACAATAAGTGCACCAACAATTTGTATGATGGATATTGTTTGACCCAATAGTATCCAAGCAAAAATAAGTGCAAAGATAGGCTCAGTATTCATGATTGCAGAATTACCCACCACTCCAAGGCGTGGCAATAAACTAAACATCATCGTAAATCCAGTACCATAGAGAACAGTAAGACCGACAAGACCAAGCCAACCATTTGTCGAATGGGGGAGAGATAAACCTCCTTGAGAAAAGCCAAGAAGAGTTGCGAGTGCAGTCACAATTGCAAGGGTATAGGCTGTTCTGACTAAAGCATTAATTTTGATAGTTTTATGTTCTGTTAGTACTAATGCCAAACCAAATGCGGCTGCGGCCATCAGAGCATAAAATACCCCTTTACCAATCGATTGCCACTGAGCGGCAGCTCCAAGACCTGACGCTGTTCCAAAGACATCAAGTGCTAAGGCTAATCCAAAAAGAATGATTGGCATAGATTTGAGAACAAGAGGCTCAGTTTTACGACGATACAAAATACGCGACCAGAAGGCTGTCCATAAAGGGTGGGTATTAAAAGCAAGCAAGGCTAAAACTACTGGAATGAGAGAAACCGATGAGTAAATACAATAGCTTTGTATCGCTATTAATGTCCCAATGATAAGAAATATGGCATGATATTCTTTGGAAACTTTCATTGATATGCCGCGTCTTAATAAAAGCATAAAAATGATGACTGCTGTAACGACACTTCTAAAAAATACTGCTGTAACAACATCGACGGAGTCATTGAAAGCAAAGCGAGCGGCAACATGATTTGCTCCCATGACTGCCGCAATGAGTATCAGCATAAAAAATGCGGCGAGAGATATAGATGATTTCATGAAGTATATTTTTTCGATTGAGTTATTTTTATAAAAAACTTCAGTAAATGAAGCCCAATAAATATTTAGCGTAATATGAACAGGCTTTTAAGGTTTTTTGTCTCCACCCATTATAGGCTTGTTAAGTATGGAGTTGAATTTGGGTGATTTGAAGATTTAACCTTCTTTTAAAGAGTTAATTTATCAGTAGTAATTACATGTATAACAACTAAACCATCAATTTTGTGACTGACGACAGACGAGCGTATTTATTTACAATGGCAATTGCCATTATTGGATCTATTTTATTTTCTGGTAAGGCAATATTAGTAAAACTCAGTTATCGCTATGGAGTATCTTCAGAGGTTTTATTAGCTTTGAGAATGATCTTAGCCTTTCCTCTATTTTGGGTAGTTTATTATTTCTCAAGGAATTATGAGCAGCATACTAAATTATCGTTTAAAGATTTAATCAAATTAATGTGGCTAGGATTTAGCGGCTATTTTTTATCCAGCTACCTTGACTTTCTAGGTCTATCTTACATTTCCGCAGGTCTTGAAAGAATCGTTCTTTACTTAACCCCAGCGATTGTAGTTTTGATTTCATACTTTTTTCTTCACAAGCCAATTTCAAAACTGCAATGGATTTCTATTGTGATTGGTTACCTTGGAGTTGTTTTGGCTTTTATTGAGGACCTTGATACCAAAGGCAATGACGGCTGGCTAGGAGTAGGCTTAGTCTTCGCGAGTGCTTGTTTATATGCCAATTATTTAATATTTTCAGGAGAGATGGTTAAGCGTATCGGTAGTATTCGATTGGTAACCTACGCTAGTAGTTTTTCTACAGTGTTTGGCATTATTCAAATTACACTAATTTCACCAAATGAATTATTTGATCAGCCATCAGAAGTCTACATATTGAGCATGATCAACGCACTATTTTGTACTGTCATGCCAATCTTTATGATTATGATTTCAGTCAAGCGAATGGGCTCTTCTCTGACAGCACAATCTGGTATTTTAGGTCCCGTTTCAACTCTTTTTATGGGGTGGTATTTTTTACAAGAAAAAATCAGTCTTTATCAGATATGTGGACTCGTACTCGTCATTATTTCCGTTTGGCTCTTGATGAAAAATAAGCCGCCCCATACGCCCCTTGCTTAATTTTGGATTAGCTTTTCTTGACCATAATTAGTATCTAGTAATCCAATGATAAGATATGGATACGCACTATAAAAGAGGCACCTAATTGACTCCAGATCAGACAAAGCCCGCTCAACCATGAATCCAATTACTCGTATTCACGGCCTTGTATTGCCAATAGATCGGGATAATGTTGATACCGACGCAATTATTCCTAAGCAGTTTTTAAAGTCAATCTCACGAACTGGCTTTGGACCACATTTATTTGATGAGTGGCGATGGTTAGATCACGGAGAGCCCGGGATGGATATATCAAACCGACGTCCTAATCCTAATTTTATTTTGAATGAGCCACGCTACCAAGGGGCAAGAATTTTATTGGGGCGAAGGAATTTTGGTTGTGGCTCCTCGCGGGAGCATGCAGTTTGGGCTTTGCAGCAGTATGGTATCGAGGCCATTATTGCACCAGATTTTGCTGATATTTTTCAAAATAATGCCCTAAAAAACGGCCTTCTGACAATTAGACTTCCTGACCAAGTCATAGACAAGTTATTTCAATTAACATTTGCTAGCACGCAGTTTATGCTGAGTGTTGAATTGGAGTCTCAAATGGTTGTTGATACAGATGAGAATACCTATTCATTTGAATTAGATGCTTTTCGTAAAGATTGTTTAATGCGCGGTGTTGACGAAGTCGACCTAGTATTACTTCAGTCGAACAAGATAAAAGCCTACGAAGAGCGAGCGAGAATAAGCCAGCCTTGGTTATTTCCAGATACGCGCTTAAAAACGTTTGATGGGGATCGCTAGATGATTCCTAAAACCCTATATGAAAAGCTGTGGGATAGTCATTTAGTGCATCAGCAAGAAAATGGCAATGCCTTAATTTATATTGATCGTCACTATGTTATCGAAGTCACAAGTGCACAAGCCTATGAAGGACTTCGCATCCGAGGGATAAAGGCTTGGCGACCAGAAACTATTATTGCAACAGCTGATCATAATACCCCTACACGCAACTGGAACCTTGGTATTCGTGATCCAATCTCAAAACTACAATTGCAAACATTAGATAACAATGTAAACGACTTTGGTGCATTACATTACTACCCTTTTAAACATCGCTTACAAGGAATTGCACATGTCATTGGACCAGAACAGGGGGCAACTCTGCCTGGTATGACAGTGGTTTGTGGAGATTCTCATACCAGTACCCATGGAGCGCTTGGAACATTAGCTTTTGGTATTGGTACCAGTGAAGTTGAAATGGTTCTGGCTTCTCAATGCCTAGATATAAAACCCTTGAAATCAATGCGGGTAAATATTCATGGAAATCTTTCAAAGGGAGTTAGTGCAAAGGATGTGGTGCTACATTTAATCGGTCAGATTGGTACGGGAGGAGGGGCTGGTCACGCCATTGAATTTGCTGGCTCGACCGTTCGGCAAATGAGCATGGAGTCTAGAATGACATTATGTAATATGGCAATTGAGGCCGGTGCTCGTGCAGGGATGGTTGCGGTAGACTCTGTCACCATTGATTATGTCAAGGGACGTCTTTATGCACCCACGGGCAAAGCATGGACAGATGCTGTTGAATATTGGAAAGACTTGCATAGTGATGAAAATGCCGTATTTAGTCGAGAGATTACGATTGATGCAACAGAGATTGAGCCATATGTAAGTTGGGGAACATCTCCTGAACTCGTCGTAAAAATTTCTGGAAATGTACCAGACCCTGCTAACGAAACTGACTCCACACGTCGTTCTTGGCTGGAGGGAGCGCTATTGTATATGGGTCTTACAGCTAATATGCCAGTCCAAAGTATCAAGATTGATAAAGTATTTATTGGCTCTTGCGCCAATTCACGGATTGAAGATTTACGATCAGCTGCCAAGATAGTACAAGGACGACACATTGCTTCAACCATTACACAAGCGCTCGTAGTGCCAGGATCTATGGAAGTTAAAGCGCAAGGAGAGGCCGAGGGGTTAGATAAGATTTTTACAGCGGCAGGATTTGAATGGCGGCAACCAGGTTGCTCAATGTGCGTTGGCATTAATGAAGATCGATTAAGTCCAGGAGAGCGATGTGCCTCGACATCGAACCGAAATTTTGAAGGGCGTCAGGGTCCTGGTGGGAGAACCCATTTACTTAGCCCTGAAATGGCAGCAGCTGCGGCTTTGGCAGGACATTTCACCGATGTACGCACCATCTTAAGTCATTAGTCTAATTTAATATTGGCATCGCGAACAACCTTTGCCCATTTAGCAACTTCATTTTTAATGTAGATTGAAAAATCTTCTGCACTACTACCAATGATTTCAATACCATCTTGAGACAATCTTTTTTGTAGTTCAGGGTCGCTTAATACGATAGCTATTTCTGAATTTAATTTTTGAATAATTTCTGGCGGTGTTTTAGCCGGAGCCAGAACGGCGTGCCAAGCAACAGCCTCAAATCCAGGGTAACCTGATTCAATAACGGTAGGCACTTGTGGCAAAAGAGCTGAACGGCGTTTGCTTGTTACAGCGATGGCTCTTAAACTATTTGAAGTAACGAGTGGTGTAGCCGAAGCCGCATCCCCAAACGTAAGTGAAACAACTCCTGCCATGGTGTCCATAAGGGCTGGACCAGCGCCCTTGTAAGGTATATGTGTCATGGTGATATTGGTTGCTTGCATAAATAGTTCTGCGGCAAGTTGAGCTGAGCTCCCAGTACCTGCAGTACCAAAACTCAAGCTACCAGGTTTGGCTTTCGATAGCGCAATTAATTCTTGTAGATTTTTTACAGGAACATTTGGATTGACTACGATGACATAAGGGTAGCTAGTTAACTGAATAATGGGCGAAAAATCCTTAATAGGGTCATAGGGCATCTTTGAGAATAGTGCGGGATTAATAGCATTGGGTCCTGTTTGCCCTAAAAGGAGGGTATAGCCATCTGGAGCAGCTTTGGCAACCATGTCTGCGCCAATAATTCCGCCGGCGCTACCACGATTTTCAATCACGAAAGATTGACCCAAACGGGTAGATAGTTTTTGAAAAACAAGCCGACCAACAATATCCGCACCACCACCCGCAGCAAAAGGAATCACTACCTTAACAGGTCGATCTGGATATGCTGCTAGGCTCATTGTCGAGTTCATGAGAAATAGCCCAGCGGCTACTATTAGCATGATGCTTTTCCGAATCATCTTGTCACCTTATGTTTTTTTATTAATTTGGATTACATTCAAATATGAGTTAGACTTACTATTACAAAATTTATAATAAATTAAATATATATATGAGACAACATCTAAGATTTTATATTCTAGTTGGTTTGGCTTTAATTGTATTCAAAGTTTCTAATGCTGCGGATGCTTGGCCCATTAAGCCAATTCGATTAGTAGTTGGCTTTACCGCTGGCGGCCCAAGCGATATTATTGCTCGAACCGTAGCGCAAAAGATGTCAGTGGGTTTAGGTCAGTCGATCATTATTGATAATAAACCTGGAGCAGGCGGTAATTTGGCTGCAGAATATGTCGCCCATAGCCCTGCTGATGGCTATACTTGGTTATTAGGTAACAACAGTATTTTGGCAACCAATGCCGCCTTATATAAAAATTTAGGCTTTAATCCGACGCAAGATTTTATTCCGATAGGACTAGTGGCATCTCAACCAAATATCTTAGTCGTTAACTCATCTCTACCGGTAAATAACTTAAAAGAGTTAATTGCACTGGCCAAACAAAAACCTAAAGAGTTAAATTTTGCGAGTTCAGGAATGGGGGCTGCACCGCACCTTTCTGGAGAGCTTTTTAAAACCAGCGCCAACATTCAAATTGTTCATGTACCTTATAAAGGTGCACAGCCTGCACTAGTAGATTTAATTTCGGGACATGTCAATATGATGTTTGCAACATCAGCCTCAGTGATACCTTTTATTAAAGAACGACGGGTGAGGCCCATTGCCGTTACATCAATACAAAGATTAAAAGATTTTCCACAAATTCCGACGATGTCAGAATCAGGATTACCTGGCTTTGAAATGGTCTCTTGGCATGGGATTGTTGTACCAGTCGGGGTTCCTGCTAATGTAGTGCATCGTATCGAGGCAGAGCTTCAAGTGGTCCAAAATAATCCGGAATTGCTAAACACATTTAAATCATTGGGAATGACGCCAACATTTTCCAATTCAAAAGAATTTTCTGAATACATTAAAACAGAAATACCTAAATGGACAAAAACTGTTCATGATTCCGGAGCAACAGAATAATTGAAAGGTCAACATGACGATGAATCAGCCAATTTCACAAAACTTTAAATCATTATCGAGGATTGAAATTCCAGGTGGTGGGCAGGTGACCGTGAGTGGTAATTATGCTTATATAGGACATATACCTAATAAAAATAACTTAGGTACATCGATACTCGATATATCGGACCCACGTAAGCCAAAAGTAGTTCATCAAATATTTTTAGATGACCCTGAGTCACATTCACACAAAGCTAAAGTTGTGGGTGATTTACTATTTGTGAATAGTGAAAGAAATATGACACCGATTGGTAGAAGGGCGGATGAATTACCTGGAGTGAAGGCAAGACTCTTAAAGGAGTTGGGGAGGGAGGCAAGTCACGCTGAATTAGCTTTAGCTTTAAATGTTCGGGAACAGGACATTCCTATCGTAGAGGCGGCTCAGAAAAAGTCCTATCAAAATGGGGGTTTTAAAATTTATGACATCTCTGATAAAAGTAATCCTCGATTAATTACTCATCAGAAAACAGGTGGTATTGGTGTACACCGATTTGATGTGGACGAACATTACGCTTATATTTCAACTGAGATGGATGGTTATTTAGGAAATATCCTCGTGATATACGATATCTCTAATCCTTCGAAGGTGGTGGAGGTAAGTCGATGGTGGATGCCGGGACAACATATTGCTGCAGGTGAAACACCGCACTGGTCAGGAAGAAAACATCGCTTGCATCACGCCTTGCGTTTTGGCGATGAGTTATGGGCTGGTCTTTGGCATGGTGGAGTCGGTGTCATAGACGTTCGTAATATTGCTAAGCCAACAACACTTGGAACTTATAACTATCATCCACCATTTCCAGAGCCCTCCCATACCTTCATGCCTCTCGAAGATTTAATTGACGGCAGACGCATTGCGGTTGCCATCGATGAAGAAGACCACGCCCATGATGCGGAAGAACTTGACCGGAGAAAAGGACGCCCTCATGGCTGTATGTGGGTCTTTGATGTAACTGATTTGAACGCAATTAAGCCGCTATCAATTTATGATGTGAGTGAGTTGGACTCACCTTGGAGTCGAGCAACGCCAGGTCGCTTTGGCGCACACCAATTCCAAGAGCAACGAAAAGGTACGATGGTTTTTTGCACTTGGTTTGCAGGTGGTTTAAGGGCTGTGGATGTTGCCAATCCATTGTCGCCAAGAGAAGCTGGGTTTTATATTCCATTGCCAGCTGAAGGGCGAGCAGCCCCTCAAACTAATGATGTATTTGTAGATGACAAATATTTGATTTATGCCATCGATCGATATGCTGGATTAGATATTTTGGAATTTAATGCATGAGCCAAGCTCCATATTGTCAACCACCAGACCCTAATCTGAGGGCGCCAATATTTAAATTACACGTAGGTGCAGTTGATTGTCATGCCCATATTTGTGGACCAGCGGACCTGTTCCTATATGCAAGCAATAGAATCTATACGCCATATGATGCTCTATTGCCTGAATATATGGACTTATTAAGTTCTTTAGGAGTGTCGCGAGCCGTATTAGTTCAGCCAAGTATTTACGGCGAAGATAATTCAGCGCTGATTGCTGCGCTGATGACTCATCCTGAAATATTACGAGGGGTAGCGGTAGTTAATAACGATATTACTGAAAATGAAATTGATCACTTACATCGTGTAGGAGTCAGAGGGGTAAGATGTAATATCGTCGATTTAGCAGATGCAAAGGGAATCTTACCCCTCCCAGCATTAAAAAAACTCGCTGAAAAAATCGCGCCATGGGGTTGGCATATTGAGCTCTTAATGCATGTGAATGAATTTCCTGATATTGCAAAGTCGTTTCACAACTTTCCGGTACCGATTGTGTTTGGCCATTTTGGATATCTGCCCTGTGCTGTAGGTATTCAGAACTCCGGATTTCAAGGTTTATTGTCTTTGATGCGTGAAGGTAGAGCATGGGTTAAATTTACTGCGCCCTATCGTATTTCCGGTATTGGTAAGTTACCTTATGGCGACGTCGATATTTTTGCTAAGACTATTTTAGAAAATAGTCCAAGCCAAATTGTATGGGGAACTGATTGGCCCCATGTCATGGTTAAAAATACGATGCCAAATGACGCTGATTTATGTAACTTACTGTTTGACTGGGTGCCGAATGAGTCATTACGTGAGTTGATTTTGGTTAAAAATCCGCAGCGACTATATCAATTCGATTAAACTTCGCCTCTATATTTAAAAGGCATATAAACGATTCGGATTATCGACCATAATTTTTTGTAAACTTTGAGGGCTTTGAATCCAAAGTCCAATCTGATTGACCAATTCACCGTCGTCTGGCATCGGAGTGCCTGCAGCCATATTGACATGAGGCCAATCAAAACCCCAAACTAACTGATCTGGAACCGCTTCAACCAGTGCTTGCGCAAAAGGCACAATATCGCGATAGAAAAGTGGATCTTTGGAGGTTCTGTAAGGAGCTGAAAGCTTAGACCACCCTTTCCCTGTTTTTAAGAAAGAAATAAGTCCTTGAAAACTTTTTTCTTGAACCCCTTTTTCAATAACAGGACGTCCCATGTGATCGATGACAACATCAATTGGAAAATCTGAAAAAGTTTCAATGAGATTTGGAAATTTTTCCACGTCCAACAGAAATTGCGTATGCCAATTGTATTGTTTTACACGATGCGCTAATTTTTTTGCAGACTCTAAAGAAAGGCCAATTTGATTAACTAAGTTACAACGAAAGCCTCTGACCCCACCTAAATGAAGTCGCTCAAGTTCGCGATCACTAATAGACTCATCAACCAGCCCTATTGCTCTGAATCGATCGGGAGCGCTTGCGATCACATCGAGGGCTAAAGAGTTATCAAGACCATAAACATTAGCATGAACAATTACAGCGCGTTCGATACCAATTGTATTTATCACTTTTAAGTAATCATCAATCAACACAGAAGGCGGAAGATAGGCTGGATTCTTTGACATAGGATATTTGACAAAATCATCAAATAAATGGCAATGACAATCTGTAGCATTCTTAGGCAAAACGATTTTAGGTGTAGACGTATTGCTAAAAGGTTGCGGATTTTGAAATACGTGATGACTAGACATAGTTGAAATCTTTCAAATAGCTTATAGAGCGATGATGAATATGTTGATCAAAATTACTCGGCTTTGATACCAGTTATTTTGATCACATTAGCCCAATAGGCATTATCTTTTTTGAGGAGTGCAGCTAAGGCGTCAGCTGAGCCCGGATCAGGGTCATAAGCTAATGAAATCAATTGTTGCTTAATTTCAGGGCTATTTAAGCATTGTATAAACGCCTGATTGACACGCTGAACAATACTTTTAGGCACACCAGCCGGACCAAAGATACCGTACCAAGTATTGAGTTCAAAGCCGGGTACTGTTTCAGAAATGCTGGGTACAGATGATAGAACTGGAGTGCGTTTTAATGTGGTTGAGCCAAGCGGCACTAATTTACCTGCCTGAATTTGGGCAAGAACTGTGGACGTATTGGTAATTAACACATCAACTTCATTGGCAAGAACAGCAGAAACTGCAGGACCACCGCCCTTATAAGGGATATGCGTATATTTAGTGCCGGTTGCAATACCAAGCACTTCCATACCTAAATGGGGTGTGCTCCCAATGCCTGCAGAGGAATAATTAATTTTTCCTGGATCTTGTTTTGCAAGGGCAATTAATTCAGGGATATTTTTGGCACCGAATTTTGGATTAGCCACTAAAACACTTGGGGTATTGACCAGCACTGCCATAGGAGTCAAATCTTTAATAGGATCAAAGCTGAGTTGACTATAAAGGGCGTTACTAATTGGTAAGGAGCTGTTTCCTAGCAATAAAGTATAGCCATCAGGAGCAGACTTGGCCACAAAATCAGCACCGATATTGCCGTTTGCGCCAGGCTTATTATCTAAAATAACCGTTTGACCTAATAGATCAGATAATTTCTTACTTAAGGGGCGCATTAATACATCAGCACCGCCCCCTGGCGGAAACGGGATAACAATCTTGATGGGCTTTATTGGGTATTCTTGAGCGAAAGAAAATTGGTGAAAAGAAAATAAAATATTCGCCAAAATAAATAGGTGTTTTGCAAAAGTCATTTGCATTGTGTCTCCTTATAATTTGATACATAGTAACAAAATATTACATAGCGCTCTGAAAAAGCAGTTTGGGGTCATTGGTCATTTATTTTGGAGGATTTTAAGTAATTCAATTTGGAAGAAAATATATCTTCGGCATATAATAAATAATGACTAGAAACAAATTCTAGCAACAATAAATATAACTAAAAACTGGAGAATGCATGATGAATATTCACTGTAGTAGCGCGAGATTCTTTTTTCGTCTTTTAGGCTTAAGTTTTACATTAAATCTGCTCTTGGCTTTTTTTACTACACATGTTTATGCGGCTTACCCTGAAAAAACAATCTCATTAGTGTCCCCATTTCAGCCTGGCGGGGCGAGCGATGTTTTGGCGCGTACGATCGTCAAGCAACTTTCTGATGCCCTTGGGCAGTCAGTTATTATTGAAAACAAACCTGGCGCTGGTGGGAATATTGGGATTAATTATGTGGCTAGGTCAAAACCCGATGGATATACATTACTTATCACAACGAGTGTTTTAGTCATTAATCCAAGTCTATACAAAAATGCAGGCTTTGATCCATTTAAAGATTTTTCTCCAATATCCGATTGCGGTGCCTCACCGAATATAATTCTCTCCAAAGCAAATTCTGGGATCAATTCATTTAATGACATGATGACCATAGCGAAGAACCAGCCAGATGTTTTGAATTATGCGCATGCTGGCATTGGAGTTTCCCCACATTTAGGAATGGAGTTATTTAAATCTCGGGCAAAAATTAATATTACGCCTATACCTTATCCAGGAGGCGGCCCTGCCATTCAGGCGGTTCTAGGAGGTTCTACACAAATAGGATCAATTAATATTTTAGGATTAATGCCACACATTAAATCTGGGGCACTAATACCCTTGGCTCAGACGGGTCGTGAACGTGCATCAGAAATGCCCAATGTACCAACCTTGACTGAGCTTGGTTATCCGAATACCGAAGCAGAAACTTTTGTGGCCATTCTTGCTCCAGCGGGGACACCAGCTGCAGTAGTGGACAGATTATCGAAAGAAATTAATACAATTTTGCAAACACCAGAAATCAATGACAGATTAAAGAACTTTGGATTTCGAGTCGTAGCAGGCGGCCCAGATGTATTGCGAGGCAGACTGCAACGTGAAGTACCCATGTGGAAAGATGTCATCGATAAAGCAAAGGTAGTCGTTGATTAATGAGTTATGCAATTGATACCTATGGGTACCCACTTGGATTTAAGGCTAACACTGAAAACACACCTTCGACCCTAACGCAGAATCAGCAGGGTAGGGAGATTATTAAAGTTGAAGCATGTCATTTGCTAGGCCACCAAAGAGAGGCAATACTCACCGAGGGTGGAGGGACCTCATGGCGGTTGACCTCGGATGAGGGCTTACATTTAAAAGGGACTGATTTAGCACCATTTCCTTTTGGTTACTTCAATGCAGGTTTGCAAGCAGACCTACTTAACCGAATCAGGCATTATGCAAATGTTTTACAAACGCCCCTAACTGATTTGCATATGAAGTTAGACAATGAGTATTGGTTACTAGGATCATTTGTTACTGGAAGTGGTAGAGGGGTAGCAAATCCATCTCAGATTGAGATTCGTATCAAAAGTGACTTTTCTGATCCTGAAATCACTCTGTTAATCAATCATGCAATGCAGGCATCGCCATGCATTGATTTTTTAAATAGCGTTTTAAAAAGTACTTTTTCGCTAACGATCAATGGTAAAAGAAAGATCTTGAATGAGTTAGTTGATCCCATGGTGGATATCCCGATGGACCCTTTCTTACGATATCCAACTGCATTACAGCCCATAAAGTCCAATCAGCCTGAGATTGATATTATTCGCAAGCTTGCTACGCGCGAAGATGGTCATGTTTCTATTGCTCCTCCTGGGAGCGCAACTAAAATTATTAGAAATATTAAAGGCCATAGTTATTTTTCGAATCCACAAGGAATCACTGAAATTGAATCGTGGCTTGGGTTACCTGGCATGAGTCATTTCCAATTTATTTCAGACGAGGGAGGAACTTGTAAAGCCCCATCTGGACTAGGTCTCCTATCAGCTGGAATCGCTTTTTGTTTTATTACTCAGATTGCTCGGTATATCGAAAATATGAAACTACAAGTCAATGGCATTCGGTTAGTTCAATACAATCCATTTTCAATAACTGCCGGTGAGAACTCAATCGCTGATATTGGTAGGGCAGAGCCAATCGAAACGCATTTATTTCTTAATGGTGCCTTATCAGATGATATGTTTGAGAAACTTTTAAACATGTCAGCTAGGACTTGTTATTTACACGCAAGCGCTTTAAATAGTTTGCCACCCAAGATGAAGCTTATTCATAATGAAAAAGAAATCATTGTTTAAAAGCTAGTCATGCAAATTACTCGATATGAGTGACAAAATCTGCCATAGGTTTACGAACTTTTTTGAGATTAACTAGCCAATCTTCCGCCGCGTTTCGGTACCCCAAAGGAAGAAGGACAACACTGCGCAAGCCTTTATCTTTTAAGTTCAATATTTCATCGAGAGCTAATGGGTCAAAACCCTCCATGGGCGTGCAATCCACTTCTTCAATAGCCGCAGCAATGAGAGCGGTACCTAAGCCAATATAAGCTTGTTTAGCAGCATGTGAAAAATTAGTCTCAGCATCCTGTTTTGAGAAGGAATTCAGAAGACTTTGACGATAGGCTTCTCTATCTGCACTTCTATAGTTGCGGATATCGATAGTGAAATCAAATACTTCATTAACTCTATCAGCCGTGTAATTATCCCAAGCAGCAAAAACAATGAGATGAGAGCAGTCCGTTATTTGTGGCTGGTTTCTGGCGATTAATCTAATTTTTTCACGAAGAGAGGGATTCGTGATGAGAATTAATTCATAGGGTTGTAAACCACTTGAGCTTGCGGTGAGTCGAATGGCCTCAAGGATGCGATCAACCTTCTCTTTTGAGACTACTTTTGTGGAATCCATTCTTTTTGTAGCGTAGCGCCAATGTAATTTCTCAAGTAAGTTCATTGCAATCCTTTAGATTTGATAAAGTAGTTCAACTATATAATAAACAACATAAAAATGAACAAAATACATATTCGATTTGGTGGATACCAAAATAAAAACTCCATTCATACTCAAGCGGCCCAGTATTTTTTAAAAATTCTGCAAGAACAACTTAGCGATCGATGCAGTGTGGAATTGATTGGGAGTGTTTTAGAACAAGGACTGAAGTCAAGCGATTTGCCGGTCATGGTAAATAATGGGGAGCTGACTTGCTGTTATATGTCCACCGTCCGTTTTATAGAGTGGGTGCCTGAAATTAGTATTTTGGATTTACCATTTTTAATCAAAGATCGCGCACAAGTCCAGACTGCACTAAGAGGGGATTTCGGACATTATTTACAAAATCGCTTTGCATTAAATACACCGTTTAAATTATTAGGAGTTTGGGACAACGGGTTTAGACATATCACGAATAAAATTCGACCGATTCATCGCCCAACAGATTGTGAGGGATTAAGTGTTCGAACACAAATCAGTGAAGTGCATGTGGAGTCATTAAAAGCGATTGGGTTTAATCCTATTCCTGTAGATGTAAAAGTTTTTGTAGATGAGATAGCTGGGCCACGATTTGATGCACAAGATAATCCATTAACCAATAGCTTCAATTTCGGAGTACATAAGTTTCATCGTTACTTTACCCTTACAGGGCATTTTTTTGGAGGAGCTGCGTTTATCTGTAATGCAGAAATTTTGAATAGTTGGCCTGAAGATATCAAGCGCATATTCACAACTGCTGCAACCCTTGCCACTGAGTATCAGTGGCAGTTAGCCAGTGAGGAAGATGAGCATATTTTGAAACAAATCAATCCAGAGGAAAATGAAATCATTTACTTAACCGATGAGGAGCGAGAGTTGTTTAAGGCGGCTGTAAAGCCTGTATTTGAGAAATACGAGAAAACTATTCCAGCAGAAGTATTTCAGATGTTACGCGATGAAAAAACAGAAAATTAAGTAATTAAACTAGTCTCATCTAAATGATGAGTTATGCGTAACAAGGTATTATGTTTATAAGTTTAAAATAGTTAAGATTAAGTTATTACTCCAAAAATAATCATTTCGTCATTTAATCGTATCTCACAATAGGCAGATTACTGTTTATCCGTTATAGAACACATGAAGTCACCTAATTTTACTTACTGTCGCGCAAAATCCATTCCAGAAGTTTTTGAGTTAATGGATTACTACGGCGAAGATGCGCGTATCTTAGCAGGTGGTCAAAGTTTAATGCCTACGCTCAATATGCGCTTATCTAGCCCAACTGCGCTAATTGATATCAATCACATATTAGAACTAAAAAATATTCAAGAACAAAGTCTTGGTTTAAGTATTGGGGCATTAGTACGTCACTATCAAATCGAAACTTCTGAAGTAGTGGCCAAACATATCCCACTACTTCATGAGGCGATGCCGCATGTGGCCCATAGCGCTATTCGTTCGAGAGGAACATTTGGAGGCAGCCTTGCTTTTGCCGACCCCGCAGCAGAAATACCTGCCATAACTTTAGCTCTTGAGGGGGTAATACACGTTTGTTCAAAGACGGGTGAGCGACAGATAGCTGCCCAAGATTTTTTTCATGGACTATATTCCACCGCACTTGAACATGGCGAGATAATCAGGAGTGTTTTATTCCCGAAAAATACGCATTCTCATTTTGTATTTAAAGAGTTGACCCGAAGACAGGGTGATTATGCAACGGTGGGTATTGCGATTGCCGCTGAATTTCAAGGTACTCAATTAATAAAGATACGAATCATTTACTTTGGGGTATCTGATCGGCCTATTGTCGACAATCACTTAGCCCTAGAGCTTATGAATGGCAGATTTGATCAAGAAAATATTCTCAAAATAGCTAAATTTGCAGGACAGGAGATGGATATTTCTAGTGATATTTATCATGATGCCGAAATAAAAAGACATTTATTAAAAGTGATGGTCAAGCGAGCCTTACTCGATTTATTAGGAAAGGCATGCAATGGCGCAATTTGAAAACCAGATAGAAGTTGAAACGCTTATTAATGGCGAAGTAGTTCATCGCCAGGTTTCATCTAGAATGCATTTGGGTGATTTTTTACGTATAGAGATGGGGTTAAGTGGCCTACATCTTGGATGTGAGCATGGTGTATGTGGAGCATGTACTGTATTAGTGGATGGACTTTTAGTAAGGTCATGCTTGATGTTGGCGGCTCAAATCCATGGCTGTAAAGTGCAAACGATTGAAGGTGTAGTTGAATCTGGAGCGGCCAAACAAATGGTGGATGCTTTCCAGAAAAAAAATGCGGCACAGTGTGGGTTTTGCTCACCGGCAATGATTTTAACCACATTAGAAATTGCTAAAAAATCGATACGTCCCACACGTGAGCAGATTAGAGAAGCGATTTCAGGAAACTACTGCCGTTGTACAGGCTATCAAGCAATCGTAGATGCGGTCGAAGATGTATTTGATCAAAAAGAAAATAAGCAGTAAGTGAACTATGAATAACTCATCAAACGCACCTCACGAATTGATTGGCAAACCAGTCATTCGTCACGAACTACGAAGATTGCTTGAAGGTAAAGGGTGTTATGTTGATGACATTCAATTACCAAGGTTATGTCATGTGGCATTTGTTAGAAGCCCGCATGCACATGCAAAGATATTAGACATCCGTTTTGATCAAGCGATGAAGGTGAATGGCGTTATTAAAATCGTCAAGGGCGAAGATATTGCTGCGATTTGTAAACCCTATATGGGAATACTTAGTCATTTAGAAGGCATGAAGTCTGTCCCGCATTTTCCCTTAGCCATGGACCGCGCTATGTGGCATGGTCACCCAGTTGTTGCCGTAGTTGCGCAAACACGCGCACAGGCAGAGGATGCTGCTGAACTTGTTGAAATTGATTATGAGCCATTAACTCCGGTAGTTGATGAAGAATTAGCCCTAGATTCGCAAACGCCTATTTTGCATCCAGAACTAGGGACTAATTTGTGTTGGGAAAGAACAATTGATGAAGGTGAAGTAGATCTTGCTTTCAAAAATGCGGCAGTAGTGATCGAAGAAAAGTTAAGAACGGGTCGGCATACCCATGTAACCCTCGAGCCAAGGGCCATCATTGCCAACTATGTATCGTCTGATCAGCAACTCGAGGTTTGGCAATCAACCCAAGTGCCACATATGATGCATTGGATTTTATCCCATCACTTTGGAATACCAGAGAGTCATGTACGCATCAAGTCACCAGATGTTGGCGGAAGCTTTGGTTTAAAAATCCACGTCTATGGCGATGAAATGGCAACCGTTGGGGTGTCTATTCTTTTGGGGCGACCAGTTAAATATATAGCAGATCGGCTTGAATCTTTTTTATCAGACTATCACGCCAGAGACCATCATATACACGCCAAAATGGCCGTCTCAAAAGAAGGAAAGATCTTAGCGATTGAAATGGATGATATCCAAAGTATGGGGCCCTATGCAAGTTATCCACGCGGTGGTGTTAATGAAGCACGTCAGGTCATTAACTTAGTAGGAGCTGCGTATGGTATTAGTTCTTACCGTGCAAGAACGCGAGCCGTATTTCAAAATAAAAGTATGTATGGACAATACAGGTCGGTAGGCAGACCCATCGCATGTTTAATTACAGAGAGCTTGATTGAGCGTGCTGCAGCACAATTAGGACTAGACCCCCTAGAGTTTAGAAAAAATAATTACATTCCTGCCCAGTCCTATCCATATAAATTAGTGAGTGGACCAAGTATCGAAATATTGTCTCAGCATGAGTCAGTTGATCAGTTAAGAGTATTAATGAATTATGAAGAATTATTAAAAGAGAAAGATTTATGCCGGGAGAAGGGCATATTGAGAGGGATTGGTTTTGCTAGCTTTTTAGAAACATCAAGCCCATCATCGACGATGTATGGCAAGGGTGGCGCATCGATATCTGCCGCAGATACAGCAACAATTAGCTTATTACCCACAGGATCGATTTTTTGTACCGCAAGCATTAATGAATTTGGACAGGGCGCACAAACCATTGCTGCACAAATTACAGCTAGCGTGTTGCAAGTTCCTATCGAAGGGGTTCGGGTTGTGTTAGGCGACACGGATGCGAGTCCTTATGGCGGAGGTAACTACGGCTCTAGGGGAACCTCGATTGGTGGCGAAGCTATTTTACAAACCGCAAAAGCACTCAAACAAAACATACTTGAATTTGCCGCGAAACTTTTTTCGCTTGACCCCTCCACATTAGGTTTGCAAGATGGGTATGTGATTCGTTTAGACCAACATCAACAGTTGATTTCGTTTGAAGATCTTGCTCGTCAAGCATATTTCAATCACGAAAAAATACCGAAAGGTTTTACCCCAGAGTTAACGGTTAGCCGCAGTTTTGCGCAGCGTGATTTTGATGGCGTATTTACTAATGGTATTCAAGCATCTTACGTAGAGCTTGACCCAGAGACAGGATATGTCAAATTATTAAAGCACTGGGTATTAGAGGACGTTGGTGTCGTAGTAAATCCATTATTACTAGATGAGCAAATTCGAGGTGGGGTTATACAAGGAATTGGCGCGGCTCTATATGAACAGTGTCTTTATTCTGAACAGGGACAATTAATGAACGGAAGTTTAGTCGATTACTTAGTCCCTATGGCTTGTGAAATGCCAGATATAGTAGTTGGACATACTTTTTCCGCAACCAAGACCTCTGAACTCGGAGCCAAAGGGGGTGGGGAAGGTGGTGTGGCAGGGTCCTCAGCAGCGGTGTTTAATGCAATTAATGACGCATTAAAACCCCTGCATGTTTTTGTGAATGAATTACCAATCACACCAGCCAAAATTATTCAAGCCATCCAGCAAAAAGCTTAATAGCAAAAACGCGTGTTATTCAATCTTACCAATGACTTTGATGGTATTACTTAAACGTTCTTGATCTTTATTAAGAAAATCATCAAAATCCTTCCCGTCGCGATAATCAATCAGAACACCCATTTTTTCAGTCATTTGAATATATTCTGAATCTTGGACAGCACGACCTATATCCTTACGAATTTTTTGAACCAAAGCATCTGGAGTTTTCGCTGGGGCAAATAATCCAGCCCAGAGGTAGAATTCAGCATTTTTATAACCTAATTCAATTGCTGTTGGCACATCAGGGAATTGAGGGTGGCGTTTTGCACTGGTAATTAATAAAGGGCGTAATGTCCCGGCTTTAATATGCGGGGCGACCACACCAGGAACCCCAGCAGTCATGGCGACTTGACCACCTAAGACGGCTGTTAATGCAGGGCCACCGCCAGAATAGGGGATATGTTGTAACTTAATTGCTGAGGCATGAGCAATCATCTCTACAGGTAAATGAAGATTACTGTAGTTGCCTGTGGAAGAGTACGGAACTTTATCCGGATTTTTCTTGGCATAGCTTACAAGCTCATCAAAATTCTTCCATGGCGCATCTGCTTTAACAACAAACAAAACAGGTTCAGCAGATAAGAGAGCTAGGGGGGCAAATTGTGAGCGATCAAACGATGGCGTTTTGTTAAACATGCGATCCGATATGGGTACAGATAAGATTGCCGGTGCTGTAACTAACAGGGTATATCCATCAGGAATGGCATTTGCTACAGCTAAAATACCAATCGCTCCACCAGCGCCAGGTTTGGTATTGACAACTACGGGTTGATTCCATACTTTAAAAAGTGACTGGGCAATCGATCTTGCTGCTTGATCAACAGCACCACCTGGAGGGTAGGGAGAGATTAAATTAATAGGTTTAGATGGAAAGTCATTTTGCGCAATCGATAGCGAGCTTACGGATGACATTACAAAAACAATAATAGCCGTGAGAGTTTTATAAAAGAATACTTTGTTCATGAGGTCTCCTGATTAGATTTTCAGTATTTTCTGAATATTAGATAGTGCTTAGTTTAACCCCAAAAACATGTGTGGTTCAATCCTCGGTAAAGCTCCTACTTAGCTTTCACTAATGCTATTGTTTTAATCCAACGGGATATTTCCGAAGCGTAATATGCACTATTTTGTTCTAAATTGCCACCCATTGGAACCAAATCATTTGCATCAAATTTTTCAATGACCTCAGGATTTTGTATCGCAAGATTAATCGCTTGATTTAATTTTTGCTTAATTTCGGGTGGCGTATTTTTTGGCACAAAAA
This sequence comes from Betaproteobacteria bacterium, assembly GCA_037137465.1. Classification (GTDB taxonomy): domain Bacteria; phylum Pseudomonadota; class Gammaproteobacteria; order Burkholderiales; family Burkholderiaceae; genus Polynucleobacter. The sequence continues at coordinate 4,595 of JBAXKF010000030.1, read as the reverse complement.
CACCGGTCCATAAATCATCACGTAATTGAGGGTAGCCAGCCTCAATCACTGTTGGAACATTAGGCAGACTTGCTAAGCGTTTTTCACTAGATACAGCAAGAACCTTAACTTTGCCTTGTTTTGCAAAGGGGGTAACTCCAGTCATTGCGCCGCAGGTAATAGGTGTTTCGCCACTAACGGTCGCTAATAAAGCGGGGCTAGAGCCTTTATAGGGAATATGGGTTACATCTGATTTCCAGATAATACGAAATAAGTTTTCGCAAGTAATACTTGGCGGAGTTCCAGTACCTGCTGTTGCAAAAGAAAGGCGATCTTTAAGAGCGACCTGACGTAACTCTTCTAAAGTATTAGCAGGAACTTTTTCGTTTACAAAAATACCCATCGGTAAATTACTTGCAAAAGAAACCACTTCAAAATCTTGAGGCTTGTAACCAGATGAAGCCCCAGATGCAGCGTTCACAATAATTGATGGTGAGACTACGAGGATGGTGTAACCATCAGGCGCTGCATTAGCAACATATTGCACTCCAATACTTGCCCCCGCGCCAGCACGATTTTCGACAATCACGGGCTGCTTAAGAATTTCAGAAACCTTTTGGCCAACGATTCGTGCAGTTACGTCCGTTGATCCTCCTGGCGCAAATGGCACTATAAAATGGATGGTTTTATTGGGAAAGTTCGACGTTTGTGAGAAAACTAAAAATGACAAAAAGCTAAGTGTAAAGAACCCAGCTTTAACCCCGGCAATAATCATTTTTTGCACAATAAACCTCCAGTTTTAGTCCTGCCCATCAATCAAGATAAATGCAATACGTGCAGGGTAATCTGAGCGATTTGCCCAAGCATGATTAGTTCCCCGCTGAATTAAAACATCACCAGCACGCAAAATAGTTTCACTCGTTTCCAAAATGGCTGTAATCTCACCAGCAAGGACGATGGCATAGTCCACGGTTTTGGTGATATGCATACCCGGATGATCGCCAGGTTTTAAGTCATGACCTGCATCTGGATATAAATTTGCGAAAGTAATATCCTGAAGACGTTTAATTTCCTGAGGATCTTTAGGCTCAGGAGGGTAATCGATGATCCTCAAAACATTACCATTTTTGGGTGGCAGAACACCAGCGTGTTGTGTGATGGAATCTTCAGAATTAACTTTTACAGGAGACTGCGTTGTCCGCCAAATATTAGTTACACGATAACCAGGCCTCTGGGCAACCTCTTTAACCGCTGGTGATGGACCATCCTCGATAAAGTAAGATTTTCCAGAAGAGTCATTATCGGTAATGACTCTACGAATAGGTTTTAATACATCAGATATTGTTTTCATCATTGTTTAGGGATTCCGATTTCGCGCACTACCCTGGCCCACTTATCAGACTCTTTCTTTAGGTATTGATTAATCTGTACGACACTACCTCCAGCCGCATCAAAACCAATCGTATTAAGACGTTCTTTAAATGCGGAGTCGTCTAATATCTTTTGGATATCAGCGTTAATTTTTTCAACAATATATTCAGGGGTGGATTTAGGGACAAATACACCAACCCACGTGTAATCTTCAAATCCTGTAAAGCCTGATTCAGCAACTGTTGGAACATCAGGCAAGGTGGGTAATCGCTTGGCACTGGTGACGGCTAGGCCAAGTAGCTTTCCAGTTTTTATAAATTGGCTAGCGGCAGGAACTGCGACACTACTAAACTGAACCTCACCAGTCAATGCTGCATTAACTGCAGGACCAGCACCCTTGTATTGAATAGGTTCTACATACACCTTCGCCAATACCTTAAATAAATACTCTGCAGAAAGGTGGGGGGTTGTACCTTCGCCAGGTGAACCATAATTTAATTTACCAGATCTAGCTTCTTCAATAGCATCTTTTAAATTAACAGCCTGTAGACTTTTTCCCGCAACAATGATATTTGGACTAGATGCAACATTGGCTACACCGATAAAGTCCTTATCAAGGCTATACCCTGGATTATTAAATAAAGAAGCATTCACTGTAATCGAGGTGGTATTGAGTAAAATGGTGTAGCCATCTGCAGGTGCTTTAGCAACAGAGCTTGTACCAGTATTGCCATTAGCGCCTGGACGATTATCAACAATCACCGGTTGTTTCCAGGACTCTGAAAGACGTTGACTAATCAGCCGTGCAATGATGTCGGTAGGCCCGCCGGGCGCATAAGGAACCACAAGACGAACTTGTTTATTTGGGAAGTCAAGCGGACTTGATTGCCCAAAACAATGGAGTGTATGCGATGTTATAAAAAGTGCGCACAGCACCATGAATAATGATTTAGTAATTTTTTTCATTTTTTATTAGATGCAAAATATTTGAATTTGTCTCCTACACGCATAGTATGTCCCTACTTTTTAAGCAGTTGTTTAAAACTAAGTGTAAATGCTAATAAAAATCGCTATCAAAAGGCCGACTTATTTATTAATCATTTGTTTAATAAATAAGTTTTGGAGTTAGAATAATGAATATTCAATATAAAACCTCTAAGAATAAGAGGAAAAAATTATAAGAGGGAGACACATGTTTATTGCTAATAAACAGAAATTAAATTCTACACAAATGATGTCTACTCTTTATAAGCCACAGATCAATGATTTCATACGATTGGAGAAGTAAATGTCAGAAAAAATGACTGGTGCGAAATATTTCGCAAAATTACTAGAAGCTTACGGAGTGACACACGTATTTTTTATGGATGCAGTATTAAGACGTGCCCTCGCAGAAATGGAAGATACAAAAATTACACGTATTCTGGGACATTCAGAAAAAGGGGTTGGATATATGGCTGACGGATATGCACGCGTATCTGGAAAACCTGGAATATGTATGGCGCAGTCAGTAGGAGCTGCCAACTTAGCCGCATCATTGCAAGATCCTTATTTGGGCCATTCGCCGGTGATCGCTTTTACAGGGCGACATGTTGCGGCTATGCAATATCGAAACTCTTACCAAGAAGTAGACCATGCGCCACTATTTGAGCCGGTCACAAAATTGAATGCGCAAATGGAAGTGGTTGAGCAAATGCCGCATCTCATTCGGCAAGGATTTCGTGAGGCAACGACTGGCACACCACGCCCCTCACATATTGATGTTGCCGGGTTTACAGGCGATGCACTAACACCCTTGGAAGTTGATTTTGAGATTGCTGTCGATGAGGTACATACTCACTTTCCAGCATTTCGACCACAGCCAGATGCCAAGATGATTGAAGTGGCAGTAGCTGCTATAGCGAAAAGTAAAAAACCTATCATTATTGCTGATCGAGGAGCGGTTATCTCTGGGGCAAGGGATGCTTTACATGCATTTGCTAAAAAAATACAAGCTCCCATTACAGTGACCCTCGATGCAAAGTCCTTAGTCTTAGAAGAAGAGTCTTTATTTAGAGGCATGGTAGGGTTATATGGTCGAAGCTGTACCAATCACATGGTAGATGAAGCAGATTTGGTGATTTATTTTGGTAGTAATACCAGTGATCACACAACTGCCAATTGGAAACTACCTAGAGCACATATACAGACTATCCAAGTAGATATGGATCCTGTGGAGATTGGACGAAATTATGCAAAGTGCATTGGCATCCAAGCAGATGTGAGATCAACCCTAGAAGTCCTTGCGCAGGCATGTAATGCTCAGTCTCGAGATGAATGGTTAAATTACACGAAGACTTTATCTGACGCGTGGTGGAAAGAGCAAGAAATTGAGCTATCTAGAACACAGACGCCAATGCATCCACAACGACTTTGCCGTGAGCTGACTAAAATATTACCTAAAGATGCCATCTTGGTTGCGGATACAGGTTACTCTGCCTTATGGACGGGTAACCTCGTTGACATGACCCATCCGGAACAGTTTTACATGCGCGCTGCAGGTTCATTGGGATGGTCTTTCCCAGCCGCAATAGGTGCAAAAGCAGCAGCACCTCATCGAACTGTTGTTTGTTTTACAGGTGATGGAGGCTTCTCGTATCATTTGCCGGAATTAGAGACAGCAAAACGCTGGGGACTAAATGTTATTGTGATTGTGAATAATAATGAGTGTTTATCTCAAGGTGTTAAGAACTTAAATATTGCGTATGGCGATCGTCCTGAGGGAAGAAAAAAAGAATGTTATGTTTATGAACCAACTGACTTTGCCAAGATTGCACAAGCTTTTAACTGTTTTGGTATTACGGTTGAAAAACCTGAAGATTTTAAATCTGCATTTGAAGCAGCGGTAGCGAGTAACTTACCTGCTGTAATTGACGTTAAAACCGAATTTGCTTATCAAGCACAACTAGCCTGGGTCCCCGTATGAGTCAACCATTAACTGTTCGTATTTTGCCAATTCCCCTAGATCAAATGACGCCTGAGCAACGCTCGGTTGCTGACACATTGATTGCCAGTCCACGTAAAAGAGTGAGTGGACCATTTAATGCACTCATCAGAAAGCCAGTACTTGCAGATCGAGTACGTCAACTAGGTGATAGTATTCGATTCGAAAATTCATTACCTGATCATTTGCGAGAATTTGCCATAACAATTACTGCTAAATATTGGTCTGCCAAATATGAATGGTATATACACAGTAATTTAGC
>JBAXKF010000029.1:0-28374 GCA_037137465.1 Betaproteobacteria bacterium | reverse complement strand
ACAAGGGTTATTGTGATGCTGACATAGTCAGCTTAAAGAGGACTTACTGCGCTGGAGTCTCTTTCACCTTACGAGAAACTAACTTCTCTTTAATACGTGCAGACTTACCTGAACGCTCACGGAGGTAATAAAGTTTGGCACGGCGTACATCACCGCGACGCTTGACTTCAATACTTGCAATGAGTGGTGAGTAAGTTTGGAATGTTCTCTCTACACCTTCACCAGATGAGATTTTACGTACGATAAAGCTTGAATTTAAGCCACGATTGCGCTTAGCAATCACAACACCTTCAAAAGCCTGTGAACGTTTACGGGTTCCTTCAACTACATTGACGTTAACAATGAGTGTATCGCCAGGTGCGAAATCAGGAACTACTTTGTTTGCCGTTAGGCGAGCAATTTCTTCTTGCTCAATTTTTTCGATGAGATTCATCTATCAACTCCTTATGCATCATTTCAGCGTTGATCCCAAAACCTGTTTGGACCTGAAAGAGGATACTAAATAATAAAACTGCTAAGTATTTGTTTGAATGTTCTTTAAAAAAAGCTCATCTTTTTTACTTAACAACCCTTTTTTGCGAGCCGCCTCGATTAAATCAGGACGTCTCAGTTGGGTTGCGAGCAAAGATTGCTCACGACGCCAGCCCTCTATTATGGCATGATTTCCGCCTAAAAGCACCCCCGGAACAACAGAATTTTCATATATTTCAGGTCTTGTATAGTGCGGACAGTCAAGTAAGCCTTCCATAAAGCTATCTTGAAGTGCTGAATCTTTATCTCCCAATACTCCTGGAATTAAGCGAACCATGGCATCTATGATGGCCATCGCAGCAATTTCCCCTCCGGAGAGCACAAAATCCCCCAAACTTATCTCAAGATCAACATTGCGATCGATAAAACGTTGATCCACTGCTTCATACCGGCCGCAAACAAAGCTTAATTGCTCATGCTCGAGTAAATCTGCTGCCATTTGTTGGTTAAAGGCCTTGCCCTGAGGTGAAAGCAATATGACGGGACCTTGCTTAGTATGGGATTGTTTGATGACCTCTAGAGTCTTTTCAAGTGGCTCTACCATCATCACCATCCCAGGACCTCCACCGTATGCTCGGTCATCAACCGTTTTTCGGTTGTCAGTGGTGTAATCTCTCGGATTCCAGGTCTTGAGTTCAAATAGTTGCTTATTTAATGCACGCCCTACTACTCCACCGGAATGAATGATTTCAAACATTTCTGGAAAAATAGTGATGATGTCAAAGTGCGTCATTTACCAATCCTTTTGCCAATCAACCTTAATCCTTTTAGGCGATGCCTCAAGATCGACTTCGATGATAAATGACGCTACAAAGGGTATGAGGTGCTGTTTTTTAGCTTCGTCTTCAATGATTAAAACAGTCTGAGCACTGTTATCAACAATTTCACGCACATTTCCTATAAGCTCTTGTTCAAGGTTATGCACTTGGGCACCCATGAGGTCTGTCCAATAGTATTCATTGTCATCTAATGGCGGAAACTTTGATCGGGGAACGGCTACGGTTACTGACTTATAAGACAAGGCAATCTCGCGATCGGTCAAACCTACCAATTCAAGGATGACAGTCCCACTGTGCTCTTTGGCTTTATATACCTGAAAATCTCTATTTTTTTCTGGGCTGCGTTCGCTCTTGAGCCAAATTTCTTTTGCGGCAAGAAGAGCTACGGGGTCATTCGAGAAAGGTCGCACTTTGAGCGCACCACGAATACCGTAGGCTTCAATCACCGTGCCGACTTCGATTAATTCTAAATTCTCAGTCGTCATGGTGACGGTGCCTCTAGATGGGGCATCGCCCCATCAGGATTAGTTACTAGTTGAATGTTGCTTGATTAAACGCTTCACTGTTGGAGACATTTCTGCACCAACACCAGTCCAATAAGTTAAACGGTCTTGAGCAACGCGAAAGCCCTGCTCTGTAGCTACAGCTCTTGGGTTGTAATAACCCAAACGCTCTACAAAGTTAGAGTCTCTGCGGTTACGCTTATCTGTAACAACAACACTATAAAAAGGACGCTTTTTTGAACCACCGCGTGCGAGTCGAATGACGACCATAGGAATTCCTTAATTAAACAAAAATAAAATAAACAAATAGAGGTGTAAGCACCGCATTAGTTGCATTTATTTGCATTTCATTGCAATCTGTAACTAACGCGTATTATTTCTTATGCAAAATAATATGATTTACTACCCTAGAAAACTCACTATTTTATCGTAAAACAGCCATGCAGACAAATAAATATTCCTTTTTGTACACTAAATTCTCATTTTTTAAGCTGACTTTTGTCTTTTTTGGCCTTTTTTTACTTAACTCTTGCTCAAATATGCTTCCTGATTGCAACTCCTGCTCCTCCCCCCCTTTAGCTCAGCTCAATGGTCGTTGGGAATTACTGCGCTGGAACTACCCTCCTGATGCCAATGCTAAGGTCCAATTGCGTAAGGTTCCACATGGCGATAATGGCGAACCAATCATCATTGAGTTTAGTAATGAGAAAAAAATGGTTTCTGGTTATGCTGGCTGTAATCGTTTTTTTGGAACGATCACTACAGATGCTAAAAATGCTATCGAGATTGGTAAATTAGGTAGTACAAAAATGATGTGCGCTGAAAGTTATCGCATGGAGTTAGAGCGTGATTTTCTGAATCAATTAACCGACTATCGCTCTATCCAACTCAAGGATAATCAAATGCTTTTAGTCGGTCGCACGGGTGATGTCTTGGTATTTGGTAGACGTGGCCCGCCATAAGCTAATATTGTAATTAAGCCTTTACTGAACCTTCAATTTTTAAACCAAGTGCATCTATCACTTTTAATATGGTCGCAAAACTTGGATTACCCTCTCCAGACAGTGCTTTATATAGGCTTTCTCGTCCCATATTTGTTTGTTTAGAAAGTTGTGTCATCCCGCGTGCTTTAGCAATAAAAGCTGCATCGTCGCCAGCTTCATCTACACAAGCTTTAAAGTATTGAGCTATATCTTCTTCAGTTTGAAGATATTCAGCGCTATCCCACTTACTTAGGTTAACGATATTAAACCCCTTTTCTTAATGACTTTTAAAGCTGAATTGCTAGCTTACCAAATTCCCCTAAACCTATAAAAATTAAGGATTTAGAGTATGATTTGAGTCTATGAAAAACACCTTTAAATCAAAACTTGTTGTTTGCTTACTCAGTCTATTCTTACCTGGCACAGGCATACACTGGCTCTACCTCAAGGGAAAAAGTTCTCCTTGGTTTTATCTACAACTGATTGCTTTGCTATTGGGTGTTTGGGGTTGGTTTGAACTAGCCCATACGGAAAAAGAATCCTTACTCGGCTGGTTGGCTGTTGCTCTTGGTGAAGTCTCATTACTCACGAGCTGGCTTTGTACGCTCGTGTTTGGTCTTCGTTTAGACGAACGTTTTGATGCGCAATTTAATGCAGGTCAAACCAAGAAAAATCAATCTGGATGGCTCATTATTATCTGCATGATCATCACTTTATTGGTCGGCGCATTTGTTCTCATGAGTGGTCTTGCGATTGCTTTTGAACAATACTTCATCAGCCAAGTAGAAGCCGCTAAAGAAATTTCTCAGTAATCATTGAGAGTCATGTTCTGATTAGAACTGTTCCGGTTTTAGCTCATTTGTCACTCTGCCACCTTCCATAATGGACTTGGCAATCCCCGGAACTTGAGTGAGTAAATGTTGTGCATAAAACTGCGCTGTATTAATTTTGGCGTGATAAAAGTCTGGGTCTTGATCATGCAACTTCTCAGCCTCAAGTAAGGCTCTTGCCATTTGCCATCCAGCCAGAGTAAGTCCACAAATTTGCAGGTAAGAAACACTACCTGCAAAGACTGCTTTAATATCCGTTTTTACATTCGTAAGGATATACATCACTACTTGTTCTAATGATTGTCTAGCAAGCTTTAACTGCTCCAACATAATTTTTGCGGCTGCAGAATTTGATGCGGCCAATGCTTCTTCTGTTCTGGCAATCTGTTTGACTATCGCTTGCGCTGTAGCTCCACCATCTCTTAATGTTTTTCTGCCGATTAAATCATTTGCTTGAATGGCAGTAGTGCCTTCATAAATGGGCAAAATTCTGGCATCTCGATAGTACTGTGCGGCTCCTGTTTCCTCAATGAACCCCATCCCACCATGTATCTGCACCCCAAGACTGGCAACTTGCACAGCCATTTCTGTAGAAAAGCCTTTTATGATTGGTACTAAAAATTCATAGAAGGCTTGATTTTCTTGTCTGGTTTTTTCATCTAATGCGTGCTCTGCTGCATCTGATGCTGCCACAGCCACATAAGCGAGTGTTCTTGCACCTTCAGTATAGGAACGCATGGTCATGAGCATCCGCTTGACATCGGGATGGTGAATGATGGCTACTGATCCTGTAGACCCAGCAAGATCTCTACTCTGAATCCGTTCTTTTGCATAACTTACAGCCTTTTGATAGGCTCTTTCTGCTAAAGATACACCTTGCATGCCCACACCAAAACGCGCAGCGTTCATCATAATGAACATGTACTCTAAACCTCGGTTCTCCTCACCAACTAAATAGCCAATAGCTCCACCATGATCACCGTATTGCAATACGGCAGTTGGGCTAGCCTTAATACCTAATTTATGTTCAATAGAGATACAGTGCACGTCATTACGCTGTCCAATATTTCCATGATCATCCACTAGAAATTTAGGCACTACAAATAAAGATATACCCTTCACGCCTTCTGGTGCTGTTGGCGTTCTTGCTAGAACTAGATGAATAATGTTTTCTGAAAAATCATGCTCGCCATACGTGATATAAATTTTTGTACCAAATATTTTGTACGTACCATCATCAACTGGCTCAGCCCTTGTTCGCACAAGAGCTAAATCAGAACCTGCCTGAGGTTCTGTGAGATTCATAGTCCCAGTCCACTTCCCAGAAATCATATTGGGAATAAAGCGCTTCTTTAAATCATCACTGGCTGCCACGATGAGGGCTTCAATCGCACCATCGGTGAGCATTGGGCACAATGAAAATGATAAACAAGCAGAGTTCGCCATTTCTTGACAGGCAGTAGAAATAATTTTGGGTAAACCCTGTCCACCATATTCAGAAGGATGGGTAATACCCTGCCATCCTGCTTCAACATATTTGTCAAAAGCTTCTTTAAAACCAGGGGTGGTTACTACATGGCCATCTTTGAAATGACTAGGCTGTTGATCACCAATCCAATTGAGTGGGGAGAGAACTTCTTCAGAAAATTTCGCAGACTCAGTGAGAATAGCCTCTGCCGTATCAGCATCAACACTTGCTTCAGAAAAATAAGGGAGTCGACTGATCTGCTCAAGACCTGCTAAGTGATTCATTAAAAACATCATCTCTTTTACAGGTGCTTGGTACGTCATCAACTTCTCCTCGTTAAACTACGTTTAATTCTTCATTGCTGCAACAAGTTCAGGTACTGCAGTAAATAAATCAGCCACTAAGCCATAATCCGCCACACCAAAGATAGGTGCCTCAGGATCCTTATTAATCGCCACGATCACTTTAGATTCTTTCATACCAGCTAAATGCTGAATCGCTCCAGAGATACCCACAGCAACATACAACTGCGGAGCAACGATTTTTCCAGTTTGTCCTACTTGGTAATCATTGGGTACATATCCCGCATCAACTGCCGCACGAGAAGCTCCTAAAGCAGCACCTAAACTATCTGCCAAAGGCTCCATGACGGTGTGATATTGTTCGGCCGACCCCAAACCTCTTCCACCGGAAACAATAATTTTGGCAGCTGTGAGTTCGGGACGATCTGATTTGGTGGTTTCACGCGAGATAAATTGACTCACGCCAACATCAGATACGGCACTCATCGACTCAATACTTGCTTGTCCACCTGCGGCAAGAGCGGGCTCAAATCCTGTTGAACGAACCGTGATTGCTTTAATCGGATCCATCGACTGAATCGTCGCAAGCGCATTACCTGCATAAATGGGGCGCTCAAATGTATCTGCACTGATTACTTTAGTGATTTCTGATATCTGCGCCACATCTAGTAATGCAGCAATACGCGGCATAATATTTTTTCCATTGGCACTAGCGGCAACTAATAAATGTGTATAGTTTTTTGCAATAGAGAGCACTTGGCTTGTTAAATTTTCAGCTAACTGATTGGCAAAGATTGCATCATCAGCCACCAATACTTTACTGACTCCAGATATAGCAGCGGCAGCATTTGCAGCCCCTGATAGGTCATGACCCATAAGTAAAATATGTACATCCTGATCAATTTGTAAAGCGGCACTAACCACATTGAGTGTGCTAGCTTGAATCTGTTGTTGCTGATATTCAGCAATTACGAGAACTGTCATTTAGATCACCTTTGCTTCATTTTTTAATTTATCAACTAAAGCAGCAACATCAGCTACCATCACCCCTGCTTGACGCTTCGCAGGCTCATTGACTTGGATTGTCTTTAGTCGTGGCGTCACATCTACTCCAAGATCAGCTGGCTTGAAGGTATCTAATGTTTTTTTCTTCGCCTTCATGATGTTGGGCAAAGTCACATACCTTGGCTCATTTAATCGTAAATCAGTTGTGACTACCGCCGGCAAAGTAATACGAATCGTTTCTAACCCACCATCCACTTCGCGTGTCACTTGAGCGTGCTGATTATCAATCACAACTTTTGAGGCAAATGTGGCTTGGGGTACATTCATTAAAGCAGCTAACATCTGACCGGTCTGATTACTGTCATCATCAATAGCTTGCTTACCTAAAATAATGAGTTGCGGTGTTTCTTTATCAGCAATAGCTTTCATGATTTTGGCTACAGCTAAGGGCTGAATCTCTTCATCCGTCTCAACCAAAATAGCTCGATCAGCACCAATGGCCATTGCTGTGCGTAGTGTTTCTTGACACTGCGCTACGCCAATCGAAATCGCAATAACCTCAGTAGCAACACCAGCTTCTTTGAGTCTGACCGCTTCTTCAACCGCGATCTCATCAAATGGGTTCATGCTCATTTTTACATTGGCGGTCTCAACACCGCTGTGATCTGACTTAACGCGAACTTTCACGTTGTAATCAACGACTCTTTTTACTGCAACTAATATTTTCATAAAAAATGCCTAATTATTTTTGTTGTAACTGATAGTAATTCTACTGCAATCTTTTCCCTACAGAATTTGGGTCTTTGTTCTGTGCCTTAAACGTCAATAGCTTGTGCTGACCCTGCTAGCTTGCGTAATTCAAATTTTTGGATTTTTCCTGTGGATGTTTTGGGTAATTCGCCAAAAACTACTGCTTTGGGGACTTTAAAGCCCGCTAAATGTAATTTGCAATGGGCAATGATGTCTTGAGCAGTTACCTCTACTCCTGGCCTAGTCTCGATAAATGCACATGGTGTCTCACCCCATTTAGGATCGGGTTTAGCGACCACTGCAGCTGCCATCACTGCTGGGTGTCGATACAAGACGTCTTCAACTTCTATCGAAGAAATATTCTCCCCTCCAGAAATAATAATGTCTTTACTACGGTCCTTAATTTTGATGTAGCCATCGGGATGGATAACCGCTAAATCGCCTGTATGAAACCACCCTCCTGCAAATGCCTCGCGCGTGGCTACTTCATTTTTGAGGTAACCCTTCATCGTGATATTGCCTCGAAACATGATCTCCCCCATCGTCTGACCATCTGCTGGTACTTCCTTCATGGTCTGGGGTTCCATCACTGTCATCCCCTGCTGAAGATGATATCGAACGCCTTGCCGAGCATTTAAAGCTGCTCGCTGTCCAATCTCTAAATCCTGCCATGCTGCATGTTTTACACAGACTGCCGCTGGTCCATAAATTTCTGTGAGTCCATAAACATGCGTTAAATCAATTCCTAAGGTTTCCATGCCTTCAATCATGGCTGCTGGTGGCGCTGCCCCGGCAACCATCGCCTTTACTCCGGCCGGTATTCCAACTTTTAATTCTGGACTGGCATTGATTAATAAACCATGCACTATCGGCGCTGCACAGTAATGAGTGACGCCGTGGGTTTTCATCGCCTGAAAAATATGCGCAGCATCGACTTTTCTTAAACAAACATTAACGCCAGCCCTTGCTGCCACTGTCCAGGGAAAGCACCAACCATTGCAATGAAACATTGGCAGGGTCCATAAATACACTGGATGTTTGGGCATATCCCATTCCAAGATATTGGAGATGGCATTGGTCGTGGCACCCCGGTGATGATAGACCACGCCTTTTGGATTGCCGGTCGTGCCTGATGTGTAATTTAAACAAATCGCATCCCATTCGTCTTCAGGGCCCGTCCACTCAAAATTCGGATCGCCTTTTTGTAGAAAAGCTTCATATTCAATCATGCCAATCGCCTGACCACCGCCTTGATAGAGTTCATCTTTGACGTCGATCACAAGGATGTCATGACGTTTTGCAATCGCTAAGGCTTTTTGCATGGTGTCGCTAAATTCAGGATCAATAATGATGACCTTCGCCTCTCCATGCGCCAACATAAAAGCAATGGCCTCTGGATCAAGGCGTGTATTCAAGGCATTGAGCACGGCACCTGACATCGGTATGCCAAAATGCGCTTCAACCATGGGTGGCGTATTGGGGAGCATGACAGCAACGGTATCTCCTTTACCAATGCCATGCGCAACAAGCGCACTTGCTAAGCGCCTACAGCGCACATAAGTCGTCTGCCAGTCTTGGCGTATGTCCCCATGAATAATCGCTAAATGATCGGGATAGACCTGCGCAGCTCTCTCGATAAAACTCAAGGGGGTCATCGGGGTATGGTTGGCTAAATTCTTATCCAGCCCCTCGGTATAGATATTAGTCATCAAAACCTTCTCCTATTACAACATTAAATTTCGGCGAGTTCTTTGATATGCGCCACCACACTTCGACCAAGCGCCGATAAGTGGTAACCACCCTCTAGGGTGCTCAGAATACGACCATGCGCATATTGTTTGGCCATTTTTTGGATTTGTTGCGTGATCCAAGCATAATCAGCCTCGACTAAACTCAACTGACCTAAGTCGTCTTCACGATGTGCATCAAATCCTGCAGAAATAAAAACAAATTCAGGGGCAAATGCTTCGAGTCGTGGCATCCATATATCAGATACTACAGCACGAATATCAGCCCCTTTCGTAAACGCTGGCACCGGGATATTGACCATATTGTCCGAGGTGGGATGATCGCCACTGAAGGGATAAAAGGGATGCTGAAAAAAACTACACATTAATACCCGTGCATCTTGATTAAATGCAGCTTCGGTGCCGTTACCGTGATGAACATCAAAGTCAATAATGGCTACTTTTTGCAGTCCATAATGTTCTAAAGCGTATTTAGCAGCAATAGCGATATTATTAAAAAAACAAAATCCTTTTGCCTGACTTGGTTCCGCATGATGACCTGGAGGACGAACTGCACAAAATGCATTGTTCACGTGTCCTTGCATAATGGCATCAACGGCCGCAATACAAGCACCTGCGGCCCTTAATGCCGCTTGATACGTATGCGGATTCATGGAAGTGTCACCATCAATCTCAAAATAACCTGCTTGGGGGCTATGTTCTTTGAGGTATTGAATCAAGGCCTGATCGTGAACTAACTGGATTTGACTCTCAGTTGCTAGCGGCGCCTCAATATGCGTTAAAAAATCATCAATACGGCTTAAAATAAGTTGGTCGTCAATAGCATCTAGGCGCTCAGGAGATTCTGGATGATAACTACCCATTTCATGCTTGGAAAAATCTGGATGACTGATATAGCCTGTTGCCATAAAACTAGTTTCTCATTTTTATAAGTAATAATCTTATTATTACCTAAACCTAAAGAATATATGCTTTTTTTAAGAAAACCTTTTTTAACTATCTTTGTAAGCTTATTGATAGCAATATCATCCTCAATTCTTGCGCAAAACAGTGGCTCTACTAGCTCAGGGATTGAAGGTGTTCGCATCTCTAAGGAGCAAGCCCTAGATTTCTTTTTAATTGAGCTCTCCATGCGTGAAAACCTTTCTGTAGAAATATTACGCGAGGCGTTTCGGGATATGAAATGGCAAACCGTAGCACGGCAATATATGGTTCCCTCTGGCAATGCTCCCCCGCGTAAAAATTGGACTACTTATAGAGCTAATGTCATGAACTCAATTCGCCTTGATGCGGGTAAAAAGTTTTTACAAGAACATCATCAATTTTTAGATCAATTAGAAAAAGAGTCCGGCGTTCCAAGCGCTATCATCGTTGGCATACTCGGCGTCGAAACAGTGTATGGCAGAAATATGGGTAACTTCCCTGTGCGCGATGTTTTAGCTACTTTTGCTTTTGATTATCCCCCAAGCCCCAATCAAGCGAGTCGGAGCGCTATGTTCAAAGAACAACTATCTGATCATGTTTTGAACTGCACCTCTACTGCAAATAAATCCTCTGTTGATACGAGTCAATTAAAAACCTGCCTTATCCAAGAGGGGTCTTTTGCAGGTGCTATGGGTATGCCACAATTTATGCCAACGAGTATTCGTAAGTATGCCCAAGATGGTGATGGTAATGGTCAAATTGATTTGCGTAAAAGCCCTAAAGATGCGATGCAGAGTATCGCTCGGTTTTTAATAGGCCATGGCTGGAAAACTGGTGAACCTATTTACTTACCGATCGCTGCTGATTTACAAAATAGCCCAATTGTCAAAGAACTTGCTGATGGTGATCCTCTGCCTAAATGGACTTTAGGTGAGTTACGCAATAAAGGCGTGATTTCAAAGTGGCCCACAGGCTTAAATGAACAAAGCCCAGCCTTGATTGTGGATCTTCCAAGCATCACGAAGAGTGGGAGTGATGCTGTGGAGTATCTTGTTGGCTTAAGTAATTTTGAAGTAATTACGCAATATAACCGCAGCTTTTTTTATGCCATGTCGGTCACGGAATTTGGACAGGCTGTAATACAAAATGGGTATCAAGCGCCCAGCAAAAATACTAAGCAGGAAAAATCCCCGTCGACAAGTAACGGTCACCGCGATCGCAAACAATAGTAACAATCGTTGCGTTTTCAATACGCTCGGCTATACGAAGGGCAACAACTAATGTACCCGCTGCAGAGACTCCACAAAAAATACCCTCTTCTCTGGCCATCCTGCGGCACATCTCTTCCGCTTCTGCTTGTGAGACGTATTCGAGTGAATCAACCCGTGAGGGTTCAAAAATCTTAGGTAAATATTCTGGAGCCCACTTTCGAATGCCCGGAATTTGTGAACCATCCATCGGCTGAACCCCAATAATTTGTATATGGGGGTTTTGCTCTTTTAAAAATCGTGACGTTCCTGTAATCGTTCCAGTCGTCCCCATGGAGGATACAAAATGCGTGATTTGACCGTGGGTGTCTCGCCAAATCTCAGGACCTGTCCCTTCATAATGTGCCAATGGATTGTCTTTATTCGAAAACTGATCGAGTACCACGCCACGTCCTTCTTTTTGTAATTGCGCGGCGTAGTCTCTTGCATACTCCATACCGCTTGATGCTGGAGTTAAAATTAATTGCGCACCATAAGCAGTCATACTTTGACGACGCTCAATACTTTGATTTTCTGGCATCACCAAAATAATCTTATAACCCAAAATCGCTGCAACCATCGCTAAAGCAATACCGGTATTGCCACTAGTGGCTTCTATTAATGTATCCCCAGGAGCAATTTCACCCCGCTGCTCGGCCCTGCGAAACATCGATAAGGCAGGTCGATCTTTGACTGATCCCGCAGGATTATTCCCCTCTAATTTTCCAAGAATCAAATTGTTTCTCACCCGATTACCTTCGCCTGGAATACGCTGAAGTCGAACCAAGGGTGTATTGCCAACAGTATCTGCAATAGTGGGGTAAAAAATGTTAGATGTGGTCATAGTAAGAAGAATGGCAGAAGTTAAGGTTATTTTACCCCTAAGCTTCTGCCATGGTAAGAAACTCATCAATGAGTTTTAATGATCATGTAATGATCGATGCACTACTTCATTTTTATACTTTTAGCCCTTGATAATGGCTCTACTCCATCAAACGTCAATCCAGACTCAGACATTTTCTCAACCGTCTTTTGACCAATACCTTTGATACGAATATTTAAGTCTTCAGAACTCACAAATGCACCATTGCGCTCACGCTCCTCAACAATCGCCTTAGCCCGAGCAGGTCCAATTCCTTTTACATTTTGCAAGATTTCAACTGAGGCGGAATTAATATTCACTGCAAAAACCGGTGCACTGAGCAGCATTGCTGTTCCGAGCACAAGTGCCATTAAGCTTTTTTTGTAAGTATTACCATTAAATTTTGTTTTGAATAACTTCATCATTTCTCCTTTAAAAACGTGCAATCCATATCACACGTTGGAGAATAACGAGAGCCTATGCGTAAAGTTGACGTAATTCGTGGCTTATGACTTCTCTGCCAAAAAATCAGCATTGTCTGATAACCAAGCGACGTATTTACTGACACCTTCTTCTACAGTATGGAAGGTTTCTGCATAGCCAACCTGACGTAGATTTTCTAAACTCGCCTGAGTAAAGGATTGATATTTTCCCATTAAGGCTTCTGGAAAGTTAATGTATTGCAGTTTTTTTCTATTTAATAATTCTTGTATCGTTTGTTCTTTAAAACTATTTGTCTGCTTGATTTGATCAAGTCGATTAATGACGGATATCGCCACATCATTAAATGGCTGAGCTCGCCCAGTTCCTAAATTAAATATACCGCTATGTTGTGGGTTATCCAAAAAGTAGAGGTTTACTTTTACGACATCTTCTATATAAACAAAGTCGCGCTTTTGCTCTCCTGCTGCGTAGCCATCATATCCGCCAAATAATTGCACTGATCCACTGTCTTTGTATTGATGAAAGTGATGAAAGGCTACTGATGCCATGCGCCCTTTATGTGACTCTCTTGGGCCATACACATTAAAGTATCGCAAACCAATCACTTGTGACTTTAAGGCTTTACTCAATAGTCGCTTTCGAACAATTTGATCGAATAAAAATTTCGAGTAGCCGTAAATATTGAGTGGTTTTTCAAATTCTCTTTTTTCAATAAAAGTTGTTGAGCCTCCATACGTCGCTGCTGATGAGGCATAAATCAGAGGTATCCCCTGTTCTGTACAGATATCTAAAAGGTCAAGGGTATAGCGATAATTATTCGCCATCATATAGTGACCGTCTGACTCCATCGTATCTGAGCAGGCTCCTTCATGAAAGATGGCCGCAATTTTACCGAGTGATTTGTTTTTTAACGCTTGTAAAAACTCTGACTTATCAAAATAATCTGATATTTCAAGATCAGCTAAATTACGATATTTACTAGCGTCTTTTAAGTCATCTACTGCGACGATGTCTTTTTCTCCACGCAAGTTGAGTGCTTGTACGAGATTGGCGCCAATAAAACCAGCGGCGCCTGTAACTATATATTTCATCGTAATTCCTCCCAAGAGACTGTGGCGGTTCCTAATTTACCAACCACGATTCCACCAGCACGATTTGCCAGTGCCATGGCCAAGTCCCAATCCCAGCCAGCTGCCAGAGCAACTGCCATAACTCCAATCACAGTATCTCCGGCTCCTGAAACATCAAATACTTCGCGTGCTTGAGCACCAACATGACTGACTTGATTTTTTCTGAATAAGGTCATTCCTTCTTCTGAGCGTGTCAATAAAATCGCTTCTAGTCCTAAACTCTCGCGCAAATTTTGTGCCTTCAGTGTCAAATCAGCTTCATCATGCCAACGACCAATCACTTGTCTTAGCTCGCTTCGGTTTGGCGTAATCATTGTTGCGCCTGCGTACTTGGAGTAATCATCTCCTTTGGGATCTACTAGGGTCATTTTTCCAGCCTGACGACAAAGCTCAATCATGCGTGAAATATGCTTGAGTGCACCCTTGCTGTAATCTGAAAATATCACTGCCTTTACTTGCGAAATAGATTCTTCAAAAATGGCTAATTTTGACATCAATGTATCAATGGCTGGCTCTTCTTCAAAATCAAGCCGAATCAATTGCTGCTGTCTTGCCACTACACGAAGCTTCACAATGGTTGGTACGGTATCGTCCACTTGTAATAAGCTTTTAATGTCTAAGTGTTTGAGCTGGTCCTGCACTTGCATCCCTGCTTCATCTTTACCTATGAGTCCTAGTAGACTAATCTGCGCGCCGAGTGACGCACTATTTCTGGCGACGTTGGCAGCACCTCCAAGGCGCTCTTCTACTTTCTTAATGGCTACTACAGGCACTGGCGCTTCTGGTGAGATTCGGTCTGTATCACCAAACCAATAGCGATCTAACATCACATCTCCAACCACCAAGAGTGATGTTTCGGAAAACGTCTTAATATCTTCTGGGCTTAATTGCACATGCGTCGGCTGGAATATTCTTTGGGTCATAAATTTTTAGTTGTGTCTTCCAATACCGCGATAAGAAAAACCTAACTCAGTTAAGGTCTCTGGCTCAAACAGGTTACGACCATCAAAAATTAATGGGTTCTTTAATTTTTGCTTTAACAGGTCAAAGTCTGGGCTGCGAAATGCTTTCCACTCTGTAACAATAACAAGCGCGTCGGCGCCATCAAGTGCATCATTGGGCTTATCAACGGTGGTAATCCTCGTCAGCAATTCTGGCTGATCTGCAAAGTCCAATTGTAAAGATCGCCATGCCTCTTCAGTTGCAACTGGATCATGTGCAACAATTTTCGCTCCGCGTCCAACAAGCTCTCCGATGATGACTCGACTGGGTGCTTCACGCATATCATCGGTATTTGGCTTAAAGGCCAAGCCCCATAATGCAAAAGTAAGTCCTGTTAAATCTTCGCCAAAATGTTGCAAAATCTTATCAACTAATACACGCTTTTGCGCGTCGTTAACGTCTTCTACGGCTTCTAATATTTTTAAATGCAATTTGTTTTCTTGCGCTGTTTTACTTAAGGCTTGCACATCTTTTGGAAAACAAGAACCTCCATAACCAGTGCCTGCATATAAAAAACCATATCCAATCCGCGTGTCTGACCCGATACCTTGTCTAACCGCTTCAATGTCTGCTCCAACTTGATCGGCTAAGTTAGCCAATTCATTCATGAAGGAGATGCGTGTGGCTAACATGGCATTGGCGGCGTATTTTGTTAACTCAGCACTTTTCACATCCATGTAAAAAGTACGTTCATGGTGACGGTTAAATGGTGAATATAATTTACGGACTTTGTCTTTAGCATAGCGCCCATGCTCTGTATCATCTGATCCGACCACAATGCGATCTGGTCGCATAAAATCTTCAACCGCCGCACCTTCTTTTAAAAACTCAGGGTTAGATACGACCGAGAAATGTATCTCTTCTAAGCCTCTTCGTATTAATTCTGTAGTCATGACTTGACTGACTTTTTCTGCTGTTCCGACTGGAACAGTGGACTTGTCAATGACCACTTTAAAGCTCTTCATGTGTGTGGCAATATTCTTTGCCGCAGCAAGGACGTATTTTAAATCCGCTGATCCGTCTTCATCCGGTGGTGTTCCGACCGCAATAAACTGTATTTCACCATGTTCTACACTTGCCGCAATGTCTGTTGAAAACACAATTCGACCCGCCTCTTTATTACGCGTGATCATTTCTTTTAAACCTGGCTCGTATATTGGAACACCACCATGATTTAAAATATCGATTTTTTTCTGGTCAACATCTAAACAAAATACTTGGTTACCGAGTTCGGCAAGGCACGCGCCAGTGACTAATCCTACGTATCCACTTCCGATAATTGTGACTTTCACAGTTTTTTCCTTAAAACATATTTTTTGGGGTCATGCTTTATTCTACAAGCCACTAAGACCTTCACTTCTTTTTGGGGAGTATACATCCCAGCGATTACAGCCAGGACACTGCCAGTAATAACGCCGCGCTCTAAACCCGCAATTGCTACAGGTGTAGCGCGCCAAACTGTTAGTGCGATGCTTGAGTAATTCGAATGACGCCTTGGTCTGCGCCATAGCTACTGAGTCTTGATTTGCTTGAGCTAGTAAATGCTCGGTTTCATATCTCTTGGTCATAGCCGTCAAACTCGGGGTATCTAACATGACTTGATTGAGTAACTCAAGAGCTTTTTCTGGACTACTTAATCGGAGATAGTTTTTGAATATCACATCCAATAACTCCCCAGCCCCTTGCTCTTTTAAATGGGGTATTAATTGCTGTAATCCTTCATCCTCACGACCTAGCTCTGCATAAGCTTTGATCCATTTATCAGCAATTAAATATAAGTAATTTGAGGCATTCTTTTCTATATATCCCCAAATAGTAATTGCCTCTATGGGGTTTTGTTCGAGAATCGCTAACTCACCTTTAATGATCAGAGCGCGAATATGGTGAGATACCGCTTGTAATGCGTGCTCTATAGCCTCTTTAGCGGCATTGATATTCTTGGCGCGTATGGCTTCCTGCGCAATTTCGCAATAAAAATGAGCGATTTGCTCTTTGTAACTTTTTTCTTCCAGCAACTCTAATTCTGTTGCGGCAATGATTGCCTTGCGCCAATCTTTTTCAATTTGATACATTTCTAATAAAGCTACTTTGGCGGGTAAGTTATATCTGCCTTCTGTAACTAGGTTAAGACTGGCCTCTGCACGGTCTAACATACCGGCTCTTAAGAAGTCTCTACCTAATTCATAGGATGCATGCGCGCGATCTTTGGGACGTATGTCTTGTCGATTACTGAGGTGCTGGTGAACGCGGATTGCGCGCTCGGTCTCGCCTCGGCGTCTAAACAAACTGCCGAGTGCAAAATGTAATTCCGTGGTCTCTGGATCTAACTGCGCTACTTCAACAAGGGCATCTATTGCCTTGTCGTGCTGCTCATTGAGCAATAAATTAATGCCCCGAAATGTGGAGCGCTCTTTTTTGGCCTGC
This sequence comes from Betaproteobacteria bacterium, assembly GCA_037137465.1. GTDB lineage: Bacteria > Pseudomonadota > Gammaproteobacteria > Burkholderiales > Burkholderiaceae > Polynucleobacter. Next base: position 11,442 of record JBAXKF010000029.1, on the reverse strand, counting down.
TCTACATCGTCTTCATGTTCTTGCAGGCGCATTTCCCACCGTGCAGCTATCCATCCTAAACCAAAAAGGACTGGGATCAGGAGCAACCAATATGTTTGGATTTGCATCTTAATTTTTCCGTTGCAATTTGAACATATTAAATGCCAGTGCTGTAATGATTAAACCTAACAAAAAAGCACCAAGTAATAGTAAATTGAGGGGGATTTGGACTGACCTGTCTAAAAACCAATGAAATTCTATGATTGCCGTATTAGTAATGGCTATCAAAAATAATGCTAAAAACAATATAACGCGAAGTACCATCAGCACGAGTCGCCATACTACTTGTAAAAGCGCTATCATCGATTAGCTATTATTATTTACATCTGCGCTGGCTTTATAGTCAACTCTTTCACGTAGTTCTTTTCCTGGTTTAAAGTGTGGCACTTTTTTCTCAGGAATCATGACCTGCTCACCCGATTTGGGGTTTCGTCCTACTCGTGCAGGACGGTGATGTAATACAAAACTACCGACGCCTCGCAACTCAATACGCTTTCCTTGTGCTAGAGCTTGTGTCATCGTGTCTAGCAAGGTCTTTACTGCTAATTCCACATCTCTTGGTAATAATTGCGGAAATTGTTCAGCTAATAATTCAACTAACTCAGATCGTGTAATTGAAGTATCAATGACCGTATCGGTTGTCGTTTGTTGTTCTTGTGCCGTCATCGCTCAACATCCTTTAATGAAAAAGCCGCTACGTTGTCGTAGCGGCACATTACCAATTAACCCTGGTTGTCTAACTTGGCTTTTAATAAAGCGCCAAGATTCGTCGTTCCAGTACTTGCCTCGTTTTGCATCTTTGACATCACTACTTGTTGATCTGCACTGTCTTTCGCTTTAATCGAAAGATTAATGCTTCTTGATTTACGGTCAACGTTAATGATCATCGCTGATACAGTATCGCCTTCTTTAAGAGCTAAGCGTGCATCTTCTACGCGGTCTGTTGAAATCTCAGAAGCACGTAAATAAGCTTCTACTTCAGGCGCTAACTCTACTACTGCACCTTTGGCGTCAACTGTTTTGACTACTCCTGAAACTAAAGCACCTTTGTCATTCTCAGATGTGTAGTTGTTAAACGGATCGCCTGAGAGTTGTTTGATACCTAATGAAATTCTCTCTTTTTCAACATCAATCGCGAGTACTACAGTATCAATCTCATCACCTTTCTTGAACTTCTTAACAGCCTCTTCGCCTGCTTCATTCCAAGAAATATCTGATAAATGTACTAAACCATCAATACCACCATCTAAACCAATAAAGACTCCAAAGTCTGTGATCGATTTAATTGCTCCAGAGATTTTGTCGCCTTTGTTATGATTACGCGCAAACTCATCCCATGGATTTGTTTTGCACTGCTTCATACCAAGACTGATACGGCGCTTGTCTTCGTCAATGTCTAAGACCATCACTTCAACATCTAAACCTAATTGAACAGCTTTGCCTGGGGCAATGTTCTTATTGGTCCAGTCCATTTCAGATACGTGTACCAAACCTTCAATACCAGACTCGATCTCAACGAATGCACCGTAGTCAGTCAGATTTGTTACTTTACCGAATAAACGTGTATTAGGCGGATATCTTCTTGCAATACCAACCCATGGATCATCACCTAATTGCTTGATACCTAGTGATACACGGTTCTTGTCTTGGTCGTAACGCAAAATCTTTGCTGTTACTTCTTGGCCAACTGTCAACACTTCACTTGGATGACGCACACGACGCCATGCTAAATCAGTGATATGTAACAAACCATCGATACCACCAAGGTCAACGAATGCTCCGTAATCAGTAATGTTTTTAATGGTTCCTTGAACAATTGTTCCTTCTTTGAGGTTGTCCATGAGTTTTTGACGCTCTTCACCTTGACTTGCTTCAACTACAGCACGACGTGATAAAACAACGTTGTTTCTCTTACGGTCTAATTTGATGACCTTAAAGTCCATGGTCTTGCCTTCAAAAGGCGATGTATCTTTGATTGGACGTGTGTCTAATAGTGATCCTGGCAAGAAGGCACGAATACCATTGACCATCACTGTCAATCCGCCTTTTACTTTACCTGTCACAGCACCAGTAACAATTTCACCTTGCTCAAGTGCTTTTTCTAAATTCATCCAAGATGCTAAACGCTTGGCTTTATCACGAGATAAAATCGTATCTCCATAACCATTCTCAAGCGCATCAATAGCAACTGATACGAAGTCACCAGGTTGTACATCTATTTCTCCCTGGTCATTATGGAATTCTTCAACGGGAATAAATGCTTCCGATTTAAGTCCTGCATTTACTACAACAAAATTATGATCAATACGCATTACTTCTGCGGAAATGACCTGCCCAGATTTCATATTAGAACGGGCTAATGATTCTTCAAATAAGGCTGCAAAGGATTCAGACATGTTTACTTTATCTGTTGGCTAAACCAACGGGTTAGGTTAATTAACCCTTCTTGTGACGCTATTTAAGAACCTAATAGGCGCGCCAGGATTCAAGACGGGGCTCACAACAACTACGTACTGTTTTATTTGACAGTTCGATACCAAACAATGATCTGCTTTACTGCCTCTTCGATTGTTTGATTACTTGTGTCTAATAAAAAAGCATCTTCACTTTGAACTAGTGGCGCCGTTTCTCGTTGTGTATCTCGCAAGTCACGTTCCACTAAATCTTGGGTCAGAATATCTATATTAGCAGAAATTCCTTTGGCAATCAATTGTTTATATCGTCTTTGTGCACGAATTTGGGGAGTTGCTGTCAAAAATACCTTTAACTCGGCCTCAGGGAAGATCACTGTTGCCATATCTCGGCCATCCGCGACGAGCCCGGGTGGCTTTAAAAACCCTTTTTGTAGGCTAAACAAAGCCTCTCGAACAGCGGGTATTGCCCCTACGCTGGAGGCTCTTTGCCCCATTTCTTCGGTCCTAATGGCCTCGGTGACGTCCTTTTGATTCAAAAAAACCTGATTTTCTTTGAATTCAATCTGTAATCCAAGGCTGAGTTGGGCTAATTGCTGGTGTTGTGAAAATTCAACATTTGCTTGTTTGCTTGCCAGTCCCACTAAGCGATAAAGCGCCCCACTATCCAAATAATGAAATCCAAGCTCCTTTGCAACTGCTTGGGCAACGGTGCCTTTTCCGGAAGCGGTTGGGCCATCAATGGCAATAATCGGTATCATTTGCTGCTCGGTTGTGACTGGGTGAGTTGATGCCAAACGTCAAAGTATTTCGGGAAGGTTTTGGATACACAATCTGGATCATTAATGCTGTACGCATTGGGACCAAAAGCAGCAAGAGAAAAACACATCGCCATGCGGTGATCGTCATAGGTATCAACACCACCCAGCGGAACCTTCCACTCTATTGGCGCGCTCACCGATAAATAATCGTCTCCCGATTCAACCATGGCGCCAAATTTCTTTAACTCGCAAGCCATCGCTGCAATGCGGTCAGTTTCTTTCACCCGCCAACTTCCAATGCCAGTTAAGCGGGTAGTCCCTGTTGCAAACATCCCTAGAACAGCGAGTGTCATCGCCGCATCGGGGATTGCTGTGCAATCTAAATCAATAGCGCGCAATCGACCATCTTCTGTATCGACTCCTCGAACTTCTATCCAGTCCGCTCCTTGCGAAACATTTGCGCCCATCATAGAGAGTGCTTGTGCAAATGCAACATCTCCTTGAATACTTTCACGTCCCGCCCCGCGAACTTTCACCGGTCCTTGTCCAAGCGCTCCTAATGCTAAAAAATAGGAGGCCGATGATGCATCTCCCTCGACCAAGAAATCTCCTGGCGCTGTATAAGGGCCGTGCTTCTCATCTTGATGTGCTGGAATCGTAAATGACTGCCAGTCTTGATTGTGTACCTGCACTCCAAACTTACTCATGAGATTGGTAGTGATCTCTATATATGGCTTTGAAATTAACTCACCAACAACTTCAATCCGAATTTCTTGTTTGGATCTCAACAAGGGCAAAGCCATCAATAGTGCGGTGAGGTATTGACTTGAGACATCGCCACGCACACGAACGACTTGATGACTTTTAATTTGGCCTGTGTGGATTTGTATTGGTGGATATCCCTGATTACCTAGGTATTCAATATTGGCACCAATGCCTAATAAACCTTCTACGAGATCGGCAATGGGTCTTTCATGCATGCGCGGCACCCCGTGCAAATGATATTCTCCACCAAGAATAGCGAGTGCTGCTGTCAAGGGTCGTATCGCTGTACCTGCATTGCCCATAAATAAGTCTGCTTGGCGATGCAAAAAATGGCCATCTTGTCCAGTAACTTCAATCAACTCGTGTTCTTGCTCTTGACGCACCCGAAACTCAACACCCAATTGCTCTAACGCCTGACGCATGACGCGAGTGTCATCTGCATCTAATAATCCGCGTAAGGTCGTCGTACCTTTTGCTAAGGCACTTAGAAGTAATACGCGGTTGGATATACTTTTTGATCCAGGTAATTGAATATCTCCTTGCGCAGATATTGCTGGCTGTATGAGTAAGGCCTTGGGGGACATGCCTACCCCTGCCACTGATTTCGCGAATCACTCGCAATCTGAAACATCTTCTGTAAGGCCTTGGCGTCTTCTTCTACAATCGCTTTTTTCATATGCTCAATGATCTGTAGATAGCCTTCTAACTCTTTTAGAATCGCTACGCGGTTGGCTAATGAGATATCGGTCCACATTTCAGGGCTCGATCCGGCAATCCTAGTGAAGTCTCTAAATCCAGCACCTGCATGAACAAATTTCTTTTGGGCATCATCTGCATTGGCAATTTGCAACATTAATGCATAGGAAAGTAAATGCGGCAGGTGAGATACAGCAGCAAATAGATGGTCGTGCTCTACTGCTGCCATCTTATACACTTTAGCGCCAATAGTTTTCCAGGTGTTCTCAATAAGATCGATGTCTATTACGCGATTTTCGAGCAATGGACACAGAATCACTTGTTTATTTTCAAATAAGTCTACCCTCGCCGCATTGGCACCATGGGATGCCCCTCCAGCAATCGGATGACAAGGTATAAATTGATGTATTTTTTCGCCGAGTGCTTCTTTAGCACTTTGCACTACATCCATTTTGGTACTGCCTACATCGATAATGAGCGCCGATGTTTTCAGCTCAGCCACTAAGCCTTGTAAGATATCTTTTGTTTGCGCAACAGGGGCGCAGATTATGATCAAGTCACTTTGTTTTGCTAGTTCTGGTAAATCTACAATGTGATCGATTAAGCTATGTTGAAGAGCAATATCTAAATTGCTTTTTGTGCGACCTGTACCTAATACTTTTTTGACTAAGCCTGCTTTTTTCATCGCCAAGCCTAGCGATCCGCCAATTAATCCAACACCAATAATGCCAACGGTATTAAAGAGTGGGGCTTGGTCTTTGGTAGTCACAAAAGTTTCAGTAGGTAGTTATTGGGCCAGCGCGTTTTTGAGCGCTTGTATAAATGCGTCGTTTTCGTGTGGCAATCCTATCGACACGCGTAAAAACTTGGGTAATTCATAATTATCGACGGGTCTTACAATGACCCCTTGCTTGAGTAAGGCTAAATTCACGCGAGATCCAGCGCCATCATCCTGCCCTACTTGCACGAGGATAAAATTACCAGCTGATGGCAAAAAATGTAATTTCATTGCCATAAAGGCTTGGCTTAACTGCTCGTAACCAGCTTGGTTCACTTGCGCACCTTTTGCTAAAAATTCTGTATCTTGCAAGGCTGCAATCGCAGCTGCTTGCGCAAGCGAATTAACATTAAAGGGTTGGCGAATTCGATTCATTAAATCCGTCATTTCAAATTGAGACACTGCATATCCTAAACGTAAACCGGCTAATCCATATGCTTTAGAGAAACTTCTCGACACTATCAAATTGTGATGCTCACGCACCATCGCAATGGCATCATATTGTTGATCAGTCTTTAAATATTCGTTGTAAGCCTCATCTAAAACAACCACGATGTGTGCTGGTACGCGCTGTATAAATAACTTGAGTTCATTACCACTTAAAAAACTTCCGGTGGGATTGTTTGGATTTGCTACAAAAATTAATTTTGTTTTATCTGTAATGGCACCCAACATTGCTTCTAAATCATGACCTAAATCGTCTGGCTTAGGATCGACCACAACAGCGCGCGCTCCGACGGCTTGGGTCGCTAATGGATAAACCGCAAAGGCGTGTTTTGAAAAGATAATCTCACTTCCCACTTGTGCTACCGCACGTGTGGCTAGTTCTAAAATATCATTGCTGCCATTACCAAGCGTAATCCAATCTTCGGGTACTTGATTTTTTTTGGCCAGCGCTTGCTTGAGCTCAAAACCATTCGAGTCAGGATATCGTCCCAAATCATGCATGATCGCCTGCATCGCTTTTTTTGCTGATTCAGGGATACCTAATGGATTTTCATTAGAGGCTAATTTAACAATTTTATCTTCGACCAAACCAAATTGACGCGCAACTTCACTAATAGGGCGTCCACCTATGTAAGGTGCAATTTTCCTAACCTGCTCAAGTCCTAATGGGGTGTCATTACTTTTTGTCATATGCGTGATTGCTTTTTGGATAAGAGCCCGTGCATTTATAAAATGCTGTGATATTTTTTAATGCCTCCAGTGCAACCCTAACCTGCGGGTCGTCTTGGTGACCTTCTATGTCTACATAAAAATGATATTCCCAAGTGCCTTTTCTGGCGGGGCGTGATTCAATGCGGGTCATCGACACGCCATGCTTGGCAAATGGTTCTAATAGTTTATAAACAGCTCCAGCTTCATTTTTCACAGATAGTATGAGTGAGGTCTGATCTTTTCCTGTTGGGCTAGCGATATGATGACCAATCACTATAAATCGTGTGCGGTTATGTGCGTCATCTTGCACCCCCTCCTGAACTACTTTTAAACCGTAGGTATTGGCAGCTGATGCACTGGCAATAGCGGCAAACTGTGGATTGGTAGAGGCGTCAAGCGCAGCTTGTGCGTTACTACTCACTGCCTCACGGTGAAGTTGTGGTGCATGTTGTGTTAACCAGTTTTGGCACTGTGCTAAGGCTTGTGGATGCGCCAAGACGTGAGTTACTTGCTGCAAATTACCGGATTGACTCATCAATGTATGGCGAATAGGTATGGATATTTCACCTGTAATCAACAAGGAAGACTCGAGAAGTAAATCTAAGGTACGAGAGATAGCCCCTTCTGATGAGTTTTCAATAGGCACCACACCATATTGACTCTGACCTGTTTCTACGGAGCGAAAGATATCATCTAAACTCGCTACAGGATGAAGATCTACTGATTGTCCAAAAAATGCGAGTGTTGCTTCCTCAGAAAAGGTGCCCTGTGGCCCCAAATAAGCGATTTTTGTATCCGCCTCAATAGCACGACACGCGGACATAATCTCGCGCCAAATCGCTGTAACGCCTTGTGTTGTCAATGGGCCAGGATTTTTTGTCGCAACTTTATCTAAAACTTGCTGCTCTCTTTCGGGGCGATATACAACAGACCCAAACTCTTGTTTAATATGTCCTACCTCGAGAGCAACTTGCGCTCTCTCTGTGAGTAACTCGATGAGAGTTTGATCGATTGCATCAATTTTTTTGCGAAGTGGTTCTAGACGCTCTGCTTCTGATTTCATTAAGCCCGCCTTTCGAATTCACGCATAAACTGAGCCAAACACTCTACCCCAGCAAGCGGCATTGCATTATATAAACTAGCACGCATTCCACCAACGCTCTTATGTCCTTTTAAACCAATCATGCCAGCGTCACTCGCTTCTTTTAAGAACTTATCAAACAGCGACTCATCTCGCAGGTAAAAGGTCACATTCATACGTGATCGGGAATTTTTATGCACTCTTGGATCATATAGTGAACTTTGATCAAGAACAGAATATAAAAGCTGTGATTTTTGCGCACTTAATTTTTCCATCTGCGCAACGCCACCTTCTTTTTTCAGCCACTTAAATACCTCACCAGCCATATAAATAGCAAAGGTGGCGGGGGTATTGATCATCGAATCATTGGCAGCTTGGATTTTCCAATCCCAGATGGTCGGTGTGATGGGTAATGCATGTCCAATTAAGTCTTCTCTAACAATCACAATCGTCACGCCCGCAGGCCCAATATTTTTTTGCGCTCCCGCAAATAAAACCCCGTATCGACTCACATCAATTTCACGAGACAGGATATTGCTAGAGATATCGGCGACTAAAGGTACATTCCCAACTTCAGGTGTGCTCGGAAACTCAACACCACCCACAGTTTCATTTTCACAGATATGAACATAGGCTGAATCAGCCGATAAATTCCAACTATCGCGCGCTGGAACACAAGAAAAATTCTCTTCTTTACTCGTGGCAACGACCCTTGCTTGTCCATACTTGGAAGCTTCAGCAACAGATTTTTGTGTCCAAACTCCAGAGACTACAAAGTCGGCTTGTGGACCAGCTTTTGCTAAGCCCATTAGATTCATAGGAATAGCTGCATTTTGTCCAATACCCCCACCTTGCAAAAACAAGACTTTGTAATTGGGGGGAATCTTCATTAAATCAATGAGATTTTGTAATGCTTCTTGATAACAGTTCATGAAGGCGGGACTGCGGTGACTAATCTCCATCACCCCAGCGCCAATTCCCTGCCACAGCAAAATGTCTTTACTTGCCTTTTGCAGTACTTCCTCAGGCAAAGTTGCTGGACCAGGGGCAAAATTGTAGATACGATTTTCAAATGGCATAAAAATTACCCGGCTTTTCCTAGCAAATAAAACGCTTATTCACTGATAGTTTGTATATCGTCGCCCGCAGAATCATCATCATCTTCGTCACCGTCATCATCACTTTCAGCAATGCGCTGTAAGCCAGATAACACTGTTCCTGAGTCCACATTAATCAAAGTAACGCCTTGCGTGGATCTTCCCATTTCCCGAATCTCTGAGATTCTGGTTCTCACCAAAATACCACCAGTAGTGATTAACATAATTTGATCAACTTCTGTAACTAAAGATGCTGCTACTAGCTTACCATTTCTTTCCGTGGTCTGAATAGCAATCATACCTTTTGTCCCACGTCCGTGGCGCGTATATTCAGCTAATGGTGTCCGCTTTCCATAGCCATTTTCCGTGGCTGTCAACACACTCGGCAATGTTCCTGCTGCCGCCAAAATTTCTGCGTCAGCTTCATTCGGCGCTACCAACATAGAAATAACTTCTTGCTTTGGCGCCAAATTCATACCACGTACACCACGAGCAGTTCTTCCCATCGGGCGAACATCATTTTCATCAAAACGAACAGCTTTTCCCGCATTAGAAAATAACATCACATCTTCATTGCCATGGGTAATGGCTGCACCTACTAAAATATCGCCTTCATCTAAGTCAACAGCAATAATCCCTGCTTTACGCGGATTAGAGAAGTCACTCAAACGTGATTTTTTAACTACGCCATTACGGGTCGCCATAAAGACATACTGATTTTCTACATAGCCTTTAATTGGTAATATCGTCGTAATCTTTTCTCCAGCCTGGAGTGGGAACATATTAATAATTGGTTTACCACGTGATGTTCTGCTTCCCGCAGGAACTTCCCACACTTTTAACCAATACAAGCGTCCACGATCGGAAAAACAAAGAATCGTGTCATGCGTATTGGCAACAAAGAGTGTTGAAATCCAATCTTCATCTTTTGTAGTTGTCGCCGCTTTACCACGGCCGCCACGTTTTTGCGCCTTGTACTCAGTCAGTGGCTGACTCTTCATATAACCGGTATTCGACAAAGTCACAACCAAGTCTTGCGGCGTAATCAGATCTTCTGTGAATAGCTCGGTTGCATTCATTTCAATTACAGATCTGCGTCCCGTATCAGAGCCTTCTTGCCCAAATTCTTTTTTGGCTTCTAAAAGTTCTGTATTAATCACTTCAGTGACACGATCAGGTCTTGCCAACAAATCTAATAGATCCGAGATCTGATCCATGACTTCTTTGTATTCTTCAACAATCTTATCTTGCTCAAGTCCAGTCAAACGCTGCAGGCGCATTTGTAAAATTTCTTGGGCTTGATCTTCTGATAGTCGATATAAACCATCAGCTTGGAGACCTAAATTGGCTGGCAATCGATCTGGACGATATGCCGCGGTTCCACCCTGCGTTTGCATCGCTGCACGAGTCAACATTTCCCGCACCACACTTGAGTCCCAAGTTTTGGCAACTAAGTCTTTTTTCGCCTCTGGAGGTGTCGGTGCTGCTTTAATGAGTGCAATGAATTCATCAATGTTCGCCAATGCAACCGCTAAACCTTCAAGCACATGACCTCGGTCGCGGGCTTTCCTTAACTCAAACAATGTTCTACGCGTAACCACCTCACGGCGATGACGCAAAAAGCATTCCAACATTTGCTTTAAATTGAGTAAACGTGGCTGGTTATCCACCAATGCCACCATATTCATACCGAAGTTATCTTGTAACTGGGTATTTTTGTAGAGATTATTCAGCACTACCTCAGGCACTTCACCACGCTTGAGTTCAATGACAACACGCATTCCTGATTTATCGGATTCATCACGGATATCTGAAATACCCTCGACTTTTTTCTCAATAACTAACTCAGCAATACGCTCTAATAAGTTCTTCTTATTGACTTGGTAAGGTAACTCATCAACAATAATTGATTGACGCTGACCTTTTTCCATATCTTCAAAATGGGTCTTTGCACGCATAATGACGCGGCCGCGACCAGTACGGTAGCCTTCTCGAACGCCTTGAATTCCATAAATAGTTCCGCCGGTCGGAAAATCTGGGGCTGGTACAAAGTTAATTAACTCGTCAATTTCGCACTCAGGATTTTCTAATAAAAACAAGCAAGCACTAATTACTTCGTCAATATTGTGTGGCGGAATATTGGTTGCCATCCCCACTGCAATCCCTGAAGATCCATTAATGAGTAAATTAGGTATTTTTGCGGGCAAAATGAGGGGTTCATGCTCACTTCCGTCGTAATTAGGACCAAAATCGACAGTTTCTTTCTCAATATCAGCTAAAAGCTCATGAGCTATCTTTGCCAAACGAATTTCGGTATAACGCATCGCCGCTGCATTATCGCCGTCGACAGAACCAAAGTTACCCTGACCATCAACAAGCATATAGCGTAAAGAGAAGTCCTGTGCCATCCGTACAATCGTGTCATAAACGGCAGTATCACCGTGCGGGTGATATTTACCAATCACGTCACCAACAATACGGGCGGACTTCTTGTAAGCCCTATTCCAGTCATTATTTAACTCATGCATGGCAAATAAAACCCGACGGTGTACAGGTTTTAATCCATCTCTTGCATCAGGGAGAGCGCGTCCTACAATGACGCTCATTGCGTAGTCCAAATAGGACCGCCGCATTTCATCTTCTAGTGATACGGGTA
>JBAXKF010000028.1:0-28377 GCA_037137465.1 Betaproteobacteria bacterium | reverse complement strand
CCAGGGACCTGCGGATTAACAGTCCGTCGCTCTACCGACTGAGCTATCAGGGAATAAAAGAGTTATTATAACTTTTTTTACAACATTAACGCAAATTTTACTACGAATTCATGGATATCCAATTACTACCTTGGTCTGAAGCCGCAGAAATTGCATTGCCAGTTCGTATGGAGGTCTTTGTCAAAGAGCAAAGTGTGCCAGAGGACTTGGAGCTTGATGAGTATGACCCAGTAGCTACCCATGCTGTTTTATTCGAAGATAATTTAGTCCTTGGGACGGGTCGAGTTTTCCAAAAAGATTTGACTAGCCATGTTTTTTATATAGGTAGATTATGCGTGTTAAAGAAATATAGAGGTGCTGGATATGGCGAATATTTATTCAAAACCTTAATTGACTATGCAAAACAACAAGGCGCTATAGAGTGCCGACTCCATGCGCAAATGGTCAGCCAACTGTTTTATAAAAAATTTGGATTCTTAGCTGATGAAGACATCTTTATGGAAGCAGGAATAGAGCATGTGCTCATGCGTTTAGCAATGACGAAGTAGGAAGTCTGCTGTAACAACACCAGCGTCGATTGTTAACTCTTCCCTTAAAACGAGTTCGATGGCTTGTTCAAAATCAACTAAAAGAAAATCACTCACTTCATGATCAAGATTCTGGGGTTGAAACGACTCTGGCATTTCCAAATCAAACGTATAGAGAGTTTCATGATGAAGACTCGAGTCCATTAAGCCTCTTCGAACTGTTATTGAACTAATAGGCTGTAGTCGGTAAATAAGATCATTATGAATACCAGCTTCTTCTTTCAATTCACGCACAACACTATTAAGGAGTGTTTCGTTTGCACTAACCCCGCCAGCAGTGATATTGTCGAGTAGGTTAGGATCAATATGCTTACTGTGACTGCGTCTTGCTAACCATAATTGCTGACCAGAGATATAGCCATTGATATGAACAGCGCGACTATGGAATCCAAAAGCGCGAAAAAATGATCTCTCAACTCTAAATCGTTCATGTGAGTGTTCATCAATAAATGAAAACTCTTCATCACGCCAGCCTTCTAATAAATGAATTTCTCTCAAGTACTCAGCGAGGATGCGAAGTTCAATACTTAATTGGTGTGGAGTAACTTCATCAAGGATGATTTTTTGCGCAGCACAATGAACAAAATGGAGTGCCTGTTGATCATTTTCTAAGAAATTTTGAATGGCTAGAAAAATGGTGGGAGTCACATATCCAAAGATCTGATCACCATAATGCACAGGTAATAAATCAACAGGAACATTGCGAAATGAGGTTTCAATAATTTCCGTCAATGCAGATCTTGAATTCAAATCCATTTTATAAGTAGACATGTAATTTTTTTCTCTTCAGTATCAGTATTTTTTCTTAAGTATTTACACTTAGAATAAATTTTTTTAAAAAAGGCAATAACTTTTTCTAAGTTTATTTCAGTACCTATTATGACACTGCTTAAAAATGTAGCAAGTCAGCTCAAGCCCTATTAGGCTTAGATATTTTATGTATTTTCTTTTACTTATCCACAAAACTTGTGGATAAGTTTTATTGGAATTATTGAATTATTGGTCTTGACAGAGTATTTTATTTTGATTAGACGATCAATTCATACACATTGAAATAGTCAATCTGGTATCCCCGACTGGAGTCGAACCAGTATCTAGCCCTTAGGAGGGGCTTATTCTATCCATTGAACTACAGGGACATACCTTCATAATTGTAAATCGTTCAGGCATTTTCTCAAAGTAATTGATATAAAAGGCAATTTTATTTTGTTATCCACTTGTTTTATTGAGGACTTTGAAACTTGTTAAGATAAAAACAGGATCAACAAAGTGTCAGATTCTAAGAACGTTTCATAATCAAGCTACAATTTCGAACTATGGCAACACGTAAAGAACAATATAGCGAATCATCCATCAAGGTCTTGAAGGGCTTAGAGCCCGTTAAACAAAGACCTGGTATGTACACCAGAACAGATAATCCACTTCATATCATTCAAGAAGTGATTGATAACGCCTCAGACGAAGCCTTGGGTGGACATGGTAAAGAGATTATTTTGACACTACATACTGATCAAAGTGTGAGTGTTGAGGATTTTGGTAGGGGTATTCCTGTGGGAATGCACCCAGAAGAAAAAATCCCCGTTGTTGAGATTGTCTTCACGCAATTACATTCGGGCGGTAAGTTTGAAAAAGGAAATGCAGGTGCATACGCTTTTTCAGGTGGCTTGCATGGTGTTGGAGTATCTGTGACAAATGCTTTATCAACACGCTTAGAAGTTCAAGTTTGGCGAGATAAGCAATATTCAACCTTAGCTTTTGAGCACGGCTTTTTGGTAGATAAGATTTCATCAAAGTCCATTCCAGCTGGGGAAAAAACTGCAGGAACACGCGTTCGCGTTTGGCCAGAAGCAAAATACTTTGATTCTCCAGTTATTCCAATCAATGAGTTACAGCGCTTACTGCGCTCGAAAGCAGTTTTACTGCCGGGTGTGAAGGTAACGCTTGTTTACGAAAAGTCAGGCGAAGTTCTTTCTTGGTATTACGAAAATGGTTTAAAGGGCTACTTGGATGAAGCTATGCTTCAAGCTGGTCATAGTGAGCTATTGATTCCATCCTTTGATGGAGAGCACTTTGCGGAGCCTGATCGTGCGGGTGAGGAAAACTTTGCTCAAGGAGAGGGTGCTTCTTGGATTGTCGCTTGGACAGAGGAAGGTGGGCCTGTTCGGGAGAGCTATGTCAATTTGATTCCAACGACAGCAGGTGGAACACATGAAAGCGGACTTCGTGAAGGTCTTTATAACTCAGTAAAAAGCTTTATTGATTTACATGCACTTTTACCTAAGGGTGTGAAATTAATGCCTGATGATGTCTTTCAACGAGCCTCATTTGTTTTATCCGCAAAAGTCTTAGATCCTCAGTTTCAGGGGCAAATTAAAGAGCGGCTTAACTCACGTGACGCGGTTCGCCTCGTTTCAGGTTTTGTGAAGTCCGCCCTAGATTTATGGTTGAATCAACATGTTGATTACGGAAAAAAGCTTGCTGAATTGGTGATTAAACAAGCCCAAGCGAGAACACGCGCTGGGCAAAAAATTGAAAAACGTAAATCTTCAGGAGTTGCAGTTTTGCCTGGAAAACTTACTGACTGCGAAAGCGAAGATATCATCATCAATGAGATCTTTTTGGTCGAAGGTGACTCTGCCGGTGGTTCTGCCAAAATGGGTCGTAATAAAGAATATCAAGCGATATTACCCCTGCGTGGTAAGGTATTAAACACATGGGAAACCGAGCGCGATCGACTTTTTGCGAATAATGAGGTTCACGATATTGCCGTTGCAATTGGTGTTGATCCACACGGTGTGAATGAAAACCCAGATTTGACTAATCTTCGCTACGGTAAAGTTTGCATCTTGTCAGACGCTGATGTGGATGGCTCGCATATTCAAGTTTTACTTATTACGTTATTTTATAAACACTTCCCTAAATTAGTTGAACGTGGCCACATCTATGTATCTCGCCCACCTTTGTTCAGGGTAGATGCGCCTGCACGGGGAAAAAAACCAGCACAAAAAATTTATGCTCTTGATGCAGGAGAATTAACTGCAATCGAAGATAAGTTAAAAAAAGATGGGCTTAAAGAAGGCAGTTGGCAAATTTCTCGGTTTAAAGGCTTAGGTGAAATGAGTCCAGAGCAGTTGTGGGACACCACATTAAACCCAGATACAAGAAAATTATTGCCGATTCTCACAGGAGCTATTAATCTTGAAAATACAAATAAGATGATGGACATGCTGATGGGTAAGTCTGAGTCTTTGGCTAGAAGAAATTGGTTAGAAGAGCATGGAAACGAAGTTGAAGCTGATATTTAATCATTAATCTCATAAAGTACGTATGTCGAATAACGAACCCGATTTATTTTCTAATCTGCCTGCTGATCCAGAAGATTCTCTAACGCTTGCAAATTATGCGGAGAGAGCCTATTTAGATTACGCTATTAGTGTTGTAAAAGGTCGTGCACTACCTGAGTTGGCTGATGGTCAAAAACCGGTCCAGCGTCGAATTTTATATTCGATGAATGAGATGAATTTGAAGGCTGATGCTAAACCAGTTAAAAGTGCTAGGGTTGTTGGTGATGTTTTGGGTAAATTTCACCCCCACGGCGATCAATCTGCTTATGATGCCTTAGTGCGCCTTGCGCAAAACTTTAGTCTTCGTTATCCATTAATTGATGGCCAAGGTAATTTTGGCTCAAGAGACGGCGATGGTGCAGCGGCGATGCGCTACACCGAAGCAAGACTTACAAAGATTGCAAGCCTGTTGATGGATGAAATTAATCAAGGAACGGTAGATTTCATCCCCAATTACGATGGTTCCATGGAAGAGCCGGCATTATTGCCAGCAAGACTTCCATTTGTATTACTGAATGGCGCCTCAGGTATTGCGGTGGGAATGGCAACAGAAATCCCATCACATAATTTAAAAGAAGTGGCTGCAGCAAGTATTGCAGTCCTCAAAAATCCCAAAATAACGGAAGATGAAGTATTGTCCTTAATTCCTGGGCCAGATTTTCCAGGTGGTGGGCAGATTATTTCTTCACCAGAAGAGATATCAGAGATTTATAAAGTAGGTAGGGGCAGCCTCAAGGTAAGAGCACGTTGGTCTATAGAGGAGTTGGCACGTGGGCAATGGAAGTTGGTGATAAATGAATTACCACCCAACACTTCTACGCAGAAAGTTTTACAAGAAATTGAAGAGCTAACCAATCCAAAAGTCAAAATCGGCAAGAAGGCGCTAACCGCAGAACAAAATACCTTAAAGCAAGCGACATTAGCGTTACTCGATGGCGTTCGCGATGAGTCGAGTAAAGATGCCGCAGTACGCTTGGTATTTGAGCCCAAAACTAAGAATATTGATGAAGCAGAATTTGCTAACTTTTTGTTGGCACACACATCATTAGAATCAAATGCCTCTATTAATTTGGTGATGATTGGCACAGATGGACGCCCTCGACAAAAAGGGATTTTGTCAATCGTTCAAGAATGGGCACAATTTAGGATTGAAACCGTTACGCGTCGCACACAGCATCGACTGGGTAAAGTCAATGATCGTATGCATATTCTTGAAGGACGACAACTCGTTTTATTGAACATTGACAAAGTTATTCAGATTATCAGAAATAGCGACGAACCCAAAGTTGATTTGATGAGTGCATTTAAATTATCTGATCGACAAGCGGAAGATATATTGGAGATTCGTCTACGCCAATTAGCTCGCTTAGAAGCCATTAAGATTGAGCAGGAAATCACAGAGTTAAAAGCTGAAAGAGATGATTTAGAAAGTCTTTTAGGCAGTGATTCGATGATGCGTAAAAAAATTATCAAGGAAGTTGAAGCAGATGCCAAAACATTTGGTGATGATCGACGCACATTGATACAAGAAGAAAAACGCAGTGTTGTGCAGACTAAAATAATAGATGAGCCGCTCACAGTGATTGTGTCTCAAAAGGGATGGGTCCGATCAAGGCAGGGTCATGGACATGATCCATCGCAATTTGCGTTTAAGGCTGGTGACGCTTTATTTTCCATTTATGAATGTCGAACGATTGATGTCATGATTGGTATTGGAAGTAATGGTCGGGCCTATAGTGTTCCAGTGGCTGATTTACCAGGAGCGCGTGGCGATGGCACACCATATACCTCTTTAATTAATATTGAGCCAGGTACGCAAATGGTTTCTTACTATGCAGGCGCTGGAGATGATTTACTCTTTATTGCCATGGCATCAGGTAATGGATTTTTAGCGAATGTGAGTGACATGCTGACTCGTAACAAAGCAGGTAAGAGCTTTGTGGGTGTCAATGAAGAATTTGAAGGGGGAGATCATGTCTTGCCTTTGCAAGTTGTTCGCGAAGGTATGACAATGGTTGCTTGCTTATCAGCGAACGGTAGATTATTAACCTTTGAACTTGCTGATTTGAAGAGATTACAAGCTGGTGGTAAGGGAGTCATCTTGATGGATCTTGAAGCTAAAGAATCCCTACAAAGTGCGATTGCTTTTGGTAATCAAGGATTGCAAATGGAAGGTTTGGGACGAGCTGGTAAAGCAACTGCAGTGAACATCAGCTATAAAACCCTAATGGACTTCAAAGCACAAAGAGCACGCAAAGGCCATGCAATTGAGCCTAAACTCAAAGAAGCAAGACTTTTACAAAATTAAATAAAATCTTTGATTTCTGCAATAAGCTCAATTTCAACGCAGGCGCCAAGGGGGAGTTGAGCTACACCAAATGCACTTCTCGCATGCTTACCGGCATCGCCAAAGACATCAACCATTAAATCAGAGCATCCATTGGTAACGAGATGTTGTTCGGTAAATTCTTGAGTTGAGTTGACAAGACTTGTAATTTTAATAATACGTTTGACTTGATCTAAATCACCAAGATGTTTTTCAATGCTAGCGAGTAAATCGATAGCTACAGATCTTGCCGCAAGCTTACCTTCTTCTGTGGTCATATTGAGGCCTAATTTACCAACCCAAACCTGAGCTCCCTTTTTTGCAATATGGCCGGACAGATAAACAATATTACCTACATGACTTGCCATGACATAAGAAGCAGCCGGAGAACTTACTTTTGGAATCTTGATCCCTAATTCCTGAATGCGTGCATATAAAGGTGATGGTGTTTTCATCATTTTTTTCATTTAGGACTCCTTGTTAAGGGTGATAGGACTACTTTACTCTATATTAAAGTATTATTTTGATAATTCTCGCATTGCTCGCTCAAGTCCTTGAAGAGTCACTGGATACATTTTAGCCTTCATGAGATCTTTAATAATAGAAACAGATTGACGATATTGCCAAACATGTTCTGGTTCAGGATTTAACCAAGCATGATGCTTGAAGTGCTCCAACATACGATTGATCCAAACTGCGCCAGGTTCACTATTTGAGTACTCAACTGAACCACCTGTCGCTAAAATTTCATAAGGGCTCATGGTGGCATCACCTACAAAAATCAGTTTGTAATCAGGCCCATATTTTCTGAGAATATCAATCGTGGGAATTTTCTCAACAGATCTGCGTCGATTATTTTTCCAGACAAAGTCATAAAGACAGTTATGGAAATAAAAGTGTTCAAGATGTTTAAATTCAGAGCTGGCTGCTGAAAATAATTCTTCAACACGAGCGATATGGTCATCCATAGACCCACCAACATCCATTAAGAGTAAAACTTTGACCTGATTATGCCGCTCTGGTCGCATTTTAATATCTAAGTAACCAGCATTGACCGCCGTTGCAGTAATGGTCTGGTCAAGATCTAATTCCGTATACTGACCCTGTCTTGCAAAGCGCCTTAGCCTTCGCAGTGCTACTTTGATATTTCTTGTCCCGAGTTCAATCGAATCATCATAATCGGCAAAATTTCTTTCATCCCATACTTTGATGGCTGTTCTATTGCCGGCAGACTTACCCCCCACGCGAATACCTTCAGGGTGATAACCATTATTGCCAAAAGCAGAACCGCCACCAGTTCCAATCCATTTAGTGCCACCCTCATGTCGACCTTTTTGCTCATCAAGAAGATCTTTGAATCGTTTCATTAACTCCTCAGGACTGCCAAATTTTTCTAAAGCTAATTTCTCTTCAGCACTCAGTTCTCGTTTCAATTTTTCCGCCAGCCATTCCAATGGAATGTCAGGGTAAAGATCAAGAATATTTTCAATACCATTGAAGTAAGTACCAAATGCCTTGTCAAACCGATCAAAGAATTTCTCGTCTTTAACCATCGTCATTCTAGATAGGTAATAGAATTGATCTAGTGAAGGAGGGATGACATTTCTTTTGAGAGCATCAAGGAGAGTGAGAAACTCAACAATCGAAACTGGAATTTTCGCTTGCTTTAAAGAGAAGAAAAAGTTAATGAGCATGCAAGTACATTATCTATTTTGACGATTCATAAAGATTAAGCGTTCAAATAAATGGACATCTTGTTCATTTTTTAAAAGAGCCCCGTGCAAAGGAGGAATAGCAGCTTTACCATCCATGCCTTTTAAATCTTCCACTGAAAAATCTTCAGCCATGAGAAGTTTTAGCCAATCAATAAGTTCGGAAGTTGATGGCTTTTTCTTAAGTCCTGGTAAATTTCGGATTTCATAAAAAGTTTGTAAAGCGCTAGCTAAAAGTTCTTTTTTGATATTAGGGTGGTGAACATCAACAATTTTTTGCATTGTCACAGGATCTGGAAAAGAAATATAGTGGAAGAAACAGCGACGCAAAAAAGCATCGGGTAATTCCTTTTCATTATTAGAAGTAATAATCACCAGCGGACGATGAGTGGCCTTAATCATTTCACGAGTTTCATAGACGAAAAACTCCATCCGATCCAGTTCTCTTAAAAGGTCATTAGGAAACTCGATATCTGCCTTATCAATTTCATCGATGAGCAGGACGGTTGGTTCTTTGGCTGTAAATGCTTGCCAAAGGACACCTTGGATAATGTAATTACGAATATCTTGGACTTTACTATCACCGAGTTGTGAATCCCTTAACCTACTTACAGCATCATATTCATAAAGACCCTGTTGCGCTTTGGTCGTAGATTTAATGTGCCATTGAAGAAGGGGCATATTGAGAGCCGCAGCTACTTCCTCAGCAAGCATCGTTTTCCCCGTTCCAGGCTCACCTTTAATTAATAGAGGGCGTTCAAGCGCAATGGCGGCATTGACCGCCATTTTTAAATCATCTGTAGCAACATATTGATTTGATCCCTCAAAGCCTTTATGCGGATTTGACATTAAATTTCCTATACATGAATTGTTGTAATTTCTTTGAATTCAAAAAATGAATTCATCTTTAAAACTTATCCTCTATACTATTATCTTATAAAAGTTTTTTACTTAATTAGATGAAAATGATCAAAATCAACATTACATTACCTACCAAATTGTTTCTTTCCCTTTCTTTTTCCTTGGTTTTTGCTTCTGTAGTACAAGCAGCTGACATAAAAGGAAATGCTGAGCAGGGCGCAAATAAAGTCAGATTATGTGCCGGTTGCCATGCAATTCCAGGATATCGCTCTTCAGTTCCTGAGGTCTACACTGTGCCAATGATTGGTGGTCAATCCGAAGGATATATGGTCTCAGCTCTCCAGGCTTATAAAAAGGGGGAGCGCAAGCATCCCACAATGAGAAGTGTTGCGGGATCTTTATCTGATCAAGAAATGGCAGACATTGCTGCGTATTACGCGGCTCAAGATTCAGTTTCTAAGGCAAACAAGCTTAAATAAGATTTTTTTAAAGGTTATGAATATGAAATATTTTGTAATGACGTTGGCATTAACTCTTGGTATGGTTTCTCATCTTCAGGCGGCAAGTATTCAAGAAGGCAAAGCCTTGGTTGAAAAAAATAACTGTAATTCTTGCCACGGTCCTGATTTAAAAAGTCCTATTGCACCTAATTATCCAAAGATTGCAGGTCAGCACCAAGACTATCTGTTTTATGCCCTAAAAGCTTATCAAGTTGAGAATAATCCTCAAGTAGGTCGTTCAAACGCCATTATGGCTGGTCAGGCTAAGCAGTTTACGCTTGCGCAATTGAAGGATATGGCTGCTTATATTGCATCACTGCAAGGTGATTTTGTTGTCAAAAAGTAGTTTTTAGATTGCAGCAGCTTGCCCTTGCTTTAGGTGATTGATCATTAATTCTTGAGCTAAATCACCTTTTCTAGCAATAATTGCCGAGAGTATGAGTCGATGCTCTTGCAATGACTGCTCTAATCTGCCCAGTTTCGTCAGTGAGTTTCTTCTTTGCAGTTTCAAGACTTGTCTTAGATCTGTAATCACTTTTCGCATCCATCGGTTCCCAGAAATCTCCTGGATTTTGTCATGAAAGTCCTGATTTAACTCAAAAAAACGATTAATATCCCGATCTGCCGCAGCCTTTTCTAATTTAAGATGCAGGGCATCTAATGACTCTAGCTCTGTATCACTTGCATTTAGTGCGACCGTCTTACAGGCATTACCTTCGAGCAGAGCTATAACATGAAATATTTGCGGAATTTCTTGAATATCCACCTCAGTAACATAGGCGCCACGTCTTATTTTCATCGTAATAAGACCTTCAGATGCCAGTACCTTGATCGCCTCTCTTAGGGGAGTGCGGCTAATGCCGAACTGATCGGTGAGTTGTTTTTCATCTATCCATGACCCAGGAGCAAGCTCATGTGTAAATATTTTTTCTCTAATAAGGTCAGCAACTTCTTCATATAAAGGCTTATTGGCAAGTATTTTATTCAATTTCTAACCTTCAGAGATGTATGTAAATATTTGAAATATATGAAAAATCTATAATAAAAAGTAAATTAAGGGCTTGTTTTTCATTAATAAAAGTATATTTTGAATTCATAATTAATAATTCATTTAACTATTTATTAATTGTATTGTCAATGTTATTCTTAGAGTAACGTAACAATATGTTGATCAATCTTAATGAAGAGAGAACCATGTCAGATCAATCATCAAATTCTAAGTGGCCACAATTTCCCAAAGCGAGCATGCAGGATTGGAATACATCTGCGGCCAAATCATCTCCCAATAAAAATCCAGATACTTTGGGATGGAAAACTCCCGATGATATTTTTCTAAAAGCGCTGTATACCAAAGATGATTTGAAGCAATTGCCTTTTATTGAAACCTTACCAGGTTTTGAGCCGTTTTTACGCGGTCCACAAGCAACCATGTATGCAGCGCGACCTTGGACCATTCGTCAATATGCAGGGTTTTCAACGGCGGAAGAGTCGAATGCTTTTTATCGAAAAGCTTTAGCTGGTGGAGGGCAAGGAATTTCCGTTGCTTTTGATTTGCCTACACACCGTGGTTACGATTCTGATCACCCACGAGTGACTGGCGATGTTGGTAAGGCTGGGGTAGCAATTGATACGGTTGAGGATATGAAAATCCTTTTTGACCAGATTCCTTTAGATCAAGTCTCTGTTTCTATGACAATGAATGGATCTGTTCTGCCTATTTTGGCGGGGTATATCGTTGCTGCTGAAGAAAGTGGTGTGAGTCTGGAGAAGTTGTCGGGGACTATTCAAAATGATATTTTGAAAGAGTTCATGGTGAGAAATACCTATATTTATCCACCAGAACCCTCGATGAGAATTATTGGCGACATTATTGAATATACGGCCTCCCATATGCCAAAGTTCAACTCCATTTCCATTTCTGGATACCACATGCAAGAGGCTGGGGCTAATCAATCCCTTGAATTAGCATTCACTCTAGCGGACGGAAAAGAGTATGTGAAGACAGCCTTGAATAAAGGTTTGGATGTTGATGATTTTGCGGGTCGCTTATCCTTTTTCTTTGCGATTGGTATGAACTTTTATTTAGAGGTTGCTAAACTCCGCGCTGCTCGCATTTTATGGTGGCGCATTATGAAAGAATTCGCGCCTAAAAATCAAAAATCTTTAATGTTAAGAACGCACTGTCAAACCTCTGGCTGGTCTTTAACTGAACAAGATCCCTACAATAATATTGTGCGAACAAGCATTGAAGCAATGGCGGCTATTTTCGGAGGGACGCAATCATTACATACGAATTCTTTCGATGAAGCAATTGCCTTGCCAACAGAATTCTCTTCCAGAATCGCTAGAAATACCCAATTAATTATTCAAGAAGAAACGCACATCACGAGTGTAATAGACCCATGGGCAGGTTCTTACATGATGGAGAAGTTAACTCAAGATATGGCAGATCAAGCTTGGGAAATCATCCAAGAAGTTGAAAAAATGGGTGGTATGACTAAAGCAGTACAAAGCGGTTGGGCAAAATTGAAAATTGAAGCTGCAGCTGCCCAAAAGCAAGCCAATATTGATATGGGTAAAGATGTTATTGTTGGGGTGAATAAATATCAATTAGATGAAGAAGGTGATGTCGATGTTAGGGTGGTAGATAATATTCAAGTCAGAGATAATCAAATTGCGCGCTTGAAAGCCATTAAAGCATCCAGAAATTCAGAACTAGTAGAAAAAGCTTTACAAGAAATTACAACAGCTGCGCAAAATGAATCAGGAAATTTATTGCAGTTAACCATAGCTGCGATTCGACTAAGGGCAACAATCGGGGAAGTATCTGATGCCCTAGAAAAGGTGTATGGTCGACATCGTGCTGATACGCAAAAGGTGACCGGAGTGTACGCTGCCGCATATGACTCAGCCGAAGGTTGGGAAAAACTACAACAGGAAATTGCTCAGTTTGGAGATCAGTTTGGTCGCAGACCCAGAGTGATGATTGCCAAATTAGGTCAAGACGGCCATGATCGAGGCGCTAAAGTTGTTGCAACAGCATTTGCTGATTTAGGCTTTGATGTAGATATGGGGCCCCTGTTTCAGACGCCTGAGGAGTGTGCAAGACAAGCAATTGAAAACGACGTGCATGCGGTTGGGATATCAACTTTAGCTGCTGGTCACAATACCTTAGTACCAGATATTATTTCTGAATTACGTAAGCAAGGTGGTAAAGAGATTGTTGTGTTTGTAGGTGGTGTCATACCTAAACAAGATTATGAGTTTTTATATGAGGCTGGTGTAAAAGGAATTTATGGTCCAGGAACACCTATACCGGCATCAGCCAAAGATGTTTTAGAAAATATTCGTAAAGCGCTTGCGTAAGCAGACTTATCCATGAACCCTTCATATCATCCCTTAGTGAATGATTTAATTAGTGGGCGAGATGTAGTTCAACCCGTGTCTCGTCGAGCGCTGGCTAAAATTATTACCTTACTAGAGTCTACTAAAGCAGACCATCGCAAGGAGTCCGATCAGATTTTGAATGAGTTGATGCCGATGTCAGGTCAATCGATGCGCATTGGAATATCTGGAGTACCTGGCGTTGGTAAATCAACACTGATTGAATCCTTAGGTTTATCTTTGATTCAAAAAGGACATCGTGTTGCCGTGCTGGCTATTGATCCTTCATCGAGCATATCGGGTGGATCGATACTAGGTGATAAAACCCGGATGGAGCATTTATCTGTGAATCCCCAAGCATTTATAAGGCCAACACCGTCTTCAGGTAATTTGGGCGGGGTTGCTGAAAAAACACGTGAAACCATGCTGGTTTGTGAAGCTGCTGGCTATGACATTATTTTGGTAGAAACCGTGGGGGTTGGTCAAAGTGAAATTGCTGTTTCAAAAATGACGGACATCTTTGTTTTGTTACAACTTCCCAATGCTGGCGATGATCTACAAGCGATTAAAAAAGGGGTGATGGAAATTGCTGATCTGGTAGTCATTAATAAAACCGACCTAGACCCCAATGCGGCGATGCAAGCATTAGCTCATATCGTAGGTTCCTTACGTATTTTTAGTCAACATGGTCATGCTGATCACCCATCGATTCATCAACAGACTTGGAACCCTCAAGTGATTTCAATGAGTGCTTTGGTGGGTGACGGATTAGAAAATCTTTGGCAGAAGATTGAAGAATTTAAAAGCATGGGGCAGGCTAATGGATCATTTGTTCAACGTCGGACAAATCAAGCTAAAACATGGTTGTGGGACCGAATCCAATCAGGATTAGCGCAAGAGTTTAAAGAGCATCCTGGTGTATTTGCGTTATTGCCACATCTTCAAAAAGAAGTAGAGAGTGGGTCAATTGCAGCTTCTGTGGCGGCAAGAAAAATTTTAGATGTATTTAAATCCGATAACCAATCTAAGGCTTGATCATGAAAGATATTATTAGACAGTTAGAAGCAAAGCGCGAACAAGCTTACCTTGGTGGGGGGCAAAAACGCATACAAGCTCAACATAATAAGGGTAAGTTAACGGCGCGCGAAAGGATCCATTTATTGTTAGATGAGGGTTCTTTTGAAGAGTGGGATATGTTTGTGGAGCATCGTTGTACGGATTTTGATATGGCTGACGAAACAGTTCCCAGTGATGGCGTAGTCACTGGCTATGGAATGATCAACGGGCGTTTAGTCTTTGTGTTTTCTCAGGACTTTACTGTTTTTGGTGGTTCATTATCAGAGGCCCATGCAGAGAAAATTTGCAAAATTATGGACCAAGCTTTGAAAGTTGGAGCTCCAGTGATCGGCTTAAATGATTCTGGGGGTGCTCGAATCCAAGAGGGTGTTGCTTCACTTGGTGGTTATGCAGAAATATTTCAAAGAAATGTAACAGCATCCGGTGTTATTCCACAGATTTCTTTAATCATGGGACCCTGTGCTGGAGGGGCGGTTTATTCTCCGGCCTTAACTGATTTTATCTTTATGGTCAAAGATAGCTCATATATGTTTGTAACAGGACCGGAAGTGGTCAAGACAGTCACCCATGAAGAGGTAACTGCCGAGGAGTTAGGTGGGGCTTTAACCCACTCTACTAAATCAGGAGTATGTGACCGAGTTTTTGAAAACGATGTTGAAGCGATCTTCATGGTGCGAAGATTTTTTAATTATCTGCCTTTGTCGAATCGTGAAAAAGCGCCCTTTAGACCGAGCTCTTCGGTTTCTGATGAGGTCGATTATTCATTAGACACGATTGTTCCAAGTAATCCTAATAAGCCGTATGACATGCTAGAACTGATACTAAAGACAGTTGATGACGGTGATTTTTTTGAAATCCAACCCGATTATGCAAAAAATATCATTATTGGTTTTGGGCGAGTAGATGGTCAGACTATTGGTATTGTTGCCAATCAGCCATTAGTATTAGCGGGCTGCCTTGATATTAAATCATCGATCAAAGCGGCGCGTTTTGTGCGTTTTTGTGATGCCTTTAATATACCCGTCATTACCTTTGTCGATGTTCCTGGATTTATGCCAGGTACCTCTCAAGAATATGGAGGCATTATTAAACACGGTGCAAAATTATTATTTGCGTATGCAGAATGTACAGTACCTAAAATTACAGTGATCACACGAAAAGCGTATGGTGGAGCATATGATGTGATGTCATCAAAGCACTTAAGAGGGGATGTTAATTTTGCTTGGCCATCTGCTGAAATTGCTGTGATGGGACCCAAAGGGGCGGTTGAAATCATCTTTAGAGATGAAAAAGGTGACCCAGAAAAATTAGCCGCAAGAGAGGCCCAATATAAAGCTAAATTTGCTAATCCTTTTGTTGCTGGAAGGAGAGGGTATATCGATGATGTGATTATGCCCCATGAGACTAGAAAGCGAATTTCACGCTCACTCGTGATGCTCCAAAACAAAGAGCTCGAAAATCCTTGGCGTAAACACGACAATATTCCACTATAAATTCAGATTGGAAAGATCATGATGTTTCAAAAGATACTAATTGCTAATCGCGGTGAAATTGCTTGTCGGATTATTAAAACTGCCCGTCAAATGGGTATAAAAACCGTCGCTGTATATTCAGATGCAGATCGAGAGGCTCGCCATGTTGAATTAGCAGATGAATCTGTTTATATAGGACCGGCACCTTCAAGAGAATCGTATTTGGTGATAAATCATTTGATAGAGGCGTGTCGGGCAACTGGCGCGCAAGCAATTCATCCTGGATATGGGTTTCTTTCAGAAAATGAAGAATTTGCGCGACTTGTAGAAGATCATGGGATTGTTTTTATTGGCCCCAAGCATGAAGCAATTGCGGCTATGGGAGATAAAATTGCTTCTAAAAAGCTAGCAGAGCAAGCCAAGGTCAACACAATTCCTGGCCATAATGAAGCGATTGCGAGTGCAGAGCAGGCGGTTGAAATAGCCAAAAAGATTGGTTATCCAGTCATGATCAAAGCCTCGGCAGGTGGCGGTGGTAAAGGACTTCGCGTAGCTCATTCTGAAACAGAAGCATTTGAAGGTTTTACCTCTTGTCAAAATGAAGCAAGAAATTCATTTGGAGATGATCGGGTATTTATTGAAAAATTTGTAGAAGAGCCTCGCCATATTGAAATTCAGATATTAGGAGATAGCTTTGGCAATATTGTTTACCTTTTGGAAAGAGAATGCTCTATTCAAAGACGCCATCAAAAAGTGATTGAAGAAGCACCATCCGCTTTTATTAGTGAACAGACCAGAAAAGCGATGGGCGAGCAAGCTGTTGCCTTAGCACGCGCTGTTAAATATCAATCAGCAGGAACTGTAGAATTTGTCGTTGGTCAGGATCAATCATTTTATTTTTTAGAAATGAATACGCGTTTGCAAGTTGAGCACCCTGTAACAGAAATGATTACAGGCATTGATCTTGTTGAGCAAATGATTCGGGTTGCAGCCGGTGAGAAACTCTCGTTTGTACAAGAGGATATTAAGAGAAACGGTTGGGCCATTGAGTGCCGTATTAATGCTGAAGATCCTTATCGTCAATTTTTACCATCAACTGGACGCCTTGTTAAATATCAACCACCAGCAGCCTCTGAAGGCGTGCGCGTTGATACGGGTGTTTATGAAGGTGGCGAAATTCCCATGTTTTATGATTCGATGATTGCAAAATTAATTACCCATGGTAAGAATCGTGAAGACGCCATCACAAAGATGCAAACTGCTTTAAATCAATTTGTCATACAAGGCATTGACTCGAACATACCCTTTCAAGCAACTCTAATGCACCACCCAGACTTTCTATCAGGAAAATTCAATACGGGTTTTATTAGTAAGCATTTTCCGAAAGGGTTTACAGGCGCCCATTTAGATAACGATACGAAACAATTGCTATGTGCAATTACGGCATCGATTCACTTGCAGTATATTCGGCGATCCGGACATATTTCCGGTCAGCTTATAGGACATGCTTCACATGTTCCCAGTCAATTGACTGTGGTGATTGGCGAGCATGGCCATCAAGAATATATTGATATTGAAGTTGAAGCTGATGGGGACGGTGATCATGTAGTAGTAGAAAGTCAAGAGTTTGACATCAATAGTAATTGGCGACCTGGACAGATTGTTTTTGAAGGTCTTGTTAATAATTCACCGATAGTACTTCAGGCGCAACGAGAGTCGATCTTTTATGTACTTACCTATAATGGCATTACATTTAAGGCGATGGTCATGTCTCGAAGTAAAGCCTTATTGCAAAAATTGATGCCCTTTAAAGCACCGCCAGATATGTCACAGTATCTACTTTCACCAATGCCGGGCTTATTATCTGAAATTTGTGTCGTGGTAGGACAACAAGTTCAAGTAGGTCAAAAGTTGGCCACGATTGAGGCGATGAAAATGGAGAATGTTTTAACCGCTCAAAATGAGGGTGTTGTGGCACAAATATTGGCCAATAGTGGTGAGAGTTTGGCTGTGGATCAAATTATTATTCGTTTTGATAAGGGGTAGTCATGCAACGACCGTTTCGTGTATTAGGTGTTCAACAAATAGCTATTGGTGCAATTAATAAAAATGAAATTAAAAATCTATGGCAAGACATGCTTGGATTTACATTTAAAAGTACCTTTATATCTGAAAAAGAAAATGTTGATGAAGATATTTTTACTATTGGTGGTGGAGATCACCCCATCGAGTTTGATTTAATGCAGCCTTTGGACCCTGAAAAAAAACCTGCAGTTCATACCACGCCACTCAATCACATTGGTTTATGGATTGATGATTTACCCAAAGCTGTAGAGTGGTTAACCGAACAGGGTGTGCGATTTGCACCAGGGGGTATTCGTCGGGGTGGGGATGGACACAATATCATTTTTATTCACCCCAAAAGCAATGAGGAGTTCCCTATATCAGGTTATGGGGTACTCATTGAATTAGTTCAAGCCCCTCAAGAAGTCATTGATCAGGCTACTAAATAAAATTTTAAGTGCCAATTTTTCATTTGTGATGACTTTTTGGCATAATTGAACCTTGTTTTTAATTTGACCTGCTGGAGAAAATATGTCTAATTTGCCCCAAGGTATGGAAATCCATGCTGATATCACCCCTGAATTTGCTACGGTCTTAACCCCTGAGGCTTTAGCCCTAGTTGCAAAATTACACCATGCCTTTGAGCCACGCCGTAGAGAGTTGTTAAAAATGCGTGTGGAACGAACAAAGCGTCTTGATGCTGGTGAAATTCCGGATTTTCTGCCAGAAACAAAGTCCATTCGTGAAGGCGATTGGAAAATTGCTCCAATTCCAGAAGCTCTTTACTGCAGACGTGTTGAAATTACAGGGCCAGTTGATGCAAAGATGGTGATCAATGCATACAATTCCGGTGCCGACTCATACATGACAGACTTTGAAGATTCGAATAGTCCAAGTTGGTCAAATCAAATTCAAGGTCAAATCAATTTAAGAAGTGCCATTAAACGCGAGTTACGTTTAGAACAGAATGGTAAAACTTATGCCCTAAATGACAAAATTGCAGTATTGCAAGTTCGTCCAAGGGGGTGGCATTTAGATGAAAAGCATGTAACGATTGACGGCGGGCGAATTTCTGGAGGAATTTTTGACTTTGCGCTCTTCTTATTCCATAACGCTCGTGAACTATTAGCGCGTGGCGCTGGTCCATATTATTATTTGCCAAAAATGGAAAGCCATTTAGAGGCACGTTTGTGGAATGATATCTTCGTGATGGCCCAAAAAGAAATGGGTTTACCACAAGGAACCATTAAAGCTACTGTTTTGATTGAAACCATCCTAGCTGCATTTGAGATGGATGAAATCTTATATGAATTAAGAGAGCACAGTGCGGGGTTAAATGCAGGCCGTTGGGATTACATATTCTCATGCATTAAAAAGTTTAAAGTCGATAAAAATTTCTGTTTAGCAGATCGTGCAAAAGTAACGATGACGGCCCCTTTTATGCGTTCATATGCTTTGTTATTGCTTAAAACATGTCATCACCGTGGTGCGCCAGCCATTGGCGGAATGAGTGCTTTGATACCAATTAAAAACGATCCTGAGAAAAATGCGATCGCGATGGGCGGCATTATTGCTGATAAAAGACGTGATGCAGAAGATGGTTATGACGGTGGGTGGGTTGCGCATCCTGGCTTGGTAGAACCCGCTATGATTGAATTTAAAAAAGTATTAGGCGACAAACTCAATCAATTTGAAAAACAGAAACCAGAAGTGCAAGTAAAAGGTTCTGATTTGTTAGATTTTCAACCAGAGACGCCAATTACTGAGGCTGGTCTTCGTATGAATATCAACGTAGGGATACATTATTTAGGTGCCTGGTTAGCGGGTAATGGTTGTGTGCCTATCCATAATCTGATGGAAGATGCTGCAACTGCGGAAATTAGTCGTTCCCAAGTTTGGCAGTGGATTCGTTCACCCAAGGGTGTGTTAGATGATGGTCGGAAAGTCACAGTTGAGATGGTTAAAGGATATATCAAAGAGGAATTAGTTAAAGTGAGTAATTCAGGTGCAACTGGCCATTGGAATCGTGCTGCTGAAATCTTTGATCATATGTCAACCGGGGAAGCTTTCGAAGAGTTCCTTACTTTACCGCTGTACGAAGAAATTTAATTCTTTTGAAAATTGGTATCGAAAGTATGCCAATCCTTGCCATCGACACTTCATCGCAGTGGTGTTCGGTGGCAATTTATTTTGCAGACGGCACACACCTATCTAGACACGAAAAGGTAGGCAATAAAGCCAGTCAAGTACTGTTGACTTGGATCGATGAGTTGATGCATGAGTCCCAGATAACATGGCAAGATCTGCAAGCCTTGGCCGTTTCGCAAGGTCCAGGAGCGTTTACTGGGATTCGGCTTGGTTTGGGTGTTGCGCAGGGACTTGCGTATGCCCAGCAAAAGCCATTAATTCCTATTCCGAGCTTAGACGGCATGCTTGCTTATGAATTATTTATCAAAGGAAATCAGACCCTCCCAACACAAAGTATCCATGCAATGATTGATGCGCGCATGCAACAAGTTTATTTTGCGTCCTATCAAATGGGTCAAGATAAAACAATTCATCGTGACTCTAGTTTGCAACTCATTCATCTCAATGATTTGCACTTTAATCCGCAGGATATTTACTTCGCCTATGACCTAGAAGAATATATTCAAGAAGGGGTCATTGAGGTACCAAAAATATATCAAGTGAGTGCACCACACGCTTTAGGGATAGCCTATTTGGCCTCATTCAAGCTTGGCCTGGAGAAATTCCTGCCCAGGGATTGCCAACCTCTTTATATACGCGATCAAGTAGCTTTGAGCATAGCGCAACGGGCAATCCAAAAGTAAGAAAAAGGGCTAGGGGATCGCTATGACAAATTTTCGTTTTAAGATTATGGACAAAGATGATTTAAAAAGGGTCTTAGAGATAGAGTCAATCTCACACTCACATCCTTGGACGGAAAAAAACTTTTTGGACTGCATACATGCACCTTATTGGAATTACGTATTCCTAGAAGAGTCTTCTGAGTCCCCAATCATTGGTCATTGCGTCGTTATGCCCGGAGTGGAAGAGTTACATTTATTGAATATCACGATCGATCCTCGTTATCGACGTAATAAAATTGCATCACAAGCATTGATAGCTTTAGAGAAGATTGGCCTTGAAAAAGGGTATGCAAGAGTACTATTGGAAGTAAGGAAAAGTAATACTTTAGCCATAGGACTGTATGAGAAATTAGCTTATCGACTCATTGGCGCTAGAAAAGATTATTATCCTATGGATAGTAATCATCAATCAGTTCGAGAAGATGCGATGGTAATGGAAAAGATCATTCGGTAATCAGATGAATAAAGCAATACTCCTTAAAGAAATGGGTATCAGTTCTTGGAAACTGAGGGATCTTAGCGTTCAACCAGAAGTACAGCACAATAAAAAGTTGGAGAATAAAGGAATGAATACAGAATTCCCACTGTGGACATTAATGTATGAGGAAAGTGATTTACTGCCCTCTTTGTGGAAAGATATTCAAACAGTGATTCAAAACTTTGGGGTCAAAATTCAGGTCTTATCTTTTCACCCTGAGGTAACTACTTCAGACCTGATTCAAGGTCAGTTGTTAATCTGCTTTGGTGAAAAATCAGGGCAACATTATTCAGGAGAAATCACCGCCGTAGAAGGTTTAAGAGAGATTTTATTTGAAACAATGGGCGCTAATGATCAAGATATTCCAGTCATTGTTTCATATTCGATGAAACAAATAGCAAGCTCAGGACAAAAAAAGAAGAAGCTATGGGATGACTTGATTTTTGCTAGAAATGTTTATTTAGACACCATGTCTTAAGGGTGGGGATGTTTTTCTTCGCCGATTAAATACAAAGAGTCATATTCCTTTTGATTGCATTGATGTCGGTAGATTACTAAAGCCATCGTAATAATGACAAAGCAACCAAACATCAAAATCACTGCTTGAACTGGTAAATTAAGTGAGATGAGAAGGGCGTAAAGACCTAACATAAATAGTACAGATAAATTCTCATTAAAGTTTTGGATGGCAATAGAATGACCCGCAGATAAAAGAACGTGACCACGATGCTGTAAAAGAGCGTTCATCGGCACGACAAAATAACCAGACATCCAGCCTATCGTTATCAAGAAAATGTATGTAAACAGAAGATGCGCGTGAATGGTGATGAAGCCTAAGTTCACCATTAAATCACCAAATTGTTCTTTTTGAAATGCGGCAAGGGTAATCACTAAAAAGCCCATAATTACACCGTATTTAAGAACGACTAATGAATTACTTAAAGGAACCCTTGCGGCGGCCCACATGGCTCCTCCGGCAACCCCAATGGCAACAATGGCTTGCAAAATAGCACCTTGAGATAAATCCATCCCAAGGGTGGACTCGGCCCATTTAATAATGATAAATTGCAAAGTAGCGCCAATACCCCAAAAAAGAGTAGTAACAGCTAAAGAGATTTGACCCAAACGATCATTCCATAAAACCATGAAATTGTGAGAAAACTCACGAACGAGCTTGATTGGGTTTTTGGATGTAACCTGGTAGGTTACGCCAGTGTCAGGAATCCGTAAATTGATGATAGCCGCAATGACATATAAGCTAACAATCAGTGCGATGGCGGCTTCTGGAGGGGTGTCGATATGCGTATCAACCAAGGGTAGATCAAGCAACAAAAGGGTTTTAGCAATGTGAGGGCTGATCAGTAAACCACCTAAAACAGTACCTAAAATAATGGAGCAGACCGTTAAGCCCTCGATCCAGCCATTGGCGGCAACCAACTTTTCGGCGGGCAGCAGCTCTGTCAGGATGCCATACTTGGCAGGTGAATATGCGGCGGCTCCAAAACCCACAATTGCATAGGATAATAGCGGGTGAAGCCCGAGTAACATAGCAACACAACCAACAACCTTAATGGAGTTAGTTAAAAACATTACTTTACCTTTTGGTCGTGAATCAGCAAAGGCACCTACATACGCAGCAAGTAGAACATAGGATAATACGAAGAACAATTTAAGTAATGGCGTCATCCATTCAGGAGACTTAATCTGTACCAAAAGAGAGATGGCAGCAATAAGAAGTGCATTATCGGCTAACGACGAAAAAAACTGCGCTGCCATAATTGAATAAAAACCGGGTTTCATTCGTACAATGATAAGTTAAACATTAATTAATTTCCAAAATCTAAATATATGATGCATCGTCCAATCAGAGCCTCGATTTTGACACATAATTTAAGTCATAACCTCTCAGTTGTCAAAAAAATGACAAATGAGCGTCCAACATGGGCGATCGTCAAAGCAAATGCCTATGGTCATGGATTAGAGGCTGGACTTAAAGCCTTTACCCAGAGTGAGGGAATAGCTTTATTAGATATAGGTCATGCTGCATTAGCAAGGAAACTTGGCTGGAGAGGGAAGATACTTTTATTAGAAGGTATTTTCTCCGAGGCTGATTTAAATGAAGTAAATGCTCTATCGTGCGACATGGTCGTGCATCATGAACAGCAATTAAGTTGGTTCCTCAGTTGGCTGAGTCAACAAACACCTACTATAAAAGCGGATTTTCTAAAACAATGTGCTATTTGGCTAAAACTAAACTCAGGGATGAATCGTTTAGGATTTAAATCAGCCCAATATGGACTTAGTTATGAAATCTTTAAGAATTTAGGTTGTACAGTAAATCATCTGACGCATTTTGCAAACGCGGATGATTCATCAAAATCTCCTACAGTAGATTCGCAATGGGAGATATTTATGAAGGCTACACAATATGCAGATGGTCTCAAAAGCGCTGCAAATTCCGCTGCTGTGATTAATCATCCCCAAACGCATGCCGATATAACAAGACCAGGAATCATGTTGTATGGAGCCTCTCCCTCAGGCTTATATCAAGATATAGCGCATTTGGGACTTAAGGCGGGTATGAATTTACGTTCTGAGATTATTGCTATCCAAGAAATACAAGCAGGGGATAGAGTCGGATACGGAAGTCAGTTTGAAGCTACTCAGAATTCTAGAATTGCTGTTATTGCTTGCGGTTATGCCGATGGATATCCTCGGCATGCCCCTAATGGCACACCAGTATGGGTAGGTAAACCAGGAAATATTGCGCACGGTCAGATAGCTTCTATCGTGGGTAGGGTATCGATGGATATGATAACGGTGGATATCAGTGCAATACCCTATGCCCAGATCGGCTCCCCAGTTGAATTGTGGGGGGAGTTATTGCCGATCGATGAGGTTGCTACCCATGCAAACACGGTTGGCTATGAGCTTGTGTGTGGCTTAGCGAGCCGTGTTGCCGTAGAAATACTTTAGTTCGCCGTATTCCAAAATTGCCACCATTTAGATGGTTGAGCAGTTACAGCTTGTCGTTTCCCTGTCTTGAAAATATCACTATTGGGAAAGTTGGTATTAAAAACACGCATCGTATCAGCACTAAGGTCTTTTAATCCAAGGGCATCATACGACTTCACCATTAAATACAGAGCTTCTTCAATGGCAGGAGCACGATCATAGTCTTTAAGAGCTGTTTGTGAACGATTAATGGTTGCTACGTAGGCACCTCGTCGGTAATAGTATCTTGCGGCATTTACATCACTCTCCGCCAAAGCATTGACAATGTAGCGCATGCGATCCAAGGCGTCAGGAGTATATTTACTATCAGGGTATCTAACAGTCAGTACTTTAAATGCTTCATATGCATCTTTAGAGGCTTTAGGGTCGCGTTCACTTAAGTCCTGACCAGAAAACTTCGCTAAAAATCCTAAGTTATCGTTAAAAGTGATTAAACCTTTTAAGTAATAAGCGTAATCAATATCAGGATGGCCTGGGTGAAGCTGAATAAAGCGATTAATTGATGCAAGGGCAAGTTCTTGTTCGTTTCTTTTCCAGTTGCAGTAAGCAGCGTTAATTTGCGCCTGTTCCGCTAGAGGGCCAAAAGGGTAGCGTGCTTCTAATTTTTCGTAAAATTTGACGCAATTAGGATAATCGTTGTCGTTAATTGCGGATTTAGCTTCACTCATCAGTTTACTTTGAGACCAACCTGCTGTTTCATCAATATCTTTGCCAGCACAACCGCAGAGGACGGAGATGATCAATATCAGGGATAAATACACTGAATTTCTAGTCAGACGCTTTAAACTTGGTAAATTAGTCAACAATTGAATCTCTAAAAAAATAAAAAACATGGTTAAAAAGCCCATACTCAAATATTATGAGCGCTATGGAATACTCTGATTATATCGATGATGCGCAAGCAGGGGAAGAAGTTCCCTTGTTACAGGTGATTGAATTTGATTTGCCTTTGGAATTAAGAGGTGAGCGAATTGATAAGGCGATTGCTAAAGTCCTCTCAAATTACTCTAGAAGTCGGATTCAGCAGTGGTTAGAGGCAGGGTTAATTTTTGAAAATGGGCGTCAATTACACCCCAAAGACCATGCTTGTGGGCAGGAGCATATTAAGATCGAAATCCCGCCAGACCCGCAAAATTCTGCATATCAAGCCGAGGATATCCCTCTTGACATTATTTATAGTGATGCTGACATAGCGATTATTCATAAACCCTTGGGCATGGTTGTTCATCCAGCGGCAGGAAATTGGACCGGCACACTGTTAAATGCTTTATTACATCTCTATCCAGAGTGTTCTGCGGTTCCTAGAGCTGGAATTGTCCATCGACTTGATAAAGACACCTCTGGACTATTGGTGATTGCAAAGAATATCGAAGCACAACATGATTTGGTTAAGCAACTTTCGTCGCGCTCGATGAATCGAAAATACCTTGCCTTAGCGTGGGGAAAAACCCCATTAACCAAGGTCATACACGGTGCAATAGGTCGCGATACCAAAGACCGATTAAAAATGAGTATTCAGGTCAATCATGGCAAAGAGGCAGTGACTCATGTGGAAACCCTTCATCATGTTCTTTTTGAAGAAAGACCAATATCTTTGATCGCTTGTACGCTCGAGACTGGAAGAACGCATCAGATTAGAGTTCACTTAGAATCCCTCGGTCATGCTTTAGTTAATGACCCAGTATATAAAAACAAGATTCCTTATCAAACGGCTCTTTCTCTTAAAAACAAGCTTTTAGAAAGTAATATTCAATTCCCTGGTCAGTTTTTACATGCCGGTTTATTAGGTTTAGAGCACCCTAGAACCAGAGAATTACTGCATTTTCAAACACCACCACCGGCTGTATTTTTAGAGACCTTGGCGTTCTTGAATATTCCTCTTACCGAATGGCAAAAGCGAGTTGAGTAATGGAGCTGATCTCTACCGATTATGGCCTGACCTTATTAAAGCCTTGTTGGGAAGTTCCTCCCCATGTGCAAGCTTTCGTTTCTACAAGGCTGGGGGGCGTTAGTCAAGCACCATTTCAGTCATTAAACCTTGGTAATCATGTCGGTGATCATCCTGATTATGTTTCGCAAAATCGATTATTTATTGGTCAGGAATTGCCCACTAAGCCTATTTGGCTAAATCAAGTCCATGGCACCCAATTATGGACTCCACAAAATCCCGAAGTTGTGGCGGACGGTGCTGTTACTGACCAACATCATCCGTTGACGATGATGACGGCCGATTGTCTTCCAATTTTAATTTGCGATGCTATGGGTGATGTTTTAGGAGCTTGTCATGGCGGTTGGCGCGGTTTGTCTCAAGGCATCATTGAAAAAACGGTGGGGCAAATGGTGACTCAAAAGGGTCCTGATCAGCCCAAGACATATATTTCGCAGCTAAAAGTCTATTTAGGCCCAGCAATTGGGCCTGAGCATTTTGAGGTTGGTGATGATGTTCGAATTGCTTTTATGCAAATGATGGAAATCCAGGATATTCAATCTTGTTTTCAGCCTTTACCTGCATCAGGAAAATACTTAGGAAATCTTTTTCAAATTGCTAAGCAATTGTTATTACATCTTGGTGTTGAGCAAATTTACTCTGAAGAAATTTGTTGTTTTGAACGTGCAGATTTATTTTTTTCTCATCGTCGAGATAAGAAAACAGGCCGGTTTGCCAGTTTTTTATGGAAAAATGAGTAAGAAAATTTCCCCAATATAGGGTTTGCCCATATAACTAATTTCCTAGTTTAAGAATAAATTGTTATCTTATAGAGAGTTATTTAATTATTTGGGGGTAGGTTTGGATACGAATGCAATGCCATTTTTAGGTGGTTGGACACCGCCTAAACTATCTTCAATGGACATGGCACTCATCCCTTCTGCAAAATTAGCGGAAATTGAAAAAGAATACGGCGCGCGTCTTTACCAGCTGTGGTCTGGCAAATTAGAGGAGACTTTTGAGGACTCCAGGTTTAAATCTCAGGCCTGGCATGATGGCTTATCTTCACTTGTTTATCAATGTTATTTAATTAACTCAGAACATCTAAGTTCATTAGCGCAAGCTGTTGAAGCAGAACCTAAAGTGAAAAATCGTATTATTTTTGCTACTGAGCAAATTATTTCCTCAATGGCCCCCACTAATTTTTTAGCTACAAATCCTGAGGCAATTCAAGAGCTGATTCAAACGAATGGTGAGTCACTGACCAATGGTTTAAAAAACTTACTATCTGATTTGCAAGTGGGGAAAATCTCGCAAACGGATAGTACTGCTTTTGAGATAGGAAAAAATATTGCGACATCAGAAGGTGCTGTTGTTTTTCAAAATGCTTTATTCCAACTCATCCAATATAAGCCTTTGACCAACATGGTGTATGAGAAACCATTTTTAATGGTCCCGCCATGCATTAATAAATATTACATATTAGATTTACAGCCTCAAACCTCTTTTGTTCAGTACCTTTTGGGTGAGGGCTTTACTGTATATATGGTTTCATGGAAAAACCCTGATCATGAAATGACACAGGTCACTTGGGATGATTATGTCGGACTTGGAGTAATTGAAGCTATTCGTGTTTGTGTTGAAATTTCAAAACAAGCACAAATCAATGTTCTAGGATTTTGCGTTGGGGGAACTTTAGTTGCAAGTGCTCTTGCTGTCCTTGCGGCGAAAGAGATTCCGGCGGTTTCAAGTGCGACACTGTTGACCGCATTTTTAGATTTCTCTGATACGGGGGCATTAGATGTTTTTGTTGATGAGGCGATGGTTGAACTTCGTGAAAATGCATTAGGGGGTAAAACTGGTAATTTTGGTTTACTTAGTGGTGTCGAGTTGGCAAACACTTTCTCCTTTTTACGCCCAAATGACTTAGTTTGGAATTATGTGGTTTCTAATTACTTAATGGGTAAGAATCCATCTAGCTTTGATTTGCTGTATTGGAATGGCGATTCAACAAACTTGCCCGGACCGATGTATAGCTATTACTTGCGGCATATGTATTTGAATAATGAGCTAAAAATACCTGATCGATTAACGATGTGTAATACACCAGTCGATTTATCCAAAATCACTTGTCCGGCATATATATACGCTTCAAGAGAGGACCATATTGTTCCTTGGAAGTCTGCTTATAATTCAACGCAAATACTTTCTGGTCCCACGCGTTTTGTTCTTGGTGCTTCCGGTCATATAGCCGGTGTAATCAATCCACCCCACAAGAAAAAACGTAATTATTGGACATCAACTAAACAACCGGTAAATGCTCAAGACTGGTATACAAGTGCTCGTTCAATTGAGGGAAGTTGGTGGCCTGATTTTGTTACTTGGTTAAGCTCACACAGTGGCAAGAAAATAAAATCCCAAGCCCGTTTGGGGAGTGTTAAATACAAGGTGATTGAAGCTGCGCCTGGTAGTTATGTCAAAGAAAAAGCAGTTAAAGTTTAAGAAATTTTTAATAGGAGAAGTCATGAGTAAAAAGATAGCATACGTAACTGGAGGCATGGGTGGGATTGGAACTGCGATATGCCAAAAATTGCACAAGGATGGTTTTATTGTGATTGCAGGTTGTGGTCCTAATTCTCCGCGAAAAGATCGTTGGATCAGTGAGCAAAAGGCCTTAGGGTATGACTTTCATGCATCAGAAGGTAACGTTGGTGATTGGACCAGTACAGTAGCTGCTTTTAATAAAGTAAAAGCTGAAAT
>JBAXKF010000027.1:0-29624 GCA_037137465.1 Betaproteobacteria bacterium | reverse complement strand
GTGGCTTTGATGAAATGAAAGCCTCTCCCTGGGAAAAAGAAGATGCTGGGCATGAGGGTATCCCTATCATCAACTTCCACGTCCCAAAATCATTTGAGCTACATGATGGCAAACTCATTGGTATGAAATTTGAGGTCGTGAAAGCCGTTTATGATGATCACGGTAAACGCTCTCTCATCTCTTCTGGCGAACCAGACGTGTTGATTGAATGTGACAATGTTTTAGTCGCGATCGGTCAAGAAAACTCATTCCCTTGGATTGAGGCAGAATCAGGGATTACCTTTGATAATTACGGATTACCTGTTCTGTCTAAAGATACGTTTCAATCTAGTAATCCAAAAATATTCTTTGGCGGTGACGCTGCTTTTGGTCCAAAAAATATTATCACTGCTGTAGCTCACGGGCATGAGGCGGCTATTTCGATCAATTCTTATGTCCAAGGCCTCTCTGTTAAAGATCGGCCATTACCTCACACAAATCTGGTTTCGCAAAAAATGGGGATCCACGAGTGGAGTTATGGCAATGATGTGTCAGATGATCAGCGCTTTAAAGTGCCTTGGGAAAATGCCAAGATCGCTCTATCAAATATCCGTGTTGAAGTTGAACTTGGATTTGATGCGGCAACCGCCTATAAAGAAGCCAATCGTTGTCTTAACTGCGATGTTCAAACGGTGTTTAAACCAGAGCTTTGTATAGAGTGTGATGGCTGTGTCGATATTTGTCCGGTAGATAGCATCTCTTTTACCGCGAATGATGATGAGACCGCACTTCGAAAAAAATTGCAAGCTCCCGCAACAAATATAGATCAAAGCTTATATGTTTCAAAAGCACTCAAAACAACAAAGGTAATGGTTAAAGATGAGGATATGTGCTTGCACTGCGGGCTATGCGCTGAACGTTGCCCTACAGGTGCTTGGGATATGCAGAAATTTACATTGTTAATGCCACACGCAGGTATCAATACCTTCGTAGGTCTTCACGCAAAAGAACATGTGGGTGCAGCATGAGCCGCCTTTCGTCGGTCAATGATTGCGTCGTAAAATTCGCGAATGTCAATGGGTCTGGTTCTGCTTCCGCAAACGAGATATTCGCTAAAGCGATTCTTAGAATGGGCGTGCCAGTAAGCCCACGTAATATTTTTCCGAGCAATATTCAAGGACTACCCACCTGGTATGAGGCACGCATTAACGAAAAAGGTTACTTGGGTCGTCGTGGTGGCGTTGATATTATGGTTGCTATGAATCCGCAAACGTGGGATGCTGATGTTGCAGAAATTGAAACGGGTGGATATCTATTCTATGATTCCACTAGGCCAATACCAGCAAATAAATTTCGCACTGATATCAATATTATTGGTGTGCCATTAACAGAAATTAGTAATACTGCCTACCAAGATCCAAGGCAAAGGCAATTATTTAAAAATATTATTTATGTTGGCGCTTTATCTGCCCTATTAGATGTTGATATTGCGGTCTATGAGGCATTATTTTCAGAGCAGTTTAAAGGTAAAGAAGCTTTACTAGAATCAAATCTCAAAGCATTTAAACTCGGTTTTGATTACATCCAACAACATCCTGATTTAACCATCGATATTAAGGTTAAAAAATCAAATAAGATTGGTGATCAAATATTTACTGATGGTAATGCCGCTATTGGGCTTGGCTGTGTTTATGGCGGGGCAACCTTTGCGGCCTGGTACCCAATCACCCCTTCCTCATCTGTACCAGAAGCTTTTGAAAAATTCTGTCAAAAATATCGAGTTGATCCAAAAACCGGCTTACATCGTTATGCCATCGTACAAGCCGAAGATGAACTAGCCTCTATTGGAATGGTGGTAGGTGCTGGCTGGAATGGTGCTAGAGCCTTTACTGCAACTTCAGGGCCTGGCATCTCATTAATGACAGAATTTATTGGCCTGGCTTATTTTGCAGAAATACCAATCACAATCGTCAATGTGCAACGAGGTGGTCCATCAACCGGTATGCCGACAAGAACGCAGCAAGCAGATCTATTGGCGTGCGCCTTTGCCTCTCATGGCGATACAAAACATGTTTTACTCTTCCCTGAAGATCCATTTGAATGTTTTGAACAAGCAGCTCTTGCTCTGGACTTGGCAGACCGTCTTCAAACGCCGATTTTTTTAATGACCGATTTAGATATTGGTATGAATCAACGGCTATCAAAACCCTTTGTTTGGGATGATCATAAAAATTACGACCGTGGTAAAGTCATGACCGCCGAAGAACTCGAAGCGGGCAAAGATTTTGGAAGGTATAAAGATGTCGATAACGACGGTATTCCTTGGCGAACTTTGCCAGGAACGCACCCCAATAAAGGGAGTTTTTTTACGCGCGGAACTTCTAAAGATGCCTATGCGAGGTATTCGGAAAAAGGTCAGGATTACATCTACAACATGGAACGCCTCAAAAAGAAATTTAAGACGGCAAGTACTTTAGTACCCCAACCGATAATTCGAGAAGCTTCGAAAAAAGCATCTTTGGGGGTCATCTATTTTGGTTCAACAAGCCCCGCAATGTCAGAATCTTTAGATGTGTTAGAAACTGAAAATATCCATATAGACGCTATGCGCCTAAGAGCTTTTCCATTTCCAGCTAGCGTTAAAGAATTTATCTTGGCTCATCCAATGGTTTTTGTGGTTGAGCAAAATCGCGATGCCCAGATGCATACCTTACTCATTACTGAACTAGAAATCGATCCTGGTCGCCTAGTCAAGGTTTTACATTATGACGGCACCCCTATTACTGAGCGATTCATCAGCCAATTTATTCGCGATAAATTAAATCAAACAACACAGCAAAAGAAATCTGTTAAAGAGGAGTCCGTATGACGTTTATGACGAAGCCATCTCTGCACCACCCAAGCCTGATCCGCAATAAAGTAGGTTTTACACGCAGAGACTATGAAGGCCGAATTTCGACCTTATGCGCAGGATGTGGTCATGATGCTATTTCTGCCGCCATTGTTCAAGCTTGCTGGGAGCTTGATATTGAACCGCACCGTGTTGCTAAATTTTCTGGGATTGGTTGTAGCTCGAAAACACCCGATTATTTTTTAGGCGCTTCTCATGGTTTTAATACGGTGCATGGCAGAATGCCCTCTGTATTAACAGGCGCGAATTTAGCGAATCGACACTTACTGTATCTCGGCGTTTCAGGGGACGGTGATTCTGCATCAATCGGTTTAGGTCAATTTGCCAATATCATGCGCCGTAGTGTCAATATGACTTATATCGTTGAGAATAATGGTGTTTATGGTTTAACAAAGGGTCAGTTCTCCGCAACTGCAGATAAAGGCTCTAAAAGTAAAAAAGGTGTTATTAACCACGACAGTCCCGTTGATTTAGTAGGCATTGCTTTGCAACTGGGTGCTACTTATGTGGGAAGAAGTTTTTCTGGAGATAAAGAACAACTCGTTCCAATGCTTAAGGGAGCTCTACTTCATGAAGGGGCTGCCTTTGTGGATGTGATTAGTCCCTGTGTTGCTTTTAATAATCATGGTGGTAGTACAAAAAGTTATGACTACGTGCGTCAACACAATGAAGTTGTAAATAAGATTGATTTCGTACCACACATGGAAGAAATCACAACAAAATATAAACCGGGTGAAGTAGTTGAAGTTGAACAACATGACGGGACATTTTTACGTTTACGCAAATTAGATGAAAGTTATGATCCATCTGATCGATATGCCGCTTTAAGTTATATCAACAAACATCAAGAGCAAGGAGAAGTGGTAACCGGCTTGCTCTACTTAGATCCAATTACTACAGATTTACATGAGGCATTAAATACCTGTCAGGAGTCTTTAAGCTCCTTAGATCAACCAGCACTTTGCCCAGGAAACGATATCTTATCCAAAATCAATGCGAGTTTAAGATAAATGAAATCTAGCTGTACCAGAAAAACAAAAGCAGGATAATTAATTTAGTGGATATGCATCCCGCCATTCACATCTATTGATGCTCCAGTTATGTATGTTGACAAAGGCGATGCCAAGAAAAGGCAAGCTCCAGCTACATCTTCTGGCCCCCCTAAGCGCCCTATAGGAATTTGAGATTTAAATTGTTCACAAGTGGCATCATCAAATATATGCAGATTGAGTGATGTCAAAATTAACCCTGGGTTAATGGCATTTACTCTGATACCTGAGGGCCCTAGTTCTCTAGCCATCGCACGCATAAGTCCTAAAATACCGCCCTTAGATGCTGCATAATGCGCTCCTCCAAGCAATCCACCGCCGCGCTGTGCAGCAATTGAAGCAATACAAATAATAGCTCCTTCGCGAGGAAGATATGGGATGCAGGCTTGCGACATATGCAGTGTGCCTCGCAAATTAACATCAAGCACCGCATCATAGTCCTTGCGTGTAATTTGA
This sequence comes from Betaproteobacteria bacterium, assembly GCA_037137465.1. Lineage (GTDB taxonomy): Bacteria > Pseudomonadota > Gammaproteobacteria > Burkholderiales > Burkholderiaceae > Polynucleobacter. The sequence continues at coordinate 25,229 of JBAXKF010000027.1, read as the reverse complement.
GTCACTCGTTGTGCCCCAATAACTCCGGCATTATTCAATAGCACATCTAAAGCTCCCCACTTTTTATGGACTTGCTCGACGGCGTCTTTGCAAGAATCTTCAGAGCGTACATCAGCTTGAATACCGATAGCATTTGCGCCTAGAATATTTGCAGCAGATGAAACAGCGGCTTGATTTAAATCCATAAGAGCTACTTTTGCGCCATGAGAAATGAAGAGCTTGGCAGCAGCAAAACCGATGCCTAATTCATTTCCAGCCCCTGTAATAATGACTACTTTATCCTTTAACAACATATCTCATTTCTCCTAAAAGTATTTTAATTTTCTACTTAATCTTTGCAAAAATTCTGGTATTTAAATTGATGGCAGTATCTTTTCTGACCGATATCTTGTAAAACCAGCAAGTATGTCCTCTTGAGTATCCATAAATTGCTCGAACCCAAAGCTGCGGGCTTTCAACATTGAGGACATATCATCCCACTCTCCCCGAAAGAAAAAATCCGCCCACTTCCAACTGACGATTTGATCGATCTTATTAGGGATTAAATCATTCTCTAAAACAATTCGATCCCAGGTTGACCCTTTTTCAATCATGTACTCTGATAATTTCGTAGGCACAACCCGACCGCAGCTCATTCCTAAAGCATCTGCCAACATAGGCCAGACATTACACCATCGAAAATAATCTCCATTATGAATATTAAAATCATGATTGGCGCAATGCGGCGAAATAGATGCCCATAACATGGAAGCGTTTACGATTGACACATCTGAAACCATCGTTAAAGATTCATAGGCAGATAATGTTCCTGGGAAATCTAAAGGCTTACCTTCTGCACGTTGAACAGCCGCGTAAGCACCAATCGCAGCCATCATATTATTCGGATTACCAACATTAAACCCATTAATAAAATGCGGTCTAATTGTGGAAAAGCTCCAATCTCGATTTTTTTGAGCACCCATTAACCAATCGTATTGATCGTAATAAAAATTGGGGCCTTCATGTCTTGGATCACTCTCTCTTGCCGGCGTTCTATATGGCCCAAGATGACTTCCGTACCATTTTGTACCGTGAACTAAGCAAACGTGTTTGAGATTTTTTAATGGGTGTAATAGTGGTGTAACAGCATTTTTTAGCATCGTTAAGTTTGGTATAACTTGATCTTCTTGGGTACCTCTTATATCCAAAGCACTAAAGTAAACGTAATCTACAGAACCAATACTATTGATTGCTTTACTACTTAAACTCTCATCAAGTAAATCTGTAACCACATCAATAACATTTGAAGTTTGAGTAATTGGTCTTCGAGCCAGGCCGTATAGTTTCCATTTGGTGTTTTCGCGAAGATGTGCCAGCATATTACTTCCAACGATGCCATTAGCACCAACCACGAGTGCTACACGTGACTCATCCTCGAGTTCATTTTTGATCATTACGGGACATTACCTTTTTGAAGCGTCACCCTAGTCCGATTGATTTCTAAGGGTGACGCATATTTTATTAGTCTAGCTGGATCCCGGCTTCTTTGATAACACGGCCTAACCTTACAGACTCAGATTTAACATAGGTATCCATCTCTAAAGATGTGCTTTGTAAAGGTTCAATTCCTACCTCTACTAAAGTTTTTCTAGTTTCTGGATCATTGACAGCATATATATAAGCTTCACGAATTTTATCAATTATCGGTATTGGAGTTCCTTTGGGCGCTGCTAACGCTATCCAAAACCATGCCTCAAAGCCTGGATATACTGAAGCTAGCGTTGGGATGCCAGGAAGTATTGGCGTTGGCTGTGTTGAGGTTACTGCAAGCGCACGCAACTTACCACCTGAGATTTGAGCCTTTGCTGGCGCATAATCCATAAACATCATACCGATGTTGCCTGCAAGAAGATCTGGCAAAGCCGGTCCTGAACCCTTGTAAGGTACATGAATTAAGTTAACCCCGGCACTTCTGACGAACATTTCAGCAGCCAGATGAGAAGGTCCGCCATTACCTGCGCTTCCATAGTTGACGGTTCCAGTTGGAGCCTTCTGGATTGATGAAACAAATTCCTTCAGTGAAGTTTGTGGATGCACCTTAGGATTTACCAAAAGTAAATAAGGGGAACGACCCGCTAGAGTGATTGGTGCCAAATCACGAGGATCATAACTCAGTCTTTGGTATAGGTGTGTATTCGTTGCAAAGGTAGAAACGTCACCTAATAAGATGCGATATCCATCTGGCCTTGCACGGGTGACGTCAGATGCTGCTATGGCAGTCCCGCCACCAGCTTTATTCTCCACCACAATAGGCTGCCCTAATTTCTCACCCATTTTTGGCGCTATCGTTCTTGCAAATATATCGGCACCTCCCCCTGGACCATAAGGGACAATGATGGTAACTGGGTTTTGAGGAAAGTTCGTCTGAGAATAGCTCGGTGCTACCAAGCTCATTGAGAAGAGTGCAGATGTTAATAGTTTGTAATGTAGTTTCATGGTTTGTCTCCTTTTTTAAGGTTTATTTATAAATCTAGTTTACTAGATTACTAGCCTTATTATGACATTGTATTTTTAGGGGGATTGGTGCTGTAATTATTTCGTATCTCCGAACCACCAATAAGTTCTGAGTAAAACTTTCGTATTTCTCTTCAACTTATACTAGAATGAAACTTTACTACCTAATGAAATTCACAATATTCCATGCAAATTAATCTCCCCAATATCCACGCAGAAGTTAAGGCCCTATTTGATCAATACGAGGATGCTTTGATTCACAATAAGATTGATGTTTTAGATAATTCTTTTTGGAATAATCCCTTAGTAATCCGTTATGGCATGAATGAGAATTTATATGGTTTTGATGAAATCGCTGCCTTTCGCGCAGCTAGGCCTTCAAAAGGCTTGTTAAGAAGTATTAGTAAAACGGTCATTACTACTTTTGGTAATGACCTTGCAACGGCTAATACCCTATTTGAAAGAGATACTGTTCCAGGAAAAATGGGGCGTCAATCTCAGACGTGGGTAAGAACACCTGAAGGGTGGAGAATTGTTTCCGCACATGTTAGTTTGATCGATAAAATATAAAAAGGACTCATCCATGATTACGAATGGCTTGTTTCACATCGCGGTTAAAACAAATAACTTAGAAGCAACTAAAGAGTTTTATATCAAGGTGTTAGGTTTGATTGATATTTATCGTCCTGACTTTGGTTTTCCTGGTGCGTGGCTCGCCGCTCCGATTCCAGGTGGGCAAGCCATACTTCATTGTTACGCTGGTGGTCCTGCACTGGGTGCTGATGGCAAGACAGAATTAGGGACAGCAGCCATTGATCATGTCTCCTTTTCGTGCTCTGGATATCATGAGTATCGTCAAAAATTTATTGATATGAATTTGCCCTATCGTGAATTTTTAGTGCCCAACACGACAATTTGGCAACTCTTTATATATGATCCAAGCGGTGTCCAACTCGAGTTAACCTTTGAAGGAAAAATCGAGAAGGGTCCACTGCCTGATATGTCAGATGGTAAACGCTATATTGCTGGTACGAGTTTCTTTGACCCTAAAGTCTATCAGTAAAGAAACTGTTTTATTTACCTAAGTCGACAATTGCAATCACTGGTCCACCGCCTCTTGGGCCTTGGTGCATAGCGTCAACAGATACAAAGACTGCCGGATCGCCAATCGCTGCGGCCGCTACTCCGCCAACTGCGGCTTTTGAATGTCTATGATGATGAACATCGGAGTCATCTAACATAATCTGCCTGCGACCACGAAGCTTACCTGTTTGATCTGCTTCGCATTTAATAAAGCAATTAACAAGTTTGCCGTTTAAGTCACTTGCTCTAGGACGATCCGGCAAGGTTAAGCCCGCAGATCGAATGGCATCATAGATACCATCAATATCAATGGCGTCACTCATAATGCCGTGACCGATGCGAAAACTTCCTCCAGCACCTGATTTATTGCCGAGTAAAACAATTTGCGCGAAATCTAATTCAACACCAGAAGAACATGATGCTACTGAAGAGAACAATGCGTGGTTCTCACAAATATCTTCTTCGGTTGGCATTGCAATTTCACCAAGGGCAACTGCAATTCCAAGAGCTGTGGTGCCATTGGAAACACCCATGGAGTCATGAACTTCACAGGCTAGAGTCTTTCCTCGAGATTTTGCATCAAGAGTAGATTCAATTGTCAGTAATGGTGTTTTCGTTTGGACATAGTGAACATCTTTTGGATCATCAATGCCGGCTTGCTTCATCGCCAAAAGAACCCCTTGCCTAACTTTATCAACCATCGACAAACGTCCAATATCTTCTGGATAAATACGCGGGCTTAGCGCGGTACCAATCACTAAGCGACTTTCTTTTGAAGTCGATGTATCCTTGACTTGAGCGAAAATAGTTGCATGCGGTGTTATGACGCCATCACAACCACCAGACCAAACCATCGGAATTTCCCGAATCTGCTCAGCAGTTCGTGTGCCATGTTTTAATAAGACTTCTCGAAAAGCATGGTCAGATAAGATTCTAGTGAAATCATTTACACCACCATTACCCTCGGTTTTACCAATAATAGCAATGATGTCATCGGCCTTAAATCTGCCTGACTCAATATGATGCAAAAGGCCTGAGGCATCCGAAACACTTTTAATTTCAACTTTAACGACATCAATTGACATGGCAATTCCTAGGAAAGTTATTTTGCATTGTTAACTGCTTGTATTGCCATTAATTTAATTAAATGAGCCCGGTATTCTGAATCTGCAAAAAAGTCAGAATTAAGTCCATCAGCAGAAATATGAATTGCTTCTAGCGCGTCAGCTGAAAAATTGCTGGTAAGCGCCTTCTCAACTTCTGTAAGTCGAAAAACGGATGAGCCAGCGCCCGTGACTGCGACTCTTACCTCACCTGCAAATTGCGCGACAAATACACCTACGACAGCATATCTTGAGGCAGGGTGTTTGAATTTAGCATAGGCTGATTTGATGGGGGCTGTAAAACGTATGGATTGAATCAACTCACTCGATTCAAGAGCTGTTTCAAACATCCCGAGGAAAAAATCATCGGCTTTAATTTCGCGTTGATTGGTAATGATGGTTGCATTTAACCCGAGTAAACAAGCAGGATAATCTGCAGCAGGGTCATTATTTGCAACAGACCCTCCAATGGTGCCCATATTGCGCACCATTCTATCTGCGATGAGGCCAGCGAGTTGGGAAATACCAGGGATACATTTTTTTACATCTTCTGATGCAGCAACTTGAGCATGTCTAGTCATTGCTCCAATGGTGAGTGTCTTACCTTCGACGCAGATACCTGCAAGTTCAGGAATCGAGCCTAAATTAATGAGTTGGGCTGGCTTATCAAGCCGGAGCTTCATCACACCAATTAAACTTTGACCGCCTGCTATAAACTTTGCTTCCGTATGTTCTTTTTTTAAAGATACGGATTGAGCTACATTTGTTGTCTGATGAAACGAAAATGGGTACATAAATCGCTCCGTAAATTTAGTTAGAAGGGCTCATTACTTTGGCCGCCTCTTGAATCGCTATAACGATATTGTGATAGCCAGTGCAACGACATAAGTTCCCATCAAGTTGTTCACGGATGAGTTCTTTGCTTGGGTTGGGATAGTTATTGACAAGATCAATCGCACTCATAATCATTCCAGGGGTGCAATAGCCGCATTGCAAACCATGATGTGTTTTAAAGGCTTCTTGCATCGGATGTAATTGATCCTCAGATGAAACTCCTTCAATCGTCGTGACAGTTGCTCCCTCTGCTTGCATAGCTAGAATGCTACAACTCTTGATTGCTCTGCCATTTAAATGAATTGTACAAGCGCCACATTGCGCCGTATCACATCCAATATGGGTGCCTGTTAGGCGACAAGTATCGCGTATAAAATTGACTAAGAGGGTTCGCTCTTCAACTTCATGCTGTACTGATTGGCCATTAATGATCATCGATACTTGGATGCTCATAGATCATCTCCTTTTTAAAAAATATTAATTAATTCTAATCTATTACTTTGATCTCTTTTTGGAAGATTTCAAGACATTGACCTTTAACTTGATTAAATAATTCTGAAGTTAAGGTGCTAGGTTGACGTGGTCTTGGTGCTGCAAATTCAATTTCACGTGCGATTTTGGTGGGGCGACGTGTCAACATCAAAATGTGGTCCGACAAATATACCGCCTCATCAAGATCATGAGAGACAAGAAGCATCGTTGTTTTTGTGGCTTCAAAAATAGCCTGTAGTTTATCGCGCATGAACAGGGTCATTTCATAGTCCAGCGCAGAAAATGGCTCATCCAAAAATAGTACTTCTGGGTTTGGAGCTAAAGCCCTCATGATGGAAATTAATTGCTGCTGCCCGCCCGAAAGTTCGTATGGATAACGATTTAAATCAAAACGGACATCGAAAGACTCGATTAATTCCTGAGTTCTTGCTTCAATTTCGCCCGGCGATTTTTTAGCAATTTGCAAAGGATACTTAATATTATCAATCGCCCTTTTCCACGGAAAAAGAGCGTCGCGGTAATTTTGAAAGACATAGCCTATAACGGTTTGTTCTAAAGTTTTGCCGTCAAAGAGAACTTCTCCGGCATCCATTGGCGTTAGTCCGGAAATCATATTAATCAGCGTAGATTTACCGCAACCATTTGGACCAAAGATCGAGGTTATTTTTCCATGAGAAAAATCGATGTCAAAATTTGAGTACAGTGGCTGTCCAGCAAAAGTTTTACTCAACCCACGAATTTGGATATGTGCCGTCATAATATAAATTAATTAAATTTGGAAATACACGTTTATTTTCCACCCCAATGGACAAAGTGTCTTTCCGTAAGAATGAAGAGGAGATTTAATCCGTAACCTAATGCCCCTGCACTAAAAATAGTGGCGTACATTTCGGGCATATTAAAAATCATTTGGGCATTAATGACACGTTGACCCAAGCCATCTGTAGATCCAATAAACATCTCTGCAACAATCACGATCACTAATGAAAACGAGATTCCTGAACGCATGCCAACGAATGTTTGCGGGAGTGATTCAAGGAGTGTTACTCCACACATGATCTTCATGCTTGAAGCACCCATGACCCGTGCTGCAGCCTGCCTAACTTTCCTAGCGTTCATTACTCCGTAGGCTGTATTAAATAAGATTAACAGTCCTGCTCCAAATGCGGCAACTGCAATTTTTGTACTTTCGCCAACGCCTAATATAACCAAAAAGAGTGGGAATAAAGCTGATGCAGGTGTTGACCTGAAAAAATCAATCACAAATTCGCAAGAGCGATAAATCCTCTCAGAACTTCCTAAAATAAGTCCGAGAGGCACACAAATGGCTACAGCGATTACAAAAGCATAGACTGTTCGACGAATCGTAATCATCATGTCGAGAGACAATGTCCCATTAGTTATGCCAGTCCACATCGCTTTACCTGCGGCAAGTGGGGATGGCAATAAAAATGGGTCAACCAACTTTAACGTGGTGGACAACCACCAGATTAAAACAAAAACAACTGCCCCAATTAACGGCACAAGGGGATCTAAAACCTTTTTATAGGGCATCAAAATTGGGCTATTAATATATTTTTATAAATGACTTAGCATCAATTTTTTGTTTGACTAAACCATACGTAGTTGCCTGATCAATCAATTTCTGAAAGTCAGCAATGTCTTGGGGGGTTAAATCACGAGCCATCTTGTAATAAGATAAAGGTACAGTTTGAGCAATACTTGCTGATGTATTCATGTGCTTAACCAATAAATCACGAGCTGTAGGATCATTATTGCCGTCATTCAAGGCTTTTGACCAAGCTCTTGCAAATCGCTCTGCAGCTTGTGGATATTCTTTGATAAATTTAGAACTGAGAACGCCACCACCAAGAACGGCACAGGCATCAGGTCTACCCAACATGTATTTAGCAATGACACCACTTTCTAACTTGCGACCAACACCTTGAGAAACCATCATGCTAACGATTGGTTCAAGTGTATAAGCAGCATCAAATTGGCCAGACTGCAAACCACCAATATGCACACTCATTTGTTGCTCTTGCATTTGATAGTCTTTTTCCTCTAAACCAACAGCTTTCAGAACTCCCTTAGCAACAAAGAGATTACCTGGGCCAGGCGCGGACATAATACGTTTGCCTTTTAACTCCGCTAAGGTTTTGATCGGGCTGTTAATAGGAACAACATAAGCCTCAAGTTGGTATTTTACATTTTGGCAATTTAAAGAAATATATTTCAAAGTATCGGGTCTCAAGGCATTGATGTTTGCGCCTTCAAGAGATAGTAGATTTGATCCTGCATCTAAATCACCAGTCACAATGCCCTGAACAACTAAAGGTTGAGTCGCTAAGGGTATTCCCTCAACATCAAGGCCCTCTGCAGCGAAATATCCTCGCTCTTTAGCAATAAAGTAAGGCAGTGCTGAGGAGGCAATAAATAGCCCCATTTTCATTTTCTGTTGGGCCATACTTAAAGAAGAAAAACTAGCCAACAACAATATGATTAAAGAGAATAAACAATTTTTCTTGAAGTTCATAAACGCTCCGATTTTGTAAATTTTAGAATTTCTTGTGTGGATATCCAAACTAAGATAACATTATTTTAAGTTTTGGGCTATTAAATTTACATATTTTGTGCACCTTTTTTATTTGAAAGAATTTCATGCATCCACAAGGAATTGGTCAAGCAGTTTTAAGAAGAGAAGATAATCGTTTGTTAAAAGGCCGGGGGCAATTTGTCTCCGATATTCTTCCTGAAAATACATATTACTGTGCTTTTTTAAGGTCGCCTCATGCGCATGCACTGATTAAGAGCATTGATGTTTCCGTTGCTCAAAAATCTCTAGGGGTTATTACTGTATTCACTGGGCAAGATTTATTAAACGATGGTGTTGGTAAAATGACGCCGCTGTGGATGATTCCTGGTGCAAATGGTACCGAAATGAATGAGCCGCCGCGTTATTCCATCACAGTGGATCGTGTACGTCACGTGGGTGAAATAGTTGCGATGGTTGTTGCTAAAACTGTGAATCAAGCGATTGATGCTACTGAATTAATAGAAGTTGATTATGAAGTTTTAGACTCTGTCGTTAACGTTGAGAAAGCCTCGGATGCTTCTGCTCCGCAACTTCATTCACAAGCGCCAAATAATCTTTGTGTAAGGTTTCACCGTGGTTCCAAAGAGCCTGTTGATGCAGCCTTTGCAAAGGCTGCTCATCAGATTCGCGTTGAAATTAAAAATCATCGGATTGTTTGTGCTGCAATCGAACCAAGAGCTGTTGTTGCCCAAGTATCGCCTTCACTTGGCGATGATGGACATGAGCTCACGATTTGGTCAGCAACTCAGGTTCCACATCACATTCGTAAGTTGACATCAGAGCAATTGAATTTACCGGAAAACTCTATACGTGTGATTGCACCAGATGTGGGCGGTGGTTTTGGCACGAAGGGTAAGTTATATCCTGAAGAAACGATTTTGGCATGGGCTTGTAAGAAATTAAAAGCAACCGTAAAGTGGACCTCAACGCGCAGTGAGGCATTTATTAGTGACTATCAAGCGCGTGATCATATGACCACTGCTGAAATGGCTCTCGATGCCAATGGTTACATTTTAGGGGTTCGCGTTAAAACCTATGCTGCGGTTGGAGCATACATATCGACTGTAGGTGCAGCAGTTCCAACAACGGTTTATACCGCGGTTTTATCTGGACCTTATAAGATCCCAGCTGTTTTTGCTGAAGTCGATGCAATGTTTACCAATACGGTGCCAACAGATGCGTATCGTGGTGCAGGTCGTCCTGAAGCGTGCTTCGTTCTAGAAAGATTAATTGAAGAAGCCGCCGTTCAAACTGGTATGGACCGCATGGAATTACGTCGTAAAAATTTCATAAAATCTAGTGAGATGCCTTACTCAACACCACTTGGGCCAATTTATGACAGCGGCGATTTTCAACGTCTTTTCGACAGAGCTCTCGTTGTTTCAGACTTTGCGGGTTTTGAAAAGCGTCGCGCACTTTCTAAAGCAAATGGGATGATCCGCGGGTTTGGTATTTGTTATTTCTTGGAAAGCTCTGGTGTTGCTCCTTCTAAATATGCTGGAATGTTTGGTGCACGGGCAGGATTTTTTGATTCAGCCGATATTCGTGTCTCCGCAGATGGCAGTATTCTTTTGATGTGTGGTACACATAGTCATGGTCAGGCACATGCAACGACATTTCCGCAAGTCATTGCTTCACATATAGGTCTACCTTTATCGATGATTGAGTTGGTAGAGGGAGATACGGGAAGAGTTCCTTATGGAACTGGAACCTTTGGATCAAGATCAATGGTGATTGCTGGTGGCGCTATCACGATGGCTTGCAATAAGATTATTGATAAATCAAAACTATTAGCAGCCCATCTTCTTGCTTGTGATGTTACTGATGTGAAACATGAAATCATTGCTAACCTTGGCTATTTTGTTTGTCAAAAAACAAAAGAAAAATTAGATTGGTATCAAATTGCCCGCGCCGCTACTTATGCGCACGATTTACCTCCTGGAATGGAGCCTGTTCTTCACGAAAATGCTTTCTTTGACCCACCAAATTTAACCTGGTCAAATGGCGCCCAAGCTTGTGAAATAGAAATTGATCCTCAAACTGGTGTGACGAAATTACTATCCTATATAGCGATCGATGATGTCGGTACTGTTATTAATCCGATGATTGTTGAAGGTCAGGTTCATGGAGCTATTGCTCAGGGGATTGGACAAGCTTTATTTGAAAGTGCTGTTTATGAACCTGACTCTGGTCAAATCATGACGGGTTCTTTTATGGATTATGCGATGCCAAGAGCGGATATATTGCCTGACTTTATTTCTGAAGCAGATGAATCTCAGCCTTGTACGCATAACCCTTTAGGGGTTAAGGGTTGTGGTGAATCAGGAACTATTGGCGCACCCGCAGCAATCACGAGTGCCATGATCGATGCTCTAGGCTCCCTTGGAATTAGGGGTGTTGAAATGCCATTTACCTCGAATAAAATTTGGCACGCCCTTAGAAAAGACTAATCATGGATGCGGTGAATCAAGTAGATGTTAAAAATAGTGTTGCTGACAATTTATTAAAGTTATCTGATTGGGCAGCGAATCTTCGCTACGAGGATATTCCCAATAAAGTTTTACAACAGGCAGTTTTGATTCTGGGCGATAACATCGCGGCAACTATATCAGCGTCCAATGAACCTGAAGTAAACACTTATCACAATCAGTTGCTGAGTCAGCAGAGTGCTTCCTCTGCGACTGTTTTTCGCGAAGGTGGGCCAAAGACTTCTTTAATGAATGCTGCTCTTGCGAACGGTTTAGCCATTACTTGGAATGAATTAGATGATGGCTATACCAGAACCGCAGTTCATCCGGGGGCGCTCAGCCAACCTCTTATTTTGGCAACTGCACAGGCAAATGATTTGTCTATTCAAGAAATGTTAAAGGCTGTGGTTGTTGCTTATGAGATCGGAACACGATTTGCGAGATCTTGGCCTGAAACTTTGCCTAGACTCCATCCGCACGGCGTATTTAATACGGTATGTTCTGCGGCAGGGTATGCCAGTCTCATGAAATTTGATACAACACTTTTCATGAATGCTTTAACCGGTGCTTGTACGATGGTTTCTCCTGGTCCTTATAGTCATCCTATTCAAGGTGCCTTAATACGAAATGCATGGCCTGCAGCTGGTGCCTGGTTGGGTCACTTTGCTTGCGATATGGCTCAAGCTAATATTTTTGGGACACCAAGTGGTCCCTATGATGTTTACCAAATGGGTTTTGGCGCCACCTCAAAACCAGAGAATCTATGTATGGATTTAGGTTCAGATTGGACGATTACGGCTGGCTACCATAAACTTTATGGCTCTTGTCATCATGCACACGCCTCTATGGAAGCAATAGAAACAATCTTAACTGCACATCCAACGCTTCGAGGGGGAGATGCGATTCATGCGATTCATATTGAAGTTTCAAAAATGGCAATGAATTTTAATAATGTAAATCCTTCCACAACCTTGGCTGCAAAGTTTTCAATACCTCATGCAGTTGCTGCCACCATTATTAACGGTGCTAGCGCTACTGAAAACTTTCTACATGAAAGTATGTCTAATAAAGAAATAGCTGCCATTAGAAGTAAGGTGAAGATGCAAGAATTAAGTGATGTGCGCCCTTGGCCTTATGATCGCCCTGCAAAAGTGACTATTGAGTTGAAAAATGGCGACAAGATCTCAGAGTTTTGTGAAGCTGCTTTAGGGAGTTCCGCAAGGCCCCTAGAGCATCAAACTGTGCTGGAAAAGATCAATCATTTATCGAAATCTATTGCCCCCAATTTAGAGTCAGCGGTAGTTTCATTACGTCAACAAATACAAAACAATCCTAGCTTTTCTCTCAAAACGAATGCATGGATTAACTCTTTTTTTTAATTAAGTAAATCAAACTATTCGCAATGTAACTGATTTAAATGTTTATTAAGCATTTGAAATATTTTCGGCAGTAAAAGGCATGTCCCTTACACGAACACCTAAGGCGTCATGAATTGCATTAGCCAATGCGGCTACTGTAGGCCCAGTCGAACACTCACCTACACCCAATGGTGAAAGATGCTGATTATTTATAAATGAAGTCTGAACTTCCGGGACTTCATCAAATTTAAGAATTGGATATGCGTCCCAATTGTCCGATAGAATCTTTTCAGAATTAAATTGAACAGATTCTTTTAAAGCAAAACTACAGGCCTGGATTGCCCCCCCCTCGACTTGATTAGCGGCACCATCAGGGTTAATCACTTCACCACAATCCGTTGCGATCCATAATTTTTTAACAAGTATAGATCTGCCAGCTTCAATCATTGCTACCACAGCGCAATAAGCTCCTATACCTTTATAGCGTGCGAAACCGATTCCCCACCCATATCCGTCTGAGACATGCCGACTTTTGTAGTCGCTCATTTCAACTACTTTTTGAATTACTGCTTTAGCCCGTGCATCTGTAAGATGATCTAATCTAAACGCAATCGAATCTTTATTAGCAATAATTGCTAATTCCTCCATGACACTTTCTATTGCAAATACATTCACCATTGCACCTAGCCCTCTAAGCGATGATGTTCGAATAGGCATTTCTAACAAGCGATTCATCTGCACGCAAACATTTTTAATTGCATATAGTGGTAAAGCATTCCTATCAGCTCCACCACCGGAAGCAAGCGGTGGATTCCGTGAGATCGGAATATCAAAGGAATTAGAGATGTGGGAAGCAGCAAGTAGGCCTGGATTTTGATCTCCATGAGGTCTATTTTCATGCCCATTACTATTAATTTCCTGGGCCCAATGTGCTATTTTTCCATGTTTATCTAGACTTGCTTTAATGTTGACAAGCATCGCAGAAGAGGAAGGCCCCCATGAAAGTTCGTCAGCACGACTCCATTGAACTCGTATTGGTTTTTCTGGATATTTCTTGGCTATTAAAGCCGCATCTAATGCAACATCATCTGCACCATTGTGACCATAACATCCGGCACCTTCTGCATGATGAATAGTAATATTTTCAACCGGAATAGCCAAAACAACTGCTAAATCAGCTCGCAACCGAAAAATACTTTGGGAATGCGACCATACTTCTAAAAACTCATTTGAAAATCGGGCTATTGCACAACATAAACCAATTGAGGCATGGGTAAGATAAGGTCTATAAAAATCCACCTGTAAATCCCAATGTTCCTTATTCTCATCTCCATCTTGAAAGACGATACTCTGATCCCGCTTAGCATTTTTTAAGAACCCCTTAATATCTGTTGGAAAAGATTCTTGAATTTTCCACTGGACTGTTTTGGACAAATAAGCAGCTACTTTATTAGATTCAAACTCACTTTTTGCAACTACTGCTATAAAATTACCATCAATAAAAACCTCTTCATCAGATCGGGGAATAGGTTTTTTTTCTAATCTAGCACCCGGCGATGGGGGGCGAACAATACTAGCAAATAGCATTTCTGGCAATCTAATATCATGTATAAAGCGAGGCTTTCCATACACTTTATCTGGGAGATCTACTCGTAAAGATGATTCGCCAACAATGGATCGGTGCTGAGTTTTTTTCAACTCCACATTCATCCACGCTTCACAATCTAGTAATTGGGATTTATATAAACTCCAATAATTCCCAATGGGCCCATGTGGGCCAATAAAAACGCCTTGTTCAACAACGATATCCTTTGCATGAGTATTAGCTACCTGAGCCGCTTGGTCTCGATAAAGAGAACGTACGCACGCACAGGCATGTCTTATTGCAAGGCCACTCTCTTGAACTGAACGGCTTCCAGAAGTAACGGCTTCATCAAGGCCAGCAGAAGTCGTTGCACTAATAATTTCAATTTGCTCTAAGGTAATACATAATTCATCTGCAGCTATTTGTCTCAATGCTGTCAAAATTCCCTGGCCAATCTCTACCTTACCAGTGTGGAGCTTAATGATTCCTTCCGGAACTATCTCTACCCAAGATGACAAACGTTTATTTAATTCTAGGCTACCAGGTAGGCTCATTGATGATCCGCCTTATCTATGACCCCTTTAGATCGTAAATCCTTAGCCGCTGCAAGTACCGCTCGAATAATTCGATTATGAACACCGCAACGACATAAATTATCTTTTAAAGCAGTTCGAATATCTGATTCATTTGGATTTGAGTTTGCGTTTAATAATGCAGCACTTTTAATTAACATCCCAGAGAGGCAAAAACCACATTGGCCCGCCTGCTCATCTAAAAAAGCTTTTTGTAAAGGATGTGGACTATCAGGGTTTCCTAGCCCCTCTACGGTCTGAACTGAACATGATTTAAGGTCATCCACGATGACAGTGCAAGCATAAGATGGTTTGCCGTCTATCAAAACCATACAAGCACCACATGCTTCCTGACCACAACCGTAGCGAGTTCCAAACAAGCCGAAATAATCTCTTAAGACATTTATTAATGGGGTTTGACCTTCTAATTCAACTTCAACGGGTTGTCCGTTTAAACTAAAATGGATCATTTTTAAATCTCGTCATCTGGTGCATTATTAAATCCAAGCTCCTCTAGTATTATCCGCATGGAATTTCTCTCTTCTTCTAAATGTGCTTTTAAGGGGGCGGCAAATTTAAAAGTATCTATGGATAAAGTTTCTGTTAAGGAATCCTTCCACACCTGTGTAGTAATAGTTTTTTTCAATAGCTCTTGCCAATAAATCTGTTTGTCACGAGATAAATTGGGAGTGCCAGATACACCCCTCCATGCCCCAATCCGACAATCAACAGATTGCTCTACCCATGAAGGAGTGCCCGCATAAACACCGGATAGGCGATTCGGTGCAGAAACGGCAATGGCATTGATTTGTCTAGCACTCAACGCCTTAACTGCACTAGCTGCCGTAATAATTCCTACATCCGCATTTCCCTCAATAACATCAGAAACAACATCTAATGCTGTATCAAAAACTCTCACTTGAGGACCATTCAAATCACCACCTACATTTTTAATAAGTTGGGCGAGCGCAATATGATTCGGATTCCCGCGCGCTGTTGATAGTCCTATATTAATTTGGGTGGTAGGGGTTCTTAATTGCACTAAAAAATCTTGTGCTGTTCTGATATTTGAATTTACGGATGTAATAAAAGCGAGATATTCTGTGGCGAGTATAGCCAATGGGGGATAAGTCCACTCATTAAAAGTAGCTATTCCAGTTAAAGAGTCTGTCAATAAGTTGGATGAGCTAATCGCGATGACATGACCATTGTCTGGGTGTTGATCAAGATATTTCCAGGCCTTTCGTGCTCCATCACCGGGAATATTAATTATCTCAATTGGTACAGGCAGCAAATTAGACTGCTCAATCGCATTGGCTAGAGCGCGAGCAGTTCGATCTAATCCCCCTCCAATGGGAGTTCCTGCAATTAATTGAATAGGCCTATCAGGCCTCCACTCGATCACATTGTCCCCGCTATTAATCAATTTGCGCTCCAGAAATCTTAACAACACTTGCCCATTTTGAACGCTCAATACCCAAATAATGAGCAAACTGCATAGGTGTCATGATAACTGGATCAGCACCTTGGTCAATCATCTGCTTGCGAATCTCGGGAGTTCTTAATATTCGCGTTAAAGCGGCGCTCAGTTTCTCGATGACTCCAGAAGGCATTCCAGCCGGCCCAACTAAGCCATTCCAACCCGCCGATTCGTAGCCTACTACCCCAGATTCAGCCACAGTAGGTACATCAGGTAGAGCTGCAATCCGTTTTAATGTTGTTACTGCAATTGCACGTGCCTGACCACTCCGAACCACCGGGACGGCTGATGGTGCCGTGGCAAATGTAAGTGAAACCTGTCCAGCAATTAAATCTGTAATCGCTGGGGGAGCTCCTTTATAGGGGATATGTACCATATTGGCTCCAGTCATTGATTTAAACAATTCAGCAGATAAATGAGGTTGGCTTCCATTACCGGCAGAGCTATAGTTGAGGGCCTTAGGGTGCT
Organism: Betaproteobacteria bacterium; assembly: GCA_037137465.1. Classification (GTDB taxonomy): domain Bacteria; phylum Pseudomonadota; class Gammaproteobacteria; order Burkholderiales; family Burkholderiaceae; genus Polynucleobacter. The sequence goes on along the minus strand of JBAXKF010000027.1, from coordinate 8,697 downwards.
CTTTTGCATAATCGATTAACTCTTGAATAGATTTAATTGGTAACGAAGGATGAACTAATACTACCTGTGAAGTTTCAGCAATCATTCCAATAGGTGCGAAATCTTTAATTGGGTCAAAAGTTAAATTTTTATATAGGCTAGGGTTAATCATGTGAATAGTCGACAATATGAGCAACGTGTAACCATCTGGGGAGGACTTTGCAACCGCGTCAGCACCAATATTTGCTCCAGCGCCAGGACGATTTTCAATAATCACTGGCTGCCCCCATTCTTGAAAAAGTTTCTGACCAATAGTTCTAGCAAGAATGTCAGATGTTCCGCCAGGAGGAAACGGAACAACAATTTTGATAGGTTTTGAGGGGTATGCATCTTGCGCATATGCAGAAAAAGAAGTTAGTAATAGAACGCCACAAATAAATGAATGTAAAGTTCTCATCGCCTACCCTTTATGTTAAAAATTATTAATTAAACCCACCAATTTCAAGTCCGATTTCATCTCCTCAGACTCTTGACGTAAAAAATCAACCGTTTGGAGATGATCTAGGTAAGTATTTGCCCAGTAATGTTGTGCTAACTCATCTTTCCATTCGTTTGTCTGACTAGCGCTTACTAAAGCCTGATTCCAAAAATTGATTTGGGGTTGCGTTAAACCCGCACTTCCAATCACCCCCCTCCAAGTACCAGCTATACAACGTATTCCACTCTCTAACCAAGTTGGCACTTGCTCAAAAAGACCTTGAAGACGTTCAGGTGCAGAAATGGCAATCACCCTCAATTCGCCACTTGTGATTTCAGGTACAGCACTGACTGCCGTAATAGCACCAAGCTGCGCCTCTCCACTTAATACATTAGCAATCGCATAGCGTGCAGAGTCAAATACATTAAGGTCCAGTTTGTCTACATCGCCACCGATATGCTGAGTAAGTTTTGCTAAGGCTATATGGTTTACGTTTCCGCGGGCAGTAGCCAAGGCAATCTTGAATTTACCAACTTCACCTCTAAGATGATCTAAGATATCTTCGGGTGAGTTAATCTTTGAATCCGATTTAACCACAAAAGAAATATATTCGGTATATAAGTTTGCTAATGGACATAACTCTGTATACAGAGGCGACACAACTCCTAACAATGGGTTAGTAATAATTGTGGGGGAGTTTATAGCAATGGTATGCGGATTTGATGAATTTTTTTCAAGAAATTTCCACGCATTACCACCACCTATTCCAGGAATATTAATAACCGTAATAGGCACATCAATTAAACCAACAGCCTCAAGAACGCGAGCTAGTGACCTAGCCGGCCTATCTTGACCTCCACCAGGGGGCGTTCCGGCAATAATCTCGATTGGACAGGTAGGTCGCCAACTCAGGTCGCTATCATCCAAGGGTTTTAGAGTCATGCGAGCTTAGTTATTTGATTGATGTAATTCATTAAAATCGACAGAGTATTTTCATGCGAAACTCCCGTGGAATCTAAAAACAACTGGTGTTGTGTTGCGCAATATAGTGGATATCATTTAATAAAGCGTTACCTCAACATGGTTGTAGCTAATTTATTATCATTTATTATTACGTTCAAATGTATCACATTAAGATCTTTAAATAATTATGGGATACCCTTACCAATTAGCAAAAAATATAAAAAATATTAATTCATGCTAAATTAAGAAAAAATCATAAGGATAGGGACAGCTATGATCAATAAAATTGCTCTAAAAATTGCAGTAACAATTGGTATTTCTTTTTTATTTATTTATCAAAATGTTAATGCTCAAACAAATTACCCCAACAAAACTATAAAGATTATTGTTCCATTTGGCGCCGGGGGTACCGGAGATATTTTGGCCAGGATCTTTGGTCAATACTTAGAGGGGCAAACTAAGCAAAGTGTCTTCATAGAAAATAAGCCTGGTGCAAGTGGGATTTTGGGCACTGAAGCCGCAAAAAATGCGGATCCGGATGGCTATACTTTGCTTTTATCAACAAATACCACCCATGCTGCCAATGTAAGTCTATTTAAAAAATTACCATATGACCCAGTGAAGGATTTTGTAAATATTGGCTCTTTCGGATATGTTTCCATGGTTGGCACTATCCCACCAGGATCCCCATTTAACTCAATCAGTTCATTAGTAACTTATTCCAAAAATAATCCTGGTAAAGTTTTTTTTGGTTACTATAACTCCGCATCTTTAATGTCTGCCGAGCAATTAAAGGTTAGGTCTGGAGCTGACTTAACTGGTGTTTCATATAAAACGATTGGCAATGCTATTACTGATTTAATGGGCGGACAAATACAATTACTCTTTTTAGAGACTGCTTCTGGAGCAAGCTTTGTCGATGGCGGTAAAATTCTTCCAATTGGAGTGACTAGCCTTCAACGCTATAAAAAATGGCCTAAAGTTCCTGCAATAGCAGAAACATATCCAGAGTTTGAGTTAACAGCATACCTAGCACTGAGTGCGCCTGCAAAAACCCCGCCTGAAATAACCAACAGCCTGAATAACTGGGTCAACAAATCTCTTAGCGATCCAACCGTCAAAACTAAATTTGATAGTCTAGGCATCTACTCTCAACCCATGAATCTTGAGGAAATGAAAAAATATGTCCAGTCTGAAATTGACCGTTGGATTACTTATACAAAAAATTCTGGAGTTGAAGCACAATAATTTTTAAACTCTGTAGAATTTAACTGCATTTTCATAAAGAATTTTTTTCTGCTCGTGGTCATGGAACTCAGATAAAACTTTTTTATACCCAAAAAATAAATCCGCATAACTTGAGTGTAATTTTTCAAGCGGAAAATTACTTCCATAAATTGTTCTATCTACCCCAAAAATTTGAATGGAGTCACGAATGACTTGCCTCAATTGCGGCTGTGTGACACCTAAAGAGAACATTCCTAATCCAGATAATTTCACATGAACGTTCGAATATGCGGCGAGCGCCGTTAATCCAATTCGCCATTGGTCAATCATCAGCTGAGAACGATCTGTCAACATTCCACTATGTAACAAAATAAAGTTAACGTTCGGAAAAGCCTTAACCAGCTCAAGCGCAAAAGGTACCTGTGCAGAAAATATCTGTAACTCAAAGTGCAAATTATATTTTTCTAGGAAAGCAAAGCCTCTTCTAAATTCCGGAGTATTACAAAGATCTGGTCGGCTGACTGTCCTTCGTATTGGATGACTATCCCAATGAAGTTGTTGACGCACTCCTCGCACATTTGGAAATTGAATTTGCGCCTTAATCTTATTTTCGATATCTGGATCTGTTAAATCGGCTTGAAAAGTAATTCCATGAGGGTGTCCATGCTTATCCGCTATAGCCTGTAACCATTTGGTCTCATCTAAGCCCTTGTCTGCACCCCAGTTTGCTGTAACGTGCACAGACTTTGTTACCCCCTCAGGTGTAACATCGTGCAACCATTCTTCAATTGGATAATCCCTTCTTAATCCAAAATAGTCTCCAGCCATCCTTGGTAAGGCGGGATCTTGTAGCCATCCAATATTTTTACGTTCCCATATGTGGTAATGTGTGTCAATTACAGGGCCTTCGTATGCCATATTTGTCTCCAATAATTTTTTATTTGAGAATATTATTGCATAAAAGAATTTGCATATTCATTAAAATATAAAGTATCGATTTTCAAAAGAAAGTAAGAAATGAAATTTCTCTCTTATAGCATCTCTAATAAAATATCGTATGGCGTCCTTATCAAGGATCATGTTATTGATTTAGGCTCCAGAATTCCGAATAGTACACTTTTAAGCATTATTTCAGACGGCTCTTTAGTCAAAATTCAAGATCAAGCTTTGACATATGACCCTGACTTTTCTGTTTCGGAAATCCAATTTCATAAACCACTCCTGAATGGTGGTCGGTTTATTTGCGTTGGTAAAAATTACAAAGGCCATCTTGCAGAAGCCAATATGAAACTACCCGATTTTCCAAGTATGTTTTTGCGTCTAGATACCTCAGTGGTTGCTCATAATGAAAATCTGATCTCCCCCAAAGTTTCTACACATTTTGACTTCGAAGGTGAATTAGCCATCATTATTGGTAAACCCGGTAGACATATTAAAAGGGCTGATGCTTTGAGTTATATTGCTGGTTACTCCATCTTTATGGATGGAAGTATTAGAGATTTTCAGTTCCAGCACTCACTTACGGCAGGGAAAAATTTTTATGCCACAGGCAGTTTTGGGCCTTATTTTGTAACGTCTGATGAAGTTGGAGATCCGACGCAATTGGATTTAAAAACACGTTTAAATGGCATAGAGGTTCAACATACTAAAACTGATGATCTTATATTTGATATTCCTTGCTTGATTGAATATATTTCAAGCTACACTAACCTATTGCCCGGAGATGTTATTGCCACAGGAACTCCAGAGGGCGTGGGCTTTGCCCGAACCCCTCCTTTATGGATGAAAGCTGGCGATCATTTAGAAGTTGAAATTTCTAAGCTAGGCACTCTAAGTCACTTAGTAATAGATGAAGTATAAGAAAAATATCAAACAGATCAATTTCACTATTTCTAAGTGGTACTAAAAATCAGAACAAGTCACATTGTCATACGGCTTCAATAGATACATTTACAATAGAGTATCAAAAATCAAATAACACGCTATCAGGAGCAAAAATGATCAAATATCTTAAGCGCGGTAAGGATGTGCAAATTCGCTTAGACGAGGATGTTAAAGTCCGAAAAACTGTTGAAGACATAATTAAAGATGTCGAAGTAAGGGGTGACGTCGCCGTCAGAGAATATAGTAAAAAATTCGATAATTGGGATCCATCTGATTTCAGGTTAAGTCAAGCCGAAATTGAAAAGGCGCGTAAAGCTCTTTCCCCTCGTGAAATCGAAGATATTACCTTCGCCCAAAAACAAGTGCGTAACTTTGCACAAATTCAACGAGACTCGATGAAGGATGTTGAAGTTGAAACCTACCCTGGTGTCATTCTTGGTCACAAACATATACCAGTCAATGCAGTTGGATGCTATATCCCTGGTGGCAAATACCCTCTGCTAGCTTCTGCGCACATGAGTGTTCTGACAGCTAAAGTTGCGGGTGTCAAACGTATTATTTCAACTGCCCCACCGTTCCAAGGTGTCCCTCATCCAGCAATCGTCACAGCAATGTCAATGGCTGGCGCTGATGAAATCTATGTCTTAGGCGGAGTTCAAGCAGTTGTTGCAATGGCAGTGGGTACGCAAAGTATCGCTCCTGTCGACATGCTTGTTGGTCCTGGAAATATGTTTGTTGCAGAAGCTAAGCGCCAACTCTATGGACGTGTAGGTATCGATTTATTCGCAGGCCCTACCGAAACTTTAATCATTGCTGATGAGTCGGTTGATGGCGAATTATGTGCTGTAGATCTTTTAGGACAAGCAGAGCACGGACCAACATCTCCAGCGATTCTTCTGACTAATAGTGAAAAGCTTGCAAAAGAAACTATTGCGGAAGTAGAGCGCCAATTAGCTATCATTCCAACAGGTGCAATTGCTAAACAAAGCTGGGCTGATTATGGGGAAGTTATTATTTGTGATACTTATGAAGAAATGCTCCAAAAAGCTGATGAGTTAGCCTTTGAGCACGTTCAAGTGATGACAAAAGATCCTGATTACTTCCTCAATAACATGACGAACTTTGGCGCCCTCTTCCTTGGCCCAAGAACGAACGTTAGCTTTGGTGATAAGGTGATTGGTACGAATCACACCTTACCGACCAATCGCAATGCGCGTTATACCGGCGGTCTTTGGGTTGGAAAATTCCTCAAGACTTGTACTTATCAAAGAGTACTCACTGATGAGGCAAGTACCACGATGGGTGAATACTGCTCACGTCTTTGTCATATGGAAAACTTTGCAGGTCATGGTGAACAGGCGAATATTCGTGTGCGTCGATACGGCAATCGTCCTGATCTCGCTTGGTATGAACCAGTTGCTGCAAAATAATGACTATGCAAGCGCCTAACTTTAGAGTAGATGGTCAGCGTGCACTTGTAACAGGGGGCAGTCGCGGCATCGGTTATGTTGCGGCGCTTGCCTTAGCCCAAGCTGGTGCACACGTTACTTTGGTTGCTAGATCTCTGGATACACTTGAGTCCTCTCAACAAGAATTACTATCCGCAGGTTTTACGTGTGAGATTCTGCAACTCGATGTCACTGACCCTGTAGCAGTTGATCATGCGCTTGCGGCTCGTGAGCCCTTTCAAATTTTGGTCAACAATGCTGGCACGAATCGCCCTAAAAATCTTGTTGATGTTAAAAATGAGGACATCGACGCTGTTTTTAATCTCAATATCAAAGCCGCTTTTTATGTCACCCGTCAAGTCACGCAGCAACTTTTAGCAGCAAAACTTCCGGGTTCAATTATTAATATTTCTTCGCAAATGGGTGTGGTAGGAAGTCCAAGACGCACCCTCTACTGTGCCAGTAAACATGCTTTAGAGGGTATGACGAAATCCTTGGCCTGGGAGCTTGGTGAAGCGAATATTCGTGTAAATACGATTTGTCCAACATTTATTGAAACCGATATGACGGCACCCATGTTTGCTGATGCGACTTTTAGAAAATGGGTCATTGATAAAATTGCTCTTGGACGTCTGGGTCAACTCGAAGAAATTATGGGTGCAATTGTTTTTTTAGCAAGCCCCGCTTCTAGCCTGATGACGGGTAGTGCTTTGATGCTCGATGGTGGCTGGTCAGCAGCATAAGTCTTGAAATAATTGTTCTAATCCAGACTCTTTAGCGACTACTTGCAAACTTTGTAAGGTGTCCTCTGGCGGAAGCAGTCCTGGTCGACGGTTCTCAATATCTGCCAAGAGCTAGTAAAAAGCTACACGTTTTTATGATCTAACAATCTGAGAGGAAATGAAATATGAAAATAATTGCTGTTTCTAAAATCCAATACTTATTAAGATTTTTTTTCTTAAATATATTATTAATATCTTCTTTCTCGTTTGCTCAAACGGCTCCAGATCTTATTCTTCATAACGCTAAAATCATTACGGTAGACCAGCAATTTAGGGTTGTTCAAGCGATTGCAATTACTGGGGATAAGATTACTGCTACTGGAACAAATACGGCTATCTTAAAACTAAAAGATAAATCGACTCAAATAATCGACTTAAAAGGTAAAACAGTTATCCCAGGGTTGATTGATAATCACGCTCACTTTATTCGCGCGCCTGAGCATATGGAATTGCGCCTCGATGGCATTTTATATCGTAAGCAGGCTATACAACTGATTCGACAAGCTGTAGCTAAAGCAAAGTCTAATGAATGGGTTGTCACCATAGGTGGCTGGTCAAGGACGCAGTTCTTAGATGATCAAAAAGGATTTTCTCTCGAGGAATTAGATCAAATTTCAACAACTGTGCCAATTGTTATTCAAGAAGTTTATCTTCGTACTTTTTTAAACTCCGTAGCCATTACTCAATTAGATTTGAATGAAAATACTCCAGATCCTCGTGGTGGAAAAATTTTAAAAAATGCTAATGGTAAGTTGACTGGGATTGTGGAAGGTGCTGGTGGCGTGGCTTTTATAGCGGCAAAGCTACCTTTACCAACTTCCCAAGAGTGGCAAAAAAATGTTAAAACTTATGCAACTTATCTAAATCAATTAGGTATTACCGCATGGTATGACGCTGGCGGAAGAGGTATTGATGAGCGTCACTATCAAGCTTATCAATCATTAGCAGATCAGAATCAATTAACTGTAAGGGCTTTTTATACAACAATGCGATCACCTACTAATCCTCAAGAGGTCGATAAAGTTTTATTAGAGGTGAACTCTCAAAAACCTTTTCAAGGAAATGATTTTATTGATAATATTGGTTGGGGAGAGTCTGTTTATGCCCCAGCCTCAACAACCTTGCTAAGTAAAGATTATAAAGTTCAAGCTCAACACATGGAGCAGGTTAGAAGATTAATCAAAGCAATCGCAGCAAAAGGCTTAATGCTCAATGCTCATGTGGAAATGCATAATGCAATTGATTCTTATCTAGATGAATACGAAGCTCTTAATAAAGAAATCCCAATTAAAGGTTTGAAGTGGAGCTTTTCTCACGTCGATCAAATAACCATTGAACAAATCAATCGGATGAAAAAACTCGGTATGTCCGTTGGTCTTCATTGCCGTCCATTGATTCAGGGTCAATTAATGCAAGATGTCCATCAAGATCACTCGAAAACGATGCCGCCATTTAAGTTAGTTCAAGATAGTGGAATTCCCTGGGGACTCGGTTCTGATGCTACTGCTGTTACAACGGCTAACCCGTTTTATAACCTCGATTTTGCGATAACGGGAAGAATGGTCAATGGCAAAAAAATTAATTATCAATCTGTGACTCGTGAAGAGGCATTAATCGCCCATACACGAAACAATGCTCAACTGATGTTTCAGGAACAAAATTTAGGCTCTCTACAACCTGGTAAATATGCTGATTTACTTGTGTTAAATAAAGATTATTTAACGGTACCCATCAATGAGATTCGTAATCTTTTTCCGGTAGCAACAATGGTGGCAGGTAAATTTGTGTTTAAGCAATAATGCATTACTAGTTTATGATTTGATCCAATGCTTTTAGCTATAGGATCTAGCTAAGGTCTTGAATTCAACAGCGCTGAGGGTATTAACTATGGTTATTTCCTAAAAACAATGTTACTTTAATGATAAATCTTACTAAA
>JBAXKF010000026.1:0-31687 GCA_037137465.1 Betaproteobacteria bacterium | reverse complement strand
CCTTTTTGGAAATGACGCAAGTCGATAAAGCCTCTGATTTGCAAGATGAGCCAATTGATAACTGGTTGGGAAGAGCAAGTATCGATTTACGAGTCATCCTCAATAACTTAAAAGATAAAAACTCCATCAAACATTACATTACTAGTATTGTTCCACATGGTAATTCAAATGGTATGGAAGTTGAGGTATCAGCCGTCAAAGTAGTGAATGCTGTCGAATCTTATATTGGATTTAGTATCCGTCACATTGGCCAGCGCCTTTCACAACGTAGCCAAGCAACTAGCGATCTCAAACAAACTGCAACTAAACTCACTGAACTTGTAGGTCGTGTTCCGTTGAAGGATATTGTCAGTGAAACTACTGATATGATCGAAAAAATGTGTATTCTGTCTGCCCTAGAATTAACCATGAATAATCGTGTGTCTGCCTCAGACATGTTAGGTCTTTCTAGACAAAGTCTCTACATCAAAATGCGCCGTTTCGGTATCACCGACCCTAGCGGATCAGAAGATATCTAATTCGATTTTATGAAGCAACAAACTGCGGTACTGAGTCTAGTGAACTACTACAAAAGCTCTTTACCTTGGGGGATTTCGCGTTTAGTCCTCGGAAAATATCCTTTTAAAAATACTCCTGGTTTACAGTTTGTTAAAGTACTTGGCTCAGGTAAACATGGCGGGTTTGACTTAAAACCAAGCTTTAGCAAACAAGGGCTTTTTTGCATCTTTGACACCCCAGAGCGAGCGCAACAGTTTTTAGAAAATTCGTCAATCCTTAAAGCCTATCAGGATCACTCAAGTGAGTATTTTTCAGTCATACTCCAAGCCTATTCTTCAAAGGGCTATTGGTCAAAAAACACCATTGAAGTTACCAAAGAAGCTCCTTTAAGTGGTCCTATTGCAGGCATTACTCGTGCATCCATTAAGTTTTCTAAGGCTCCTTCATTCTGGAGTAAAGCCCCGCCAGCACAAGCATCTCTTGAGCAAGCTCCGGGTTGTCTTTTAGCGGCTGGTTTAGGTGAAGCACCTTATCTTCGCCAAGCAACTTTTACGATGTGGGAATCGGCAGGGGCGATGGATCAGTATGCCCGCAGTGGCGCGCATCTCGAAGCAATTCAAACAGCTTACCAAGGGCAGTTCTTTTCGGAATCTATGTTTACAAGATTTATTCCAATCAACCCACAGGGTGTGTGGCGGGGTAAAACGTATGCCTAAAAAAAAGATTGTGATTATTGGCGGCGGAATCGCTGGACTATGTGCTTGCTTGAAACTCGCTCACCAAGGATATGACGTTACCCTCCTAGAAAAAGAAAATCAGGTTGGAGGAAAAATCAGGACAGTTTCCGCAGGCTCTTCTGCAATTGATTCAGGTCCAACTGTTTTTACTATGCGCTGGGTTTTTGAGGAGCTCTTTCAAGAATGTGATGAAAATTTTAGCCAATATATAGCCACAAATCCCCTACCTGTATTAGCGAGGCATTTTTGGGGTAAAGATCAACTTGATCTTTTTGCAGATCAACACTTGAGTGCAAAAGCGATTGAGGATTTTTCTGGGAAAAAACAAGCTGATTTATTTTTAGAATTTTGTCGTGTGAGCAAAAAAGTATACGAATCTTTGGAAACTCCATACATCCGTGCAACTCGCCCAACAATGCCAAGCATGATGAGTCAATTAGGTCTATCAGGTACAAAAACCTTAATGGGTATTGGCCCTTTTAAAAGTCTTTGGAAATCGCTTGAGAAATTTTTTCCTGACCCTAGGCTTCAACAACTTTTTGGTAGATATGCCACCTATTGTGGTTCCTCCCCGTATTTAGCACCCGCCACGCTGATGTTAATTGCTCACGTCGAAATGGCTGGCGTATGGTCTATTCAAAATGGTATGACGCAATTACCACTTACGATTGCCGCTTTAGCCAAGTCTAGGGGTGCTTCTATTCTTTGCAATACCCAAGTCAAACAACTGATCTTATCTGGCAATATGATCTCCCAAGTTGAACTGTCTACTGGCGAAATCATGTCTGCAGACGCGGTCATCTTTAATGGTGATATTGCTGCCCTAAGATCTGGTTTATTGGGAAGTGCAGCACAGTCAGCAACACCCCCCATGCCTACCGTCCCATCACTATCTGCAATCACTTGGTCAGTTGAAGTACCTAGTAATCAATTCGATCTAAGTCATCATAATGTTTTTTTTGATCAAAATTACGCATCCGAATTTTCTGATATTTTTGACCATAATCAACTTCCGACTCAACCAACGGTTTACCTTTGCGCGCAAAGTAGAACCCACACAGAACAAATTGTGGCAGCAACAGAAAAACATTTGCTACTTGTCAATGCACCTGCCAATGGCCACCAACCGCAATCTTCAAAGGAAATCGAGTCATGTCAACAACACGTCTTTCAACTACTTGGCAAGAGTGGTTTTCAAATCAACCCAAGCACATGGCAGATGGTGCGTACGACACCTCAAGATTTTCATCAACTATTTCCGGCAACTGGTGGAGCCCTTTACGGCATGGCAACGCACGGCTGGATGAGCTCATTTCAACGCCCCAGTTCAATATCCAACATCAAGAACCTTTTCCTGGCGGGCGGGAGCGTGCATCCGGGTCCGGGAGTGCCAATGGCGGCTTTATCAGGAAGGTTGGCGGCCGCAACCCTGATGGATCACCTGCCTTTGACCAGCTAGTTCCAAATGGCGGCTACTTGTGGTGGTATATCGATGGGATTAGTGATGATGGCAAGCATGGTATTACTATCATTGCTTTTGTTGGAAGTGTGTTTTCCCCTTATTATTTATGGGCAAATCGTAAGCAATTTGCTGATCCTAATCATTACTGTTGCCTTAATGTTGCTATCTATAGTCCGGGTAAAAAACGTTGGACAATGACAGAACGCGGCAAACGCCTCGTTCAACGTGATGCTACTCATTTTCAAATTGGTCCAAGTAACTTACATTGGAATGGCTCCTCACTAGTGATCGACATCACAGAACGTGCAGTCCCTTTTGGACAAAAGGTAATTGGCAGGGTAACAGTTCACCCAGATCAATTATTTAACTATTCAGTCCCCTTAGACCAACTTCGAAAACATCGTTGGGGCCCCTTGGCACCAACTTCACGTGTTGAAGTGGCATTTTCCGAACCCGCGCTTAACTGGTCTGGTCATGCTTATTTGGATTCAAATGAAGGTGATGAGCCAATTAATCGCCCTTTTCAGGAATGGGACTGGGCACGTGCTTTATTAAAAGATCAAAGTACGGCAGTTGTCTATGATGTCCGAGAAAAAAATGGTACTGAAAATTTACTCGCGCTCAAGTTTAACCGTGATGGCTCAGTTGTGAACTTTGAAATCGGTAAGCGATACTCACTTCCACCGACCTTATGGAAAATTAAAAGACACTTGCGATCTGACACTACTGAACCAAGAGTCCTTCAAGACCTAGAAGATACACCCTTTTACAGCCGTTCTATACTTCAAGGAGATTGGTTGGGCGAAAATAATCTCATCTGTATGCATGAAACGCTCAATGTCCCACGCTTTTCATCTACCGCAGTTCAAATGATGCTACCTTGGCGAATGCCTAGAATGACTTAGTCGGATATGAGGGTTGCATACGAGCTAAGCGATGTCTCTCCGCTTTTTCTAAAGTGTTAATGACCCAAACCATCCTTTGTTCAAGATTACCTGCATAGTGAGCGTAGGGATCTTCATAAGGAACCGCTTCTACTAAATATTGAATCGCTTCAATTGGCTCTTCATTAGCCTTGACTCGTCCAACATGAATCACGGCAGATAGGGCCTTTAACATTAATAGTTTTTTCTTGGTACTTGAAACTATCGCACGTTGTGAAACAGAATCTAAATCTTGTTTTTCTATTTGACGTCCGATTTGCGCATAGACTAACCGAGCACCATAAATGGCGGCACGACAATCTCTAGGTAATTGAGCAATTCCACTCTGTGATCGTTGATATAACATATCGGCTGTTTGCAAAACCCGATCAACGACTCTTGCAATTTGTGGGGTAAATATAGGATTTTGTAACCAAGCATCTGGATCAATTCCTTCCTCTCGCATCCAATTGAGGGGTAAATATAATCGACCATTGCGTGCATCTTCTCCAACATCTCTAGCAATATTCGTCAGTTGCATTGCTAGACCTAATTCACAAGCTCTAGCCAAAGGAACTTGCTGTCTTGTACCCATAATCAAAGCCATCATGGCGCCTACTGTTCCAGCAACGCGTGCAGCATAATCATATAAATCTTCGATGGAGTTATATCGACGCCCAAGTTTATCCCATTCAAAACCTTCCAATAGAGCTTCTAATAAGGTTTTGGGAATCTTATACTGCACAACTACTTTGGCTAAAGCTCGGTCAGCTGGGACATCAACAGGATTGCCTTCATAAATCAAATTAAGGCGTTGCTGTAAGGTTTGAATAATACGAATATCTTCCCCACCCTCATCCACGATATCATCCATTAAGCGACAGAATGCATAGAGCGCAATTGCTGGATTACGAACACGTTTTGGTAAAACACGTGAGGCCGCAAAAAATGATTTTGAACCACCTCGCATAAGATCTTCACACTGAATCGTATCCGCCTTATTACTGGTGGCAGAGCTATGCGCCATTAAAGAACTTCGCTGCATGAGCATCAAAGGATTTAAAAATAATTTAGAAGGCATATTTACTCCTTATATTCACAGTGGGCATAACACTTTCCAACGCTTTTGCTGATGATAAAACTCCTGGGATACCAGCTCCTGGGTGCGTACTTGCACCTACCATATATAAACCCTTAACATCTTCGCTAATGTTATGTGGCCTAAACCATGCGCTCTGAAGTAACAATGGCTCTAATCCAAAAGCAGCTCCCTTGTACGACAAAAGACGATCTTTAAAATCTTGCGGGGTCATACAAAAAGATTCAGTAAGATTCTCTCCCAATTCCGGCAAGACAGTTTGCTCTAAATAATTTTGTATGGCTTGCCTATACTGCTCCATATGCTCTGACCAGTTCACTCCAGCATCAAGATGAGGCACTGGTGACAAAACATAAAAAGTATCATGTCCATCAGGAGCTAATGAGGGGTCGGTGGCAGTTGGTCTGTGCAAATACAAACTAAAGTCTTTAGATAAATGATGCTTTTTAAAAATGTCCGTCAAAAGTGATTCATAACGATCGCCCAATAACATCATATGATGGGGCACATCAGAATATTGACGTTTCACACCAAAATACCAAACAAATAAACTCATAGAATAGCGACCATGCTCAATCTTATGATTGGTCCAATGCTTACGGTATTTTTCTTCTACCAAATATCGATAGGTCCATGCTGAATCTGCATTTGACACAACATAATCAGCATAGAGTTTTTGACCATTGGCAAGTGTTACACCATTTACTTTATTTTCTTGGATATTAATTTGGGTTACTTCACTCTCATAACGAATTTTGACACCTAATCCATCCAAAAGTTTTACCATCCCACGAATTAATTCACCAGTTCCACCCATCACGGAATGAACTCCCCATTTACGCTCTAACGAATTAATCAATGCATAAACAGCAGTTACAGAAAATGGATTTCCACCAATCAATAGGGGATGAAAGCTCATCACTTGACGCAATTGTGGATCTTTAAAATATCTTGCCACAAGTTGGTAAATACTTTCCCAAGCTTTCATTTTCATCATACTTGGTAAAGCTTTTAATAAATCAGTTAATTTGGTAAAGGCAACAGCACTTAAATCTTCAAACCCAAGCTTGTAACACTTTTCAGCTTCTTTTAGAAATTTTTCATATCCAGGTAAATCACTTGGTGCAAATTTCGCAACCTCTTCACGCATTTTTTCTGCGTCACCTGTGTAATTAAAAATACGTCCATCATTAAAACGTACTTGATAGAATGGGTCCATTAATCTCAAATCAATATCGTCGCTCATTTTCTTTCCACATAGAGCCCATAATTCTTCTAATAAAAATGGCGCTGTAATAATGGTTGGGCCAGCATCAAATGTGTACCCATTGCGACGATGAACATAAGCTCTTCCACCTGGAGAATCAAGTTTTTCTAGAACTGTGACTTCATAGCCTTTCACAGCCAATCGTATTGCAGCAGCCAATCCTCCAAAACCAGTCCCCATAACAATCACTCTATTGTTATGGGGTTGAGAATCTTCACTCGTAAGAAATGGAATTCTAAAACGATCTACTTGAGTATCCACCACTATGACCTTTGTTAAAAAAATGGCGCCCGAGGGCGCCATAAAACAGCGCTACAACATCAATACCCCTATTTAGCAGCAACTTTTTTATCAGCTACTACTGTCAATGGATTACCCTCTGCTAAGAATGGATAATCAGCGATCATGCTCTTACCATACAAGGGTTTATTTACTCCTTGATGGCAAGTTAAGCAATTTGCCTTAGCAACATCTCCCTCTTTGCCTAATCGATGGGGAGGAAACACTCCGGTTAGAGGGTTCATATACGTATTGTTGATATCCTTCACCATTTGAATACCATGCCATGCTTGAGAGCGTTGAGGGGTACTTTGAGACCAATCCGAAAAAGCTCTCGAGTTATGACAATACGTACAATTCACACCCAATGATTTTGAAAAGTGCATCATCAAACCATAAACATCTTCAGTTTCTTGAAGCGAATGCTTATTACCATTAGGTAAACCATCTTTTCCCTGAATTCGAGCTGCATTGCTGGCTAAAAGGTATTTAGAATATGGCTCATACGTAAGAGATGAATATCCAACACTTTCAGCAGCTTGGTTCTGCCCATTACGATTTCCTAATGCCGTACCAGTTGCATTTTGAGGGTTATCTTTAAACCAAACATTTTGTGGAATGTTATTTCCACGGTGACATGTGTAACAGGTTACTCCAGTACCCTGCACGTGATCTTTCCAATCAACGTTGATTTTTTGTGTCATCTGAATCATTCGGCGTGAAACTATTTTGGTGTACTTAGTATCTTCTGCAAAATTAGCCGGGTTATGACAATAGGCACAACCCTCTGTAGGAGCGACCCAGTTAGTCATACTCACCATAAATGTTGTGAACTGTGCCTGACTTAAATTACCAAGAACCTTTACGTTCTGATAAACCTTAGAAGCTTTATCGCCACTTGCAGAGGCTGCGCCGAGTGACGGTGGTGCTTCATTTAGTTTGGCTTTATCAGCATTGATTCGAGGATTTTGAATGTCGACCATAGCTGTGCCCCGAAATCCATTTTGGGCTTTCTGAAACGCAGGTCTCTCACATCCAGTTAACACCATAACTGAGCTTAATAAAACTATTAATGAAAGATATATTTTTTTCATTACTTAACTCCTTCCATTGTTGGAGTGAATGGTGGAGTGGCAATTGATGGATCGACAATATTCGTAACTGGGTAAGAAGGAACCATGCCATGATGCATCGCCCAAACATACCAGTTATCAACATACGTACCAGTTAATAAAATTCCAATACCACCAGAAATTGGGCATAAAACTGCAAACCACCAAGCCCAACGGTGAATCGATTCCATCGTTGCATTAAAGCCCATTGTCCACCGCCAAAATAATGCGGCACGCTCCGAAGCTGTTCCCCGATCAACAATCTGTTCAATCTCACGCTCACCGCCATATCTTCCAACAGCCAGAATCGTTGCCCCGTGCATTCCAAAAAGCAATACTGATCCATATAAGAAGAAAATAGACAACATATGGAACGGGTTGTAAAAAAGATTACCGTAACGAATCGAAAGTGCTGCTGTCCAGTCTAAGTGAGAGAATATTCCAAAGGGAACGGCTTCACTCCAACTACCCATTAAGACTGGGCGGAATAAACCTAAAACTAAAAATAACCAAATGGCTGCGGCAAAAGCCCAAGCCACATGCGTACCCATACCTAATGCTTTCGCTCGTCTATAGGTTCTCATCCACCACAATAGGATCGAAATCGTGAGAAATAATCCACAGATATTCCACCATCCACCTTCACTTAAAGGTGCTAAACGTAATCCATATTTGGGTGATGGCGCATCTAGAGATAACCAAAATAATTGCCGTGCAAATTGAATAGGGCTCCAGTTAACCTGGGCCAACATATTAAAACCAATAATAAAAAAGGCTAAAGCTCCAAAGATTAGTGAAGCAACGCCAAGCCGACCTAAATAAATAGGCCCCAATTGAGCGTTTCCTAATTTACCCAGAAGGTAATTAAATCCTATGCCTTTTGTGCGTTCACGTTGATCATAGGGATTAATCGGTGCCCCATGATTTTCTGGTCCAATAACTTGAGTTTGGGTGAATAGATTTTGATAGTCCATTTTTATAAGCTCCTATTCAGTTAGTGCCAAATAGGCATGTTTAACCACCATGTCCACCACTCTGGCCAACCTCTAGTCCAGAAAGGTCCACTTAAAATAATACATACTGCGCTCCAAAATACCGCAGATACTGCAAGGAAGAGTCCAACTCGATGAATCCCTAAAGTACCCACTGAGTAACCAATTAAGTCACGAAAAAAAGTATCTTCATGCTCTGGAGTTTTGATAGTTTGTCCAACACCTGGATTAGTAGACGACAACACTAAAGCACCATGCAATGAAAGCGCTAAAGTTGTTCCAAAGAAGAGTGACACCGCAATCATGTGTGCTGGGTTGTAATGAAAATGAAGATATTGGTAACCCGTATTAGAAACCCAGTCTAAGTGACTCATGATGCCGTAAGGGAAAGCGTGTCCCCAAGCCCCCATCAATACAGGTCGAATAACTTCTAACGAGAAGTAAGCAAATACGGCGGCTAAATAGGTAAAGGGTACATGGAGCCCCATGCCTAATTTTCGAGCAATTTCCATTTCACGCAAAGCCCAAGAGCCAAAGGCGCCAAGCGCACAGATCGTAATGATTTGCCATAACCCACCCTCCATCATCGGCGCAGGTCCAAGGCCATATTTCAGATCAGGTGGTGCAATATTAATGGTCCACACATTAAAAGTGCCCTGATGTGCAGCACCCCACAAAATCATGGCAGTTCCAAGGAAACTGAAAAAGACGGTGGTTACTCCAAAAAATCCAACATAAAACGGACCAACCCAAAAGTCGAATAAATCTCCGCCAATTAAGGTTCCACCTCTAACCCGATACTTTCTTTCAAAATTGAGCATCGCCATGATGTGCTCTCCTATTTCATAAAATTAAATAACAACTAAATTCGTGCTTGGAAGAAAATTGTTACCAACCACTTCCAAGGCTTTGTAAAACTTTTTACTTCGCGGCGCGGGACTGCGTGTACTGCGCCTGTGACATACCATCGAGCCACTTGTATTGATTGGTACTCAATAAAACCAAATGAATCATAGCTGCCAAAGCAAAGAGAAAAACGCCTTGTGCTACCATCGCCCGTAATGGGTCGTATAGTTTCCAAATTCTCCACATAATGCTTCTCCTATGTTAAGTAAGACATAAAGCTATAAACACCTACATTTACTGATTCAAAAAATGATTTATCCCCTTCCGAACCCGGCAACCAACCACGCCATTGCATCGGGAGAAATAACGTAAATAAAGCCACCATAAAGATAATGACAAAACATAAAATAAAAATTAATTTGAATGATACGGAATCACTCTTCATAAGTTCTGATATCGATTCTGCTCTCTCTTGCATGGTATTTCCTTTATTTATATTAATAAAAAATCAATTGAACCAAGGACGCCAAGCCCATACAAGAATATGTGCAACGACGGCAATTGACACAAAGCCAACTAGTCCTTGAACATAAAATGTATGAAACTCTTTTGCTTCATCATCTGTCAAACCAGATAGAGATCTGTTTTCACTCATGTTGATTACTCCTCAAAATTACATACTGCTGTTACTACACTCACCCCGTGTAGCTTTGGGATATAACGATAAGCCGTCATATTCTTTTTACTCAGAGTCATCTTTAACTTCTCACTCATGAGTTCACTCCTGCACCAGCCGAAGCTTGGATACGGTTTAATAATTCTTCTGTCACACGTGATGCGCCAGCTAAACGAGCTTCACGTTCAGCACGATCTCGCAAACGTTTTGCTGCCGATATTTGTGTAAGGACAGGCTGATCTGCAACAATCTGATTTAAGATGGCTTGCGCTTTTTCATCCCATGGAAGATTGTCTAATTGGCCTGCTTTTGCTAATGTTGCTTCTACCTTATCGAGATCAGTGCCTAAAGGCAAAATATGGAAAAGTGCATCAAATAGGGAATTACAGAACTCTTGAATGATGTAGGTCGCTCCCGCATACCCCATAAACGGTGTTCCCGTATGCCGTCTTATAATTGCACCAGGGAATGATGCGGGAATATAAGCTGCTCTTCCACCTACTTCCGCTGCGTACATCCGTTCGTTATAGCTACCATACAAAATAAGGGGAGTTTTCTTTTGCACCAATTCTCGGATCTCTTGATTATTGGTTTTGTCGCCAGGTTTTCTTGAAATAGCAAAATTACAAGGTAATCCCATCTCATCTTCTAAGAAACTCCTTACACCTCGGGTATAAGTTTCATTGGCAACAATACCAAAACTCGCTGTTCCAAAAAAATCTTGCGTAACAGAACGCCATAAATCCCAAATGGGTTTTAATGTGGTATTTTTTTCTTTGGTAATAAATGGCTCTGGATCAATACCTAATAATTCGCCTAACTTACGCAGGAACTGAGTTGTACTTTGCATACCAATTGGTGCTTGCAAATAAGGACGATCTAAGTTCTCACACAAAAGTCTTCCAAACTCACGATACATACATATATTGACATCGGCATCGACCAACTTAGGAACATCTGCCAGGTGAGAACCTAAAGGAAAAACCATATTGATATCAGCGCCCATTCCTTCAACTAAACGCTTTATCTCTGCAAGATCGCTATACATATTAAAAGTGCCGTATGCTGGGCCAATAATATTGACGCGCGGTTTCTCACCTTCTTTACGTGTTGGTCTTTCTGGAATATGTTTGACACCATATTCAGTCCACAACCAATTAATAGCACGATTTGCAGTTTGCCATTGATCTTCATCAATAGTTCTTGGCAAGAACCTAGCAATATTCATACCCTCAGGAGTGACGCCACCGCCAATCATTTCAGCAATCGATCCAGTAACGACGACCGACGGTAAATCAGGATCTAATACTTTATGAGCACGCTTCATGGACTCTTCAGTACCTTCACGTCCAAGCTGTTCTTCAGCAAGACCAGTCACAACAATCGGTAACTCATGAGGTGGTAATGCATCGGTGTAATGCAACACAGATGTTACTGGCAGGTTTTCACATCCAACCGGGCCATCAATCACCACCTGCAAGCCTTTAATAGCAGTAAAAACGTAAACAGCGCCCCAATATCCTCCAGCACGATCATGATCTAATACCAACATTAGCCCATCTCCTCTGCTTTGCGTTTTTTTGCCGCTTTCTCTAAACGACGACGTACATCAGCTTTAAAGTCTGGACGATCAACAGGCACCACGTCCCAAACGCCAGTTGCATGACCTACGCCAACACCATCAAAGAATTCTTCCATCACTTTAAATCGATCTTTATTGGCAATCGCAGCATTAATAACCTGCGCTAAAGAACCTGCGCCAGCAACTCCCATTAGAGGCCTAGCAGAAATCAAGTTCGTAAAATACAAAGCTGGTATGGCAAGTTGTTTCGCTTTTTGAACAACTGGAGTTGTCCCAATGGCAAGATGAGGCTTGAATTCATCAATCGCTGCTAAATCATCCTCTAAGGAGGCACGGTATTGGATACGTACTCCTTTAGACTCAAGCCATGCCTTATCGTCAGCGCTCCATTCTGTCTTCGGACAAGCGGTACCAACATAACGAAGATCTGCGCCACTTTCAACCAATAGACGCGCTACTAATAACTCAGAGCCTTCATAGCCACTTAAGGTAATTCGACCTTTAATCGGTTTTGCTATAAGCGCAGCTTTGATCATTGGCAAAAATTTATTTTGTGCAGCAGCAATCATTTCTGCTGAAACATTACATGACTTACCAATCGCTTCTAACCATGAAGCTGTTCCTTCGTAACCAATTGGTGCTGAACCAACAATGTTTCTACCAGCAGCTTTAAACTCACGAATACTCGCTGTATAAAATGGATGGATTGCTGCTACTGCCGCGCAGTCGAGGGCTTGATATAACTCTCGCCATTCACGTGTAGGTACCACAGGGCCAGCAGCTAAACCCATTGGCTCAAGCATCATACCAATACCCACAGGATCAACTGGGAACATTTCACCAAGCAAAGTAATCGTCGGTTTTTCTGAAACGCCTTGACGTGGTGCAGTTACAGGCCCAGCTTCAGCTTCGCTTCTTGCATACTTCAACATAGCGCCAGCTAATACATCTTTTGCTTCCGCATGGGTTGGCACACCAAATCCTGGAACATCAATACCAATGATGCGTACACCATTAATTTCTTTTGGCAATAGCTGTAAAGGTACTCCACTTGCAGTTGGTACGCATAAATTAATAATGACAACAGCATCATATTTTTCAGGGTCGGCTTCTTTATATACCGCCTCACGAATATCCTCAAATAACTTACCAGTGACTAATGATTCTGAATTAAAAGGTACATACCCAACACTTCTTTTAGCACCATAGAAGTGTGAGGTGAAAGTAAGCCCATAAACACAACACGCAGAACCTGACAAAATCGTGGATGTGCGACGCATTCTTAAACCAACGCGTAATGATCCAAATGCTGGGCACATACTTTGCGGTTGGTCATGCGGGCCTTTAGGATAGTCTTTTGCGTAGCGTTGCAGCACTTCTGATTTATTAGCTGCTTTAGCAGCCTCAATCATTTGCTCTGCCCCAGAATGACAACCTAATCCGTCGACTGAAGCAGCCTGAGGATTGGCAAGTATTGGTATGATTTTTTCACTCATCATTTAGACTTTGTCGTAAATCACTTCTAAAGAATCTTTATGCACTTCGTGCTTGCCAACCATGTCAAATAAACTAGCTGGCTCTAGCACAACGTGGCGTCCGACTTGATCGCCGGAGAACAAGTTTAATAATTCATCTTGCGTCAGTGGTTTTGGTCGAACCGGTGGAGCTACAGAAACGTTCTCACCTAATTGATCGAATAAGCTTGCCCACTCTGTGCCAGGCTTACCAATGATTTCGTAGTTAGCACTCTTACGACGAATATCTTCATTTGCCGGAATCGCTGATAAGATTGGAATTCCCGCTCTCTCCGCAAAAGCAGCCGCTTCTCCAGTGCCATCATCTTTGTTAATCACCATACCTGCCACACCAACATTTCCACCTAATTTACGGAAATACTCCACTGCAGAGCACACGTTGTTAGCGACATATAATGATTGCAAATCGTTACTAGCTACGACAATTACTTTTTGACACATGTCGCGTGCAATGGGTAAACCAAAACCTCCACACACCACATCGCCCAAGAAATCGAGGAGTACATAGTCAAATCCCCAATCATGGAATCCTAATTTTTCTAAAGTTTCAAATCCGTGAATAATTCCGCGACCACCGCAACCACGACCAACTTCTGGACCACCTAGTTCCATCGCAAAAACGCCATCACGCTTAAAACAAACATCACCAATTTCAACAGATTCGCCAGCAAGTTTTTTCTTGGAAGAAGTTTCAATGATGGTTGGGCATGCTTTACCACCGAACAAAAGTGACGTCGTATCACTCTTCGGATCACAGCCAATGAGTAAAACTTTTTTACCTTGCTGCGCCATCATGTATGAAAGATTGGCTAGAGTAAAACTCTTACCAATTCCACCCTTGCCGTAGATCGCAATGATTTGCGTTTCTTTTGTAACTGGCTTTGTAGAAACCGCATCAGGCTCAATTGCTGCTTCTTTTTTCAAGTTCATAAACTGAATTGTTGATTGTGCTGGGATAGGACTGTTCATCATTACTGTCTCCAATTTAGAGTCATTTTTAGGCATTTCATATCGTGAAAAGCTGTTTGATATGCTGAGTCAGCGTCTTTGGGATCACTGGTGTGTGTAATCAATCCATCCAAGGCTAATTGCTTAGTCCGAATGAGTTGGTGTACATCTTGAATATCCTTTGGTTGCCACTGAGCAGCAATACGCATTTTCATTTCACGCATAAAGGCTGGGGTATACATATAGGAAATAGCTTGATCGTAAAAACCTGCAAGCACAATTTCGCCTTGCGGGCGAAGACGACTAATTAATTGATTGATTAAACTTGCATCACCACTTGCATCACAAATTACGCCGTATTGATGATAATCATCATCTTTTGGATTTACTACTTGATAACCAGTTGCGCCTGACATTCTGTTCGGGTTGTTCTCCCAGACCACTGGAGTTTTTCCTTTGACCATCGCAATACGCGCCAACAAACGCCCGACTACGCCATGACCAATAATCAAATCAGGTTGAGCTTCAGGCTTGCCTTCTGTAACATGGTAAGCAGTAGCTGCTAGCGCTAAGAGTATGCCTTCTTTTCCAAACCCCTCATCAAGGACGGTTAAGCGTTGATGCGGAATGACGACATGCGATGAAGCTCCACCAAACAAACCTTTTACCTCTCCGTAGCATTTGGCACCTGGGACAAAAACACGTTGGCCAACTTGAAGGTTTGTATTTTCAGATGTATGAGTAATGCGTCCGACGGATTCATAACCGGGCACAAGCGGATATCCCATCCCAGGAAATTGTGGCATCCTTCCACTCCAAATCATTTTTTCCGTACCAGTGCTGATACCGCTGTATTCCATTTCGACAGCAACGTCATCAAGACCCATTTCGTTTAGACGAAGCTTGGTCAAGGCAACTTGTTTGGGCTGATTAATTACTACTGCATGAGCTTCCACTATTCCCACCCTGTTTAATTAACGTTACATTTGATATGTAAACTAATTTATACACTAATTGTCTATTTAGCATCAGTTGAAACCCTTATGGGGTTTACCCTTATTTTTCTGCCAAGATGATTTGTGCATTGATTTTCATGGTATTTTTTACAGACTTTACTTTCTTAAAGCCCACCTCATGTAAAAAATTACTAATTTCCTGCAAACTTCTAGGACGGCCTCGACCCATAGCTAGTAAATAAAAACCAAAATAGGCTTGACCCATCGCGGGTAATTCTGGGGTATCCGCCATCGGCTCAGCCACTAAAAGCCTGCCTCCAACGTTCAACGACTCATAAATTGATCTCAACAATTGCTTCACTCTGGTATCGTCATGATCAAAAATGACCCGAATCAAAGTCACAATATCGGCGCCTGTAGGTAAGGAATCATTAAAAAAGTCGCCCCCAATACACTCCACACGCCCATGACCTAATTGCTGATTGAGCTTTTCTTGCGCTAAAGTCGCTACTCCTGGCAAATCGAATAATTTAAATTGAAGACTTTTAACTTGCTGACTAAGCAGATTGATAAAGGTACCCTGACCACCACCAATGTCCAATAAACATTGATGCTGATTGAAGTCATACGCATCAATGATTTCATCGGCAACTAAAGGTAGCGAAGCGGACATCAATTCTGAATATTGCGCTACCTTTTCCACGGCTGAAAGACTTTTTAACTCTTCACTATGCTCAGTGATGTAGGGCCAATAACTTTCGAGCGCTTTTTCTTTTAAGTCTCCACGCAATAAAGTAATTGGATCGCGTAAATCCTGATATAGCGCACTATGATGCTCTATCATCGATAACAAAGCCTGGTTACCCACCAAAGGTGCCCCAAGAGTACCTAAAGCAAATCGACCTTGACGCGTTTCAATCAAATCTAAGGACTGAGCTCCCAGTAATAAACGCTCTAAACCTTTAAATGGCAAATCAACTTTGGTAGCTAATTCATCAATGGTCAAGGGCCCACTGGCTAAATGCTCAAACAAATTAATGCGCACACACCCAAGCAATATTTGTGAATAGACAAAACCCGCCATTAAGTCGAATACACCCTTCGCCCGCTTACGAGAAATTGAACTGAAAATCGGAATATGACTAGCATCTCTTTGGAATTGGCGGCTTGCAATTAAGCGATCTTTCCAAATAAATAACTTATCCCATAAAGAATAAGTGTCTTTAGAGGCTAGCGCTATATCAGATAAAGTATTTGCCATACAACTAAGCAATTGATCGTTTGATGGATTGAGTGATCCGCTCTTTCTTCACTCTGTCATACAAAGCATTTGGTACTAAACGTTCGGATTCAGACAAAACAAGTTTTTGTAAAATCTCTTGACCAGGGCAATCCGGAATAGAACGAATCGCGCGAGCAACAAGCTCATCGAAATATTCAACAGCTCCGTCTAAACCAAATTGTCGTGTTGCACTAGGACGATCCAACTCTTCGTCTTTACCCACAGGCTTACCCAAGCTCTGCATATCACCAATAACATCTCGAATATCGTCTGCAACTTGATAGGCCTCACCCAAACAATCGCCTAGCGTCAGCCATACCGCTGGATTACCTCCAGATGCGGCGGCACCTGCGGCAGTTGCTGCAGAAAATAATGCCCCTGTTTTCGCCTGTTGATAAGTACTAAGTGATACCTTTGACTCACATTCCCAAGCTTGCCCAGCAATAATGCCGTGAGGAACGCCAACACCTTGCATGACTATTTTCATGACCGGTGCCAAACGATTTAGGGACTCTTCTGCAGAATGTAAAAGCGCCTCAAAGGCCATCACAATCAATGCATCCCCAGCTAAAACAGCTAAACGTTCACCATAAGCTTTATGCACTGAGGGTATGCCACGGCGTAATTCTGCATTATCAAAACAGGGCAAATCATCATGGACAAGTGAGCCGCAATGCAAAAGCTCTAAAGCAACTCCAGCCCCCATCGCTAATCTTGGGTCATCATTGCCGCAAGCCATCGCAACCGCCAGACATAATTGAGGACGTATTC
Source organism: Betaproteobacteria bacterium (assembly GCA_037137465.1). Classification (GTDB taxonomy): domain Bacteria; phylum Pseudomonadota; class Gammaproteobacteria; order Burkholderiales; family Burkholderiaceae; genus Polynucleobacter. The sequence continues at coordinate 14,722 of JBAXKF010000026.1, read as the reverse complement.
TAGCGCCCCCTGGAATCACTGCATGGCGAATCGCTTGCTGTAATAAATCAGGCCCACCCTTGTTTTCATAGGAACTTAAGGTGCTCTCTAAAGCTTTTTCTATCATCAACTTAGGTGACATATTGCCTCCGTTTAATCGGAATTTACGATATTGTGTAAATTAAATTATTCATTCAATGTGTAAATAAATATAGACACAAGGGGCGTTAATGTCAATATAATGAGGTTGGTATAGGGTAAACACTTAAATATTTTCAAATCCTCAGAGCACGAAAACATGCCAAATGGAATCAAAAAACTCAAAACATTCTTTTTAAGTGATTTTAAGAAGCCATCTTTGCATCAGAAAAATGACTTGTATTTCTTTACAGATATAAAAAAACGATTCAATGATGTCTATGAGTGATATTTCTAGAATTCCTTCTCATTGGCCCAATCGGCAATATAGTCAATCTGTAAAATTATCTGGGATTTTGTGGCATTTCCAATTAAGTAAACATCCTGATGCAAATACAAAATCGATACTATTGATTCATGGATCTGGGGCATCTGCACACTCCTGGGAAAATATTTTCATAAGCCTTGCTAAAAATTACACAGTTATCGCGATAGATCTTCCTGGACATGGTTTTACTTTAGGGGCCCAAAAAGCTCAATTACATATCGACGAAATTTCTAAACATTTAAATGAATTACTTGAAGCAATTGATACCCCAAGCCCTGACATCATTATTGGCCACTCCGCAGGCGCAAACTGCGCCTTAGCACTCAGCCTACGATTAAAAAAGTGTCCTGATACCATCATTGGGTTTAACCCTTCGTTTGTTAGCCCACCTCGCAGCCTATTACTTCTTTTAGGCCCTATCGTGAACCCCTTGTTCACGTCTAGCTTAATGTCTAGTCTCCTAGCCATCAGTATCCCAAAGACAAATCTCATAAATACATTACTGGACTCTACGAACTCTCTTTTAAATCAAGAGCAACGAAAACCTTATCAATACCTCTTTCATCAAGAGCGTCATATTTATGGAACGATGAATTTTATGGCTGCATCAAATATTCCACAATTACTTGCTAAAAGCGCCCAGATCAATAGCAAGTTTATTTTTGTAGCAGCTAATCAGGATCAGTGGGTATCTAAAATAAATTTAATGCCCGTTCTTCATCAATATTTTCCGCAAGCCACGATTCATTCAGAACAAGGTGGACACCTTTTCCATGAAGTTAACCCAGAAAAAAGTATCGAAATTATTCAACAAACAATCGAAAATATCAGCCAAACATAGGAGATTAATTTAATGAGCAACACTTTAATAATTATTTGCGTAGTTCTCGGAGTGTTTGGTATTGGGCTGTTTATGAGAGCCTATCACCTCGGCAATCAATCACTCGATAAAATAAATAAATCGGAAAAATCAAAATATTAATGTTATGTCATTAACATTTTCGCTGCCTGAACAACGGAGGCGGATTTACCTTGTGGCAATGGTAAGTATTGAGCCCCTAAATCATTTGCAATTTGTTGATTGGTTTCTTGAGGCTTAAGAGAAGTATCAATAAATAGAATTTGTAATTGTTCTAAACGCGCTTGTTTAGCTGAAGACAACGCATCATTATAGGCGTTTTCTCGCCCCCCAATGCCGTCAATACTAACGTTAGCCCTACCATCTGTTAATAAAATAATCAGCGGTGTTTGCCCCTTAGACTTTAGTTTTTTTCCAAAAGCGGCTGAGTCTCTAATCGCACTTGCAAGCGGAGTTCCTCCTCCGCCAGGCATGCCTGCCAATAAACGCTTTGCTCGAACCAGAGATCGAGTAGGGGGCAATATCAATTCAACTTGCTTCCCACGAAACGTCATAAGAGCAACTTGATCGCGCCGGATATAACATTGCGCCAACAAGAGCTCAACTGCACCTTTAGCTTCTGATAATCGCTCCATTGCGGATGATCCTGATGCATCTACAACAAAAACCGTCACTGTAGTCGTACGTTGCACAAATTGTTTCAAGTAAATATCGTCGGCCTTCACAATAATTCTATGTGGAGAAGTAAAGTCGTTCGGGGCTTCAAGCCGGCGTATTTTTTGCCACGGACTGGCAGCTTGTATCGTTTTTAAAATATCGATTTTGTGCTTATAACTTGGGCGCCCCTTGCGAGAAGGAAGAGCTTGTCCACTTGATAATCCTTTTTGCAGCTGTCCTACCTTACCCTGAGAATTACCATTGGTTTTGATGATTTTTTGCTGCTGCTCGAAAGAGTCCAAAAGATTCTGCGATAAATGAGCCTTACTGGCTTCGATAATCATCTCCTCTAAATCTTCTTGACGCAAAGGCACTGGTGCACTGGACGGATCTTCCTGATTTTTATCCTCAAGATCGGATGACAGGTCCTCTGAAGGAGGTTGATTCTGTTCTTGAGAGGGCGGGGGGGGGTCTTCTTGTGCAGTTTCCTCAGTAGAATCTTCCTCAGGAGGAGGTTCTTTGGATTCTGGTAGTCTTGTGATACGGTGCGCAAAAATTAAACGAGTTGCCGTCTGAATATCTGCTTGCTCAAGCATGTCACTACCTCGTAAAGCCGCTAAAACTCGCGATGCACGAGCAACAAATAAACCGACCCGCAAGGAATCAATACCAAAGGATTGAGCCGCCGTCATAACAGCGTCAAGAGCTTCCATCGGAAACTCAATCTGTTGAAGACGATTTCGCATCTCTAAAAGATCAATTTTCTCCAAGGGAAAGTTACAGTCTCGGTAGGATAATGATTCTAAATTCATCTGAAAAGCCAAACGCTCAACCAACCGAGGTAATAAATGTTGATCTTCATCCACGAGACTTTCATCTAAAGCAATCATGCCAAACTGAGATTTCAAATCATAGGCTTGCGTTAATAAAGCAGCTGTGTGCGATTTGATGCGTTCGGCCATTGGCAACAGCAAAATCCCTGCCTGAACTTGATCTAATATTCCTTGGGTATAAACTTTTTTTTGTAGTGCTAAGGTTTTTAATAAATCTAATTCCCCAATCAAAGCGCCTTCATCTGAATTACTTGGGACTTTGATTAAATCAACTTGGTTGTGAATCAGTTGTTGGAGACCTTTAAGCCACAGATCTCTGACTGGACCAGCTTGAGATTTTACCCAAACTCCCCCCAATCCTGCTGGGTCAACGGCAATCATTTTCGCAATCAAACAAGCATCCAACCAACGTATTTGGTCTTGCTGGGATTGCTCAATGAATGGCTCCATTTATTTTGAGAATATCTCTTCTAGGGCACGTTCGATTCGAACTGAAGACCCTGTGTCGTCCAAAGGATCTCGCCGCAAGCGATGTCTTAATGCATAGGGAGATATTCTCTTAAGGTGATCTAGTGTCGCTACTTTTTTATTTTCAAAAGCACATAGCGCTCTAATTGCTCGCATCATGGTCAACTCACCCCGCAAGCCATCGGCACCAAGATGTGCGCACAACTCAGAAACTTGAATCAATAATTGATCATTCACGGTAACTTTTAACAAACGAGTGCGAGAGGAAATAATTTGATCTTGTAATTTTTTTTGTTCCTCAGACCACTGTTCAATAAAGGCTTCGGGTTGACGTTCAAACATTTCTCGTCGTTTGATAATCTCAATCCTTGTCATTACCTCTCTTGGTGTCTTAACCTCTACAGATAAACCAAATCTGTCTAATAACTGTGGCCGTAATTCACCTTCCTCTGGATTACCACTGCCAATCAATACAAATTTTGCGGGATGCCTAATACTCAAGCCATCACGCTCTACGACATTCTCACCAGAAGCCGCAACGTCAATTAAGAGATCAACCAAATGATCTTCAAGTAAGTTCACCTCATCAATATATAAATAACCACGATTAGCCTTTGCTAAAAGACCAGGCTCAAATGACTTAATACCTTGAGATAAGGCTTTTTCAATATCTAAAGAGCCAACAATCCGGTCTTCCGTTGCACCCAATGGTAAATCAACTACAGGCGCACCGATGGTTTGTGACTTCAATTTTTTACCATTTTGAATTAATGCCAGACAATTACTGCATAGATTGCTACTAGAAGGATCACAGTGATACATACACCCATCTACAGCCTTCATCGACGGCAATAAAGCAGCCAAGGATCTAACCATGGTCGACTTTCCTGTACCGCGATCTCCAAAAACCAGGACCCCTCCAATACTTGGATCAATGGTTGATAAAACCATTGCTAATTTCATCTCTTCTTGACCGACGATTGCTGTAAAAGGGAAATTGAATGCCATTTTTTCTTTTCTTTATATTGATAAAATATTTCTATCTTAAATATTAATAAATTGAATCACTGAACTTAGATGCTATTGAATAAGCACCCGTAATGATTGGGCTGTTTATTAAATGGCACATCAAAGCATATTGCACCGCAAAAACATAAAATTCTAAAATTAGCAATTTCCCTAATTTAAAATTCAAATGTAAATTTTTATTGGCGAGATATTTGTAATTTAATAAATTAATTGTAAGCCATGAGAAGTAAAAGATGAAAAAATAATTACTGAGCCAATAAGGCTTATGGCTTTAAAAAATTCATTAAATACGAAAGGCTTCGCTCAGGGTCTTCCTCTTGAGGTAAATGTCCCATATTTTGCATAGCTTGTAGCTTAGCTTGTGGCATTAAAGCTAAATAATCTTGCGCATTGCGAATCGGTATCATTGCATCACCCTCGCCCCATAAGAGTAAAACTGGGCAATCAATTTTTTTTAATAATGGGGTGGGGTCCTTTAAAACTGTCTGGCGCATGCGATCAATCATCGCCTGTCGATTACCCGGATATAGGGCTAATTCATAATATCTATCAAATAACTGACTCGATAAAACCGATTTATTAGAGTAAGCTATTTCTAAATTTTTTCTAAATAAGAATCTTGGAAAAATATACTTAATCATACTTAGATAACTAGGAATCTCGGGAGCCTTGTTATAGTTCATGCCAGGACTTTTAAAGCCGTCTGGCGATATCAGAACTAACTTTTCAACTCGCTCTGGATGCTTAGCCGTGAAATACCAAGCAATCCGTCCTCCAATAGAATTTCCAATTATGCTTATTTTTGGCACCTTCAAAGCATCCAAAAGACCCAATATAATTTGATTACCGTGGTCATCGGAGTAATCTAAACTTCGACTAGGTCCACTCAAACCCGATCCCGGTAAGTCAAAACGAATCACTCGGTAATCTTTCTCTAGCGCAATTGACCACTCCTCCCAGGTATGCAAACTAGCACCAAAACCGTGTATAAAAACAATAACTGGACCGTTAGGGTTGCCCGTATCCCTTATGTGTAAACGATTACCTTCAATTACCACAAACTGAGAAGATGAATTACTATATTTTTTAACTAAATAATCCTCAGGAAGATCTGATCTCCAGAAACTAATGATCGCTACGCATGTAATAGCCAGGATGAATAGCAAAAGATGACGGAGGGTATTTTTCATTTGATGAGAGCTATATGTAGTTTTCGTTTATATTCACTTAATTACTAGCATACTTGAATATGAAAATATTTCTCACCGGTGCATCGGGATTCGTTGGCAATCAACTGATGGATTTTCTCATCAATCAAGGTCATGAAGTGATTGGCCATCTGCATACCCATCAACACCAAAATAATCATCTCGATCGAAAATACTCTTACATTAATCTTCTCAACCACAATGAACTAGTAGATGAACTGAATGATGTCGATACGGTGATTCACTGCGCCGCTCTTGTAAGTACCTGGAGTAAGCCTGAAACCTTTTATCAAAATAACGTATTGCTAACAAAAACATTATTAGATTCAGCAAAGCAAGCTGGGGTCCAACGATTGATCTTCTTAAGTTGTGCCTCTGTAGTGATGAGGGAACGACAAGTCCTTTTAAACATTTCTGAGTCTCTTCCCTTATCACATCAAGATGAACTTCCCTATACAAAATCAAAGGCTTTAGCAGAGGCATCAGTCTTAGATGCGGCTTCTGAGCACTTTAAAACTATCGCTCTTCGTCCTGCTTTTATTTGGGGGCAAGGTGATATCATCGATCGTCAAATTGGCCAATCCGCAAAGAATGGAAAATTTGGCTGGTTTAGTCAAGGTGATTATTTGTACTCTACTTGCTATATCGAAAATCTATATATAGCGGTCTCGAGGGCACTTACTTCAGATCTATTTGGCGAGGCATTTTTTATTACTGATGGGGAACCTATCAGTTTTAGGTCATTTATGAGCGAACGGCTTCGCATTGGCGGCTTCCCAATACCAAGCTTATCTATTCCTACTCATTTTGCTTGGTCCTTAGCTAGGTTTACTGAAAATGGCTGGAAGTATCTTCCCCTAAAAGGTTTTCCACCAATTACAAGAGAAATCGTCAGACTCACTGGTATGTCTTTTACTTTATCTATCGAAAAAGCTCAGCAACAATTAGATTACCAACCCGTATTTTCTGTTCTTCAGGGCTTAAAGCACTTGGCGAGTAAGGGGTAAATAGAGTACAGGCCTGAGTACTTCATCCTTTTTTTCACGATCTCACTCATCTTAACTTTATTAAGGTTTTTACCTATACAAATATTTAACTCTACAATTCTTTAAGTAGCTAAATTTCATATCGGTTTTTATTTCAAGCGTAAAGTATGGAATAATTTCTAAAATTGCAATGAATAGTGTAGATAAACATGAACATAGAAAATGATCTTTTTTTAAGAGCCTGTAGATACGAGAAAACAGACAGAAGTCCTGTTTGGCTCATGAGACAAGCTGGAAGATATTTACCTGAATATCAAAAAACCCGTTCTAAAGCTGGAAGCTTTATGGGTTTAGCTACAAATCCTGATTATGCTGCGGAAGTAACACTTCAACCTCTAGATCGATATGACTTAGATGCTGCTATTCTATTTTCTGATATCTTAACCATACCTGATGCAATGGGCCTAGGACTAAGCTTTGTCAATGGTGAAGGCCCACAATTTGCTCATCCTCTCAACTCCGAAGCTGCTGTTAACAATCTTGCACAAGCCGATATGGCTCAACTAGACTATGTTTTCAATGCCGTAAAAACAATTAAAAAGTCACTCCAACGTAATGGCCAACAACGTGTCCCACTGATTGGGTTCTCTGGTAGTCCTTGGACACTTGCCTGTTACATGATTGAAGGAAGCGGTTCGAAGGATTTTGTCAATACCAAAAAAATGCTTTACAACCGTCCTGATCTATTACAAAGAATTTTGGATATTAATGTTCAGTCGGTCACTCAATACCTCCAACTTCAAATCGATGCTGGGGTTGAAGCTGTCATGCTATTTGATACCTGGGGAGGTATGTTAAGTACCCCAGATTATTTAAAATATTCTTTAGATCCAATGTCTCGCATCATACAAAATATTAAATCTAATAAAAAATATGAGTCTGTACCCATTATTCTGTTTACTAAAGGTGGTGGCGGCTGGCTAGAAGCTATGTCTTCATCAAACGCTGATGTTATCGGTCTTGACTGGACGATTGATCTTAAAGTAGCAAGAGAGGCTTTAAGCCGTACTGGAAAAAACTTGGCGATCCAAGGAAATATAGATCCGTTGATTCTTTTATCTAACCCAAAAGAAATTGAGAAAAGAGTTCACCAAAGCATGTCGAACCTGGCAGAGGCAAAAATCGGTAATGGCAGCCCTCTGCAAGGACATATTTTTAATTTAGGTCATGGCATCAATTTAGCAACTCCCCCGGAAAATGTTCAAGTCTTAATTGAAGCAGTCCGAAAATCTTCCACTCAAGTTAGATTAAATCAATGAGTACTTCTTTGCCCACACCAAGCCGTCTAGTCATCGCCTCTCGGGAAAGTCGTTTAGCGATGTGGCAGGCAGAGCATGTTAGAGATTGCTTAAAAAAACTATACCCCCAGTGTGATGTTCAGATCTTAGGTATGACCACCATCGGTGATCAAATTTTAGATAAAGCCCTTTCGAAAATTGGTGGTAAAGGACTATTTGTTAAAGAATTAGAAACGGCTATGCAAGAAGGCCGTGCAGATTTGGCGGTTCATTCTCTCAAAGATGTTCCTATGGTGATGCCAGAAGGCTTTGAACTTGCTTGCGTAATGGCGCGTGAAGATGCTAGAGATGCTTTTGTTTCGAATGACTTTGATAGTTTAGAGGATCTACCGAAAGGTGCTGTGGTCGGCACTTCAAGTCTTAGACGTGAGTCGATTTTAAAAGCCCACTTTCCTCATTTAGTAATTGAACCCTTGCGCGGCAATTTAGATACACGTTTGGGCAAACTTGATAAGGGTCAATATCAAGCCATTATTTTAGCTGCAGCGGGTTTAAAACGTTTAGGCCTAGAACATCGTATTCGTGCGTTTCTACCATTGGATAAATATACTCCTGCGGCTGGTCAAGGGGCGCTTGGTATTGAAACCCTAACGAATAATCCTCATATTAAAAAGTGGCTTGATCCACTCAACGATCTACCCACATTATTAGCCGTATCTGCAGAACGCATGATCTCCCGTCAATTAGGTGGCTCGTGTGAAGTTCCTCTTGCGGCCCATGCTGTATGGGCAAATGACCATATCGACTTAAACTCTTTTGTGGCAAGTGTTGATGGTCAGAAAATGTGTAGAGCCCAGGGTAAAGCCTCCGTAAAAAGCGTTACTGAGGCCGAGGCTTTGGGTTTGTTGCTTGCTCAAGATTTATTGGGGCAAGGTGCAGCAGACCTCATACAAAATTTACCTAAAGTTAAGTAATAGGTTTTAGGGCTCTACCCGTATGGCCCATTTCCTGCCTATTTATGATAAAACCACTAGTGTAAATTCTTACCAAAAGCAGCGTAAAGCACCTTGCTTTAGCTATGGGGAGTAGTCAGAAGAACTGACTTTTCAATCATTAAACCTTAAAGTATTGAAGAAACAAACCATAGGTTGCACCAATCCATAGACCCACAATCATCAGAAATGAAATCATAAATCCAATGCCCCTCTTCGATGGGTCACGCTGATAAGCAACTGCATACCAAAGTCTGCCGATAATCCAAATACAACCAGCAATACCAGCTCCCTTATCTCCAATCAACAATGCGTATAAACATAGTGCTGGCAAAAACATGATGACGCTTTCAAGCGTATTTTGTTGTACGCGAAATGCTCTTTCAAACACTTCATGTCCCAATGTGGCGGGTGCTTTTATTTGATATATGGCTCTAGCCCTACCAACATTTAGCATAAGTCCAAGCATTAAAAAGACCGTTAACAAAACCACGAAACAAGTGAAGAGATATGGTTGCATTGAAATCCTGTTGTAAGGTTTTAAAAAAATTGATTAATTATTTAGGGAATATACCAATATTCAAAATTAGCATTAAATTGTCAATATAATAAATTCATTCAATATCTGTAATAAATTATATCTTTTAAGGGGTCTTAAGACTCCAGATGTATAAGGATCTTATGGTTTTTCTAAAGCAAATAGATTTTCGATTAATGGGCAAACATGAGATTTTTATAGAGCTTGTTCATCTAATGAGTAAGCTTTATGGATGGTATTTTTTACTTGCCGGCATATTTAAAGTCTTTATCGGAATTTTGTTTACGGACAAGTTGAAAGAAATGTTTATAGAACGACTTTTAGAAATACCTCCTAACTCCATTGGCTATAGGTATTTGTCCGCATTTGCTATCCCGTGCTCATTCCCCATTGCTTGGATACTGACTATCGGTGAAATTAATGTCGGGCTCTGTTTTATTAAATCGACTAACTTTCTATATGCTAATCTAGCAGCAATTTTTATTATTATTAATATTGGGCTAGGCGGATACTCTAGCTTAACTTTATTATTATTTTTATTTCTACCGATTTTGCTGCTGATGTTACGTGTATCAGAAAAGTATCAACCGATGATGCGTACCAAATTTTTCTTTTAAATACAGATCCTTTTTTTAATTCTCTATAAAGATATATATGACAGACAATGAAAGCTTTTTACTCATGGGTTTTTTGAGATCTTTAAATCAAACAAGATTTAAATTTATAGATCCCTTAGCCAATAAATACATCAGGGAATCTATTGATACGCAACCAAATGCAACGTATCTTTTAATTCACCGCGCTATCACTTTAGAGGCGGCATTAGAAGCATCTAATACAAAAATTAAAGAATTAGAAAAACAACTAAATATAACCTCATCAGAACTAGTCCCTCAAGAATTTCTGAATGCCAGTATGAAAGATTGGTCGCTCAATCTAGAAGTTAAATCTGGCAACTCAGTTCCCTCCGAGAAAAAAGCAGAACCCTTTTATTTGATGTGGGAAGAAATGTCGATTAAATTTTTAGCTAAACATCAACTAAAGCTATGGGCTATTATTTTTATCATCTCAGGGATCTTGGTTTATATGAAGGCACATAAATAAACAGGAATCCTTCAATTTCGCATCTAAAAAATAATTAAAGCAATAAACAATTAGATGAGCTCCAATGTATCCATTAGTTACTTATGGATACATTGGTTACGAATTACTTTTATTACGTATCGTTTCCCGGTTTTAAATCTTGGCTTCTTCAACACGAAGAAGTAATCTCAATTAATCCGATTTAGACCTATCTAAAATTAGATTATTTTCTGGGTGGTGGTATATAAAATTACTATAATTTATAAAATATTAATATAAATCAATTACTTATTAAATCTTAAACCATTACATCACATGTGTAACTAATTATTGACATATTGTTGTGTCTAATTTAAATTACTAGTAGGAGTGGTTAAAAATTATCTTTAAATATTTTTAAACACGAATAGCCCACGTGCGGGCTTTGCACGAAAAGATCTTTCAAAAGGAGATATCACAATGTCAGATCCAAATAAAGTTTGGCCGACAGGTCTAACTGAGGCAGAGTCAGAAGAGATCCACAGACACTTAATTCAAGGAACTCAGTTCTTTGGTTTAATTGCTGCGTTAGCTCACTTGCTGGCTTACATTTATTCACCTTGGCTCAAATAACGGAAGGAACACAAAATGATTTACGGAAAATTGTGGTGTGTAGTTAAACCTTCTGTTGGTATTCCAATTATTATTGCTGCTGTTGCATTTGGTTCATTCAATGTGCATCTGCAATTAGTTCAAAATACCACATGGGTTAAAGCTTTTTTAAATGGAAGTGCTCCTGCTGCTGTGGTTGCAAAAGAAGCGCCGAAGTCGCAGTAGATGGCTCGAAAGAACAAATCAGGATGAAATTCATCCTGATTTGTTACTCAGCTTTCAAAAAATATAAAAATAAATAATGACATCAATCCGCCATAAATTAATGAATAATTGGTCTAGGCTTGGAACGCGTTTTTTGCCTTTCGCAGATGCCGCAACTCCTGATGTCCCTTTATCGCGCTTACTTCGATTGTCGCTTTTTCAGGTGTCAGTTGGCATGGCCTTAGTCATGCTAATTGGCACCTTAAACAGAGTTTTAATTGTGGAGCTTAATGTACCTGCTTCGCTAGTCTCCATCATGATTTCAATTCCCCTGATTTTCGCTCCATTTAGAGCAGTGATTGGTTTTCGATCTGACACTCATCGTTCAGCCTTAGGTTGGAAAAGGGTCCCCTATATATGGATGGGAACTTTAGTTCAGTTTGGTGGCTTTGCAATGATGCCTTTTGCTCTCCTAGTTTTGTCCGGAGCAGGTCAATCTAGCAATGCGCCACAATGGGTCGGTCAACTTGGCGCTGGCATTGCTTTTTTGTTTGTTGGGGCAGGACTACACACAACGCAAACAGTTGGCTTAGCTCTTGCTAATGATCTAGTCCCTCCAGAGTCTCAACCTAAAGTCGTTGGACTCATGTATGTCATGTTGTTAATTGGAATGATTCTTAGTGCCGTCATTTTCGGTAATTTATTAAGTGAATTTAGCCCAGGTCGATTGATCCAAGTTGTTCAAGGAGCGGGGGTTGCAACCATTATTTTGAATGTTATTGCGCTTTGGAAACAAGAAGCTAGAAAACCTGCGCATTTATATCCTGCCCCACCAAAAGAAAAAACATTCAAAGAGTCTTGGAATGCTTTCTTGGAGGGTAATTATGCAACGCGCCGTTTAATTGCGGTTGGTCTTGGCACAATGGCTTTCTCGATGGAGGATATTTTGCTAGAACCCTATGGCGGCGATATTCTCAAACTGACCGTTTCACAAACCACAAGCCTTACTGCTGCTCTCGCCGGTGGTGGTCTTCTAGGCTTTGCTTGGGCTTCTCATATTCTTAGCAAAGGGGCGGATCCTTTTAAAATGGCTAGCTTAGGCGCTTTAATTGGGATTCCAGCCTTTATGGCTGTGATTATCTCTGGTCAAATCAACGAGCCTATTTTATTTGCCCTAGGGACTCTTTTAATTGGATTTGGTGCTGGCCTATTTGGGCATGGCACTTTAACGGCAACGATGAACCTGGCACCTAACGGTCAAAGTGGTTTAGCCCTTGGAGCATGGGGCGCCGTTCAGGCCTCAGCCGCTGGAGTAGCAATTACGTTGGGAGGAATCATTAGGGATCTGGTTGCACATCAAACCAACTCTTCCTTAGTGGGATACAGAACTGTTTACATTATCGAAATTTGCATGCTGATCATGACAATTATTGCCATGATACCCCTCATAAAAGATCGTAATAAATTTCAATTATTTAAGATTTAGTTTTAAAATAGTTTGAGGATTTATAAAATAAGTGCCAGTTTTAAAGTATGATTTATTTATATTTATTTACTTAGGAGAACAGAATTGAAAACTTACCAACTATTTCTCATGATATGGTTCTTGGTAGCATTTTTTTTGCTAGCTAATTATTTTAATAAAGACAAAACACCAAAGAAGTAAGTGGTAGCAAACAAAAGAGATATTAATTGATGAGATTGATATCATTTGCTTGAATTAATTAAGGAGGTACATATGAATTTTGGACGCTTAAACATTAATCAATATATCGGCTTAGCTATTGTCGGTATTATTGCTGCTGTTCTATTTCGTTTATTAATGCCGGTTGGCTCCTTAGGCTCTTTTGGCATATGGGTTGCCGCGATATTTTTCGGTGTCCTGATTGCTGGTATGTTGGTTCAGAACCCACTCAAGAAAAAATAATATTGCTATTGCGGTGGTTTACTCAATCGATAATGAAAGCTAGCCACCAGCAGTCAACCGAGCTAACTGAACAACTACGAAATTGGCGTCAAAAAAAAGACGCCTCACTTGAATCATCCCGCTAGATATCGTCTGGCTATTGAATCAATTCAATGGCACATCAGACAATAACTCTATAAAATAAATGCATAACTCTAGGAGTGGTGCATGATTATTTTTATCATTGGAATCATTATATTTTTAGGCAGTCACTCTGTTCGTATTTTTGCAGACCCCTGGCGCGCTAGGATGATTCATCAACTCGGTGAAAAAAAATGGAAAGGACTCTATACACTTTTCTCATTACTTGGATTTATTCTTCTAATCATTGGATATAGTCAAGCTAGACAAAATACGATCATTATTTGGCAACCACCCTTTTTTATGACACACCTTGCTGTGTTGCTCAATCTGTTTACTTTTATTCTCTTAGCTAGTAGCGCACCGAACAATAACGCAATTCGGCTAAAACTAAAGCATCCGATGATTTTAGGTGTGAAAGTCTGGGCATTTGCCCACTTGCTTGCCAATGGAAGTCTCATCGACTTGATTTTATTTGGGTCTTTCTTAATTTGGGCGATACTAGATTTTCGATCAGCAAGAAATCGTCCAAGTGCTTTAAAAGAAACACCCGTGATCAGCTTAAAAGCAACTCTGATCACTATCTTTGTTGGGGTCGCTGTTTGGCTTGCGTTTATCTTCGGATTACATCAGTGGCTCATTGGCGTTTCACCTATAGCGATGATGAGTCGCTAATGCGTCACAACTCTTTACTAATTCTTCAAATCTTCTTTATATTATTTTTGCCTGCCTGTAATGAACAAGCTCCAAAATCAGTGTCCATCGAAGATCGTAGTAAAACTATTCATTGCATACTCAATGAGAAAAATCTTGAAATAGTGATTTCAAAAGGCTCTCTCACTGCGAACTTCCTCTATGATGGAAAAACAAGTTTAGTGAACTTACTAAAATTTAAAGATACCTATCAAATCTTAATGAAATTTGACCCTCAAATTGGGCAGTTAAAAATTAATCAAGAAGGTACAAAACTTACCCAATTTGTCAACCAACAAGAAAAACACACTGCTTGTAAAACAATCCCTCGGAATTAGTCACTCATTTTGCGCGTTTCATGTCCATGGTGCAATAAGATAGCTAACAAAGTTCAAAAATAACGATAATATTACTAATGACAAAAAAAAATCTATCTAATATAGGCTCTCTAAAGGTCCTTCTCCCATTTGTAAAGCCTTATAAAACACAATTGTTGATTGCTTTATTCAGTTTGGTTTTAGCTGCTAGCGCAACGCTAGCCGTCCCCTTTTGCTTTCGTGAAATCATTAATCTTGGTTTTAGTTCCTCGAGTAGTTCTCAGATTAACTCAACGTTTATTAACTTATTTTTAATCGCTTGTGCAGTGGCTTTTTCTACTTCATTACGTTTTTATATGGTCTCTTGGCTTGGAGAAAGGGTCACCTCCGATATCAAAAAAGCAGTCTATGACCATGTCCTCTATCAAAGCCCAGAGTTTTTTGAAGTGACAAAAAGTGGTGAAATTCTATCTC
>JBAXKF010000025.1:0-31769 GCA_037137465.1 Betaproteobacteria bacterium | reverse complement strand
GAGTTAGAAATATTGTTACCTACTACAGCAAGTCTTAAAGATGCTGAATTTAATACTGATGGATCAATTTTAAAAGCCATTTAAACTCTCCCTAATTTCAAAATTTATTTAACAAGACGAACGCTATTAACATCAACGTCGCCTAAAAGATTTGTATTTAACTTCACCCCTGTACTACTCATCGAAACACTATTAACTAATCCGTAAGCAAGATTTGCCGCTTGAACTTGCTGACCATTTGCAGATGCTGCAACTGAAAACTTATACTGTCCGTCTGGCATGGTTTGACCTGCATCGTTTTTTCCATCCCAAGTAATTTGATTAGTACCCTCAACACCAGCGCCAATACCAAAAGTTCTTACTACATTGCCACTTAAGTCTTTTACTTGAATCATCGTTGAATCTGATGCCGTTGTTAAATCAACTCCCATTTGAGCGCTACCACTCTTCAAATCAAGATTAGATCCTGGCACTAATACAGTTCTACCAATAAAACTCGTGGACTGTAAGTTTTGCGACGCTTGAAATTGCGTTTGCAAGGCGGCAACTGTGGTATTGAGCTTATTAATACCTTGAACTGTATTTAACTGTGCAATCTGACTTGTAAATTGCGAGTTATCCATTGGATTTAATGGATCTTGATTTTGCATCTGCGTAACTAACAACTTTAAAAATGTATCCTGCGTAGCTTCAACACTATTAGGATCTTTTGCAGCTGTAGTAGCTGTAGAAGCACCTGAAAGTGGAGTTACGCTGTAATTATTGTTCGTAATAACGGAAGTAGACATGATTTATTCCTTATTGACCGATGGTTAATGTTTTTAATAACATCGACTTAGCTGCATTCATCGTATCGACGTTGGTTTGATATGAGCGTGATGCCGATAACATGTTCACCATCTCTTCAACAGGGTTAACGTTGGGCATTGCTACATAACCCTTTTCATCTGCTTGAGGATGTCCTGGCATATATAACAATTTTGGAGGACTAGTGTCTTCAACTACTTTATCTACTTTTACGCCTAAGGCGTTGCTATTTGGTAGTTGCGCTGCCATGAATTGCACTTGCTTGGCTTTATAAGGAACGCCACCAGGAGCACTAGCACTATCGGCATTAGCTAAATTACTTGCTGTCGTATTCAGGCGCAATGACTGCGCTGACATTCCGGAGGCTGATATTTGAAAAACATTAAGTAGTGACATCGCTCTTATCCTTGCATGACGCTGTTGATGTTTTTAAATGTGCCATTGATCATGGTGACTAATGTTTCATATTGCAATGCGTTTTCCGCAAATTGCGATTGCTCAACATCCATATCAACCGTATTACCATCAGCACTGTTCTGTACTTGATTTCTTGTCTGCACTTTTGCCGCACCACCATTTGTTCCACCAACATGCTGTGGATGCGTGGTAGCTAATCCAGCAGAACTACTAGTATTACTGAGGGCTGCTTTCATGGCTTGATTAAAATCGATATCTTGTGCTTTATAATTAGGCGTATCTGCATTAGCAATATTCGTGGCCAAGACTTGTTGACGCTGAGAACGTAGTCTTAGTCCCTGCTCCATGAATCCTATCTCTTTGTCTAATCGTGTTTGCATGTAGATTTACCAAATTAAAAAATTATTCTTAACGACAAAAATTTCTATAACTTGAATCATATGTGTATTTTGCTCCATTAAATGCACAATAAGACCCCTTATTTGTTCTTTCTTTCATGGTTTAATCTTCACATAAATCATGATCTATCGCTTAGAATATAAGCATGTATAGAACTTATAAATATTTTTTAGAATCAGTATTGTTTACGTTACTAATCGCGCTTCCCATGATGAGTAACGGAGTAACCACTGACTCTCAAGACATGAACGATGTTGTCATGCAGGCAGAGAGTTATTTGAAAATGAAGTACGGTAATAGTTCTGATTCTAAAGTCCGCGTGCAAATGCCTGAAGAAAATATTGATCTTCCTCCTTGCAAGAAAATCGAATTTTCTACTCCAGCAAGTAATCCTGGTGCCACAGGTAATATTCGCTTTTCTGCTAAATGTTTTTCTCCACAACCTTGGACTATTTATCTTAATGCCAATGTTTCTCAGAAAAAGATTTATTACGTCAATAAGGTTCGCTTAGAGCCTGGTCAAATTATTTCCGAGAGTGATTTGACTGTAAAAAAAGATTTTCCAGAGAATTTGCCCTTTGGAACAGTAAATGACCCTCAACAAATCATCGGTAAAGCCGTAATAACTACTATAGAAGCTGGAACCCCGATGATAGGGTCTGGCCTTAAAAACGAATACATCATCAATTTCGGTCAAACCGTGAAAATAGCGGTAGGTGGATCCGGATTTCGAATTAACGCTGAGGGAAAAGCTATGAATAGTGCTGCTTTAGGGCAGAATGTTCAGGTAAAGATGGCCTCAGGACAAATTATTAGTGGTATTGCACGTTCTGGGGGCTTCGTTGAAGTCCTTAAGTAATTTATTTTTGTTTTTTTTGAAATAAATCCTAAAGGTTTTCTGAAGGTGGTCGTAATGTTGAATAAGACTTATTGTTTTTAACTTGGAGAATATGATGAAAATCGATCAATTAGTTGCTAATATCCCTAGCACAAAGGTTGGGTCGGGAACTGCTAAATCAGCTAAATCGGTAGATGGGGGCAATGAAGTTGCCTCAAGCTCTGATTCAGTGCAGATTTCAGAAGATGCTAAAAGCATCGCTTCAGCTTCGTCATCAAGCGCTGTATTTGATGCGAAGAAAGTGGCTGATATTAAAGCTGCGATTGCTGAAGGCCGTTTTCAGGTAAATTCTGAAATGGTGGCAGATGGTTTAATTGCTTCTGTAAAAGACTTGATACAATCACGCTCTAATAAAGCTTAAGGATACTTTTATCCCTTGAATCAAGATCAAATGATCCTTCTTGAACACTTCAAGAAGGAAATGGAAGTCGGTGAAGACCTGCTTTCCTTACTTGCTGAGGAGGAGCATGCCCTTTCTCATCAAAACCTGCAAAAACTCCCTGATATTACGCTCAACAAAAATAATCTAGTCCAGAAGTATTTGCATTTAAGAAATTTGCGCCAACAACAACTTGCATATTTAGGTCTTCCCAAAGAGGAGGCTCTATGCCCCACGTGGATTTCTCAACAAAACAATCCTGAACTGCACCAATTATGGGAAAATCTCTCACAAGTTCTGCGTGCCTGCCAAAAAATTAATTCACTAAATGGTATGATGCTTCAGAAGTTAAGCTTATCTAACCGTAATGCAATCCAAGCTTTAATTGGCAAGGATCCGACTCAAAGTCTTTATGGTCCAGGTAGCGCTTCTTCAAATATGTCAAACTTTAATATATTAGGTTGATAATTAGTTTCTTGTTAAAATTGCTAGCAATTTTGTAAGTTTTCCCTAATTCCTTTTGTAAGAATAGTCTTAATGAACAATTTAAATGCTCGTAATCTTTTGATAGTCGATGACCACGCGATTGTTCGCCAAGGCCTCAAAATGCTTATCAACTCACAAGATGGTCTTGAATTGGTGGCTGAAAGCGATGGCACTGATAATATCCTTGATTTGTGTCTAAAAAATAAACCTGATTTGTTGATGCTTGATATCACTCTTCCTAATACAAACGGTATTGAGCTGATTAAACAAATCAAAAAAGAAATCCCAAAGCTGCCAGTCCTTATTTTTTCCATGCATGATGAGAACTTATATGCCATGCATGCCATTAAGGCAGGTGCTGCCGGTTATCTTCATAAGAATCAGCCTTTTGAAAAATATTTAGAGGCTATTAATACGGTTCTCGATGGTAAAAAATATCTAAGTCCTACGATGGTTCAGCTCATTGCTGATCGTATTCATACGGGTGATGATGAGAGTCCTCAAGATAAACTGTCCTTCAGAGAGTTCCAAACCCTCAAAATGCTGGCATCTGGTCTGACTGTTTCTGATATTGCAGAAAAATTATTCTTATCGGTCAAAACTATTAGCATGTACCGTAGCCGTATTTTACAAAAATTAAAGCTCAAAAATAATTCAGAACTGATTAGTTTTGCAATTAAAAACAAACTCTTAGACTAATAAATTCACCTTCCTTTGTGAAGGCTCGAATTGCAGTCAATTTACCTAGTTTTTCAGGCTTTATATCGTTCTAATTTCCTGAATAATCTAATTAATGGAAATTGTTTCATTAGATTAGAAAGTTTGAGGGGAAGAGATTGGCTGAAGAAAGCGATTTGGAAAAAACCGAATCGGCCTCGCCGCGAAAGATAGAAAAAGCTCGAGAAGCTGGGGATATTCCCCGGTCTCGAGAATTAGCTACTTTTTCAATTCTTGCGGCTGCTACTGCTGGCTTTTGGCTTGTTGGCCAAACGCTATATTTGCATTTACAAAAAAATATGCGGGAAAGTTTAAGCTTTAAAACAGTCCCCACTTTCGATGCAGAATTCCTCATTAGCAATTATGCAACTTTAATGCTTGACCTCGTTATCACCTTCTCCCCCTTTATCGGCATCATCGTGGTAACCGCTTTAATCACCCCGCTTCTGATCGGCGGCTGGTCTTTCACCACCGGCAATTTAGCTCCTAACTTTGGTAAATTAAATCCAGCTAGTGGTCTTGCAAAAATTATTTCGATCAACTCATTGGTCGAACTCATTAAAGCCATCGCAAAAGTCATTTTTATTTGTCTTGCTGCATGGTATTTAGTGAAGTCGCACCTTCTTGATGTGATGGCATTATTATCTCAACCCATTGAACTGGGCGGCGCTCATCAAATGGAATTGATTCTATTAAGCCTTACTGTCCTAGTAGGTACCTTAGCGATCATTACGATGATTGACGTTCCTTATCAATTATGGACTTACAACAAAAAATTAAAGATGACCAAACAAGAAGTAAAAGATGAAGCCAAAGAGTCTGAGGGTAACCCTGAAATAAAAGCTAAAATCCGCCAACAACAACGTGAAATGGCACGTCGTCGCATGATGTCTAAAGTTCCGACTGCCGATGTAGTTATTACCAACCCAACACACTACGCAGTTGCGCTTGCGTACCCTGAAGATTCAAATCGCGCACCAGTAGTCGTTGCTAAAGGTCTTGATGATGTGGCGATGGTCATCAGGGAGTTGGCTAGCGAACATCATGTCTTAATTGTGGAAGCCCCTCCATTAGCCAGAGCACTTTATGCAATGACGGAACTCGATGATGAGATTCCGCCAAGTCTTTATAACGCTGTGGCACAGGTATTAGCTTACGTATTCCAACTACGGACGTTTAAAGAGGCCGGACAAATCGAACCTGATTTTCCGGATCTGCTTGAACTTCCTCCTGGCCTAGATCCTTATGATGCGATCAAACCAGCAGCTAGTATGATGGAGACTGCTTGATGGATTTGAATAAGATCATGCGCAATCTAAATGCTAAGGCGCTAACGGCGCCTTTGATCGTCATCATTATTTTAATGTTGATGGTACTTCCGATTCCAGCATTTTTATTAGATATATTCTTCACCTTTAATCTAGCCTTATCCATCATTGTTCTCTTAACCGCTCTCTACACGGTCAGGCCTCTAGACTTCATGGCTTTTCCGTCTGTTTTGCTGGTAACAACGATGCTACGCCTTTCCTTAAACGTTGCCTCTACGCGTATCGTTTTAACTGAAGGCCATACGGGTCCTGATGCAGCAGGTAAGGTGATTGAGGCTTTTGGTCACTTCTTAATTGGTGGTAATTATTTAGTCGGTACGGTAGTCTTCATCATCTTAACGATCATTAACTTTGTGGTAGTTACTAAAGGTGCTGGTCGTATTGCTGAAGTTGGTGCTAGGTTTGCCTTAGATGCGATGCCTGGTAAGCAAATGGCGATTGATGCTGATTTAAACGCAGGTCTCATTGGTGAGGCGGATGCGCGTAAGAGAAGAACTGAAGTCGCACAAGAAGCCGAGTTTTACGGCGCAATGGACGGTGCTAGTAAATACGTTCGTGGTGATGCTGTGGCTGGTATCGTGATTACGGTCGTCAATATGATCGGTGGTTTACTGGTCGGTACGATGCAACATAATTTGGAATTCTCACGCGCGCTTGAAACTTATACGCTTTTAGCGATTGGTGATGGCCTGGTTGCACAAATTCCGTCTTTGGTGATCTCTTTAGCAGCAGGTGCCGTAGTTTCTCGTGTTGCGAGTGATCAAGATATTAGTAGTCAATTAGTCAATCAAATTTTTAAGCGTACTCAGGTCCTCTACATTACTGCAGGAATTGTTGGCGTAATGGGTTTAATCCCAAGAATGCCACACTTTTCTTTTCTGTTATTTGCTTTAATTTTAGGTGGTGCGGCTTATTTCTTTGCCAAGAAAATGGCTGCCGAAAAAGCAACTCAAGCTGCACCAGCACCTCCTGTTGCAAGCCCTGAATTAGAGGAAGCAACATGGAAAGATGTGACACCAATTCAAACTCTTGGTCTTGAAGTGGGCTATCGCCTTATCAGTTTGGTCGATAAAAATCAAAATGGTGAATTACTTGGCCGCATTAAGGGTATTCGGAAGAAATTTGCTCAAGAGATTGGTTTTCTTCCACCATCAGTCCATATTCGCGATAATCTCGAACTTCGTCCAACTGCTTATCGCATTACCTTAAAGGGTGTTGAAATTGGTACTGGTGAAGCAAACGTTGGTCAATATATGGCGATTAATCCAGGTATGGTTTCTGGGGAAGTCACAGGAACTGTTACTACTGATCCTGCCTTTGGCTTACCCGCGATTTGGATCGATGCGAATATTCGTGATCAAGCTCAAGCCCTTGGCTATACAGTGGTTGATGCTGGCTCAGTCATAGCAACACATCTCAACCATTTAATCTCGGTTCATGCTTCTGAACTCTTGGGTCGTCAAGAACTCCAGGCTTTACTGGAGCACCTAAATAAAGAAGTTCCAAAATTAGGCGATGATTTAACTCCAAAAGCTTTGCCGTTGACAGTAGTTCATAAAGTACTACAAAATTTATTGGCTGAGGGTGTCAATATCCGCGATATGTTCTCCATCGTGGAAACATTAATCGAATATGCCCCGCAGTCTCAAGACCCTAGTTACTTAACTTCTCAAGTTCGTGTAGCTCTGGGCAGATCAATCGTACAACAATTAGCTCCTGGAAATTCAGAATTACCAGTAATGACGCTTGATACGCGACTTGAAAAATTATTATTACAAAATTTACAAACGAATAATGCTGGTGATACAGGTATAGAGCCTGGTCTGGCAGATACTTTAGTGCGTCAAACGATTGAAGCAGCTCAAATTCAAGAACAACTTGGGCATTCCCCTGTACTTTTAGTTCCGCACCAATTACGTAATACTTTATCGAAATTTTTACGAAGAACACTGCCACAATTACGTGTTCTTTCACAAGCAGAATTACCTGACAACAGGTCAATAAAAGTAACTAACCTCGTAGGAGCTCTTGGATGAAAGTTCAACGTTTTATAGGTATCAATGGGCGTGAAGCGCTAGGCTTGGTAAGGCTAGCTCTCGGGCCTGAAGCCATGATTCTTTCTAACCGTACCGTTGCCCAGGGTATCGAAATCCTTGCTTGTAGTTCAAAGGACTTTAACGGAATTATTGAAAGTACCGAAAATACGATTTCAACTCCCCCCATTTTAAGAACTGAACCGAAATTAAGGCCTCCTGCTGCGGCTGTAATGCCAGATATCTCTGAGCTCATGGGTGAATTAAGGGCAATGAGAAATTCACTTGAATCTCAAATTGCTGAAATCTCATGGGGTAACCAGCAATCGAAAACTCCTGCAAAAAACGGCATCTTAAGAGAACTTCTCAATCTTGGTTTTAGTGCAAGTTTATCCCGCTATTTATCTGAAAATACACCTTCTCAAATGAGTATGGAGGAAGGTCTTCGGTGGGCAAAAAATGTATTAATCCGTAATCTTTCTGTGATCAATAGTGAAGACGATTTTTTAGATAATGGTGGTGTATACGCTCTAGTTGGTCCAACCGGCGTAGGAAAAACCACTACAACAGCTAAATTAGCTGCGCGTTATGTGATGCGTCATGGCACTAAGAATTTAGCTTTAATCACAACTGATGGCTACAGGATTGGTGCTCATGAGCAATTACGTATTTATGGAAAAATTCTTGGCGTGATGGTCCATTCTGTAAAAGACGAAGTTGATCTTCGTATCGCTCTTGAAGAATTAAAGTCTAAACATATGGTACTAATCGATACCGTCGGCATGAGCCAACGAGACCAAATGGTTACAGAACAAATAGCGATGCTCAATGGCACTAAATTTCCTGTAAAACGTTTGTTGTGCTTAAACACTACTAGTAATATTGAGACCCTCAATGAAGTAGTTACAGCGTATCGTGGCTCAGGCGTTGAGGGTTGTATTCTCACTAAGCTTGATGAAGCCGCTGTTTTAAGTAATACGATTGATGTGGTGCTTCGTCAAAAACTCAAGTTATTCTATACGGGTACTGGACAGCGTGTTCCAGAAGATCTTGAGGTCGGAAATGCTAAATCTTTAGTAGAAAGTGCCTTTAAGAAATTAGTTGATGATGAGTCTTCTCAATATGAAGATGCTGAGCTTTCTACGTTAATGTCGATGAAGTCAGCCCGAGAAGATGCGAGTGTGAGGGATATTTATGTTGCATAGTATGGTAGAAGATCAAGCCGCGGGATTGCGGCGGATGCTCGGTAAGCAAAACACCAAGAATTTTGTTGTGTTATCTGCCATCGCTGCGTCGCAAAAGAATTCCTTCTTATTAAATTTGGCTTCTTCATTGATTTACGCTGGTAATAGTACGCATATTTTAGATATGCGTACAGATCAGTCTGGAGTGAGTGCTCGTGTCCAATCCTTGATTAAGTCAAGCCTATGGGACATTGCGAAAAAAAGCCAACCCTTACAGGCATGTTTTTATGAATTCATTCAAGGTGGAAGAATCAGTCAGTTATCCAAGTTAGCAATTTCTGAAATTGTTAGCCAAACATCGACCATTGATCACCTTTCCAAAATTATTCAATCTTTATCGATGGATTCTAATATTTGGTTATTGGATGCCGATCTTAAACAAGATAATCCCTATTTAATAACGGATTTTGTTGAGAGTGAAACAATTTTGATTGTTTCAAGCTCTCCCAGTTCTATCAAAAATGGCTATAGTCAATTAAAACATATCGCCAATAACTATGGTCGACGTAAAATTGGGCTTTTAGTGATCAATGCGGATGATGCTCAAGCGCAATTAATTTATAAAAATATTGCTACAGCGTCCAAGGATTACTTGTCTGTTCAACTAGACTTTGTAGGATTTATTCCTGAAGATGACTACTTAAGTAAATCGGCGCTTCTTGGTAAATCAATCATCGACGCTTTCCCCCTGTCTAAAGCCTCACATGCCTTTAGAACAATCGCTGAGTCGCTTATGAACAAAAAATCACCAAGCTTCGTGCCAAAAATATCCCTCAACTCTCAACCTCTTGTATTGGAGCACTAAGATGTACGATGCTAAAGGACGTGCTGATCGTGATCTTGTCTTTAAAGATCATATGCATTTGGTGAAGAAATTGGCTCACCAATTAAAAGCTAAACTGCCTCCTAATGTAGAAGTGGATGACCTCATTCAAGCGGGCATGATCGGCTTACTCGATGCTTTGTCAAAGTATGAAGAAACCGCTCTGGCACAATTTGAAACATATGCCGTGCAACGTATTCGTGGGGCGATGTTAGATCAGCTGCGTGAAAGCGACTGGATGCCGCGCGGTATCAGAAAAAATATGCGTAAAGTTGAGATGGTACTCAATGAGCTTCAACAAGAACTAGCCCGGCCGCCAACGGAAACTGAGGCCGCTAAAAAAATGCAAATTTCTTTGTCCGATTATCAACATATCTTAACGGAAGGTGCTGGTCACCAACTCATCTATTTTGATGACTTCCATGATGGTGATGGTGATAGCGCAGATCATTTCTTAGATCGGTTTTATGCGGATACGTCACAAGATCCATTGCAAGCATTAATTAATGTCGGCTTTAAGGCTGCCGTGATTAAGTCGATTGATAACTTACCTGAACGTGAAAAACTACTCATGGGTCTTTACTATGAACAAGAGTTAAATTTAAAAGAAATTGGTGCGGTAATGGGTATTACAGAATCACGTGTTTCACAACTCCATAGCCAAGCAATTGCTAGAATGCGTGGTATTTTGAGGGCCCAAAAATGGACTGGGGTAGCTTAATTGGGCTTTTGATTGCAATCTTTGCAATCTTAGCCAGTCATTTATTAGAAGGTGGTCTGCTGCAGTCATTGATTCAGCCTACTGCGTTTTTGGTAACAGTGGGCGGTACTGCTGGTGCGGTTATTCTCCAATTTGGCATACCGCGTGTGTTGCGCGCCATCCGCTTGATGCGCAGAGCTTTCACTCCAGATAAAGAGTTTTGCGATGATTTACTTGCTTCAATCGATCTTTGGGCAAATACGGCAAAAACTGAAGGCTTACATAAGTTAGATATGCATCTTGATGAATCAGCAGAGCCTTTTATGTCGCGCGGACTGACCTTGCTTGCGGATTATAAGTCTCGTAATCAAATTTTAGAAATTTTAAAAATGGATATTGTGAGCTATGAGCGTGCTAGTAAACTCGCCATCAAAGTCTGGGAAGCTGCCGGCGGATATGCACCAACGATCGGTGTTTTAGGGGCGGTGATGGGCCTCATCCGCGTGATGAGCCACCTTGGGGAACCTGAACTTTTAGGCGCTGGGATTGCCATAGCCTTTGTGTCTACACTTTATGGAGTTGGATTATCTAATTTAGTTTTTTTACCTATCGCTAATAAATTAAAGTACTCCTTACAACACGAAGTTTTAAAGCGAGAAATGATAGCTGAGGCGCTTTACTATATGTCGAAGGGTGAACACCCTTCCATTATTAAAGAACATATCAAGAGCCACTGGTACTCCGATGAAGAATAATATGCGGCAAACCGCTTCGTCAGCTGATGAAGATGATGATGACGATGCTAATCGGTGGCTTCTACCGTATGCTGACTTTGTGACGCTTTTGTTGGCGGTCTTTGTTGTTATGTACTCAGTATCGAATGTTGAAGAATCTAAGTTTAAATCTCTATCTGAATCTTTAAGTGTCGCTTTAAATGTTAAAAATACGGAAGCCAAAAGTAGTCTTTTTGAATCTGACAAAGCCAGTGCTTTGATTCAATCAAGGAAAAGTAAAGAAGAACAATTTCTAGAATTAAATTCGACTCTACAAAATGATTTAGCCCCTTTACTTGCCCTAAATAAAATTAAGATCGTCCAAATCAAAGGTGGCATCAACATTATTATTAATGACAGTCTTTTATTTAAATCTGGTCAAGCTCAAATAGATCCTGGCTTTGATAAGGATTTGAATCAAATTTCCAGTATTTTAAGTAAATATCCGAATCAAATTCAAATCGAAGGTCATACGGATAGTAGTCGCATTAATTCCGGTTTGTATCCTTCCAATTGGGAGCTATCCTCTGCCAGAGCTAGTAGCGTTGTCCGGGCTTTTATTGCCAATGGCGTACCTGAAAATCAATTATTAGCTATTGGTTATGCTGCAAATCAACCTATAGAATCCAATAGCAGTGAAGAAGGCCGATATCGCAATCGTCGGGTAACGATTAAGATCATTGGCTCTTCGAAAGAATCTCCATAATTTTTCTGTCCAAAACAGTTATTTCAACTGGCTTTGTTAAGTAGCCATCCATCCCACTCTCAAGACAAAGATTTTCATATTGATTACTTATATTTGCTGACATTGCAATAATCGGGATATTTTTATAGGCATGATTCGATGACCGTACTTTTTGTGTGGCTTCTATCCCGTTTAATTCAGGCATATTAATGTCCATTAAAATACAATCATAATCATCATTTTCAAGCATATGAAGTACTGCATTTCCATTCCCTGCAATACTCGCATTGTAGCCTAGACTTTCCAGCATCATCTGCACGATCTGCGTATTAAGTTGATGATCATCTGCAATCAAAATATTGTATTGCTTCTCAAATATGGTTCCTTGTAACTCTTCCTTCATCTGCTTAAGTCTTTTAATTGGCTCATACTCATTTTTATCTAAAATATATACCGCTTTTTTGAATAAATTGAGTGCTTTAGCAGGCACCAACTCAGCCTCTCTAACCCCCTCTGCAAAGACTTGCGCTCTGTGTGTAATGTCAGTTGATGTGTGTAGATAGATTGCTCTTGTTGATAAATCTAAATTGCTCCAAACCTGGATATCTTTAAAGTACTTTAAACCTTTAATCTCACCCACATCTTCTTCTATAAAAATTAAATCTGGTGGGTTTGATTTGCGTTTCAAGCTCAAAAAATACTTTCTGATATCTAAGTATTGATCATAGACATCCACATGAGCACCCTGAGCCTCTAATAGGGACTGTACCTCGTCTAATCTGCCCTGATTCTTTTGTGCAAGAAAGACAATATGCTTTGAAGTCATTTCTTTTACTTGGAGGTCCTGATTGACCTGATCACTTATTCTCATGGGTATTGAGAAATAAAAATGACTTCCAACTGCAAACTCACTCTCAAACTGTATTGCACCACCTAATAATCGTACTAATTTCTGGGAAATAGTTAGACCTAATCCCCCAACAGAATCTTGCTTAAATGATACGTTTTTTATCCGGCCGTACTGTTTAAAAATCGTGTCACGTTTTGCTTTTTCAATTCCAATACCAGTATCAAAAATATCAAAACGAATAAAAGGTATTGAGGGATTTTTATCATTAGCTTGCATTGAAAACTGAAATTTAACCAATCCATGTTCAGTAAATTTAATTGAGTTTCCAATGAGATTAATAAGGATTTGCCTCAGTCGTAACTTATCCGTCATAAAAGTTAAGCCATTTAACTCTATGGGCATTTCATAGAAAAAATTAATTTTTTTAATTTGCGCCAATGCTCCTAATGTATCCAATAATTCATTAGCTAGCTCATTCAATGTCAACGGTTCCTGCAGTAAAGTTATCTTTTGAAACTCAATATGCGAATTATTAAGGGTTTGATCCACAATTAAATTCATTATTTGGCCAGACTGGCTAACCGCTGATGCGTAATATTTTTGCTCAGTACTTAAGTTGGTTTTTAGTAAAAATCCCACCATCCCTAAAATACCATTTAAGGGTGTCCTTAACTCATGGGCTAAGCTATTAATCAAGGAGTCTTTTTCCAGCTGAATACGCCTTAAATTTTCTTCCTCAATTATTTTCTTTTGCAGTTGAATCCCTCGTCGCACCATAAAAATAAACATTAAAACAAGGGCATTACATATCAGAAAGACCGCTGCACTGATATTAAACGGTGTAATTTTTAAAATGCTGTAAATTTTGATTTTTAGCTTGATGCCGTTATAAGAAAGTACATTTGATACGATGGATCTATCTTCCTCCAAAGCTAACTGTTCTTGAACTCTTATATCCGATACCCCAAGATTGTCCGTCCTTACAGGCGCTGAATTAGGGATGTTAACAATTCTTGTTACAGCCTGATCTTGGTAAAGGTAGTCTTTTGTTGTAGAGGTATCGGAAAGGTATTCTCGCAACCAACCTATAAATGGATAACCCCCAGCAGTATTTTCAGGCAACAACTTACTTAATTTTTTAAAATCAACGACATGTATTAATATTTGATTTTTATTACCCTTCGTACCCATTGAAGCTGAGATATTTTTAAATACAAGGACCAACGGCTCTTTCTCACCT
This sequence comes from Betaproteobacteria bacterium, assembly GCA_037137465.1. Classification (GTDB taxonomy): domain Bacteria; phylum Pseudomonadota; class Gammaproteobacteria; order Burkholderiales; family Burkholderiaceae; genus Polynucleobacter. Next base: position 17,990 of record JBAXKF010000025.1, on the reverse strand, counting down.
GCATCATTGACTATTTCTTCATATGCAAAAACCGGGGAGGATAGAGAAAAAGAACCCTCTTTATAAACCTTATCCAAATTTGCTAACACGCTATTTTTAAGTTTTACTAATTGACTCTCAGAGAAGCGGCTATCATTTTTGAGTATGGTTTTATAAACCACATTATTTGGGACTTGATTACCAGAAGGCTTCTCAATCCAATATTGGGCGAGAAGATAAGGCATATTATCATTTGTTAAATCTTGCTCAATGCGCGGTGTTTTTGAAGTTGAGGAAGAGCTTAAGAGTTCTGCATACAAATTAATCATATGCTCTTGCGCCATCAGTCTCTCTCTAATTAACTCTGTTTTTAAATACAATATATTATTTAAAATCAGGGTCGTTCTTGCCGCAGTACCCTGATAAACAAAAAATGCAATAACGCTGGATAAAACTAATCCTAAAAAGTATAAGTAGATAAAAGAATTTGCCCGAATTCGCATTTTAAAGATAAAAACTGTCATAGAAAATATATTATTATTGTAAGACTCAAAAACAATATAAACGTAATGATATCTTACATGCACTATATTAATTTACAGCAGATTGATAAATTAAGGCAGTTTATGTCTCAAGCACAATTATTGGGCATGATCAAGAATTTTTTTGATCCAATAAGCTCTGGGAAGGACTCCTTATCCCAAAGCTTAATGAGTCATGATGTCGATTCTGCCTTAAAAATCGCGCATTTTATTAAAGGGTCTTCTTCTTTCATGGGTATGCAAGGCATTTATGACTTCTGTGTCCGCATAGAGACAGAGCTAAAATTAAAGAAAGACCCACCATTTGAACAGTTGCAACTTGAACTTGAATCTATTTGGATTGGTTCAGAAGCTGAAGCCAACAACATTTACTCAACTAAATAGTTGGTGAAATTTCCGTTCGGCATTCTCCAAGTCCAATACGAACGGCGTCTTTGCTTACACAATACGCTTTGAAGATAACCGTATCTCCATCTTCCAAAAAGCTTCTTTGCTCACCATGATCTAAGGTAATAGGTAACTTTCCACCTTGTGATAACTCAAGTAAAGAGCCTGCTTGCTCTGATAACTCGCCAGACAAAGTTCCTGTCCCAAATAAATCGCCAGAACTTAAATTACACCCATTACTAGCGTGGTGCGTAATTAATTGCGCGACTGTCCAATAAGCGGCGTGAGAAAACTCAGAAGATGCAATTTTTTGCGCCGCTATATTTTGCTCTTTCATCGCTGGTGTTAATAAATAGATTTCTAATTCGATTTGAATGGCTCCACTCGTTCGATTAGCTTTACTTTCTAAATAATCTAAAGGCTGTGGATCTTGCTCTTTTCTAATCCATGGGGCTCTAAATGGTGCTAAGGCATGTTTAGTGACAATCCACGGCGAAATACTGGTGGCAAAGTTTTTCGCCAAAAATGGCCCAAGTGGCATTGCCTCCCAAGCTTGAATGTCTCGAGCTGACCAGTCATTTAAAATACACATTCCAAAAAAATGCTCTTCGGCGTTTTCTATTGCAATCGGGTGACCTTGAGAATTAGACTTGCCAATAAAAACCCCTAACTCTAATTCATAATCAAGTTTTCTTGTCGCTTGAAAGTAAGGTGGCTTACCGCCACTTGCTCGGGTCTGCCCCACCGGTCGAACAATCGCTTTTCCAGAAGGAACGATTGAAGATGAGCGCCCATGATAAGCCACCGGAATCCATTGATAATTAGCTGCCAAAGGCTCATCTGGACGAAGCATCTTGCCAACGTTCGTGGCGTGGTGTATCCCGGAATAAAAGTCCGTAAAATCAGGAATCCTGCAGGGTATCTGCATTTGTACATCTGCTTGCAAAATCAAACAATCTTTCAACTGATTTTGATATGCACTGTTATTTTCTAGCAATTGAATCAGAAATTTACGGCAGTTCTGCAAAACAACTTCTGGCATTGCCATATAAGCATTGAGGTTTGCCTCATCAAATGCTTGAAATGCCTCTTGAAGATTTTCTGGAATGGTGATTTTTTCAGAAAGCTGCGTCAACGGCAATATCTGGCTTCCAATGGCTATGCCGATATGCATTTTATGTTTAGCATCATTTAATAAATGAAAACTACCAAAGGGTAAATTTTCAATTGGAAAATCGCAATCCTCAAGATTGGCGCTTTCTACCCAACTACCTATCGTTTTTTTATTCATTATTGTATCCGTTTTAATTACTTTATTGACCCACAACGACGCCTTCGCGTCTTGGATCAACGCCTCCCCATAAACCCCTGTGATCGATCCAGATCCCCTGAGTTCCACTATTCATTTCCCATTCTTTAATGGGATGTCCCATGGATTTTAGTTGATTTATTGTTCCTAACGATAATGTACTTATTTCAAGATCAGTTTCTATATTGCGGCTACCTATATTAGGCAGTGCAATTGCTTCTTGAATATTCAGGCCCCAATCAATCACCCCCATAATCGTTTTAGCAACATAGTTAATGATTGCGGGCCCACCTGCAGATCCAACAACCATTTTTAATTGATCATGTTGATCAAAAATCATCACCGGTGCCATAGCACTTCGTGGTCTTTTTCCAGGCTCAACGCGATTAAAGATTTTTAAGCCATTTTGTTCGGATATAAATGAAAAATCTGTCATTTCATTATTTAAGAAAAATCCATCCACCATGATTCTTGATCCAAAGGCTGCGGCAACACTTAATGTCATCGATACGGCATTCCCCTGTCGATCCACAATCGATAAATGACTTGTAGATGGAATTTCTGCGCTTTGATCAATACCAAGCTTTGATTGCTGTGTAACAAATTCACCAGCACTCGCTTGCTTCATACTGATATCTGAACGAATGAGTTTTGCCCTTTGCGCCAAGTAACTGGGTGCTAATAATTCTTTTACAGGAACTTTTCCAAAGGATGGATCGGCTATGTAAATATCTCGATCTGCATAGGCAAGTCTGCCAGCTTCTGAAAAATAATGAATCCCTTGATAGGATGTGGGGGAATAAGTCGTCATCGGAAACGACTCTAGTATTCCTAGAATCTGTAATAAAGTAATGCCTCCTGAAGATGGTGGGCTAATACCGCATACTTTAAATGCGCGATAAGGTCCGCAGATTACGTCACGTTCCACAGCTTGGTAATTTTTTAAGTCATCTTCATTGAGGATGCCAGGTCTTGGATGTCGACCTACGGCCAAAGCTATCTCTTTGGCCATCTGACCTTCATAAAAAACTCTTGCCCCTGATCGAGCAATGTTTTTTAATGTATTGGCTAATGGAAGATTGATTAATATCTGCCCTGTTTGTATTGGTGTTCCACTTGAGCTATAAAAATATTTTTTGGCGTTTTCTGAATACGCCAGAAAAGGATCTTTTTGTACTAATTGAGATAGTCTTGAGGACACCTCAAAACCACGCTCTGCAAGTTCAATGGTCGGCGCAAAAAGGTCTTGCCAAGGAAGCTTGCCATATTTTTGATGCATGAGCTCTAAAGCCCTCAGAAGCCCAGGCACACCAACTGATCTGCCATTGTTCACCGCATCAGGATAAGATAGCGGTCGCCCAGATGAATCGATAAACAACGTCTCTGTTGCAGCTTGTGGCGCGGTTTCCCTGCCATCAAAACTGGTTAGAATCTGTTGTTTTTTATCAAAATATAAGATAAATCCACCGCCACCAATTCCGGCGGACTGTGGCTCGACTAAGGTGACCATGATCGCACTTGCAATGGCGGCATCTACAGCGTTACCGCCTTGATTTAAAATAGTTGCGCCAGCCTGTGATATATATCGATTCGCACTAGCAACCATCTGTTCTTTAGCAAATACAACTTTTTTTTCTTTAATACCCGTTGATTGCTCTGGCAATAAATCAAGAATTGGAGCAAATGTTTGGGCACTTAATATTCCTGGAAATAAAAAACAAAAACACACCTGTATCCAGATGGCGCGTTTTTTATGACTCATTCGATTTCTTCTCAGACCAAATGATTCCCCGTGCATACATCGCTGATATTTGTTCTTCAGATAGGCCTATTTCTTTTAAAACTTGCTCATTATCTTGTCCAATACTGGGCGATACACGGTGGATGCTACCCGGGGTTCGAGAAAGTTTTGGCACTATTCCAGGGACAAGTAATTGATCACCATCAGAATCTACTTGATTGAGTATCATTTGACGCGCTATAAAATGCGGATCATGAGCAATATCTGCTGCCGTATATATTTTCCCCGCAGGAACTTTTGCCTCTTCCAAGACGTTGAGAACCTCATCAACACCATGCAATAGAGTCCATTCACCAATGACTTGATCAATATAGGTCACATGTTGAACGCGACCAGTGTTATCCCCATAGTCTGGATTATTAGCCATCTCTTTTTGACCAATAGCGGTCATTAACCTTTTAAAAATACTATCGCCATTGCCCGCGATTAATACATATCCCCCGTCTTTACATAAATAGGCATTGGAAGGGGCAATTCCCGGCAAAGCGCTACCCGCTGCTTGTCTCACTTCTCCAAAAGCGCTGTACTCCGGCAATAAGCTTTCCATACAATTAAAGACGGCCTCATAAAGGGCTACATCAATAATCTGCCCTTTACCACTTTGATGTCGTTCATGAAGCGCGAGCAATATGCCAATGACACCATGCAAGGCGGCCAGGGTGTCACCAATACTCACGCCAACTCTGACGGGAACTCTACCAGGCTCTGCGGTTAAGTGTCTCAAACCACCCATCGCTTCTGCGACAACCCCAAATCCAGGTCTATTACGATAGGGTCCGGTTTGTCCATAACCACTAATCCGAAGTACGATTAAGCGTGGATTAATTTTTAATAAATCTTCAGGATTAAGGCCCCACTCCTCTAGCGTTCCTGGTCGAAAGTTTTCAATCAAGACGTCGCACTCTTTTACCAAGCTACGAATCACGTCTTGCCCTTGCGAAGTCTTCAGATCAAGTGAGATTGATTTTTTATTTCTCGATTGCACTTGCCACCAAATAGAGGTGCCGTTTTTTAGTAAACGCCACTTGCGTAATGCATCTCCTGTAATTGGGGTTTCTACTTTAATAACCTCCGCCCCAAAGTCAGCTAAAGTTTTTCCTGCAAATGGTCCAGCTATCAGCTGCCCCATTTCGATAATTTTTAACCCACGTAAACAACTCACAGATTCTCCCCTATTTAATAGCACCGCCAGAATATTTTTACCCCATCACCAACCCACGCGATAACAATCATGGTATACATATTGATTATGTAATAATAATTTACTTTTTCAATTTAATGATTTTCGGGAGTGTATAAACATGTTGCTCAATCGATTTATCAAGTCAGCTTTAGTCAGCACACTTTTGTTCGTTTCTTGCTTTTGCTTTGCCCAAAACTATCCTACGCGTCCGATTTCTTTAATTGTTCCTAACCCTCCTGGTGGAATCGTAGATACTTCTGCTCGTTTAGTAAGTGATCCTCTGGGGCAGTTGCTCCAACAATCTGTCATTATTGAGAATAAACCCGGTGGCAGTGGCAACATAGCTTATCAAAATGTTGCTAGTGGTCAAAAAGATGGTTATTCGATTTTGGTTTCTTATTCTGGATACCATGTTGCAAATCCTATTTTGCAAGATAAATTACCCTGGGCACGCAAAGATTTAACACCAATTGGCTTAGTGACTGTTGCTACCAACGTCATCGCAGTGCACCCATCCATCCCTGTCAATAACCTAAAAGAATTTATTGCGTATGCAAAGGCTAATCCCGGTAAATTAAATTATGCCTCACAAGGTAACGGCTCCTTATCTCATATTGGTTCAGAAATCTTTAAACAACAGACAGGTGTGGAAATGGTGCATGTTCCTTATAAAGGTTCTGGCGCTGCTATCCAAGATGTTTTGGCGGGACAAGTTCAAGTCTTTATTACAACCCCGCCGTCAGTGATGGGGCATGTACAAACCGGAAAACTCAAAGCCTTAGCCGTGACTGGAAAGATTCGCCATCCGATGATGCCTACAGTGCCAACGGTGGCAGAAGCTGGTTTGCCTGATTTTCAATTAGAGTCCTGGGTTGCGCTCTATATGGCGGCAGGTACTCCTCAACCAATTATTGATAAATTAACAGCGCAATTAAAAATAATTACAGAGCTTCCTGAAGTAAAACAAAGAGCAGATGCTGCGGGTATTGAATTACGTTATTTACCACCCGCAGAAATGACTAAATTGTTGAACCAAGAAATTGCTTATTGGACAAAAACAATTAAGTCAGCCAATATCAAACTCGATTAATACCCACCAATCGCGTTTTAGAATTACTGCAATCCCAAGACCCACAGAGAACTTACTTCTTTCACTCTAGCAAAGTGAAGTGGGTCGTTCTCGTCTTGCACTTTAGGATGTTTGGGTTTGGTTTGTAATTGCTCAAGTACCACCAGCCCTGCTTTCGAGATCATATTTAATAACTCTTGCCGTGTTCGCAGTCCTAGATGCTCTGCTAGGTCTGAAATAATTAACCATGCCTGGCCATCAATTGCTAAATGTTCAGGAAGTTGGGTAATAAACTCTTGTAAAAATCGTGATCCTGGGTCGAAAATTGCGTGTTCGATGGGTGAACTAGGCTGTGCTGGTAACCAAGGTGGATTACAGACAACAAGGTCTGCCCGTCCCTGCGGAAATAGATCCGCTTGCACCACTGTAATTTTTTCGCCAAGTCCCAATGCTTGAATGTTTTCTTGAGCGCACGCAATCGCACGAGAATCCATATCGCTTGCTGTAACTTTTTCAAAGCCACGTTTTGCCAAAAGAATCGACAATACCCCGGTCCCGGCTCCAATGTCAAAGGCCTGAACATGGTTTTTAGGTAATGGTGCTTGCATCGCCAGCTCCAGGTATTCGCCACGCAGTGGTGAATACACCCCAAAGTGCGGAATGATATGTTCTTTGAGGGATGGTACAAATACTTTTTTCTTGCGCCATTCATGGGCACTGACAATCGCCAAGAGTTGCTTAAAGGGCATCACGATGGGCTGTGTAATCTCACCAATCACGTCTTTACACGCTTGTGAAACGTCCTGCCCGCGCCGTAAATTAATCACAAAATCTGGCGTTAATGTGATTAATATTTGCCCTAAAATTTGCGCCTTTTGCCCTTGATTTTGGCGGTGAAGCGCAAAGATCTCCGCTGGTAAGGTGGGTATCTTTTGTGACCCTACTCGTGGTGGGCGATCAAGCCGTCGTGTTATTGAGCGCAGTAACTCTCGTCCATTTTGATAATCTCCAACCCATAGCAAACCAATACCTTGCCTGGCCAGTTCAATTGCTTTATTTGCTTTGATTGTGTCATCTATCAACATCACTTCTTGCGGCGCAGGTAACTGAGCTTCTGAGTACCAAAGCCCTCGATGGCTTTGTGATTTTTCTTGCCAATCAATGCTGGGGTATGAATGCTTCATGCGGGATTCTTTTATTTAAGGGTGTACAAACAATGTCCCATTCTATTCTTATCCTTAGGGTAATTACTGTATTGGGCTTTTTAAGCAAAAATCTTATGTTAAATTAAGTAAAAAATAATGCGCTGGAGACTATGTGAATCAAGCTTGCTATGCCATGATGGTGACAAAATTGGGCGGTCCTGAGGTCATGCAATACGCGGCAATGGCTATGCCTATTCCAAAAAGTAATGAGGTTTTAGTTGAACAAACTGCTATTGGAGTTAATTTTGTAGATATTTATTTACGCGCTGGTCAATCGCATGCCCATAATCCAGAACCTCCTTTTATTACTGGTGTTCACGCTGTTGGAATTGTGAAAGCCATTGGCTCTGATGTGTCTGAAGTGAAAGTTGGTGATCGTGTCACCTACACTAATGCTGGCGTTGGTACATATTGTTCACACGTGGCTGTCGCATCTGATCGATTGGTTCTTGTACCCAGTAATGTCTCCGATGAAAGATGCGCCGCTGGCTTTGTTCGTGTAATGACCGCGCAATATCTTCTTAAGCAGATGCGGCCTCTTGTTGCTGGTGATAAAGTCCTGATTCATGCTGCCGCCGGGGGAACTGGCCAAGTTCTCGTTCAGTGGGCTAAGCGTCTTGGCTTGGAGGTTTTTGCGACAGCTGGCTCTGATGAAAAAATTGCGTTCGTTAAATCTCTTGGCGCGGATCACTTGATTAACTATCGTACCCACGATTTTGCTGCTGAGGTAAAAAAGATTACTCAAGGTAAGGGTGTGAAGGTTGTTTTTGAATCTGTTGGAAAAGATACTTTTATGGGTTCACTTGAGTGCCTAGAACCAAAGGGTCTCGCTATTAATTTTGGTACTGCTTCTGGTCAAGTTGAAAATTTTGCACTACAAACCTTGCATGCAAAATCACTCTGGATTTGTAGGCCAACTCTACGAACCTATATTGCTGACAAAAATGATATGCAAGCAATGGCTATCGATGCTTTTGAGATCTTGGGTGATTCTTCTTTTCGTTTAGATATTGAAGCTGTTCTTCCTTTAAAAGAAGCGGCTAAAGCCCATACGATGATTGAAGGGCGTGGCACAAAAGGCGCCATTGTGTTGATTCCATAAGCCATGATCCATTTATCTATTCCGATTCGCACCATCACAGAAACACTATTTTTTTATAGTGATGTCTTAGGTTGTAAAGCCACCAAAATTGCTCCGGATCGTATCGATTTTGATTTTTTTAATCATCATTTAGTCGCTCAACTTTCTGAGGAAGAAGCTGCTCATGAAAGTGTCTATATTGGAACTCATCCCAATCATTATCCTCTGCGACATTTTGGTGTCGTCGTTGAACTCGATCAATATCAAAAAATCTTAGAACGTATCCATGCGCATCAGATTCATTTTGCGATGCCTCCACAAACTATTTTTCATGGCACACCTCGAGAGCAAGAAGTTTTCTTGGTATTTGATCCCTCTGGAAATGCAGTAGAAATTAAAGGTATTAAAAATACAAATGCAGTATTTTCTAAAGACTAAGGAGTCTATATGAAGTTTGTTCATTTGAGAAATTTGTCGCGAGCTGTCTCTAAGTTAATACTTTTAGCTTGCATGGCGACCCTTCCCGCCTTGTCGTTTGCCGATTACCCCGACAAACCGATTCGTATGATTGTGGGCTATTCACCTGGTGGTGCAGCAGACAACCTCATTCGGCCATTGGCTGAGCGCTTAAATCGCCTCTTAGGGCAATCGATCATTATGGAATATCATCCAGGTGCTGGTGGTGCTATTGCCGCAGATATTTTAGCTAAAGCACCTGCCGATGGTTATACCCTGCACATTACTGACTCAGGACCAATGACCATTGTGCCGCGTATGAAAAAAACACCTTATAACCCCATGACAGACTTTACGCCGCTAGCTATGGTCGGCACAGGTGGTGTCATTTTAGTCACCCCAGCAAACTCTCCTGCCACCAATGTTAAAAAACTCATTGAACTCATGCGTGACAAACCTGGGTCTTGGAGCTATGGTACTTCTGGTATCGGTGGTGTTGGTCATCTTGCTGCAGAACAGTTTCAGGTTGTCACCAATACAAAACTCACCCATATTCCTTATAAAGGGGGCGCGCCTGCAATCGTCGAGCTCATTGGTGGTCATGTGCCACTATTATTTTCATCTTTAGGGGCTGCCTCTGCACATATTCAGGCTGGTCGCATCAAGCCTTTGGCCGTTACTTCCATCAAGCGTAGCTCCATGTTTCCAGATGTTCCTACCTTAGCGGAGTCAGGCTATCCTAATTTTGATGCGAGTATTTGGTTTGGTGTTGTGGGCCCCGCAAAACTTCCTCAAGCAGTCATGGATAAATTACTGCCGGCATTTACCGCTGCGCTTCAAGACCCTGCTGTTCAAGAAGCGATTCGTAAGGAAGGTTATGACCTTATTTCAATGACCCCAGCTCAGATGCAAAAACAAATTGCTCAAGATCTTGATAGCTGGGGTAAGGTCATTAAGTCCGCGAATGTTTCCTATGATTAATTAGACTGCAATGCCTGCCATACTTTGGCAGGTGTATAGGGCATATCTAATTCTGTAATACCTCTGGGTCGAAGCGCGTTGATCACAGCATTGGATAAGGTTGGTAAGGATCCTGAGCAACCGGATTCACCAACACCTTTAGATCCAAGGATGTTGTTTTTGGTGATCACTTCAATTTTTTCAGTTTTAATCAGAGGTAAGCATCCTGCTTTAGGCATTGCGTAGTCCATAAATGATCCGGTAAGCAATTGTCCGGTCTCATCATAAATCGCTTGTTCATAAAATACCTGTCCAATACCTTGAACAATTCCTCCATGAATTTGTCCTTGTACAAGCGCCGGAGAGATTGCAACTCCCACATCATCCACTGCTACGTATTGAATAATTTCGGTAACGCCTGTCTCTGGATCAATCTCTACCTCAGCAATATGGCACCCATTCGGGTATGTCGCGCCTGATGATGCTTCACCAGTCGCATCTAGGGGGTGAGGTTGTCCTGGCACAAATGTTTTTTGCACAATTTGTAAAATCGATAGGGATTGGTTGCCCGCATGCCAACTACCTTGGGTAAATTGCAACTGATCTTGTGGAACTCCCATGAGTTGCGCGGCTAGAGGTTTACTTTTTTCTTGGATTTGCTCGCACAAATTAAAAACCGCACTTCCCACTCCATACAAGGTCCTAGATCCTCCTGTACCACTACCTACCATCATTTTGTCAGCTTGTCCTGCAATATATTCGATTTGATCACTTTGTAGGCCAATTTTTTCATGCACAATTTGTGAAAAAGATGTTTCATGTCCCTGACCAGATGCTCCTGTTACCGCAAACATTTGTAAAACTCCTTGGGCAGTGAATTGACCTATCACTTGATCTTTAGGTGCTGTTCCAGCTCCAGATGCTTCTATGAAATAAGCTAAGCCAATACCTCGCAAGCGATTATTTTGGAGCGCTTGTTGACGACGCTCCTCGAAGTTTTTGTAGTCACTTACTTCTAAGGCACGATCCAATAGCTTGTCAAATTCGCCACTATCGTAGACAGAACCAATCCGATTGTCGTATGGGAATTGACTAGGCTTAATAAAATTCTTACGGCGTAATTCTATTGGATCAAAATTATGTTCATACGCCGCATGATCAATGAGTCTTTCAATGGCATAAGCTATATCAGGCCTTCCAGCTCCTCGATAGGCTGATACTGGCACGGTATTGGTGAAGTAGAGTTCTGATGACACCGATAAAGCAGGTATGTCATACACGCCATTCATCGTAATAACAATATTGCGCGCCCCAATGAATGATCCAAAATAACAGGTATAGGCACCAAGGTCAGCTTTATTCTCAAAACGAAGCCCTAAAATTTTTCCAGATTGATCAAGTGCAATAAAACCGTTTAACTCAAGTCCTCTACCATGCCAGTCTGATAAAAATACTTCGGAGCGAGTCGCTACCCACTTTACTGGCTTTCCAATGAGCTTACTCGCTAGCAATACCAGGGCATTTTCACTAAAAGCCCCACCACGAATACCAAAGGATCCACCCACATCTTGTGTCTGCACATCAATCTGTGCTTTTGGAATCCCTGTAATATGCTCAAGCGCCCCAAGCATACCAAGCATCCCCTGATTGGGGGTATGGATGATATAGCGATCTGTTTGTGGATCGTATTTACCAACGACTGATCGCAACTCCATTGGGGAACCAATTAAACGCTGACTCTTCACACACATCGAACTTACAAAAGTTGCTTGTTCAAAGGCTTTTTCTGTAGCCGCTTCATCGCCTTTGGTGAAGTGAATCGATAAATTACCTGTTGCTTGTTCATGCAATTGCGGTGCTTGAGATGCGAGGGCTGAATCGTAATCCGTAACGGCATCGAGCATTTTCACATCCATCTGCACGAGTTCTGCGGCTTGTTTTGCATGTTCATAGGTATCGGCAATGACCATCGCAATCGGCTGTCCTACAAAGCGCACTTTATCTGTAGCCAGAACTGGCATTGGTGCCAATGTTTGATTTTGTCCATCAGGATTTTGAATCGTTACACCCGTTGGCAGCGACTTCATACCAGCTTGCGAAACATCCTGTGCTGTGATCACCCGTACAACTCCTGGCGCTTTTAAAACATCTTCATAGCTTATGGACTTAATCACTCCATGGGCATAGGGTGAGCGAATCATATAGGCATGACACATACCGTCGTAATACCAGTCAGATGTAAATTTACCTTGGCCTGTAATTAAACGTAAGTCTTCTTTGCGCAGTAGCGCTTCGGGTGCGTTCATACTTTTGCCTCCTGGATTTTTTTAGCAGCAGATTGAACTGCCTTAATGATATTGACGTATCCTGTGCAACGGCAAATATTGCCGGCTAAACCTTCTTTAATTTGATCATCGGTCGGATTTGGATAACGCTGTAATAAATAAACAGTACTCATGATCATTCCCGGAGTGCAATACCCGCACTGCAAGCCATGTTCTTGAGAAAATGCTTCTTGAACGGGATGGAGCTGGCTTCCAGCCAATCCTTCAATCGTCTGAATACTACTGCCTTCAGCTTGTCTTGCTAGTATGGTGCAAGACTTGACCGCCACTTGATCCATCAAGACAGTGCAACATCCACATTGTGTGGTGTCACAACCATTGTGAGTACCCGTGAGTTGTAATTGATCGCGAATGACTTCAATTAAAAGCATATTGTCTTGGACTGCCAAATCTTTTATTTGGCCATTGATCGTGAGTTGCATAGATAACCTTTTATGAATTATTTTTTATTTGTTGCGCTGCTTTTTTAAATAAGACTTGAGCAATATTGATTCTGTATGCGCTAGGTGCATGTAGATCACTGATGACATCATCACGTTGCAAGTCAGGCTTACTTTGTGAGCCTAAAAAAGCTTGTTCTGCTTCTTCCCATCGAAATACGCCAGAGGCTACACCTGTGACTGCGACTCTAACCTCTTGATTGGCATACAGCGCAATAAACACGCCCGCTAGTGCATATCCAGAAGCTGCTTGCTTAAACTTAACATACGCACTTTTGATAGGCTTGCTCAATTTGATTTGCGAAATGACTTCACCCTCTTCGAGAGCGGTTGAATAAAATCCTGTAAAAAATTCATCGGCCGCAATCACTCTGCGATCCGTCACAATCTGTGCTTTTAAAGCTAAGGCAGCGGCGGGATAGTCAGCAGCTGGGTCATTATTGGCCAGTGAGCCGCCAATGGTGCCGCGCATGCGTACTTGAGGATCACCAATTTGACTCGCTAAATAAGCAAGGCTCGGAATCGCTGATTCCACTAATGGATGGGTTGCTACGGTATCGTGCTTGGTCGCCGCCCCAATGATCAAGAACTCGTTACTTTCTTCTAAAACTTGAAGTTCTGGAATCTTACTGAGGTCAATCAAATGATTCGGCTGAATTAAGCCATGCTTCATCGAAGGCAATAATGTCATGCCGCCTGATAAAAATTTGGCGTTTTCATTGGCAATAAATATATCTTTTGCCAGTTGGATGTTTTTTGTACTATGGAATTGAAAAGTGTTCATATCGTCTCTTTACTGTTTCTATCGATGATAAATCAAAATTATAAAATTTATGTTTTCTGTCATAAAAACCAATCCTCACCATGCATACGATGCATTTTCTCGGCATATTGCTCGCCAAATGTGCCAAAATTGAGAATTACACCGTTTTTAATAGGTCATAATGATTGAGTCTCCTCGAATTAGTGAAACAGAATTAACACATTTAGGTATCGAGGCATTCTGCCACTTAGGTCTTCCTCGCGAGGATGCCACCGTCGTTGTAAAAATCCTCGTCATGGCTGACCTTTTTGGACTTTCTACTCACGGCATGAGTCGTCTTGAATCCTACGGCGAACGCTTGCAAATTGGCGGAATTAATCCTAGTCCTAAGATTACGGTTGAACGCGTTGCTGCAGCAATGGTTAAAGTGAATGGTGATAATGGTGTTGGTCCTCTGGTTGGCATGCGGTCTTTGGAGGCGGCAATGGAGGTTGCTGCTGAGTGTGGCATTGGGATTGCATTAACGCGGGGCAGTAATCACTTTGGTCCTATATCTCCCTATGCTCTACTCGCTGCTGAGCAGGGTTTTGCTAGCATGATTGGCAGTAATGCCACGACGACCATCGCACCTTGGGGTGGAACTGATGCCCGCCTTGGCAACAGTCCTTTAGGTTTTGGGGTTCCTAATCCTGGGGGTAATCCTTTTTTGCTTGATATGGCGATGAGTGTTGTCGCGAGGGCAAAAATTAGGGATGCTTTCAAACAAGGTCGGGAAATTCCAAATACATGGGGAACTGATGCCAAAGGTTTCCCAACTACCGACCCAAAAGCTGCTTTAGATGGATTTTTATTACCTGTTGGTGGGCACAAGGGTTATGGCCTGGCATTAATGGTGGATATTTTTGCTGGGCTTTTATCAAATGCTGCTTATTTAACGCATATTCAATCTTGGCAGGACGCCCCGGCTGAACCGCAAAATCTTGGGCACTTTTTTATTTTGCTCGATACTAAAAAATTAGGCTCTACGCAGTGGCTTTCTGAGCGGATGAATGATTTTGCCCAGATTCTCACGGGTAGCCCCGCGGCAGATCCAGAGCATCCAGTGATTGTGCCTGGCATGATTGAACTAACAAAAATGGCGGAACAGCGTCGCTTGGGTATCAAGTTGAGTGCGGATACTTTGCAATTACTCAAAAAACATACTCAGCAGGGTAATGCTTAACAACTTTTATCTCCTTTCATTTTTTTCATAACGGCACAAAAAATGGCAAACTATCAAGTCGATGTTTTGATTCAAGGCTTTCCTGGTCGATCTATTTGTCATGGGGGGCTTGGTTGGAGTTCGGTGAGTTTAATTCGCGGGCAAGGTCGCACTATTTTGCTTGATGTGGGCGCTTTTGGTATGCGCGCTCCTTTAAAGAAGCGCTTACATGAATTCGGCTTAGAGCCAAAAGATATTACAGATGTTATTTTGACGCATGCGCATTATGACCATATGGTGAACTATATTTTGTTTCCACAAGCGACTATCTGGATTGGGGATACTGAGCTGACCTGGGCTGCCAAACAAGCGCCTGGATTTAATCCTCTTCCTGAGCTGTATGTGCAACATCTTAATCAGTCTTCCCATGTTAGACGTATTCAAGCTCCTTCTGAGTTCTTGCCTTTTCTGCACTGCTTCCTTGTCCCTGGACATACCCCCGGTCATTTACTATTCGTTTTAGATAATGGTGAAAGTGACGTTATATTTACGGGTGATGCTGCAAAGAACCGTGCTGAGCTGATGTCAAAGAAGGTCATTGATACGGGTAATGCCTCTGAAAGCGCTGAGTCTATTGAGCTTATCTTTGAAAAGTGGCGCGCAAAGCCTAAAAATATTTTAATTCCGGGTCATGATTTATCGATGCAACTCGATGAGAATCATCAACCTGTTTATTTGGGGAAGCGTACTGATTCTCTGATGGTGTGGTTCTCTGAAAAAATTGAATCCTCCGGTCTTATCGACCTCAATGTTGCTCAATCAATGTCCCAAGATAACCATTGAGTTAACGCCCTACCCATCACTAAAGACTTTTCTTCCGCACTGATCCATTGATATTCATTGATAAATAAATCAATCGATTGGCGCCATGTGCATTTGAGTTTCGTGATATCGCTGCCCCAAAAAAATCGCTCTGCGCCAAATAACTGATAAATTCTTTGGATATGTTTTTCAATACTTTTATAGGGATAGATGTCGTCAGCGTATGCGGGTACTGCAGTTGCTTTAATCGCGATGTTTGAAAATTTAGCCAACTGTTCTAGGGCGGGTATTTGTAAGAATGCTTTTTCTCCAGTTGCGTCTAATGGAACACCTAAATGGTCAATAATTAATTTAAGTTCGGGGTAACGTTTAGCAATCGACGCAAAAATTTCTAAATGACTGCTTGCAGCAATTGCAATGGGTATACCATTTTCCTGCGCTCCAGCCCACAACCAATCTAATTCATCACCCATCATCCATTCTCTGTGTACAGGCTCATTGAGGATATAGCGAAGTCCTAACATCCCAGACTGTTCTTTCCAATGCCGAAGTATGATTTCTGGCTGAGGGCTATTCAATGCAAAATTACCCAAAATACCAAAATGCTTAGGATATTGTTTTGCTGCATCTATAGCGATCTGATTAGCTTGCGGGTCCCATGCTGGTGGTTGAATAATTGCTGCATCAACACCTGCGCTGTGCATATCCTCTAAAACTTCTTCAGCTGAGTATGGTGCTTGGCGGTGGGCTCCCCGTGGTTTGCCACTTTGCCAAATATGAATATGGGCATCAATAATTTTCATATTCATCCGTGCGGTGGAATAAATACATGCATACCAGTTAAGCCATTTTGCACTGATCGATATACTTCAATCGCATCTTTTAATGCATGGGTTTGTATATTTTTTGGTGGGCGCATCAATTGACCATCAAAATCTTTTGCTAATTCGTTAAAAATTGTGGCACATTCGCTAGCTGAATGCAGCAAGGAGTTAACGCCTTTGATCGATCCGCCATTACGGTATAAATCTCTTACTGAAATACTCACCTGGCCATTGCCTGGGGCTACAATAACTGCGACTTGACCAAATTTTGCGATCGCCGATATGGAATTAGGTAACCAATAACCTGTCGTATCAAAAATAACATCGGCGCCATCGGAAAAATACTGCTGTATTAATTGTTTGAGGGCTTTTTCATCAGCGCTATCGGCGGGTAAAAGATTCGCCTTAACACCTTGGTGTTCAATGTCTGAGATGTACTCTTGACGACGAACCAAACCCAAGACCTGCGCATTTCTTTTCTTAGCTAATTCAATAGCGGCATTTCCAACAGCGCCATTGGCTCCTATAACAACAATGCGCGTCCCTTCACCGACATGGCACGACTCTATCGCTCCCCAGGCTGTGATGTAGGGCGTCCCACAATTGGCAGCTTCAACAAAGGATAAGGATTGTGGCTTCAAAGAAATAGCATTTTGATGTACTTTGATGTACGCCGCATGGCTCCCGTCTTGGATAAAGCCATTTTCTTTACCTGTGCCCCATACCTCTTTGCCAATCAGATCTTTAGGGCCGTCTTTTACGATACCTGCATAATCACGTCCTGGTGTTCTTGGAATCGTTGTATAGGGAAGTCTACCCATCACATTTGAGATGTCATTGCGATTGAGTCTTGCTGCTTTTACTTCAATCAATACTTCATCCTCTTTGAGTGATGGTAGAGGTACATCAATCAATTGCAGAAAATTTAAATCTCCTGTTTGATTAAATCTAAGTGCTTGCATCATTTTTCCTTAATTACTCAACCTTGATACCTGCTTTTTTAACCACTTTCGACATACGCTCTGTCTCGTCACGAATAAACTGACTAAACTCTTGTGGGGAGTTGGTGGTCGGCTCTGATCCCTGTGTATAAAACTGCTCTTTGATCTCAGGGCTATTAACAACTTTTACAATCGCGGCATGTAATTTATCAATGATCGGTTTTGGTGTTCCCGCAGGCGCTAATAATCCATACCAATTTCTCATATCATAGCCAGCAATTCCGGATTCCTTAACTGTAGGCACATCTGGCAAGATGGCCGAACGAACACCGCCTCCAACTGCAAGAGCTCGTAATTTACCGGAACGAATCAAGGCAATAGGGCCTTGCATGGGGGTAAAAACCCATTGCGCTTCACCTGACAATAAGGACATCACAGATGGTCCTGCCCCCTTGTATGGCACATGTACTGCGGACACATTTGCAAGGGAGGTCAACATTTCTCCAGCAAGATGGCTCGTAGATCCAATTCCTGCTGAGGCCATATTTAATCCATTGGGATTGGCCCTCATCTGCGCAACTAAATCTTTTACATTCATCACCGGTGAGTTCGCTGGTACGGCTAATACATTTTGACCTATAGCAAATATCGATATTGGTGCTAAATCTTTTTGTGGGTCATA
>JBAXKF010000024.1:0-34079 GCA_037137465.1 Betaproteobacteria bacterium | reverse complement strand
GCTAAGAAGCCTGCTGCTAAAAAAGTAGCTGCTAAGAAGCCTGCTGCTAAAAAAGTAGCTGCTAAGAAGCCTGCTGCTAAAAAAGCTGCTGCTAAGAAGCCTGCTGCTAAAAAAGTAGCTGCTAAGAAGCCTGCTGCTAAGAAGCCTGCTGCTAAAAAAGCTGCTGCTAAGAAGCCTGCTGCAAAAAAAGCAGCGGCTAAAAAGCCAGCTGCAAAAAAAAAAGTAGTTAAAGCCGCAGCAAAAAAGCCAGCTAAAAAGGCCGCTGTGAAACCAGCAGTTAAGAAGCCAGAAGTAAAAGCATCAACAAAAACGGCTTTAAATCCGACTGCTGCATGGCCTTTTCCTACCGGTAGCCGTCCTTAATTTGGACGGTTTCCGAAAGGCAACAGCTGTAGATGTAAAAGATGTAAGCAGCCCACCTTGGTTAAATCCTCGGTGGGTTTTTCTTTTAGATAAAATCGGCGTTAAAGGCTTTGCGATAGAGATCTTGGATCATTGCAAAACTTGGCGCATGGTTTTGAGGGCCTTGAGATGCAATTTTTATAGCACCCATCAAAGATCCAAGCCTGCCAGTTGTTTCCATATCTAATTGATTTTCAATACCATAAAGAAGACCAGCACGAAAGGCATCACCACAGCCAGTAGGGTCGACAGGCTTCTCAACACTAACCACCGGAATATGAATCACCTGACCATCCGTGTAGATTTCGGATCCTTGGACACCCTTGGTGACAATTAAAGCTTTAACACGTTTAGCTATTTGCGCGAGTGGCAAACCTGTTTTATGAGAAAGCATTTCACCTTCATAGTCATTCACAGCAATATAAGTTGCTTGTTCAATAAACGTATTTAAATCGTTGCTATCAAACATAGGTAGGCCCTGTCCTGGGTCAAAAATGAACGGGATTTGAGCGTCAACAAATTGCTGGGCATGGATCAACATACCGTCTCTGCCATCGGGAGCAACGATACCTAGCTGAATTGCTTTTGGAGTGGACTTGAGAGCAAGCGAAGCTGTAAGCACACTGTTGAGATGAGATTCTGACATTGCACCAGGATGAAACGCGGTAATTTGATTATTGTCGCGATCCGTTGTAATCATGGCTTGCGCGGTAAACGCATCAGGGATTTTACGGACAAATTCTGTCGAAATATTAAATTTATTCAGTTGATCAAAGTAAGGTCCAGCATCACCACCGACCGTTGCCATGATGTAAGGATCACCTTGTAATAACTTAAGGTTGTAGGCAATATTACCGGCGCAGCCCCCAAATTCACGGCGCATATGCGGAACTAAAAAAGCCACATTCAAAATATGGATTTGCTCTGGCAAAATTTGTTCAGCAAAGCGTCCTTCGAAAGACATGATGGTGTCGTAGGCGATCGAACCACAGATTAAGCTAGCCATAATTTCCTTTTGGTATTTTTAGATAAAGATATTGAATTAATAAAGTAAATGCACTTGGAAACCACTTGCTTGGCTTGGAATTTCCAAAGGCATAGATATTGTAATTTCAGTTTGTGAAGCGACCCCAAAGATTAGCCAGTCATTTTTGAGAGGTAGGTTAGGGGCAACCCATGCTTGAGGCGGAAACTTTTGATAGCCCACCGGCTCCCCAGAAGTATTCGTAATCACAACTTCCAAATTGGGCAGAGCGGATTTCTTAAAAGGAATCGAAGACTCGGCGCGCAGTTGCATTTGCAAAACATGCGAGGCGGCATCATCTAAATTGAGAGAGGCGTACTCGATACGCCAGTTGGCAACATCAGCGCGCGGAATTTTTGCCCACTGACCAAATAAGTAAAGCCCTTGAGTAATCGCTAGCAACAGCAATACCAGCAACATACCTATTTTGTAAAAGCGAGAAAGCATCAAACTGACAATCGATGACCAGCAAGCAAGACCCAACCATCATTCATGCCAGAAACTTCCAGCTTGATCCAAGGTGAGTATGCGTCAATCACAGCACTTGCCTGACGCTCCAAAATACCAGACAAAGCCAGTGCACTGGACGGCGCTAAAAAAGAAGCAATCGCAGGGGCGAGGACTTGTAATGGGTTTGCCAAAATATTAGCAAGCACGATATCGAACTTTGGAAAAGCTTGGGCATGGTCAGGTAAGTGAAACGCTACATCAACATGATTATTGGAAGCATTTTGCGCGCCAGCAATCATGGCTTGTGGATCGATATCGATACCCACTGTAGAGCCACAGCCTAATTTTTTTGCCGCAATCGCTAAGATACCTGAACCACAACCGTAATCAAGAACACGCAGTCCATCAAGCGAGCGATCCTTAGAGAGGGTTTCTAGCCACTGTAGGCAGAGTTTAGTCGTTGGATGACTACCTGTGCCAAATGCAAGGCCGGGATCAACAGCGAGGCATATAGCACCCTCTGGAAGATCTTTAGGTTCTTCATGCCAAGAAGGTACCACCCACATTTTTTCTGTAATGGAAATCGGTTCGAATTGTGACTGAGTTAGCGCTACCCAATTTTGTTCTTCAATGATTTCTTCTGTGTAGGAATCAACGACCAGACCCGCTTGTGCTAATTCCGCAAGAATGGCTTCGGTATGTTGCGGATATTGTTGCCACAGGGCGTTATCAAAAAGTGCTTGTACGACTGACTCATTCCAAGCTTCTTGCGTGGGAATCATGCCAGGCTCACCATACAAAGGCATCTCATCAGGCGTATTGGCTTGTGCATCTTCCACACTAATCGAGAGAGCGCCTAGTTCCATTAATGCATCGCCAAGCTCTTCAGCAGTTTGGGCATCGACGGTAAATTGAAGTTGTTTATAGGACATGAAGTGAGACGACTTATTTAGTGATGCGAGAAGCAGCTTGCTCTTCAAGACGATGTTCAAGGTAATGAATACTTGTCTGACCAATATTAAATTGCGGATCAATCATTAATTCACGATGCAGAGGAATATTCGTCTTAATACCTTCAACCACCATCTCAGAAAGAGCAATACGCATGCGTTTAATCGCTTGTTCCCGGGTTGCTCCATAGGCAATTAATTTACCAATCATTGAATCATAGTTGGGGGGAATCGTATAGCCAGCATAAACATGGGAGTCCACCCGAATACCAGGCCCACCTGGAGTATGCCAAGCAGTTATTTTTCCAGGGCTTGGCGTAAATTTAAACGGATCTTCGGCATTAATACGGCATTCAATCGCATGCCCTCTAAATTCGATATCACGTTGCCGGAAAGGCAATTTTCCTCCAGCAGCAATTTTGATTTGTTCTTGAACAAGATCAATACCGGTAATTAATTCAGTCACAGGGTGTTCAACTTGAATACGGGTATTCATTTCGATGAAGAAAAACTCATTGTTCTCAAATAAAAACTCGAAAGTACCAGCCCCGCGGTAACCCATTTTTCGACAAGCAAGTGCACAGCGCTCACCAATCTTAGCGATGAGTCGACGATCAATACCCGGAGCCGGCGCCTCTTCAATGACTTTTTGGTGACGACGTTGCATAGAACAATCCCGCTCACCTAACCAAACTGCATTTTTATAAGTATCTGCCAGAATCTGAATTTCAATATGACGAGGATTCGTCAGAAACTTTTCCATATACACTTCAGGATTACCAAAAGCCCGACCAGCCTCTTCTTTCGTCATATTGACGGCATTAATTAACTGCGACTCAATATGCACCACACGCATACCGCGACCACCACCACCACCGGCAGCTTTAATAATGACTGGGTAGCCCACTTTTTTAGCGATAGCTAAGAGCTCTTTTGGGTTATCAGGTAGTGCACCCTCAGAACCCGGCACGCAAGGAACACCTGCAGCGATCATGGCTTGTTTAGCAGAAACCTTATCGCCCATTAAGCGGATAGATTCTGCCGTGGGTCCGATAAAAACAAAGCCAGACTTTTCCACGCGATCAGCAAAATCAGCATTCTCAGAAAGAAATCCATACCCAGGATGAATCGCTTGCGCTTCAGTCAACTCAGCCGCGGAAATAATTGCAGGCATATTGAGATAGCTCAGAGGAGAAGGGGGAGGTCCGATACAGACAGCCTCATCAGCTAATTTGACATACTTAGCATCTTTATCAACGGTTGAGTAAACCACGACATTTTTAACGCCAAGTTCACGACAAGCACGTTGAATACGAAGGGCAATTTCGCCGCGATTGGCGATTAAAATTTTGTCAAACATGCAGTCCCCTTTAGGCGATCACGAATAAGGGTTGATCAAATTCAACGCCTTGACCGTTATCAACTAGGATTTGTTTTACAACGCCATCGAATTCACATTCGATTTCATTGAGCAATTTCATGGCTTCGATAATACAAAGGGTTTGACCGACCTTAACCACATCACCTACTTTGACAAAATCGGCAGACTCCGGGTTCGGGGCACGGTAAAAAGTTCCCACCATCGGGGACTTCATCATATTGCCTTCCGGAATTTCTGGCGCAAGAGTTGATGCAGGAGCCGCAGCGGGTGCAGAAGAACTCAGTTCTTGATCAAAAGCCATTTGGGTTGGAGCTGATGGTGGAATATAGACCTGTTGAACCTGTTGCCCATGACCAGCACGTTGGTTCACAATGCGAACTTTTTCTTCACCTTCGGAGATTTCCAATTCAGAAATTCCAGATTCTGCTACTAAATCAATTAACGTTTTGAGTTTTCTCAAATCCATGAGACATCCTTATCAATAATAAATAACGAGGGGGAGATTACTTAATTTTTTTTAACTTTGTGATGACAGCTTCAAGGGCTAAACGGTAACCAATTGAGCCCAGTCCGCAAATCACACCAATGGCCACGTCCGAGAAATATGAATGATGCCTAAAAGCTTCTCTTTGATGGATATTCGATAAGTGCACTTCAATAAATGGGATGCCAACACCCACAAGTGCATCACGGATTGCCACACTCGTATGTGAGTAGCCACCTGGATTGAGGATGATAAATTGCACACCCTCTGACTTTGCAGCCTGGATGCGATCAATCATCTCACCTTCGTGATTGCTCTGATAGGTCACAAGATGTACTTGTGCAGCTACTGCTTGTGACAAGAGTTGCTGATGGATATCATCTAGAGTTTCTTTGCCATAGATTTCTGGCTCACGAGTCCCGAGTAAATTAAGATTAGGCCCTTGTAAAACAAGAACGGAACCTATTTGGTGTTTATCTGCGCTCATCTTCGGCGATTTCCTTGGGAAGAGTCAATGGGAATATAGTAAGTATAGTCGAACAAACACCTAAAACTGCTTAAATTTTCAAAAAATGCGGAAAAAACCGCATTTCCCAACTATTAAAGTGCGATAAATAAGCTTAAAACCTACTTAATTGCACTTAAAATTGATTTATTTATGTCATCTTCGGTTATTTTGCCTAATTTCGAAAAAGCAATATGACCTTGAGGGTCAATGAGGACCGTAAAGGGTAGGGCACCTTGGGTATTGCCTAATTTTCTGCCCCATTCACTCCCTTCAATACCACCTACAACAATTTGATAGGGCATGGGTGTTTTGGTTAAAAACTCACGAATATTGCTTGGTGAATCAATCCCAATCCCAAGCACAATGACTTTGTTGGGATCAACATCTTTACTGAGCTGAGCAAGACGCGGCATTTCCTCAACACAAGGAGGGCACCAAGAAGCCCAAAAATTAACCACTAAATATTTGTTTTTCCACACACCGGTGTTGATGGGATTTCCCGCAGGATCATTCCAGTTAGCTTGAATAAAACCTTGATACACTTGCGAGCTTAAATGCACATCTTTTTCTTGGTACCTAAAATAAGAAGTGGCAAGACCAATACCTAAACTCACAATGCCGATGATGGCGAGCATCAAAAGGAGTGGAAATTGCTTTTTTAACGCTTCTTTTCGATTTAATTCTTCAGTCATTCCCAATCCTTCGATAAAATTACACTATGCACTTACATATTCTCGGTATTTGTGGCACCTTCATGGGAGGTATAGCCGCCATCGCACGCCAAGCGGGTCATCAGGTCACTGGCTGCGATGCCAATGTTTATCCACCGATGAGTACGCAACTGGAGGCTTCTGGCATTTCCTTAATAGAAGGCTTTGCTGCAGACCAATTGTCGCTCAAGCCAGACTTGTTTGTCATTGGCAATGTCGTTTCTAGGGGTAATCCACTCATGGAAGCTATTCTAAACGCAGGATTGCCTTATGTCTCAGGACCGCAATGGCTTGGGGAGCAGATATTGCAGCACCACCATGTCTTATCCGTAGCTGGGACCCATGGTAAGACCACCACAACAGCGATGTTGACCTGGATATTAGAGGCGAGTGGACTATCTCCGAGTTATCTCATTGGGGGAGTGCCTAATAACTTTGATGTTTCTGCCCGCATTGGTCAATCTAAATCACCACGACCACTCTTTGTGATTGAAGCTGACGAATACGACACCGCTTTTTTTGATAAGCGCAGTAAGTTTGTCCATTACCGATCAAGTACGGCAATTTTAAATAATCTTGAATTTGATCATGCCGATATATTTGCTGATTTAGCGGCGATACAAACCCAATTTCATCATTTGGTGCGAACCGTACCAGCCCAGGGAAGATTGATTGTGAATGGAGATGAATCCGCATTACAAGAAGTGATGCAAAAGGGAGCGTGGAGCCCGATTGAATATTTCGGCAATCAAGGTCATGACTCTACCTGGTCATTTGAGGGCCTTGAGAATGATAATTTTATTGTTAAAAAATTGGGCGAGCCTGTAGCTAAAGTAGAGTGGGATATCTTAGCGAATGTTGCTGGGCGCCATAATCAAATGAATGCATTAGCCGCGATTGCCGCAGCACAACATGTAGGCGTAAGCCCTGAGGCAAGCGCGAAGGCATTAGAAAATTTTAAAAACGTCAAGCGTCGCCTAGAGTTGGTCGGTAAAGTTAATGATATTGCTGTCTATGATGACTTTGCACATCACCCCACTGCAATTGCAACAACCATTGATGGACTTCGCAGACGTATTGGGTCACAACGCTTAATCGCCGTCCTTGAGCCACGCTCGAACACAATGAAGTTAGGTGTCATGAAAAAGCAATTGCCAGACAGTCTCGTGCAAGCAGATTTAGTATTTGCCTATGGCGCTAAAGAAGGTAAATCAGCTCTGGGCTGGGACTTACAAGAAGCAATGATGCCGATGGGACAAAAGGCAAAGGCGTTTGATCAATTAGATACCTTAGTTAACGCTATCCAAGCTATCGCGCAGCCAGGCGATCATATTTTAGTTATGAGTAATGGCGGATTTGGTGGCGTTCACCAACAATTACTCAAGGCCTTAGCGTAACCATGCACTTTATATATGAAGAAGGTGGCGAGATTAAAGGGGCCACAACAATTGGCACCTACACACCAAGTGCAGATAACCATGCAGCCCAAACACAATTTGGTAAACGCATCAAATTAAAAGCAAAAGATGTCTGGTATAGCTGGACGAGTACGGATTTAGATAAAAATTTCCTAGAGTCGCAAGCCATTGCACAAGAAATCGATATGGATTTTTTGTGGGAGTGTGCCCCAGAAGAAGAATTTAAATTTGCAGACGTAGCAAAAGACTATTTCGGTGAAGGCGTACAAGCCACCCAAATCATTGCCCTAGCCATGGCATTGCAAGCCGCGCCAATCTATTTTCGGCGTAAAGGTCGTGGCCAGTTCATGAGAGCGCCAGAGGAGCAATTAAAAGCCGCCCTAGCATCTGTTGAGCGCAAACGCAAAGAAGCGCAATTACAACAAGAGTGGGAAGTTCAGATGTTAGCTGGGCAATTACCAGAAGGCATTGCACAGCTTACCCAACAACTCTTGTGGAGCCCGGATAAAAATGGTATCGCATATAAGGCGATTCACTCGGTTAGTCATCAACAAGGTATTAATCCAGCGCAGTTATTACTGCAGCTTGGAGCTATCCACTCACCACTTGAGATACATCAAGGTAAATTTTTAAAAGAGTATTTCAGTAAAGGGATTGGTTTTGCAGCAGACGCTGTTGTATCGGTAGCGCATTGGCAAAAAATTGCTGAAGAATTACCCACAGCCCAAGTACAAGCATTCTCGATCGACGATGCAAGCACCACCGAAATCGATGATGCATTTTCAGTAAGCGCATTACCAGATAATCAATATCAAATCGGCGTACACATAGCTGCCCCAGGACTTGCGATCGTGCCAGGCGATGTGCTTGATCAAATTGCTCAGAAGCGGATGTCCACGGTATATTTCCCTGGCGGAAAAGTCACGATGTTGCCAAGTTCGGTCATTGACATATTTTCATTAGAGGCCGGTGGACATAGACCTGCGATATCTTTATATGTAACAGTAGATCAAAACGGTGACATTGACACCACAATTCCGCCAAGATCAGTGATTGAACAAGTATTCGTGCAGCGCAATTTACGATTAGGCGAGATAGAGCATTTAATAGACGAAGCATCGATTGAAGATCCTACGCGCGATGACATTCTTTATCGTCAGGAGCTATCGATACTATGGCGAGCCGCGCAAAAGTTACATGGCCAAAGACAGCAAGTACGAGTTGCCTCCGGACAGCGAGAAGAAAAATTAGGTCCCCCAGAGCCAGGCAGTCTGGCAAGAGATTTTAATTTTGAAATTCAAACACAAGACGGCAACAAAGTATCACCAGAAGACTTATTGAGTCCCGGACTCGATGATCAAACATGGCGGCCAATCATCAGCTCACGCCAAAGAGGTTCTGTGATTGACTCGATTGTTGCCGAGTGGATGATCTACAGTAATCAAACTTGGGGCAGTGTCCTCGCCCAACATGACTTACCTGCGATCTATCGTGCCCAACAAGGATGGGGCGCACAAAGAACCAGAATGCAAACCACACCCTGCCGACATGAAGGATTAGGGGTTGAGAACTATGCTTGGTGTACATCGCCACTGCGCCGTTATGCTGATTTAGTCAATCAATGGCAATTAATTGCTTATGTTAAGCAGGGCGTCATGGCTAAATTAGTTGCGCCATTTGTGCCAAAAGATACAAAAATCATGGGACTCTGTGCAGAGTTTGATGCGACTTATACAGCGTACAACACCTATCAACAAATTGCGGAAAAATATTGGTGCTTACGCTATCTACAGACACAGGGCTTACCTTGGAGTGGTGTCGTGCGTGTGCAAAAAGAAGGCATGGTTAGAGTAGAGCCTATCCCACTCCGCTTGCAAGTACCCGAGTTACAACAAGCGCCACGAGGCGCAAGAGTAGAAGTATCCGTAATGAGTGTTGACCTTCTGCTTCTTACAGCGTCAGTCAGAGTAGTACAGATACTAGATCAACAATCAGAAGTGCTTGATACACAAACTGAACTCGAAGAAGAAATCATCGAACCTGTAGTCGAGCTGATCACTGAAACACTACCCGACCAAAGCAATGACAGCACTGCCACTGAATGACCTCATTGATACCTCACCATTAGATCTCAGGCAGTGGTACAAGAGATCGATGGTCCTGGCTGTACTGGTGTCATGCGCTATCCACGCCATCTTCTTGATGATGAAAAAGCCAGAACAGCCCATAGAGCCCAAACAACTCAAAGCGCCATTAGCCGTCGTTTTAGTGAACAGTCAAAGCCAAGTGGCGCCAGTCAACCCTAAACGCTTGGCTCAACATAACTTAAATGGAGGAGGTCAACAAGAAGCGCCAGCTACAGCCAGTACAACATCCCCCATGGTTCCTGGAATAGCAGAAAAATTAAATTTTCTACAAGAAGAACAACAACGACTTTTAAGTTCACTCCGCGACGATGGCAGTCAAAATAAAAAGACGACTCAGGGTAAAACCGCTGTAGAAAAAGAATACACCGACCCACTAGAAGCCGAGTTAGCTAAACGGATGGAGCTCGAGAGTCAAAGACCCAGAAAAGCGATATTGACATCTACAAGTGCAAAATCAGTGATTTATGCCGAGTACTACAACGCCATGCGCAATAAAGTAGAAGCGTACGGCACTACTTATTTTCCAAGAGCGCAGGGCAAGCCACTTTATGGCAGCGTCATTATTTCGGTAAGCATAGATCGTGAAGGAAAAATCACGACAAAACCAAAGATTGAGCGCTCCTCCGGAAATGCTGAACTTGACCGACAGACCATTGCGATTATTCAAGCTTCTGCCCCATTCGGAAAATTTTCAGCAGGCATGCGCTCACAACTCGATGTTATTGAATGGATCGCCAGCTTTGCGTTTATCAAAGGCGGAAGTGAAACTCAATTAGAATTAAAAATGACAACGCCAAACCCAAACCCAAATCCATGAGCACGATTGATACAAACCTTGACCCACGTAAACATCCTCAGCAGGATGTTTACGGAGTCATTGGCAATCCCGTAGCGCACAGCCTATCGCCGTTAATACATGCCCAGTTTGCTATACAGGCACAACAAAATGTGTACTACGGCAAACTGTTTTCAGAAACAGACGCATTTGAAAAAACTATAGAAACCTTTTTTCAGCATGGCGGAAAAGGTCTGAACGTGACGGTCCCATTTAAATCACGCGCATTTGATCTGTGTCACCATTTGAGTGAGCGAGCAACTGCGGCGGGTGTAGTCAATATTCTGTGGCAAGAAGACGGCAAATATTATGGAGATAATTCAGACGGAGTAGGACTGGTACGAGATATTGAGAATCACCCAATCAGCATTAAAGGGCAAAGGATTTTAGTGATTGGAGCTGGTGGGGCAGTGCAGGGCGTTATTTTGCCCCTTCTCCAAAAACAGCCCATGCAGATTGTGATTGCGAATCGTACACAAGACAAGGCGCAAAAAATTGTAGAGCGTTTTTTGCCACAAGCCAAGGCAGCGAAAATATCGCTTGAGACGATTGCTCTGAAAGATATAGAGCAACTCCAGCAAAGCTTTTCTATCATCATTAATGGCACATCCTCAGGACTTGAAGGAGCGTCTCCATTAACAGAGGAACAAGCGCAACATCTAGCGCAGACCACTAAGCAAGCAAATGAAGGTTTGGGATATGACATGGTGTACGGAAAACCCACCGCATTTATGCAACAAATGTCGCGTGTAAATTATCACGTGAAAGATGGACTAGGGATGCTCGTTGAGCAGGCTGCAGAAGCTTTTGAAGTATGGCGACACTTAGAAAATCAAAACCGATTAAACACAGCCAGTGTTTTAGAGATGATTCGTAAAAGGTAGAACACAAAGAAGCAGACCCAAAGCAGCCGACCCATAGCAGGTCAGCTCATTAACCTTAGTCCATCCAGCCCTTGCGTTTGAAGTACCACAGCGGAGCAATGGTCGAAATCACCATCATTAAAATCGCAACCGGATAGCCGATGGCTAACTTCAGTTCAGGCATAAATTCAAAGTTCATACCCCAAATACTCGCCAAGAGCGTTGGAGGCATGAGACCAACGGATACCACCGCAAAGATCTTAATAATCTTATTTTGATTAATATTAATAAAACCGACCGTAGCATCCATTAAGAAGTTGATTTTGTCGAATAAAAAAGCCGTGTGGTTTTCGAGTGAATCGATGTCACGCAAAATCAGGCGCGCTTCTTCCTGTTGCAAGTCCGACAGGAGTTTACTGCGCATTAAATAAGACAGGGCACGACGTGTATCCATTACATTGCGGCGAATACGACCATTGACGTCCTCTTCCTTTGCGATCGTTTCAAGAACAGTTGCAGCAATTTGATCGGTCACCGTATCAGCAAGAACAACCTTACCTGCTTCTTCAAGGCTTTCATAAACCTCTTCTAAGGAGTCAGCAGAGTATTCAGCGTCAGTTGAATATAAGTCTAAAAGAACATCTTTTGCATCATTGACAGAACCGGGGCGCAGACGAGCGCGCATCCGCACCAAACGGAAAACAGGCAAATCCTCATCATGAATCGAAAATAAAGTGTTGTTTGTCAGAATAAACGCGACGCGTACGTTACGCGAAACGTCATCTTCATCAAGTAAAAAATCGGTACGGATGTGAAGGTAGCCATCTTCACCCTCAAAATAACGGGCAGAGGCTTCCAAATCACCTAATTCTTCGAGCTCGGGCAAAGTAACCCCAAAAGCTTCTTTAATCCAGCTTAGCTCTTCATCATCAGGCTCAATAGCATCAATCCAAATAGGGTCATGATATTTAAGAAGTTCATTACGATCTTCTACTTGTTCTTGAGCTAAACGGCCATTTTGGAGGGTGAATAAATTAATCATCTTGTGGGCCCAAAAAATACTTCTCAACTAGAATCATAAGAGAGTTTATATTAATAAAAAGAACTAGGAACAATTTTATGAGCACTATTCCAAATTACCCTGACAAAAGTAGTGTTAATGGCTTCGTACAAAAGTACCAAAGACGCGCTAAAGAGCTAAACACCATGTTATGCGTAGGCCTAGACCCAGACGCTTCCAAGCTCCCAGCATCGATAAAAGGGCATGGTGGCGCCATGTATGCTTTTTGTCGAGAAATCGTAGATGCAACTGCTGATATCGTGTGTGCCTATAAACCACAAATAGCCTATTTTGCCTCGCAAAGAGCCGAAGATCAGTTAGAGCAGTTAATTGACTACATCCACCAGAACTATCCAGAAATCCCCGTTATTTTAGATGCCAAACGAGGAGATATTGGTTCCACAGCCACGCACTATGCCAAAGAGGCTTTTGAAAGATACCAAGCCGACGCCGTCACCGTCAATCCTTACATGGGATTCGATTCGATCGAGCCCTATCTTCAATATACAGATCGAGGTGTATTTATTCTGTGTAGAACATCTAATCCAGGAGGATCGGATTTACAGTTTTTGGAAGTAGGTCAAGCAGTGCCACAAAAGCTCTTTGAAAAAGTAGCACACTTAGCTGCACATGAATGGAATACAACAGGACAAGTCGGCCTTGTCGTAGGAGCAACCTTTCCTGCAGAAATTGCGAAAGTTCGTGAGATTGTTGGTAATGACATGCCCCTTCTCATTCCAGGGATTGGGGCACAAGGTGGAGACACAATAGCCACCGTCCAAGCAGGCAATCATACCAATCTCTTGATTAATTCATCGCGGGCGATTTTATATGCGAGTAAAGACCAAGATTTTGCAACAGCCGCTCGAGCAGCAGCCATTGCAACACGGGACAGCATACGTGACGTTAAGGGTAGTTAAAAATTAAGGGTATTGAAGTGCGTGATGGTTTTTCATCAAATAACACATCTAAAAAAAACACACTAGATTGCTAAATCAAATTTAAGTCCTAAGTCTAATTAAAGACTTCTAAATCCCGCATGCTTAATAGCATCTAGATCAAAAGTCACGCTATATTCACAACCAGCTTTATTTGCAGAGCGCTCTATCAAACAATCCGAGAAATCTCCTTTAGAACCAGAAAAAACACGAGTGGCTCTGATGACGGTTTCAGTGTTTTCAATCATCAACTCTTGGGTAGTTATAAGGGTTTCAAGAATTTTCACAACTTCCATTTTTGTCGATTTATAGCAACTTTGCATTACCCATACCAATTCAACAATTGATACAACAGTAATAAACCCTGGGGACTCTTTTGTTAGAGAATTTATTAATTTTGTTGCAAGGGCAGATTGCTTTATGTCATCTTGAGCGATATAGCGTACTAGAACATTAGTGTCTAAGCCTATCATCGCAATTTTGCTCCTTGAGCTGCAATTGCCATATTCATTTGTTCGATGCTGACAGGAGAAGGAGGTTTTCGTAACATGCCCTTCAGAGATTGAATAGGGCTTACGGCTGGAACGATCATAAATTGGCCATTCTCTATTTCAACAAATTCGATACGACTTCCGGTTTCAATTCCAAGCGAAGTCCGAACTGCGGCAGGTATGGTGATCTGTCCCTTTGACGTTACTGTTGCTGTACTCATGATTATCCTTACTTTTTATATAAACCTTACTTTATAGTAAGGAATTTAAAATGTCAATGTAAAATAATCAATGTTAGCGTAAAGACATTTGCTGAAGCTATGCAAGTAATGAGAAGCCAAAACCTTGCAATACGAATTATTCACGAATGGAATTAATTCAAACTATTCCATGAATAATCATTTATTGCGAATATCGCCAATTAATTAAAGGTTTTTTCAAGCCGTGCAATTAGACCCGCAATCGCATAATCGCGAGCCAAGGTACGCACATGCAAACGTGTTTGATCATTAATCGTATCTTGAGGACTAAGTAAAGCTACACCTTCACTGTCAACTTGCACCACACCATTGTGTTCAATCGCCCATGCAAAGCAGACGAAGCCGACAGGTTTTTCAAGACTTCCACCAGTAGGACCAGCTACACCAGTAATCGCTAGAGAGACTTTCGCGCCACTAGCTTTGAGAGCACCAGCAGCCATTTCTTGAGCGACGCTGACACTGACTGCACCATGCGTCTGAATTAAATCCATAGGCACACCTAAATGCGCGTGTTTGGATTCATTACTATAGGTCACAAAGCCACGTTCAAACCAGCTACTAGAGCCAGAGAGATCTGTAAGCGCTGCGGCAACCATACCACCGGTACAAGATTCTGCAGTACATAAAGTCAGGTGATGGGACATTAAAAATTGCGCTAATTGATTAACATTAACGTGAAGAGGAGTTTGATTCATGAATTAAAAGCCTAACTTAAAAAATACAGATAAAACAATTAAAGTAAAAAAAGCTGCCAAGATGTCATCAATCATGACACCAAAGCCTCGAAACGTATTTGGCCATTTGCCAAAAAAACCATTGCCTTGCCAAGTTTTAAAATAAGCATCAATCCATTTGATAGGGCCAGGTTTAGCGATATCAAAAAAACGAAACAACACAAAAGCCAGACATTGTATTTTCCACGAAGCTGGAAAAATAAAAATTAAAACGAGCCAAAAAGCGATGATTTCATCCCAAACCATTCCAGAGTGATCAAACACCCCTAATTCAGCACCAGCTTTTCCGCAGGCCCAAATCCCACACAAAAACCCCACGACTAATAAGATAAAAACTTCCACAACAGAAAATCCAGAAAAAATCAAAGGACAAAGTAAAGCAAAAGCCCAGGCCCAAAGTGTACCCACAGTACCAGGACCAATGCTACTT
This sequence comes from Betaproteobacteria bacterium, assembly GCA_037137465.1. GTDB lineage: Bacteria > Pseudomonadota > Gammaproteobacteria > Burkholderiales > Burkholderiaceae > Polynucleobacter. Next base: position 18,994 of record JBAXKF010000024.1, on the reverse strand, counting down.
AGGCCACTACCAAACCCAAAAGCAAGAAATCGCCAAGGGCGACCCAGCATCCATCGACTATTTGGTAAAGAAGGAATGATTGCATCCATTATTTAAAGTGATCGAATGATTGTATATATTGTTTGGCAAGTTCAGTAGGTAAGGGCAAATGATCGCTATCCATTAAAACCATACGTTCTTGACCAGGGCTTATTGTAGTTATTTCACCGATACGCGTGAGAGGTAAATGCAGATGTTCGCCTAGTGTTCGAATCGCATCACGATTTTTTTGGGGCGCAGTAAAACATAATTCATAATCATCCCCGCCCTTGAGTGTGCATAATCGCCGCAGCTCTAAGGAAACATCTTGCAGCAAAGGTGAGCAAGGCACATCATCAACCCATATGTTAGCGCTCACATTAGACGCTTCAAGAATATGTTTTAAATCCCCTAACAAACCATCAGACACATCAATCGCACTGTGAGCAAGTCCTCGCAAACCTAAGCCTAAATCAATCCGAGGGGTAGGGGCATCCATGCGATAACTAAGTTCTTGCCAAGGAATATCCATGTTCCATTCCCCACGCCGAAACCCAAGGACAAGCCTTGCATCTCCGAGCGTATTGGATACCCAAATATCATCACCCGCTTGCGCCGTTTGGCGACGAAGTGCTTGGGATTTACTCACAGAACCAATTGCAGTGATAGAAATATTTAAAGGGCCTGCAGTAGTATCGCCACCAATTAGAGTACAACCATAGTGATCCGCAATCGTATGTAAGCCATTGGCAAAATGCTCTAACCAATACACATCGATGGTTGGTAAAGAGATACTTAAACTATAAGCGATGGGTTTTGCTCCCATAGCTGCCAAATCCGATAAATTAACCGCTAAGCATTTATGACCCAAAAGGGTAGGATTGGCATCTGGTAAAAAATGACGACCCAGAACGAGCATATCGCTGGTAATTGCAAAAACCTCACCTGGTGCAGGAGGTTCTAAAAGAGCGCAATCATCACCAATTCCTAACGCAACTTGGGAGGCATTGTTCATGGCAGGAGTAAACTTCTGACGAGAAAAGAATCTTTTAATTACGTCAAATTCGCCAATTGGGTCAGAATCTTCAATGGTCATGATAGTTTCAAGCAGTTGTCAAAATAAATAGCGTAAAGTAATTAAAAATGATGAAAGCGTAACGGGAATAATATGAGTAAAGAGACTAGTAAAGCACAAAATGATCAAGCTGCCAATTTACGGTTAGCGGCTCTTGAGTATCATCAATTTCCAACACCTGGCAAAATCGCCATATCACCTACCAAACAGTTAACTAATCAACGAGATTTAGCCTTAGCATACACGCCTGGAGTCGCCTCCGCTTGTCTTGAAATCGTCGCTGATCCAGCCAATGCTTTTAAATATACTTCAAGAGGTAATTTGGTAGGAGTAATTACCAATGGCACGGCCGTTCTTGGACTTGGCAATATAGGCCCATTAGCAAGTAAGCCAGTGATGGAAGGTAAGGCGGTTTTATTTAAAAAATTCGCGGGCATTGATGTCTTTGATATTGAGTTAAATCAAAATGACCCCGATAAATTAGTTGAAGCGATTGCTGCCCTTGAGCCTACATTTGGCGGTATTAATTTAGAGGATATTAAAGCGCCTGATTGCTTTTATGTCGAGCGTAAATTACGTGAGCGTTTAAAGATTCCAGTCTTTCATGACGATCAGCATGGCACTGCGATTGTTGTTGGCGCAGCAATCACCAATGGCTTAAAGATTGTTAACAAAGATATTAAAGATGTGAAATTAGTTACATCTGGTGCAGGTGCAGCAGCGTTAGCTTGCCTTAAATTACTGGTTGATTTGGGTATGCGTGTTGAAAATATTTGGGTAACAGATTTAGCGGGTGTTGTTTACACAGGTCGTAAAGAATTAATGGATCCGGATAAAGATGTTTTTGCTAAAGATACCCAAGCACGCAAACTGATTGATGTGATTGCAGATGCAGATATCTTGTTAGGGCTATCTGCTGGAGGAGTCGTTACGCAAGAGATGGTCAAAAAAATGGCACCAAAGCCATTGGTGTTTGTGCTTGCCAATCCGACCCCAGAAATTCATCCAGCCGAAGTAATGGAAGTTAGACCCGATGCAATTATTGCAACTGGAAGAACTGACTACCCTAATCAAGTAAATAATGTTTTATGCTTTCCGTTTGTGTTTCGTGGAGCATTAGATGTTGGTGCCACCACGATAACCCGAGAAATGGAAATTGCGGCAGTCAATTCCATCGCAGAACTTGCGCGTGCCGAACAAAGTGATGTGGTTGCCTCAGCCTACGGCACCTCTAATTTATCATTTGGCCCTGACTATTTAATACCTAAACCATTTGATCCACGCCTCATTACGATAATTTCACCAGCGGTAGCAAAAGCTGCAATGGATTCAGGAGTGGCAACACGCCCAATTACGGACTGGGCAGCATATCAAGCCCAACTTGAGCAATTTGTTTATCACTCCGGCACCATCATGAAGCCACTGTTTTCAGCGGCGAAGAAGATACCGAATAGTCAAAAACGTATTGTGTTTTGTGAAGGGGAAGATGAAAGAATCCTGCGCGCTACTCAAGTACTCGTGGATGAAGGAATCTTAGTACCGATCTTGATTGGTAGACCCGCATTGATTGAAAGACGTATTGAGCGCCTTGGATTACGCTTAGAGCGTAATGTTGATTACACCATTACTGATCCTGCACAAGATGAACGCTTTAATGATTATTGGGAAACCTTTTATGAGTTAACCAAACGAAAAGGCGTTACGGAATCGTATGCCAAATTAGAGGTTCGCAGGCGAAGCACCTTAATCGGTTCGTTGATGGTGAAAAAAAATCATGCAGACGGTATGATTTGCGGCATTGTAGGTAACCCTTCCGCACATTTACATTACATTGATGAAGTCATTGGGCACGAGCCTGGGGCGAGTGTTTACGCAGCGATGAATGCACTGGTTTTACCAACACGTCAGTTATTTATCGTCGACACACACATTAACTATGACCCAACAGCACAAGAACTTGCACAGATTACGTGCCTTGCCGCTGCAGAGATGCGCTCATTCAATATTACTCCCAAAGTAGCCTTACTCTCACACTCGAATTTTGGATCATCCAACCAAGCCTCTGCATTAAAAATGCGAGAAGTATTAGCCATTTTGCGTCAAACGGTTCCAGATTTAGAAGTTGATGGTGAAATGCATGGTGATAGTGCGTTAAGTGACAAAATCCGTATGAGTATCATTAAAGACACGACGCTGCGTAGTGAAGCCAACTTGTTAGTTATGCCAAATTTAGACGCGGCCAATATCTCGTATAACTTACTCAAGCAATCTGCTGGAGAAGGTATTGCGATTGGACCTATCTTGTTGGGCGCATCTAAATCAGTGCATATATTGACACCATCAGCGACCGTACGCAGAATAGTCAACCTTGCAACCTTGGCGGTAATGGGTGTTCAGACTCATAATTCTTAGGTTAAGATTCTAAGCTCCGAAAGTTAGATATTTTGCCCAACTTGTGGAAGTCAGTTCACCTTAAGTTGGATCATTTTTTAACTCTCATCAAATTTTAGGCTGCTCGAATGATTTCTGTAGGAATCAGGCCATGGGCTTTCGCTTCCAAAACGACGAGCTCAACAATAGTTCTATCTGCCGCATAACTAATGTGCGTATATCTGTCTTGAGAAACTTCCTTGGTGATAGGTTTCTCAGATAAATGAATAACTAATGTATCTTCTTCATCAAAGTAAGTTGTCTTCATCATTTATTCCTCTACTGTAAAGTGAGGCATTCTGGTTTTAATAATGACAGAATGCTCAAGGTTAGCTTTGCTTAATTATAAGATTAAGTTCTTCTTGTGAAAACCCAACAGACATGATAAAATGCATGAAATTTCATTGAAAAATCATGCAAAAAAATCTAGAAACCCCCTTTTTAAATCAATCGCCTGCGGTGCGTGAGAGCGCATTAGGAAGGCTTCGCTCACATTTGAAGAAGGGGCATGTTTACAGGCGGGAAGATTTGCTAAGTGACTCAAATGCGGTTGATCGTCATTTAAAGCAATTGGTCGATGCGGGTGATTTAGAAAAGCTGTCGCAAGGGCTGTATTACGCTCCCAAATTCACGGCATTTGGTAGAGTTCCCCCAAAAGATACGGATTTAGTAGGAGCATTTTTAAGGGATGACGATTTTTTAATTTTTTCTCCAAATAGCTATAACTCGCTAGGGCTAGGAACAACCCAGTTATATAACCAGACGTTTGTGTATAACCATAAGAGGCATGGGGAATTTAAATTGGGTAATAGAAGTTTTGAGTTTCGAATGAAGCCACGATTTCCTAAAAAAATAGATAAAGAGTTTTTATTTGTAGACTTATTAAATAATCTTGACTCGCTTGCTGAGAATAAGAGCGATGTATTGACAAATGCGGAGCAGCAATTGGGCAAGTTTGAAGTTTCTAAATTGCAAAAGACAGTTAGTGCTTACGGTGCCGGAAGAACCAAAAAGCGGGTTTTATATTGGATAGGTCAGTTCGAGGGAGTAAGCGTTTAATGTTCCTGCATGAACACAAAGCTTCAAAGTATTTTTAGGACTCTATAAAAGTTAAAGTAGAGGCAAAGCCAATCTATTTGGTGATCAACTGTTCATTTAAAAAGTAAGTAGAGATTAACTAAGTGATTGAATTTAAAACAATCTTCAAATTCGATCTCTTTGCCAAACCATAGTAAGCGATAACTAACAAAAATTTATTTTGTTTAAAATCAGTGCTTTATAAAATATTTTCAAGTAGACTACTTGTCAAATTTATAAGAAAAGTGTAATCTTTAACCATTATGAGTACAAACATTCCAGAAAATGCTTTAATCGCTGGCTGGGAAGAGGATCAGACAGTTGATCACAGCCATGGCTCAACCCAAGACCATTTAGGTCATTATGCAGGTATGACTATGCCAAGTACACCTACTTCAAATTATTTTAGTAACCAACTCTATCCAACTGGAAACGGTTTGCGTGATCTAAGCGCAATTCCCCCCAAAAAACCTGCACCATCATGGAGAGCTGCATTAGCAGTTCGTAGTGGTGGCCCTGCTGCGATGTTGCGCAGTGTGAGAACAAATATTGTGCAATCGATTCGTGCATTTAGAACTGAAGAGTTAATGGAAGCTGCTAGTGAATTAGGTCAGCACTTTGTTTATGCCAATGCATCACAAGCGTATACAAAAAGTGAAGTATTAGATTCGATAGCCAAAGCCTATCACTTCACAAAGCAACAAGCAAAAAATTACGATCCACTCTTAGATGCACTCACAACACTCATTGATAAATCAGGACCACAACCTGGATTTGTTGTTGTATTAGAGGGATTACCAAGTACGCTGAAGTTTGATAAAGACGCGCGCGAAACATTACTCGATGTGTTTAGAGACGCAGTAGAGTACTGGGCTGAGCGCCGTGTGCCATATCGCGTGTTTTACTCTTTCGCGAATTAACTAAAACTGTCCCCACACACTATGAGCAGCTGACATCGCAACGATGCCAGCTGTTTCAGTTCTGAGGATACGCTTACCTAAACTAACCCCTATAAAATCATTGGCAGCAATCAAGGTATTCTCCTCAGAACTAAAACCACCCTCAGGTCCAACCATCATCATGAGACCTTGACCAGGTGCTCTTTTGAGAACACTCACGAGTTTGATATCGGCAATTGGAGATAGATAGAGTTTTAATAGATTTGAAGTCTGAGATGTTTGTAGTAAATATTTTTGCAAAGTTTGTGGAGCTTCAATCTGCGGAATGACTGTTCGCCCACATTGTTCACAACTCGCAATCAAAATATGCTCCCAGTGAGATAATTTTTTTTCTGCTTTTTTATCATCAAGGCGAACGATACTTCTTTCCATTTGTAATGGAATAATGCGAGTAATACCAAGTTCAACAGCCTTTTCGATAATCCAATCCATTTTTTCGTTCGCGGCAAGACCTTGCAGCAAAATAATTTCATAAGGCGACTCTAAAGAAGTGTCTGTATGAATATCAGATAAGGTAAGTAAAGTCTGTTTATCCGTTGATTCAGGGATAATCTGGGCTTTTGCTACTTGCCCTTTGCCATCAAAGACCTGGAAGGATTGATCACTCCGAATACGTCTGACACGTAGATGGTGGCGCAGTTCAGTAGGGGCAATAATTGGATTTTCTGACCAATTTACAGGAAGATAAAAATGTGACATACCCCGAATGTTAAAATAATAATTCTATTTCGTGTCGAATTTCTTTATAAAATCTTATATGTCAGCCCAACTTACACCAGCAAATCATCAAAAGATGGCAACTGCCATCCGTGTTTTAGCCATGGACGCAGTCCAAAAAGCGAACTCAGGGCATCCTGGTATGCCAATGGGGATGGCAGATATTGCCGTTGCCTTATGGGCACATCACCTTAAACATAATCCAAAAAATCCATTATGGCCTGACCGTGATCGCTTTGTTTTATCCAATGGACATGGCTCGATGTTGTTGTATTCAGTCTTGCACCTAACAGGTTATGACTTACCCATGAGCGAAATTGTAAATTTTCGTCAACTCCATAGTAAGACAGCAGGCCATCCAGAATACAAAGTCACACCCGGTGTAGAGACAACGACAGGACCACTCGGGCAAGGTATTACAAATGCCGTTGGGATGGCCTTAGCGGAGCGTCTACTTGCAGAAGAATTTAATCGCCCAGGACATGCCATCGTCAATCATTACACCTATGCCTTTTTAGGCGATGGTTGTTTGATGGAAGGCATCAGTCACGAAGCATGTTCCTTAGCTGGCACACTAGGCTTAGGCAAGTTAATCGCCTTGTGGGACGATAACGGTATTTCGATTGATGGCCGCGTTGTATCGTGGTTCAACGACGATACGCCAAAACGATTTGAGTCCTATGGTTGGAATGTCATACGCGACATCAACGGCCATGATGCTGAAGAAGTATCCAATGCCATTGCCTATGCAAAATCAATGAACAATGGCAAGCCTACATTAATTGCCTGTAAAACCAAGATAGGACAAGGATCACCTAATTTAGCGGATTCCGATAAAGTGCACGGTGCGCCGCTTGGTGGAACTGAAATCGAAGCCACACGCGCAGCGCTTGGATGGAATCATCCACCATTTGTTGTTCCAACAGAAATCTATGACCTATGGGATGCAAAAGAAATGGGTTCTGCTACAGAGCAGATATGGACGCTCGAATTTAAAGCCTATCAAACAGCCTATCCTGATTTAGCAAAAGAGTATCTCAGAAGAACCTCTGGCGATTTACCAGAAGGATTTGCAAAAATTGTCCAAGACTTGATTACCACGACCGTGGATAAAGCAGAGACGATTGCCACACGCAAAGCAAGCCAAAACGCCATTGAAGGATTAGCCAAAGCATTACCCGAATTTTTAGGTGGATCAGCAGACTTAACAGGCTCCAATCTCACCAATTGGAGCACGAGTATTGCGCTGCGTAAAAACCAATGGGGTAATCACATCAATTATGGTGTGAGAGAGTTTGGTATGAGTGCCATCATGAACGGCATCACCTTACACGGTGGATATATCCCCTTTGGCGGAACTTTCTTAACCTTCTCCGACTACAGTCGCAATGCACTGCGCATGGCAGCGCTGATGAAGATTCGTAGTATCTTTGTGTTTACCCATGACTCAATTGGACTGGGTGAAGATGGACCAACGCATCAAGCCGTAGAGCACGTTGCCAGTTTACGTTTGATCCCTAATATGGATGTATGGCGACCAGCAGATACAACCGAAGCTGCAGTAGCGTGGGCACATGCGATTGAGCGCAGACATGGACCAAGTAGCTTGATCTTTAGCCGTCAAAACTGCCCTTATTTACCAAAAAATAAACAACAAATCGCCAATATTGCCAAAGGTGCCTATGTCGTCCAAGATGTAAAAAATCCCGACATCGTCCTCATGGCAACAGGTTCAGAAGTTGGACTCGCGATGGAAGTTGCCAAGCGTCTGGGTGAGCAAGGCAAACAAGCCAGAGTCGTCTCGATGCCATCGACAACCACCTTTGACCAACAAAGCATTGCTTATAAATCAGAAGTATTACCTGCAGGAATACCGCGCATTGCGATTGAAGCGGGCGTCACCGATTACTGGTGGAAGTACGGCTGCGCAGCAGTCCATGGTATCGATACCTTTGGTGAATCAGCGCCAGCAGGTGTCCTGTATGAGCACTTTGGATTATCAGCCGCCAATATTGAAAAAACTGCACTAGGCCTGCTTGGGTAATAAAATAGTGCAACAACAAGAAGAAGATGTAAAAGAAGGAAAAAAGGAAAAAAGATGGCAATACGTGTAGCAATTAATGGATATGGCCGTATTGGGCGCATGGTACTGCGCGCGATCTATGAAGAGAAAAGAGATAATTTACAAGTGGTGGCTATCAATGGTCTTGGCGGTATTGATATCAACGCTCATCTCACACAATACGACTCAGCCCACGGACGCTTTAATGCCAATGTCAGTGTTGACGGTGATTACTTAGTGATTAATGGTGATCGCATCAAAATGTATTCCACCCGTAACCCCCTGGAAACACCATGGGGTGAACATCAGGTAGATGTAGTTCTCGAATGTTCCGGCGCTTTTACGACAAAAGAAAAAGCCCTGGTGCATATTGCACAAGGTGCTAAAAAAGTATTGATCTCCGCACCTGGCGGAGAAGACGTTGACGCGACGATTGTGTATGGTGTCAATCATCAAGTCTTAAAAGCGAGCGATCAAGTAGTATCCAATGCCAGCTGCACCACCAATTGTTTAGCGCCACTGGTTAAACCCCTGCTGGAAAAAATTGGCATTGATGCAGGATTGATGACTACCATCCATGCATACACGAACGATCAAGTATTGACCGATGTGTATCACAAAGATATGCGCCGGGCGCGTTCAGCCACGATGAGCTTGATTCCGACTAAGACCGGTGCGGCAAAAGCCGTAGGTCTGGTATTGCCAGCCTTGGCTGGTAAATTTGATGGATTTGCCATGCGCGTACCGACCATTAATGTCTCTGTAGTTGATTTGACATTTACTGCGTCACGACCTACTACCGTTGAAGAAGTGAATCAGATTTTAAAGACAGCGAGCGAAGGCGAATTAAAAGGCGTATTGGCATTTAATACCTTGCCATTAGTCTCGGTAGACTTTAACCATAACCCAATCCCAAGCATCTTTGATAGTACGCAAACACGCGTATCCAAAGACGGAAAACTCGTCAAAGTATTATCTTGGTATGACAACGAATGGGGTTATAGCGTCCAAATGCTCAATGCCACAGAAGCCTTGATGAGTGCAAAATAAAATAGATAAAACAAAATAATTAAAGAATTAAAGAATTAAAGAATTATTTTGTTTTATATTTGCAATTTTTTTTCACGCAACTGCCATACATAGCAAGCGCATGTTCTTGCAGTTTAAAGCCTAATTTGGTAGCGATCTCGCGTTGACGAGTTTCAATAGCCGCGTCGACAAACTCTTCTACATGACCACAATCGAGACACACCAAGTGATCATGATGCACACCCTCATTAAGCTCAAAAATAGCCTTTCCCTCAGCCTTGCCCGACTCAAAATGACTCCGCAGCAAAATACCTGCCTGTTCAAATTGCGTTAAAACACGGTATACAGTAGCAAGACCAATATCCAAGCCCTCTTTAGTAAGAGCCATATAGAGATCATCAGCACTATAGTGAGCGCCAGGATTTTGATGAAAAAACTCTAAAATCTTGATACGAGGGCCGGTGACTTTAAGACCAATATCACGCAGATTACTAGAAGATGATTTACTCATAATAGGCAAAAAGGTCTGGGGTTTATCATTAAAAAAATAGGTGAATTAACAAATAAATAGGGTGTCATCAAGTTAAGCGTTAAAATCTAACTACATCATAATACGACTGCATATGCATAACTTCTTAAATAAATCATTAAAAACACAACGCCAAATTTTGCTTGGCTGTGGATTGTTTTTTACGACATGGTTTCAAGGCTGTACAAGCCTAGATAATAAGCCGATTACAGATAAGATTGATCGTCCAATTATAAGTCGAATCTTCAACCCCTATCGTCCAGACATTGTGCAAGGTAATTTTGTATCGAAAGAGCAATTAGAGTCGATACGTCCGGGTATGAATAAAGAACAAGTCAAACAAATTTTAGGCACACCACTCGTGATTGACATGTTTCACCCAAATCGATGGGATTATGTGTTTTCGTATAGAAGTGGCGCGACTCAAGAAGCCGAAGTACGTCGGGTGATCTTGACCTTTAATGGCCTGCAACTCGCAAAAATAGATGCGGACGAAGTCCCCACAGAACAAGGCTTTATTGACGAAGTAGATGACGTCAGAAATAATCGTCGCAAAGTTGACAATAAAGTCAATTTACGGGCTTTAGATGAGAAGACTCCAGTCAATCCCGTACCAGCATTCCCCAATCCAACGAGTGGATCTGGCATCCCTCCTGGCGGAACCCGCATTAATCCCTAGATCCTGAGGAGTTTTATGAGTCAATCTTTAAGAATCGCAGTTGCAGGGGCGTCAGGGCGCATGGGGAAGATGCTCATCGAAACCGTACTGGCTGCTGATGATGCCGAATTAGTTGGAGCGCTTGATATTGCTGGAAGTCCAGCAATAGGGACAGATCCTGGTGCGTCATGGGGCATTAGTACCGGCATACAGATTACTGATCAATTCGAGCCGGGCTTGGCCCAAGCCAAATACTTGATTGACTTTACAAGGCCCGAAGGCACACTCAATCATGCGCGCTATTGTGCAGAGCATGGTATCCACATGATCATTGGAACTACCGGACTAACGGAAGAGCAGCAACAAGAGTTAGCCAGTTACAGTCAAAAAATTGCGATTGTATTTGCGCCAAATATGAGTGTGGGTGTGAATGCCACCCTCAAGCTTTTAGAGCTCGCCGCGAAAATACTCAATGAAGGCTATGACGTAGAAATTATTGAAGCGCACCACAAACATAAAGTAGATGCGCCGTCAGGAACGGCGATCAAAATGGGTCAAGTGATTGCCAAAGCACAGAATAAAGATCTCAAAGAATGGTCAGTTATGTCACGTGAAGGACATACAGGTGAGCGCAAAGAAGGAACGATTGGATTTGCGACGATTCGTGGTGGAGATATCGTTGGTGATCATACAGTTTTGTTTGCTGGTGATGGAGAGCGTATTGAAATCACCCATAAATCAGCCACACGCATGTCCTATGCCCAAGGGGCAGTGCGCGCTGCGCGCTTTCTAAAAGATAAGCAAACTGGCTATTTTGATATGTATGACGTATTAGGATTACACCAGCTATAACACCTACAATATTTTGAACTAATGGAAGTCTGATGCAATTTTATGATCATCGCTTGATAGAAAATCAAGTGCAAGAGCAGTGGAACAAAAATGATGTTTACCGAGTCGTTGAATATGCAAAAAATGCTGCAGGCCAAATAAAGCCAAAATTTTATGCATGTTCGATGTTGCCCTATCCATCGGGCAAATTGCACATGGGCCATGTACGCAATTACACCATTAATGACGTTATGGCAAGACATCTGCGCATGCAGGGATATAACGTGCTGATGCCAATGGGTTGGGATGCCTACGGCATGCCGGCAGAAAATGCCGCCATCACCAATAAAGTGCCACCAGCACAGTGGACATACTCCAACATCGCCTACATGAAAAAGCAGATGCAGTCGATGGGACTGGCGATTGATTGGTCTAGAGAAGTGGCGACCTGCGACCCAAAGTACTACCATTGGAATCAATGGTTATTTTTAAAAATGCGGGAAAAGGGCATTGCATACCGTAAGACACAACTCGTCAACTGGGATCCGGTAGATCAGACCGTCCTTGCGAATGAACAAGTCATCGATGGTCGCGGATGGCGCTCAGGCGCACTTGTTGAAAAACGTGAAATCCCAGGGTATTACCTCAAGATTACAGAATATGCAGACGAGTTGCTCAGTGATTTAGACGGACTGGGATGGCCAGAGCGCGTCAAAATCATGCAACAAAACTGGATCGGAAAAAGTTTTGGTATACGTTTTGCGTTTACGCATACGATCAAAGATGAAGCAGGACAAGCCATTCAAGATGGGAAGCTCTATGTCTTTACGACCCGCGCAGACACCATTATGGGTGTTACCTTTGCTGCGGTTGCGGCAGAACATCCATTAGCCACACAAGCCGCGAAGAATAATCCAAAACTTGCCGCCTTCATTGAAAAATGTAAACAAGGCAGCGTCATTGAAGCAGACCTTGCCACCCAAGAAAAAGAAGGCATGCCCCTTGGCATGACGATTAAGCATCCACTGACCCAACAAGACATACCACTCTGGGTCGGTAATTATGTTCTCATGAGCTATGGAGATGGTGCGGTGATGGGAGTACCTGCACATGATGAGCGGGATTTTTCTTTTGCGCTGAAATATCAATTACCGATACAAGACGTGATTGCCAAAAAAGACAGCTCCACTGGAGAGGTTTTTGACAAAACACGTTGGCAAGAGTGGTACGCCGATAAAGAAAACACCGTCGTGATTCATAGTGGTCAATACGACGGACTAACTGTTAAAGAAGCAGTCGATGCAGTAGCAAAGGATTTGCAGGCCCTTGGAATAGGTGAAAAAAAGACCACTTACCGCTTGCGTGATTGGGGAATTTCAAGACAGCGCTCATGGGGCACACCGATACCGATTATTCACTGCGATGCGTGCGGAGAAGTCGCTGTTCCAGAAAAAGATTTACCCGTCGTGTTGCCAGAAGATTGTGTACCGGACGGCTCAGGTAATCCGCTGAATAAACATGCAGCATTTTTGAACGTAGCATGTCCGAGTTGTGGAAAACCCGCAAGACGTGAAACAGACACGATGGATACCTTTGTGGATTCCTCATGGTACTTCATGCGTTACACCGGACCCGATGCGACCCAGATGGTTGATGCTCGAAATGACTACTGGATGCCAATGGATCAATACATTGGCGGCATTGAACATGCGATTTTGCATCTTTTATACGCACGTTTTTGGACCAAAGTGATGCGTGATTTAGGTCTTGTTCAATACTCAGAGCCCTTCAGTAACTTACTGACGCAGGGGATGGTCTTGAATGAAACCTATTACCAAGAATTAGCAGACGGCAAAAAAGAATGGATTAATCCAGCTGACGTTGATGTTAGGCATGACGACAAAGGACGACCAACAGGCGCGACCTTAAAAGCAGATGGCTCAAAAGTAGTGATTGGTGGTATTGAGAAAATGTCCAAAAGTAAAAACAATGGCATTGATCCCCAAACATTAATCGATCAATACGGAGCAGATACCTCGCGCCTATCAACCATGTTTGCTGCTCCCCCTGAACAGCAATTGGAATGGTCCGATGCTGGTGTGGAAGGAGCGGCAAGATTTTTGCGGCGCTTATTTAATGTCTCTATGGCACAAGAGTCAGAAATACTTACTGTGTCAAATCCAACAAAAGAAGACCAGGCCTGCAGACGAGAAATACACCTCGTACTCAAACAAGCCAACTTCGACTACAGCAGAATCCAGTACAACACCGTAGTGTCTGCTTGCATGAAAATGCTCAACACACTCGAACAAGCCAAGGGCGTCCAAGCGGGTGTGATGAGAGATTGCTTAGGTATCTTACTGCGCGTGCTGTACCCCATCGTGCCACATATTACACAGTATCTTTGGCAACACTTGAAGTTTGAAGAGGAGATCGCTCCATTGTTAGATGCACCATGGCCACAAGTTGATGAGTCAGCGCTCATACAAGACGAAATCACTCTGATGCTCCAAGTCAACGGCAAGCTCAAGGGAGAGTTTGTTGTGCCAGTGAGTGCAGACAAGGATCAGATACAAGCCATTGCATTGCAAACCGACGTTGCACAGCGCACTCTGCAGGGACAAGAACCGAAAAAAGTGATTGTTGTACCAGGTCGCTTAGTAAATGTGGTAATTTAAGACCATGCAAACACAACTCCTGCGAAGAAGCATCCTCATTGGGTCATTACTGATGATGACCGGATGCGGATTTAAAATGCGCGGACCCGTGACTTTGCCGTATAAAACTATTTTCATTAGCGGTGGCATGACACAAGAACTCAGGTTGTACCTGATACGTTTATTGAAGTCAGGGCTGAATACGGAAGTTGTCAGTAAGCCAGATCAAGCAGAAATATTTTTAAATATTACAGAAATACCAGCCAAGCAAATTTTGACATATAACCAAGCCGGTCAAATTACTGGCTATCGCCTGGTGGAACAAGTCAAATTCTCGGTGAACCATAAAGATGGTGATGAGTTGATACCGCAATCTGATATTTACCTCACCAGAGATATGGACTTCTCAGTTGGTGCTCCAGCAGCCGGAGAAAATTTGGAAATCTTGCTCTTTACTGATATGCGCCAAGATGTATCTGCACAGATACTGCGTCGTCTAGGTTCATTAAGTAATAAAAAACCCATTACCACCCCATAAGTCTTGATCTCATGATCAAAATAGACGCATTTCTGACGCATATCGGGCAAGTTGAAAAAAATCAAAAGTCCTTAGGACATTTATATCTGTTCTCGACCGATGAGCCCTTGCTCCTGATGCAAGCCAAAGATCGCTTACGAAAAATTGCGAAAGAAAAAGGTTTTACAGAGCGAGAAACGCTGATGCAAGATACCCAGTTCGACTGGACAAGTCTGCAAAGTAGTAATCAGAACATGTCGCTCTTTGGAGAAAAAAAACTTATTGAACTCACAATGCCAACGGGTAAGCCAGGGCGAGAAGGTGCGGAAGTACTCAAGCAATTTGCTAAACAGATACAAGAGCAAAGCACACAAGAGCCAGAGAGCATTACCAGTATTTATTTACCAAGGCTAGATGGCCAAACCCAAAAATCAGCTTGGTTTACAGCCCTAGAAAGTGCCGGAATAGCTGTGCGTATTGACGAACTCGATCGCACTGCATTGCCCCATTGGATTAAAGAGCGCCTGAAAATGCAAAATCAACAAATTGAATCAGGTGAGGCTGGGCAAAGAGCTATTGCTTTCATGGTGGATCAATTTGAAGGTAATTTAATTGCCGCCTATCAAGAAATCCAAAAACTAGGATTACTCTACCCAGAAGGCTTATTAACTGAAGAGCAAATCAGAGATGCAGTTTTACATGTTGCGAGGTATGACGTTTTTCATTTAAGTGAAGCCTTTCTGATGGGGGATATGGCGCGTATCAATCGGATGTTGGATGGCCTCAAGGGTGAGGGCGAAGCATTAGTCTTGGTGGTGTGGAGTCTTGCAGAAGAAATCAGACTGATCAAAAGCTTAAAAGAAGAAGTGATACGAGGCGGATATTTACCCTCAATATTGAAAACAAGACGTATCTGGGGCAAAAGAGAACAATTATTACCAGGAGTTGTTGAGCGCATGAACATGCAACTCATTGACCGGGCGCTAGAAATGATTGCAGGGATTGATAAACAATCTAAGGGCATGATGGCCAAAGAGATGCCACAAGACCCATGGGATGGCCTCAGACGCATTGGCGGTTTGTTTAGTTGGAGATGAAAGCAGGGCGCATGATTTCAATATTACTGATTTCTGCGTTGTCGAAGTTCAAGATCCTGTAATTTCCGACCTAAAATATCGTCCTTTGCCAGTAAATTAAAATCATCAACTAATTGCAGTGCAGCCAGAATTCGAAGATAAACACCAATCGTAATGTTGGACGCACCTTTCTCGGCGCGATGCAAAGTTACTCGAGAAATAGATGATCTTTCAGCAAGCGTGCTTGCAGACATTTCGCGCCTGAGTCGAGCTAGACGAATCCGCTCTCCAAAATCTAATAGGATACGTTTTTCATGAGGGAATATGGGTTGACTTTTACTAGGCATAGACACGTTTTATACAAATTCCTGAAGTTATGTACATAATGCTTAACACTTTTTCAATAATCTGGAACTTCATTGAAACCAGAACATGTCATCATAAATCTTTCGAATAACCCACTTTTGAACAGGTATATAGAGCATAAATGAAGGGCCCTCAGATTAAACTGATTGAAAATTAGTCAAAGAACTATAAATAGTGGAAAATTAGAAGATTAACTAATTAGGGTATTTGTTTTATGTCACAGACCAATGTTCTCACTGAAAACACCTCTCTCGATGTGAAGGAGCTTGTCGAGGGTATCGGTCGACGTGCGCGTATTGCCTCAAGAGCGATGGCGAAAGCAAGTTCAGAGCAAAAAAATCAAGCTCTGCTGCATATGGCAAAAGCGATACGCGGACAAACGGAAGCATTAAAACAAGCCAATGCAAAAGATTTACAACGCGCCAAAGAAGCAGGCCATGACGCAGCGTTTATCGATCGATTAGCCTTGACAGATAAAGTTATTGAATCCATGGCGCAAGGGTTGGAGCAGATTGTTACGCTCACCGATCCGATCGGGCAAACCACACCATCGATTAAAAGACCAACAGGGATTGAGATTAACCAAATGCGCGTGCCTTTAGGCGTGATTGGCATTATTTACGAATCTCGTCCGAATGTCACCATTGATGCAGCTGCCTTGTGTATCAAATCAGGTAACGCAAGCATTCTTCGCGGGGGTTCAGAGGCGATTGAATCCAATACCGCACTTGCCAAAATTATCCAGCTTGGCCTAGAAAAATCAGGATTACCAAAAGATGGCGTGCAGGTAATTGAGACGACTGACCGAGCAGCCGTTGGGGTATTAATTACGATGACTGAGTATGTCGACGTCATCGTACCTAGAGGTGGTAAAAGCTTGATAGCCAGATTGATGGCAGAAGGCCGCGTACCCATGATTAAACATTTAGATGGCATCTGCCATACCTATGTCGACGATGAAGCGGATATCACCAAATCGATCACGGTATGTGATAACGCTAAAACACAACGCTACTCACCATGTAACGCGATGGAAACCCTATTAGTGCATTCCAAGGTGGCCGCTCAATTACTATTGCCTTTAGGAAAGATTTATCAAGACAAAGGTGTTGAACTACGAGTGTGCAGAAAAACCAAAGGGATTTTGGCACAACATGGATTTGATGGCATGAGCTTACTCAAAGATGCTGTAGAAGAAGATTGGACAACGGAATACTTAGCGCCTATTTTGTCGATTAAGACAGTAGAGTCCATGGACGAAGCGATTGATCATATTAATACTTACGGCAGTAACCACACCGACGCCATCATGACAGAAAATCTTGATAAAGCAGCACGCTTCATGCGAGAAGTCGATAGTGCTAGCGTGATGCACAATGCGAGTACGCGCTTTGCGGATGGTTTTGAATATGGATTAGGTGCAGAGATTGGTATCTCCAATGACAAGTTACATGCCAGAGGTCCAGTTGGTCTTGAAGGATTAACCTCACTAAAATATTTAGTCAAAGGCAACGGATCCATACGAAGCTAAGCACGTGGAACAAAGAATGTGAAATGAATGTAGTGAAGTGCAAATGTAATGAATAGCAAACAATAAAAAAAGGTCTTCAATGGAAATGCTCAGTTATCAATACGTCAAAGTGATTCATATCATTTTGATCACCTCATGGTTTGCTGGACTTTTTTATTTGCCACGTATTTTGGTGAACTTGGCAAGTGACAACAACCCCGCCGTTCAGCAACGACTAATCCTCATGAGTCAAAAGCTCTATCGCTTCATGAACATTCTGATGATTGGAGCTTTAGTATTTGGCATCATACTTTGGCTGTACTTTGGCGTTGGCAGAAGTCCTGGCACAGGCTGGATGCATGCCAAGTTATTACTCGTGGTTTTATTGATTGGCTATCATCACATGTGTGGCGCCATGATCAAGAAGTTTGTCAAAGGCACCAATACCAAATCACATATCTGGTATCGATGGTTTAACGAAATCCCCGTTTTACTTTTAACACTGATTACACTTTTAGTCATACTCAAACCCTTTTGAAATTCTTTATCGTCTGTCCAAGAGGACTAGAAGCACCACTCTATCAAGAAATAGAACACGTCATTGCGCAGTGTAAAGATGCGCAGTTGCATACCCAACTAGGTCTTGAAGCAAGTCAAAGCCAAGCACTACAAAAGGCATTTGCAAGCGCCCAACTCGGACAACTCCCACTTAAGCCAAGCGGAGGATTAGAAGTTACCGGTGGCATGGAACTAGCCATGGCGATTAATTTATATTCACGCATCGCGAGTCGCGTCTTAATACAACTGATTCATACGCCATATAAAAAAGAAGAAGACATTTACGCCACAGCCAACAAGATCAGTTGGGAAGATTGGTTCACCACAGAGCAGACCCTCAGAGTCGACGTTACCGCCCAAAAATCTAATCTCAACAGTATTAACTTTATTACGCTACGGATAAAAGATGCCATTTGTGATCGCTTTCGTGAGATCAAAGGCAAGAGACCCAGCATAGAAACTGCAACACCAGACGCACGAGTAATGGCATTTTTAGATCCTACTCATGTCACCATCTACATGGACTCGACAGGTGAAGCCTTATTTAAAAGAGGGTGGCGTGATGAAAAAGGCGCCGCACCACTTAAAGAAAATCTAGCCGCTGGCATCCTAGCTTTGACCGGTTGGCAAGCGGATATGCCCTTATTTGACCCCATGTGTGGCAGTGGTACTTTTTTAATTGAAGCTGCACAAATCGCAAAGCAAATACCACCAGGAGCTATCCGTGCAGGACTGCTAGCACCACAAGCACCCCAAGCATCCCAAGAATCAGAAGAAGCACCACCTGTGATGCAGAAAAAGCCAGACCCAATAGAAGAAGAGAAGCCACCCCAACCAGCAGTCAATACTGCGTGGGTAGCCCCGATCGCAGTTGATACAGGTAAAGTGATTGCATCCCCGCAAAATAAACCATTAGCAGCGCCAA
>JBAXKF010000023.1:0-36040 GCA_037137465.1 Betaproteobacteria bacterium | reverse complement strand
TCTAAAGAATTGCCTACCATGATGTGCTTTCTTAGAAAATGACTCAGTATACATTCATGATAGGCTTTTTATACCCTGAGAAACGCTGTGCTGTATGACTTGAGACATACTTTACACTTTATACCGGACACATACTTTACAGTTTTTAAGGTATTACCTAAAGTCGGTTCAAAGCCTTGTTAAAACGTTTTATAAATTCCATTACCTCCAACTCAAAAATAATCAATGGAGGGCAAAAGGCAATAGCTAGTGCGAGCTATTAATGTATATTTCATGGAAGATCATTTCATGAATTTCGTCATTACTCATCTTGCTCAAAGTTAAAAAGCTAATTGGTTTTCCATAATTGACTGTTGTTGTAAGCCGAGGAATTACGCCGAATTTATAGTGCTCTTCATCTTTAAGTCTTATCGGAATAACATCAAGCTTTAGTAAATGCATCAACTTAAGATAGTTCTTTGGAAGGTCCTGTAAATCGCTAATCTCCTCTGTAACTCCATACCGGACGCATAATTTACAGTTTTGGCCTACGCAGCACGATTCGAACCTGCGGCTGCAGATAATCAATTCCTTGAAATTGATATCCCTTATACCAATTAGAGTTTGAGTTTTGGCCTGCCCAGCACGATTCGAACTTGCGAACTTGGGCTTCTTAGACCGTGGGCATAATTCCCTATTATCTAAAAGGCTATCATTTGCTCAATTTAATCTTTGGGAGCATAATAATTACATTAAGACAAGGAGTATTTCATGTTACTAACAGCTATATTAAGTCCAGCTGAAGAAGGTGGATATATTGCACTAAATCCTGAAACTGGTACAACTACTCAAGGTGAAACTATTGATGAGGCAATTGCTAATTTAAAAGAAGCTACTTCTCTTTATTTAGACGAATTCCCAATGACCTTCAATGCTCATCCATTCGTAACAACTTTTGACGTAGCTCATGCCTAAATTTCCAGGTCTCTCTGGTAAAGATATCGTTCGTGCCCTAGAAAAATTAGGCTTTCAAGTAGCAAGGCAATCTGGTAGCCATATTATGATGAAACGTGGTAGAAAAGGTTGTGTAGTACCAAACCATAAAGAAGTCAAAGTTGGCACAGTCAACGGCTTACTGCGTCAAGCTGAAGTATCAGCAGAAGATTTTCAAAAAGCACTTTTAGATTAGTCTTTTTGCATACTAGGTTTATGACCTAAGACATACTTTACAGTTTTGGCCTGCCCAGCACGATTCGAACGTGCGACCTACGGCTTAGAAGGCCGTTACCCTATCCATCTGAGCTATGAGTAGTTAGTTTTAACTTATACCTTTAGTTAATCTCCTTAGATAGCTTTTTATTGGTCGCTTCTAAATTTGTCACTAATAATCAAGTGTGCATTATGATTAGTGCTTATTCACTATTTATGTAAAAAAGGGGATAGATATGCCTACCTACGAAAATGCTGTCGCAAAAATTCAAGAAACAGGACGCATCGAGTTAGCTGACTTGAAAAAGCTACCATTGGATGATTTATATGAACTCGTTGAAGAGATCAAGAAATGGTGTGTTTACGCAAATGGTAACGTCACAAAATTCAAAAAAGTAAAAGACAAGAAGAAAAATAAAAAGAAATCGTAATTTTTCTTAAATCAAAACTGGTCGGGGCGGTGGGATTCGAACTCACGACCCTCTGCTCCCAAAGCAGATGCGCTACCAGGCTGCGCTACGCCCCGAACATCTAATATTCTAACCTGTTTTTAAGAACTTTCCTACTTGTTTGTGTTTCTTGAAAGATTTATTTTCTCCCAAGCCTCATCTGAGAGTAACTTTCGGTCCTCATTTTGCTCACAAATTGGAGATAATCGAAGGCTCACTTTGAGTGGCGCACCCTTTACGGTATTGGCTATCGACTCTAATAAGCCCATGTCCCCGATGAATGCAGGAGCCCTGCTCATACAACCATCGCGCTCGTTGGTGTAAGTGATAGACATCGGCTGACAAACTACTTTGGCGTCAACTGCCGCTTGAAATAAATTAGGTTTGAATGGCAATACGATCAAACCATCTGTTGAAGTCCCCTCAGGGAAAATACAAATTTGACCGCCACTCGTTAGGGCTTGTGCCATTTGCTGGGATACATTTTTTGAATGCCCCCTCATTTGACGATCAATAAATAATGTATTGAGTTGCTTAGCAAACCAACCGAAAACTGGCCACTCACCTACTTCTTTTTTTGCCACAAAACGCATTGGGCGCCAGGCATTAATGACGTGAATATCTAGCCAAGAGATGTGATTGGATACATACAAAATGCCATCATCTTGCATAGGTATCTGCCCTTGAATCTCGAGACTTACCCCCAATATTTGGAGTAATTTCTGGCTCCAAAGCTTTAAAAGCTGATCTCGCTTGACTTGATTAGCAAAGCGAAATGGCACAATAACAACATAAAAGCCATAAAGAATATGGGAAGTTATTTCTAAATATTTGAATAAAATCATAGTGATTATTAAATTTAATGAAATGTCACAGTAATGCAACAATTTGTTCATATCCCAGTCATTGTACTAGGGCTAAATGAACTTCCATGATGCAATATCGAACGATTTGGATTTCTGATATTCACTTGGGTACTTCTGGTTGCCAAGCGAATTACCTCCTCGACTTCTTAAAACACAATGATGCCCATACATTTTATCTGGTCGGAGATATTATCGATGGTTGGCGTCTAAAAAAATCTTGGTATTGGCCCCAATCCCATAATGACGTCATCCAGAAACTTTTACGAAAAGTTCGTAAAGGGGCTGAAGTCTTTTATATTCCAGGTAACCATGATGAGATGGCGCGCCAATTTATTGGTATGACTTTTGGCGAAATACAGATTCAAAATGAAATGATTCACGTCACGGCAGATGGCAAAAGACTTTGGGTGACTCATGGAGATTTATTTGATAGTGTCATGCAATATGCTAAATGGCTAGCCTACCTTGGTGACACAGCTTATACCTGTATCTTGGTAGTGAATCGGTGGTTTAACAATATTCGTATTAAACTCGGCTTCCAATACTGGTCTTTATCTCAATTTCTTAAACATAAAGTAAAAAATGCCGTCAGTTTTATTGCGGACTTTGAAGCTATTATGGCGCGCGAAGCTCGCAAAAGAAAATGTGATGGCGTGGTTT
The DNA here is from genome assembly GCA_037137465.1 of Betaproteobacteria bacterium. Lineage (GTDB taxonomy): Bacteria > Pseudomonadota > Gammaproteobacteria > Burkholderiales > Burkholderiaceae > Polynucleobacter. The sequence goes on along the minus strand of JBAXKF010000023.1, from coordinate 32,877 downwards.
GTGGTCACATTCACAAGGCAGAGATTCGTGATATTGAAGGCCTCCTGTACTGCAATGACGGTGACTGGGTTGAAAGCTTAACAGCTCTTGTTGAAACTTTTGATGGTGAGTTAAAAATTATTCACTGGCCACACATCCTAGAAGGATCTGAGGAAATGGTCTTTGAGCCAATTGTGGTAACCACCCACGCGCCTTTAAGTATGCCGTTAAATCCCTTCCCCATCCAAGCTCCAGTTACAGCTCATGGCTCTCCACGTATTCCAACTTTAGAGTTAACTGAATGAAAATAATGATCATCACCGATGCTTGGGAGCCACAAGTGAATGGCGTTGTAAGAACGCTCAAACAAACAAGAAAAGAATTAACATTGATGGGGCATGAGGTCGATATGATTACCCCCCTTGAATTTAAAACTTTTCCCTGCCCCACCTATCCCGATATTTCTTTATCGATATTACCCGCTAAAAAAGTATCAAGACGTATTAAAGCCTTTAAACCAGATGCCATTCATATCTCGACAGAGGGGCCGCTAGGCCTGGCTGCAAGATCCTTTGCGATTCAAAATAAAATTCCTTACTCAACGGCTTATCACACGCGCTTTCCTGAGTATGTTCATGCTCGAATCAAAATCCCTCTCGCCTGGACTTATCGCTTTCTTAAGTGGTTTCATGGCCCTTCATGTGCAGTTATGGCCCCAACCCCAGCTGTGATGAAAGATTTGCAAAGCTACGGCTTTACCAATGTAGTACTTTGGAGTAGAGGTGTCGATTTAGATCGCTTTCAATATCAAGAGTCTAATCTGATTAATACCCCAAGACCGATATTTTTATATGTGGGTAGAGTAGCCGTAGAAAAAAATATCGAAGCTTTTTTGGCGCTTGATCTACCTGGATCAAAGGTGGTGATTGGCGATGGACCATCACTTTCAGTGCTCAAAGATAAATACCCAAACGCAACTTACTTAGGCGGTAAAGATCAAGCTGATCTTCCTCCTTACTATGCCTCTGGCGATGTATTTGTCTTCCCTAGTAAGACTGACACCTTTGGCTTAGTTCTGCTTGAAGCCATGGCCTGCGGCCTCCCAGTTGCGGCTTATCCTGTTACTGGGCCTATCGACGTTATTGGAGACTCTGGTGCTGGTGCATTGAGAACGGATTTGCGAGAGGCCTGTCTTGAAGCTTTGAAGATTCCTAAAGAGTCAGCTATTACCCATGCCAAACTTTATTCGTGGAGAGCGGCGAGTGAGCAATTTGCAAAACATCTCGTTCCAGTCCCGGAAGGACTTGTTGAGCATAGTACAGATATAGAAATCTAAAATCATGACCGAAAATTACTCCATCGATCAAAATCCTCATAAAGGCAATAAGGGCATCACAAGAGCGTTTCGGGCCGCGGTGAACTCTTGGAATGGCTTGGTCTTTGCAGTTCGAGAAGAAAGCGCATTTCGGCAAGAACTCACGCTGGCCTGTATTTTGATTCCGGTGAGTTTTATTTTGCGGGTTTCACCTGTCGAACACATCGTTTTATTTGGATCTGTGCTGCTCGTGTTAATTGTTGAATTGTTAAATTCTAGTGTTGAAGCCGCAATTGATCGGATTTCATTCGAAAAACATGGCTTATCTCAACGCGCTAAAGATTTTGGTAGTGCTGCTGTAATGCTAGCTTTAATTTTGTGTTTCGTTTCATGGACTTGCATCCTTGTACCGTTATTAAGTAAGGCCTCGAGTATTGGGCAAATCGTATAGTTTGTAATCTCTGTGACACGAAAATTAAATATAATTAACATAAGTTAAATCAAAAGTGAGTATATGAAAGAAATCCCAAATCCCCTTCAATCTTTGAACTCCCTTGGGGAGGGGATTACCACAAAACTTGCGGGTAAATTAACCAGTAAATTAGCTGAATTTCAAAAGTTTAATAAATTTGCCAAGATTTTTCCTTTGAAAAAGAAGGCTAAATCTAAAAAACGTCTAAAAAGAATGAAAGCTTTACGTAAAACCTTGGCTGAAGCTCCGGTAGTAAAGTCTTCCTTAAAAACCCAAAAACAAAGCCCAATTCAGGTTTATGTGGCACGTGATTTAGCTGAGATTAAAGAAGCCCAACGTCTTCGCTATCGAATATTTGCAGAGGAAATGGGCGCTAGCCTTCCCTACAATGCAGAGGGCTTGGATGTCGATGAATTCGATGCCTATTGCGACCATTTGATTGTTCGTGACCGCGAGACCCTCCAAGTTGTAGGAACCTATCGCGTTTTAGCTCCTGAGCAAGCCAAAGCTATCGGTCGTTTGTACTCTGCGTCAGAATTTGATTTAGCACGTCTTGAGCATTTATTGCCAAAAACAGTTGAGATTGGGCGTTCTTGTGTACATGAAGACTACCGCTCTGGCGCCGTCATTATGGCTTTATGGGCAGGGCTTGGGGCTTATATGAAGCAGCATGGCTATGAAATCATGCTCGGCTGTGCAAGCGTACCAATGGGGGATGGCGGTCATTACGCTGCGAGTTTAAATCGAATTTTGCAAGAAAAACATTCGTCTTCTATTGAGTATCGAACTTTTCCTAAACTTCCATTACCTTTGGCTAAATTAAATTCCATGTTGGAAGTTGAACCGCCCCCTCTTCTCAAAGGTTATTTACGCATTGGTGCTAAGATTTGCGGCGAACCCGCTTGGGATCCTGACTTTAATACTGCTGACTTTTTGACGATGTTTAGATTGTCTGACATGAACCCAAAATACGCTAAACACTTTTTAGCTGAACACTGATTTTTAGTTGTAATGCAGTTTTAGTTTTAATACAAATCAATAATGTACTCTTTATTGACCTTGCTCCAATCTTCTGCCTCTTTCTTCAGGCTAAACTCGGTCAAAGGGTGATCGTCTAACCACTTTTTAGGTAGACTTACTTTGTATCCCTTATTCGTTTGTTGAACTAAGATCTCGGGGATCTCTTCAAACATTCTGCGACGTGATAATACCAATGCTAAACGCAAGCAGAACAACATACGCCAATCAATAAAATGATTACTAGAAGAGACTTTTGCTAACTTACCTATATGACCTAATAAAAGTGCTGATAAACGCGCCTGATCATTCTTTGAAAAACCCGGCATATCAGCATTCGCAGAAATATAAGCTGAATGTTTGTGGTATCCATTATGCGATATGGATAAACCTATTTCATGTAAACGTGCTGCCCACCCTAATAAAGAAAGATTATTGATCCGATCTTCATTTTCTGGCATGGGAAACTGATCTAAAAATAATGTCGCAAATTGCTCTACACGTAAGGCCTGTTCAATATCTACAGAATATCGTTTCATGAATTGCTCTACGGTTACAAAGCGCATGTCATGGTGCTGCGTCCTGCCGATGAAGTCATATAAAACCCCCATCCGTAATGCCGCCTCTACAATCTCCATCGACTCGATACGCAATTCGTCAAATGCAGCAATCATAATCGCTAATCCACCTGGCAATACTTGACGACGATCGGGCTTAAGACCAATCAAATTCGAGGATTGCATCGACTCAGACTCTATCAGTGAACTCTTTAAATTCTCCAACCCGTCTCGTGTTATCACGCCGCTAGAATCAAAACCTGAATAACCTCCAGTCATGCCATCAAAACCATTCAGAACTATGAGCTCTGCAATTGCCTTGGCTGTTCCCGATGATCCGATCACTTGATCCCAACCTTTTTTGCGATATTCTTTGGCGATGATTTGTATTTCTTGACGGGCAGCTAATTCAGCTTGTTTAAAGCTATAGCTATCTACTGCACCGTTGACAAAAAACTTTTGACTATGGGATACGCAACCAATATATAAAGACTCCATGAGCTTAGCCTCATAGCCGTGTCCAATGATAAATTCAGTTGAGCCACCGCCAACGTCAATAACCAATCGATTACCTACACTAGCAGGAGCGCCGTGAGATGCTCCGACGTAAACTAAGCGCGCTTCTTCTCGCCCAGCAATGACCTCTATCGGAAACCCTAAGGCTAATTCGGCTTGCTGTATAAATTGCTGAGCATTTCTAGCAACCCTTAAAGTGTTGGTGGCCACAGCTCTTACTTGCATCGGTGAAAAACTGCGTAATCGCTCTCCAAACCGTCTTATTGAGCTCAATCCTCGCCCAAATGCCTCGGCATCAAGATTTTTTTCACTATCTAGTCCTGCTGCTAATTTGATGGGGTCTCGCAGTGTGTCTACTGGACGGAGTTGAAATCCTGAAGGGGTCTCTATTATTTGCGCCACAACCATTCTAAAACTATTTGATCCTAAATCAACCGAAGCAATGAGCTTTGGGTCAGATTCTTTTTTAATTGGGGATTGAAGTTCGAAAGCCATACCTTCTTTTATATTTATTTACTATTCAATAATATTTCATTTTTGTGATATTTTAATGAATAACCATCATAACTATGAAATATTTAACTGAAACAATGATTTAATATGAATACTTCATCAATTCCACTACTGAACCGCGAAATCGGTCTTTTGGAATTCAACTCCAGAGTTTTAGCTCAAGCTCAAGATAGTGAGATTCCTTTATTAGAGAGATTACGGTATGTGAGCATTGTATCAAGCAATATGGATGAGTTTTTTGAAATCCGTATGGCAGGACTTAAAGCGCAATTAATTGAAAGCCCTAATAGACTTCTCGAGGATGGCTCCACTATTCAAGCATCCTACGACCGTATCACTGCATTTGCTCACGCTTTAGTTGCAAAAAAATATGAGCTATTGCTGCAATCGATTCTTCCTGCCCTTGCTACCGAAAAAGTAATTTTTAAATATCCACCCAACTGGTCCCCAAAGCTACATCAGTGGGCAAAAGATTTTTTTTATCGGGAAATGGTCCCCTTGCTAACTCCAATCGCTTTGGATCCGGTTCACCCTTTTCCACGTGTCATTAATAAAAGCTTAAATTTTTTAATTGCCCTTGAGGGTAAGGACTCTTTTGGTAGAAGTGCCTCACTCGCAGTTGTTCAAGCTCCTCGATCACTACCCAGAGTAGTTCGATTACCAAAACAATTCGAAGCCAATGGAGAAACGTGCTTTATATTGCTGTCTTCATTTATGCAAGCCTTTGTGAGTGAACTTTTTCCAGGCATCAAAATTATTGGATGTTACCAATTTAGAGTGACTAGAAATTCTGATCTTTTTGTATCTGAGGATGATATTACCGATTTACGAAGCGCTCTCCAGGGCGAACTTCCTACGCGTCATCTTGGTGAGGCAGTTCGTTTAGAAATCAGCGCTAGCACTCCGGATAAATTAGTTGAGCGCATTTTGATTGAGTCGAATCTGCAAGAGTCTGATTGCTATCGTGTCAACGGTCCTGTTAATTTAGTCCGCTTGGCACAGATTCCTGAACTGATTGATCGCCCTGATCTCAAATTTATTCCGGCAACGCCTCAATATCCATCTGTATTAATCAATGAAGAATCCATCTTTGATGCTATCAGTAAACAAGATATTCTTTTGCATCACCCTTACGAGAGTTTTGAACCTGTTCTTGAACTTCTTCGTCAAGCTGCCAAAGATCCTCAAGTTCTGGCTATCAAACAAACCGTCTATCGCACTGGCGATGAGTCTTTGGTCATGGACGCTCTCATGGAAGCGGCTCGAAATGGCAAAGAAGTAACTGTGGTTGTTGAACTTTTAGCCCGCTTTGATGAGCAGACGAATATGCAATGGGCCGCCAAATTAGAAGCTGTGGGTGCTCATGTAATTTACGGTGTGGTTGGTCATAAATGCCACGCCAAAATGTTACTCATTGTGCGCCGGGAAACTGTTGGTAAAGGTGCTAAAACCAAGGTTATCTTAAAGCGTTATGCCCATTTAGGTACCGGCAACTACCACCCTAGAACGGCTAAGTTATACACTGATTTTGGTCTATTAACTGCTGATGTTCAAATTACTACGGATATGCACCAGGTGTTTCAACAACTCACGGGTACAGGAAAACATGTTGTCTTATCTAGACTGTGGGAATCTCCGTTTACGATGCAAGATGAAATTATCAAACATATTCGTAGTGAAACACGCGCAGCAAAAGCCGGTAAAAAAGCGCATATTATTGCCAAGATGAATGCACTACTTGAGCCTAGCGTCATTCAAGAACTCTACCGAGCCTCTCAGGCTGGTGTAAAAATTGATTTAATTATTCGGGGAGTCTGTGCCCTCATGCCAGGGGTAGTTGGCCTGTCTGAAAATATTAAAGTACGTTCTATTATTGGTCGCTTCTTAGAGCATCACCGAATCTATTATTTTTATGCTAATGGGCAAGAAAAAGTATATCTCTCTAGCGCTGACTGGATGGATAGAAATTTATATCGAAGGGTTGAGATCGCTTTTCCTATTCTAGAACCCAACATCAAAGCCAGGGTCATCTTCGAAGGTCTCAAAGCTTTACTTCAAGATAATCAAGCGGCTTGGCTAATGGAATCTGAAGGTCACTATCACAAGATTAAATCAAAAAGTAAATACCCTTTTGTTGCCCAACTAGAGCTGCTAAAAATGATTCAAGGCTAATTCGTTTAAATGGTGGGATTGTCCGAATTTACTAGGCGGTCTTTATTAAACGTAAGTGAAAACACGCTGCCAAGGCCTAAAGTACTCTCTATATTGAGGTGTGCCCCATGCCGAATCGCAACATGTTTAACAATCGCCAATCCAAGTCCTGTCCCCCCCGTATCTCTGGATCGACTGCGGTCAACGCGATAAAAACGCTCTGTTAGGCGTGGTATATGTTCTGGAGCAATACCTATACCCGTATCACGAACTGAATAAATAGCTCCGCCCTCAGGTGCATCCTCCCAATATACTTGAATCGCTCCACCCTCCGGGGTATAACGAACCGCATTCATTAATAAATTACCAAATGCAGAGAAGATTTCATTTTCAGCACCTAAGATATTTCTTCTAGAAATAATGGATAACTGAATAGTATGTCGTCCATTGGATAAGCCCTTGGCATCTTCTACAATTCTCTGGATTAATTCTGTGACTTTTACAGTCGATGTTTTGGGAGATACGGGGCTATTATCTAGTCTCGTTAAGATCAATAACTCTTCCACCAATGACAACATTCGTGATGATTGTGATGACATCATCAACAAGTATTTTTTTCTTTCTGCTGCTGTTAATGGCAATTCTCGTAGCGTTTCTAAAAATCCATTTAATACAGTTAATGGGGTTCTTAACTCATGGGATACGTTGGCCACAAAATCTTGTCGCATGGCCTCATTTCTCTTCAATATCGTAATGTCTTGGCTCAATAAGAGTTTTCGATTTTCACCATACGGAAATATTTGTAGCAACAACATTAAATTCCCATTCACCCCCATAAAATCTAAGTGAAGTGGTTCAGAGAAGTTTGCTTCATGCATGTAAAGAACAAAATCTGGATGTCTTAACAAAAAAGTCACAGGCTGACGAGCGTCACGAAGGGGATCTAAGCGGAAGTGCTCTTTGCAAACATGGTTACACCACTCGATTTGATCATCCTCGTCTAACATGACTAGTCCGTTAGGGGATGCCTGTACAGCTTGAATAAATCGCTTGTATTCAATTTCTGAACGTAAAACTTCCTGTCGCCACTCTTTTGATTTTTTATCTAAAAGGCTAAAAATATCATACCAAATACCAAAACCTCGATGATGACCAATCAGGTCGTCCTGTTTCAAGGCCTTTAGAAGTCGATACTGATTCCATGACTGGTAACAAACATACAATACCAACAGAAAAATGCAGCAAAGGATGCCGGCACTCGCAGAAAAGAGTTGAGCACAAAGGATGCTCAAAAATACTATTAAGCCTAAAGAGTAAATTGTGCGAAGCCCCATGAATATCATGGAAGCTATTATTTCATGAAACGAGTGATGGGTTACGTGTTAAGCGATATCCGCTGCCACGAACGGTCTCGATCATCGTCTCGCAACCAACTGGCGCTAAGGCGGCACGTAAGCGCTTAATATGCACATCAACGGTTCTTTCTTCGACAAATACATGGTCGCCCCATACCTTGTCAAGAAGCTGGCCGCGTGCGTGAACACGTTCTGGATTGGCCATTAAAAAACGTAATAAACGAAACTCGGTCGGACCAAGGTCAATTTTTTGCATCTCATCATGGTTTTGGAAGGTAACCCGGTGAGTCGTGGGATCCAATTTAAGTGCATTAATTTCAATCACTTCATCTGTCAACTGTGGGGATTTGCGTCGCAGTACCGCACGAATTCGGGCAACTAATTCTTTGGGTGAGAATGGCTTAGTTAAATAGTCATCAGCACCAGCATCTAATCCGGCAATTTTGTCCATTTCCTCAGATCTAGCGGTCAGAAAAATAATTGGGATATCTTTGGTGCGGTCATTGTTGCGTAAATCTTTCGCAAACTGAATGCCAGATTTTCCTGGCAACATCCAATCTAGAACAATTAAATCAGGCAATACCTCTTTCATCAACATAGCAGCTTGATCAGCCTGGAACGCTCTCACCGGCAAAAAGCCTTCATGACTTAAATTAACCGAAATCAGCTCAGCTATGGATGGTTCGTCTTCAACAATGAGTATGCTACTAGCCATTTATTTATTCGCCTCTTGAGTAAGTTGGTCGTGTGGTAGATGTCTAACATCAGTACCTTTATCAACATAAATAACAAATTCAGAAATATTTTTGGCATGGTCACCAATTCGCTCTACTGCTTTTGCTATAAATAAAATTTCCAGCGCTGTTGAAATAATACGTGGGTCTTCACTCATGTAAGAGATTAATTTACGCACGAAACCACGAAACTCATTATCGATTTCTATATCGTCAGCAACAATAATTGCCGCTGCTTTGGAGTCCATTCTTGCAAACGCGTCTAAGGAGCGACGCAATAAACCTAGCGCCATCTGACCAGCAATACGAATTTCTGCAACGTTAATTTGATAGGGTGCGTTTACTTCAACAATTTTCTTGATACGTGCAGCAATATGATCAGCCTCATCGCCCACACGCTCAAGATTCGAAATTGCTTTTGCAATCGCTAGTATCAGGCGTAAATCTTTTGCTGTTGGTTGGCGGCGCGCAAGTATTTCTGCACACTCTTTATCAATATTGATTTCAAACTCATTCACCAATTTTTCTTTTGTCAACACATCAGAAGCAAGATCAGCATCCATGGTAGAAAATGCCTTCATCGCATTTGCTACTTGTGTTTCAACCAAGCCACCCATTTCTAATAGGTGCGCATTGATTGCGTTTAACTCAACATCAAATTGTGAAGATAAATGTTTCTCAGTCATTTCGTTCCCCTATGTCCGTATTCAATTAACCAAAACGACCAGTAATATAATCTTCCGTTTCTTTACGATCAGGCTTTAAGAATATCTGTTTAGTTTCATTAAATTCAATTAACTCACCAAGATACATAAAAGCAGTAAAGTCAGAAACACGTGCAGCTTGTTGCATGTTATGCGTAACAATAGCAACTGTATAGTCATTTTTTAATTCATGTACCAATTCTTCTACTTTACCAGTAGAAATTGGGTCTAACGCAGAGGTTGGCTCATCTAATAAAAGTACAGAAGGCTTGACCGCAACTCCTCGAGCAATACATAAACGCTGTTGCTGACCACCGGATAATGAAAGTCCACTTTGATTGAGTTTATCTTTCACTTCATTCCATAAAGCCGCTTTATTAAGTGCCCATTCAACACGCTCATCCATATCAGCTTTGTTGAGGTTTTCATATAGTTTTACGCCAAATGCAATGTTGTCGTAAATAGACATCGGGAAAGGTGTTGGTTTTTGAAAGATCATTCCAACTTTTGCACGCAATAGATTTAAGTCACGATCTTTATCAAGGATGTTTTCACCGTACAAGTTGATCTCACCCTCAGCACGCTGACCTGGATATAAATCATACATCCGGTTAAAAGTACGTAATAAGGTCGATTTTCCACAGCCTGATGGGCCAATAAATGCCGTAACTTTATTTTCAGCAATGTTTAAGTTAACATTTTTGAGGCCTTTAAATTTCCCGTAGAAGAAATCTAAGTTATGAACCTCAATGGCGTTTTTCAAATTAGATGTGTCTGGCGTCATGATTTCTCTCTAAAAAATACGCGGGCAAGAATATTAAGGCCCAAAACGGTTAAAGTAATTAGCAATGCTCCACCCCAAGCTAAATTGACCCAGTTTTCATAGGGGCTCAAGGCAAATTGATAAATAACCACTGGCAAATTAGACATTGGCTTATTCATATTGGACGAGAAAAACTGGTTATTAAGCGCAGTAAAGAGTAATGGAGCAGTCTCTCCGCTCACCCTTGCAATCGCTAATAAAATACCTGTCATTACACCACTCTTAGCTGCTCTTAAAATAACGGCTAAAGAGACTTTCCATTTTGGGGTTCCTAGCGCATAAGCTGCCTCACGCAATGTTCCTGGGACTAAGCGCAACATATTTTCCGTTGTCTTTAAAATCACTGGTACCGCAAGAAGAGATAGTGCTAAGGTTCCAGCCCATCCTGAAAAATGCTTAACTTGTGCCACGTATATGGCATATACGAATAGACCAATCACAATAGACGGTGCCGATAACATAATGTCTGTCACAAACCTTGTGATGCTAGCAATCCTACTACGATCACCGTATTCAGCTAAGAAAATACCTGCAAGAACGCCAATAGGGGTACTAATCAAGGTACATGAGGTAACCATCATTAAAGACCCGACCATCGCGTTTGCTAATCCACCACCAGCAGATCCTGCCGCAGGTGTACTTTCAGTAAAGAAATTGAAGTTTAAAGCTGCAAAGCCTTTGGTAAACAGGATGAATAATATCCAAAGCAATACAATCATTCCCAATACCATTGCGAACATCGACAAAGATAACCCTACTTTATTAGAGCGCTTGCGTTTGTTGTAGATTCCAGTTTCCATAAATTAACTCTTCGCCCCTTTTTGTTTTTCCATTCTTGCAAGCATCCACTTCGCAGCAGCCAACACAATGAAGGTAATAATGAAAAGTGCTAATCCTAATGCAAATAATGATGAATAATGTAAGCCTGGCTCAGCTTCACCAAACTCATTGGCCAGTGTCGAAGCAATCGAAGATCCAGGGGCAAATAGTGATGCCTTAATACGGTGCGCATTACCAATCACGAATGTCACAGCCATCGTTTCACCTAAGGCGCGGCCAAGTCCGAGCATAATACCGCCGACAACTCCTGCTTGGGTATACGGCAAGACGATACGGGTTACTACTTCCCATGTTGTACAACCAATGCCATAAGCGGATTCTTTTAAAACTGGTGGGACGATTTCAAAAACATCACGCATCACAGAAGTAATGAAAGGAACCACCATAAATGCCAAAATCAATGCTGCGCACAATAAGCCAATCCCATTCGGCGCTCCAGTAAATAATGCCCCAACAACAGGAACTTGACCAATCGTTGAGGTTAAGGCCGGCTGAACATACTCAGCAAATAATGGCGCAAAAACAAACAAACCAAACATGCCGTAAATAATTGAAGGCACTGCAGCCAATAACTCTACTGCTGTTCCAAGAGGTCTGCGTAACCAGTTTGGGCACATTTCTGTCAGAAATACCGCGATACCAAAACTAATTGGGACAGCTATCAATAGCGCTAAAACCGCTGTTACCAATGTTCCATAAATGGAGGTTAATCCACCAAACTTTTGATTAACAACATCCCATTCACTGCTGAAGAAAAATCCTGGTCCAAATTCACTTAAAGCAGGCCATGAGGTAATAATTAATGAAATTAAAATACCTGCTAATACGATTAATACGAGAGAGGCAAAGAATAATGTTACTTTATGAAAAAGAAAATCTTGAATTCTTTGTATGCGAACTATTTTTGCAGTTTGGGCAGTGAGTTGTATTCCAGAAGACATACCAGTCATTTTATTTTCCATAAAAAACTTGATTCAATAGAGAAAAACCCACTAGTCATTTAGGCTAGTGGGTTATACCTAATTACTTAGCGATTTGTGTCCAGACATTTTTGGCAATATAGTCAGTTACATTTGCCGGTAATGGAACATAATCTAATTCAGCAGCAGTCTTGTCGCCTTCTTTAAAAGCCCACTCAAAGAACTTGAGAGCTTCAGCAGACTTCTCTTTACTTGCTGGATTTTTGTACATCAAAATAAATGACGCTGCAGCGATTGGCCATGAGTTTGCACCAGGCTGATTAGTCATTGATATACCCATACCCGGTGTAGCTGCCCAGTTAGCACCCGCAGCAGCGGCTTTGAACGCATCCAAACTTGGTGATACAAATTTACCGTCAGCATTTTTTACTTGTAAAGAAGTCATCTTATTGAGTTTTGCATACGCATACTCAACATAGCCAATCGATCCTTTAACACGTGTTACGTTAGCAGATACGCCTTCGTTACCTTTACCGCCAACTGTTGAATCTGCTGGCCATTTAACTGTTGCACCTGCACCAACGCTATCTGACCATGACTTACTTACTTTTGATAAATAATCTGTAAATACAGCTGTTGTTCCAGAACCATCTGAACGAACAACTACTGTAATTGCTTGATTAGGTAATTTCTTGCCGGGATTAACTGATGCAATTTGTGGTGCATTCCAATTGGTAATATCACCACGGAATACTGCCGCTAAAATGTCGCTGTCCATTTTTAATTCATTTGGAGCAAAACCAGGCAAATTAACAACTGGTACAACACCACCAATGATTGCTGGAAACTGAACCATGCCGTCTTTGTCTAAATCAGCACCTTTTAATGGGGCATCAGTTGCACCAAAGTCTACCGTTTTTTCACGAATCTGCTTGATACCACCAGAAGATCCAATAGAAGCGTAGTTAACGCTATTTTTAGTTACTTTTTTGTAATCTTCAGCCCATTTGCTGTAAACAGGAGCTGGGAAAGAAGCACCAGCACCGGTAATATCAATCGCCATTGTATTTAGAGAAGCTGATACGAAAGCTCCTAAAATAGCTATTTTAAGAAATTTATTACGCATTTTTATCCTCGATAGTTAAAAGTCATGTGACATACTAGACTTTAATGCTTCAATGTGAGGGAAATATGACAAAACCATGATTTGTCACTTAATTTTAAAATACTCAATAAAATCAATGCTTTTTATAATTATTGAGGTATATGAGATGCAATTTTTTCTGCATAAGACTGGGCTAATTCCATCGTTTTGGCCTCAACCATCACCCTCAAAAGAGGCTCAGTACCTGATGCTCGGATCAAAATCCTGCCATTAGCCCCTAATTCCTCAATAACTTGAGCCTGTACTTTCTGTAATGCGGCGTCACTTTTCCAATCATACTGCTTTTTATAACGAATATTAATCAGTACTTGTGGGTACATCTTTACATTCAATAGTCTTTCTCTAATGTCTATGCCACTGCGCCTGACTGTAGCCAAAACTTGAAGTGCGGCAACAATGCCATCACCTGTCGTATGTTTGTCCAGAAAAATTAAGTGCCCAGAACTTTCTCCACCCATCATCCATTCATTTTGTTTTAATTTTTCAAGTACGTATCGATCACCGACAGCCGCCCTCTCAAAGGGGATTCCTAAGTCAAGAAATGCCTTTTCAATTGCGATATTCGTCATGAGAGTTCCTACCGCACCTCGCACCTCTTTACCAGATTCAACACGATCCTTTGCAACCAGGTAAAGGAGTTCGTCACCATTGAATAAATGACCGTGTGCATCAATCATTTGTAACCTGTCAGCATCGCCGTCAAGCGCAATGCCGTAGTCAGCCCCACTGGCTTTTACTTGATCAATACAGGCCTGCGGTGCAGTTGCACCCACCGCATCATTAATATTCATACCATTGGGTTGGTTACCAATCGAGATCACCTCTGCCCCTAACTCATGAAAAACATTCGGCGCTATGTGATATGCAGCACCATTGGCACAATCTACGACGAGCTTGAGGCCGTGTAAATCGAATTGGTTAGGGAAGCTGCTTTTACAAAATTCGATATAACGTCCAGCCGCATCGTCTAAGCGACGGACTTTGCCCATATCCATAGAAGATGAACAGGTGAAAGGTTCTTCTAGCATCGATTCTATTTTGTTTTCAATGTCGTCAGGCAATTTATCGCCATCTGCTGAGAAAAATTTGATGCCGTTGTCTTGGTATGGATTATGCGAGGCGGATATCACCACTCCAGCAGATAGTCTTAAGGCTCGAGTTAGGTAGGCTACTCCGGGTGTCGGTATCGGTCCACAAAGAACAACATCAACGCCTGCCGCGGTAAATCCTGCCTCAAGAGCAGACTCCAACATATATCCAGATATTCGAGTATCTTTGCCAATCAGGATAGTCGTTCTTCCATGACCACCACCCTGCTGGGCAAAGACCTTTCCTGCCGCATATCCCAGGCGCATGACAAAATCTGGGGTGATTGGATGTTGGCCAACTTCTCCTCGTATACCATCTGTACCAAAGTATTTTCTTTTCATGCAATGATTTTAGTCTGAATTAAGGTAAGTCCTCAAAGTACATAGCTGACCAAACCTTGACAGCCTGAACGCTTGGTTTGACATCATGTACTCGAATGACCTTCGCGCCTCGCTCAATTGCCAATATGGCAGCAACAACACTGGCTGTTGTGAGACTATGTGCGTCATCCCCAACAATTTTAGTTAAGGTTTTTTTTCGGGATAATCCAACGAGCAATGTACTGCTATCAAGTTGTAATTCTGCTAAACGATGTAATAAAGTTAAGTTGTGCTGGGCTGTTTTTCCAAACCCAAATCCTGGGTCAATTGCAATACGCTCTCGCTCAATTCCACATCTAGATAATTGATCTATTTTTTGCGCCAAGAATTGACCCACATCCTCTACAACCTGTTGATAGTTTGGCTCTACTTGCATCGTTTGTGGTTTATTTTGCATATGCATAATGCAAAGACCTACGTCTGCTGAGGATGCGGCTACTGAGATATTATGAGGGTCTTGAAAACCACTGATATCGTTCAAAATATCAATCCCCAGATCTAAAGCTAATCGCATGGTTTCACCTTTGTAGGTGTCAATCGATAAGGCAACTCCTGCTGATTGGAGTTTCTCTATCACTGGCAAAATTCGATCTTGCTCTTCTTGAGCACTAATGGGCGTTGCCCCAGGTCTTGTGGACTCGCCACCGATATCAATGATCTGTGCACCATCTTCAATCATTTGATAAGCGTGATCGATGGCTTGCTGATGTGAGAGGTACTTACCTCCATCCGAGAATGAGTCTGGAGTAATGTTCAATATTCCCATCACTACTGGCGTGGGATTATGCTTCCAGTCAAAATAAAAACGCCCACAGCGCCAAGCTGTGGGCTTTGTAACTATTATAGCCATGCCTAAACCGTTGCTGGTGAACTACCTTGCGCGGGAGTTGGCGTACTACCATCGCCGCCGCCAGTTGTGTTTACAGGATCAGATACCTTTGGCGGACGTGGTGGGTTTCCTGCCATGATGTCATTCACTTGATCCGCATCAATCGTTTCCCATTCGAGCAGTGCAACTACCATCGCTTCCACCTTGTCACGATTGGTTTCTAAAAGATGTCTTGCAAGCGTGTATTGCGTGTCCAATAGCGAGCGAATCTCAGCATCCACTTTTTGTTGTGTGACTTCCGATACGGTTTTTGAGTTCATGCGTCCAAAAATACTTTCGGATTCAGTATCGACATAAACCATCGTTCCTAATGACTCGCTCATACCATATCTTGTAACCATGTCTCGAGCCATCTTTGTGGCACGCTCAAAGTCATTCGAAGCACCTGTACTCATCGAGTTCAGAAAAACTTCTTCAGCTGCTCTTCCACCAAATAAAATAGCTAAATCTTCTAACATGCGATCTTTATATAAGTTCACACGATCAAACTCAGGCAATTGCCATGTAACTCCCAATGCCATACCGCGCGGCATAATGGTCACTTTGTGAACAGGGTCTGCCTTTGGTAATAATTTAGCAACTACAGCATGGCCAGATTCATGGTAAGCAGTATTTCTTCTTTCATCTTCTCGCATGACTGCAGATTTTCTTTCAGGCCCCATGTAAATCTTATCTTTAGCATCTTCAAAGTCACTCATCTCAACCGCACGTTTATTTCTACGCGCAGCAAATAATGCGGCTTCGTTTACTAAATTAGCTAAATCAGCTCCTGAAAATCCAGGTGTACCGCGCGCAAGCACTGCCGCATCTACATCTGCATTAATCGGAACTTTACGCATGTGGACTTTGAGGATTTGCTCTCGGCCGCGAATATCCGGTAAACCCACAAATACTTGACGATCGAATCGACCGGGTCGTAATAGTGCTTTATCTAAAACATCGGAGCGATTAGTCGCTGCAATAACAATCACGCCACTGTTGGCTTCAAATCCATCCATCTCAACCAACATCTGATTCAGTGTCTGTTCTCTTTCATCGTTTCCACCGCCAGTTCCCGCGCCACGATGACGCCCAACAGCGTCAATCTCGTCAATAAAGATAATACATGGGGCTTGCTTTTTAGCGTTTTCGAACATGTCGCGAACGCGAGCAGCACCAACACCAACAAACATCTCGACAAAATCAGATCCGGAAATAGAAAAGAAAGGAACTTTAGCCTCGCCTGCAATGGCACGAGCTAATAGTGTTTTACCCGTCCCAGGAGGACCCACAAGCAATACCCCGCGTGGAATCCGGCCACCAAGTTTTTGAAACTTAGAAGGATCCTTTAAGAAATCAACTAACTCTGACACTTCTGATTTAGCTTCATCGCAACCCGCCACATCGCCAAAATTAACAGAATTACTGTTTTCATCAATTAATCTAGCCTTTGATTTACCAAAGGAGAATGCTCCACCTTTGCCGCCACCCTGCATCTGACGCATCATAAAGAACCAAAAACCGATAATTAAAAGTGTTGGTCCAAGGTAGTAAAGCGCAGAAACAAAAACGCTAGGCTCATCTTCCGCCTTACCAGTAACCTGGACTCCAAATTTCATTAAGTCTCCGACCATCCATATATCTCCAGGAGAAATAATGTTGTATCGATTGCCATCGACGGCAGTGACTTGTAATGTGCGTCCTTGAACATCAACCCGACGCACTTTCCCTGCCTTCGCATCGTCCATAAACTGGGAGTAAGTGACTTGATTCTGTGCACTTGGCTTGTCAAATTGCTTAAAAAAAGTAAACACTACTAGTGCCACAATCAGCCAAATTCCGACTTTTTGCATCGTTTGATTATTCAAAATATCTCCAAAATCCCATTAATAAGGTACATGTAGAATAAATAATTCTACTACCCAACATTTTCAAGTGCTTAGGTATAAATAAATATTTACCATTCTTAACCCAATTCTATCAATTGTCAACAAATACAATAGCTTAGATTATTAGGCTTAACTTGAAGATTTTAAAAACCTCCCTAACAGAAAGGTCTCTGCAGATCGATTACGTGACGCTTGGGGCTTTCTTGGCGCCACAACTTTAAAAACTTTCTTAAATGATTCCACAATTTGGCTATAACCGCTTCCGTGAAAACACTTAATCAATAAAGCGCCATCTTGCTTTAAATGTAGTTGGGAAAACTCCAATGCCAGTTCCGCAAGGTGCTCCATCCGCGCTGCATCTGCTGCTGCTACCCCTGATAAATTAGGCGCCATATCTGATAAAACTAAATCAACCTTTTGCTGCGTTTGGATACCCTCTTGAAATAAAACGCTTTCCAATTGTCTGACTACGTCATCATCTCTAAAGTCGCCCTGCAAAAAGGTGACATCGGCAATGGCCTCCATTGGTAATAAATCAATGGCCACAATTTTTCCATCAGGCTTGCCTGGCTCAATACGCGTATTTTTTTTACCTAGTTCAACCAAACGATTACGTGCATACTGACTCCAACTTCCTGGAGCGCTTCCTAAATCAACAATGGTTATGCCTGCTTGTATCAAATGATCTTGATCATCAATCTCTTTGAGTTTGTATGCCGCCCTTGCTCGATAACCTTCTCTTTGAGCCATTTTTACGTACGGATCATTGAGGTGGTCTTGTAGCCAATCTTTGTTAAATTTATTTTTAGCCACTGTAGTTTTAAAAAAACACTTTCTGTATAGAGTTAAGTCGGCGATAATGCAATCTATGACTATTTTAGAACTTGATTCAACAACCCGCTCAGATTTACGCTCAAAAGCACATACTATTTCACCTACGGTCATGATTGGGACCGATGGCTTAACTCCCGGCGTTCTCAAGGAGGCTGAAATCGCCTTAAGTTCTCATGAACTCATCAAAATCAGGGTTCTAGGGGATGATCGAGAGGTTCGCTTAGAAATCTATGAAACCATCTGTAATAAGCTTCATGCCGCTAAAGTTCAACATATTGGCAAGTTACTTGTCATCTATCGCCCTAATTTAACCAAAATCTCTCAGGCATTGCCGCGTAAATCAACTCGTAACGACGAAGGTTTTGGCAGTCCAAGAACTGTAATGGTCAAAAAATTCACCCGCAACCCACAAAAACGCCCCAAAGCAATCGCCACTAAAGTCTTAGGAAATGAGCGCGTTGCTGCTGGCGGTCAAATCAAACGCGCTAAAGCACGTCCAAAAAGTGTCAAAAAAAGACAATTAGGTTAATTTATCCGTTTCTTTGGGGAAATTTTGTCGAAGTCCAAAAAATCAAAGCATAAATCAATACTTCAATAGTAAATAAAGCGCTTGAAAGTTGATGTAATCTTCCGAATGACTTAGCTTGTGGCGATTGCATCACCGGCGCACCCTGACTGAGTGCGAACTCTCGTAATTCTGTCATCATGGGCTGCACTACAAATGTTCCTAAGAGTGTTATGCAAATACAGCTAAGCAAAAGCCACCGAATACGCCTGTAATGCTTAAGCTCTCGCTTAACTAAAAGGTTGGCGTAAATCAATAAAAAAACACTCACAACTAAACTAAAAAAACTTGTATTTTTGAAGATTTCGCCAGCGATCATACCAGCAACTTGTTTGTCATCCAGGACATTAAATAAGGTGGGGGTTACTAGAAATCCTACGCCCAACAACGCACCAAACAATATTCCCGATAGCATAGAAAAAACACGCTGGGTGATAACAAAGTTAGTGTCTTGCACCATTAATTTATAGGTACTGTACTGAAATAATTTCTACTTCACGTTCCCCACCAGGTGTGATGACTTTTACGGTATCCCCAGCTTCTTTTCGAATCAATGCCCGGGCTATCGGTGAACTAATCGAGATTTTATTCGCCTCTAGATCGGCTTCGTCATCCCCAACAATTTGGTACGTCATTTTTGATCCATCTTCTAAATTTTCCAGCTCAACTGTTGCACCAAATACTACTTTACCGTCGGCATCAATAAGTGCAGGATCAATAATTTGTGCAGCGGCTAATTTTCCTTCCACTTCCTTAATTCTGCCTTCAATAAATGCTTGTTTTTCTTTAGCCGCGTCATACTCAGCATTTTCTGATAAGTCGCCCTGCGCTCTTGCTTCTGAAATGGCATTAATCACTGATGGTCTCTCAACAGACTTCAACCGGTGGAGCTCATCCCTCAGGCGCTCTGCACCGGTTCTTGTAATTGGAATAGTACTCATAGAATCAACTTTAAAAAAATAGAATTATTGTAAGGATTGATGCAAACTTTGCAAGTCATAGACTTCGAGCTCATTAATCGCTCGTAGTCCTTGGACTGCTGCTAAGGCTGCACTAATCGTAGTGTAATAGGTAACCCGATTAATTTGGGAAGTTATACGAATGGATCTCGAATCAGCAATCTCACCCCGGTTTTCGTCTACGGTTGTAAACACTAAGGTAATCTCACCATTCTTGATTAAATCAACGATATCCGGACGTCCTTCTTTTACTTTATTTACAGTCCTCACAGGAATACCGGCCGCTTCAATTGCTTTAGCAGTCCCGCGCGTTGCAACAATGGGATACCCCATGCCATGTAACATCTTTGCAACTTCAACAGCCCTTTGTTTATCGCCATTTTTAACAGACAATAAAACAGTCCCACTTCTTGGTAGTAGCGTACTTGCGGCTAATTGTGATTTAAATAATGCTTCGCCAAAGGTGCGTCCAACCCCCATCACCTCTCCTGTTGACCTCATTTCAGGACCTAGAATTGGATCTACACCAGGGAATTTATTAAATGGGAATACAGCTTCTTTAACTGAGTAATAGCTTGGTTTGACTTCTTCTCCAATACCTTGTTCATCTAAAGTTTTTCCTGCCATACAACGTGCAGCAATCTTAGCTAACTGCAGTCCGGTTGCTTTAGATACAAATGGTACTGTTCTTGATGCTCTTGGATTAACCTCAAGCACATACACAATGTCTTTGCCATCAATTTGTTGAATCGCAAACTGCACATTCATTAACCCAACAACGTGCAAACCCATCGCCATCTCCTGAGTCTGCCTGCGTAATTCTTCAATGGTTTCTTCAGATAATGTGTAAGGAGGCAATGAACATGCAGAGTCGCCCGAATGAACTCCCGCTTGTTCCACGTGCTCCATAACACCACCAATAAAGACGCGCTTGCCATCACTAATGCAATCCACATCACATTCAATCGCTTCATTGAGGAATCGATCAAGCAAGACGGGCGAATCATGCGAAACTTTTACTGCCTCACGCATATACCTTTGTAAATCAAATCCATCATTGACGATTTCCATCGCGCGCCCACCTAATACATAAGATGGCCGAACAACTAATGGATAACCTATTTCTAGTGCAAGTGTAAGTGCTTCTTCTTCAGTTCTTGCCGTTCGATTTGGCGGTTGTCTTAACTTTAAATCATTTAATAACTTTTGGAACCGCTCGCGATCTTCTGCAGCGTCAATCATGTCTGGTGAGGTACCTATGATTGGGACGCCATTGGCCTCTAAGTCAAGAGCTAACTTGAGCGGAGTCTGACCACCATACTGCACAATTACACCCAAAGGTTTTTCTAAAGCCACAATTTCTAAAACATCTTCCAAGGTAAGCGATTCAAAATAGAGTCGATCGGAAGTGTCATAGTCTGTCGAAACTGTTTCCGGATTACAGTTGACCATAATAGTTTCATAGCCATCTTCACGCATTGCAAGTGCGGCATGAACACAGCAATAATCAAATTCAATACCCTGACCAATGCGATTAGGACCACCACCCAACACCATAATTTTTTGCCGATCCGTTGGCTTTGCTTCGCAAACGCCCTGAGCATTTTCATAGGTAGAGTACATATAAGCAGTGTTCGTTGAAAACTCAGCAGCACAGGTATCTACTCTTTTATAAATCGGCCTAATTCCAAATTCATGACGGCGGATGCGTACAAGACTCGGATCGGATTGCATCAATTTAGCTAAACGCCGATCTGAAAAACCTTTTTGTTTTACAAATCGAATTTCTTCTGCCGTTAGACTTTCTAATTGGCGAGTTGAAATTACTTGCTCGAGTTCGATAATCTCTTGAATCTGAATAAGAAACCACCGATCAATCGCGGTATGTTCATAAACTTCCTCTATGCTCATACCTACCCGAAACGCATCTCCAAGGTACCAAATGCGATCTGGTCCAGGGGATTTAATCTCTAAAATGATCTCTTCAATGTCAGATGTCTTTTCATCCAAACCATCAACTCCAACCTCTAATCCTCGCAATGCTTTTTGCAAAGATTCTTGAAAGGTCCGACCTATTGCCATTACTTCACCAACAGATTTCATTTGGGTCGTTAAACGCTTATCAGCTTCCGGGAATTTCTCGAACGCAAAGCGGGGCACTTTAGTAACTACGTAATCAATTGAAGGCTCAAATGAAGCCGGAGTAGCTCCACCAGTAATTTCATTTTGTAATTCATCTAGCGTAAAACCAACCGCAAGTTTTGCTGCAATTTTCGCAATCGGAAATCCAGTTGCCTTAGAGGCTAATGCCGAGGAGCGCGAAACGCGCGGATTCATTTCGATAACAATCATGCGTCCATCAACAGGATTTATCGAAAATTGAACATTCGATCCACCTGTATCAACACCAATTTCACGCAGTACCGCAATCGAAGCATTTCTCATGATCTGATATTCACGATCAGTCAATGTTTGTGCCGGCGCAACTGTAATTGAGTCGCCCGTATGGACGCCCATTGGGTCAAAGTTCTCTATCGAACAGACAATGATGCAGTTGTCGTTTTTATCTCGAACAACTTCCATTTCATATTCTTTCCAACCAAGCAAGGATTCTTCAATCAATAATTCATGCGTTGGTGATAAATCTAAGCCACGCTTACATATCTCCTCAAACTCTTGACGGTTATAAGCTATTCCACCACCAGATCCACCCATGGTGAAAGACGGTCGAATAATTACAGGATATCCATTCCCACCAGTTTGTTTAGCCATACTCGACTGAACTTGCTGCGCCTCCTCCCAAGAGTGCGCAATATCTGATTTAGCAGATCCCAACCCAATCTTCGTCATAGCTTGTTTAAACTTTTGACGATCTTCGGCTTTATCAATCGCTTGGGGAGATGCGCCGATGAGTTCGCAGTTGTACTTTTCTAATATGCCATTACGGAATAAATCGAGGGCGCAATTTAACGCGGTTTGTCCACCCATTGTTGGCAAAATGGCATCCGGCTGCTCTTTTTCAATAATTCTTTCAAGAACTTCCCAAGTGATGGGCTCTATATATGTAACATCCGCCATCTCTGGGTCTGTCATGATGGTAGCTGGATTACTATTGACTAAAATGACTTTGTAACCTTCATCCCTCAGCGCTTTACATGCTTGAGCACCTGAATAGTCAAATTCACATGCCTGACCAATCACAATCGGGCCAGCACCAATAATCAAAATACTTTCTATATCGTTACGCTTTGGCATCTAAACTCTCACATCAACTGGATAAAGCGATCAAATAAATATCCCACATCTTGGGGCCCCGGGGAAGCTTCAGGATGCCCCTGAAAACAAAAGGCAGGTCGATCAAGCCACGCCAGTCCTTGTAAAGACCCATCAAACAAAGAAACATGCGTAGGCTCAACATTGGCCGGCAAGGTTTTAGCATCCACTGCAAAACCATGGTTTTGAGAGGTAATCACGACCTTATTTGTTTTTAAATCTTTTACAGGATGATTGGCACCGTGATGCCCAAATTTCATTTTTAATGTACTAGCGCCCGCAGCAATCCCCATAATCTGATGCCCTAAACAAATACCAAATAAAGGTATTTTCTTTTCTAAAAATACCTTTGCAGCCTCAATTGCATAGGTACAAGGCTGTGGATCACCAGGACCATTGGATAAAAATATACCGTCTGGATTCATGGCCAATACATCTTGCGCTGATGTCTGGGCTGGAACAACAGTAACCCTACACCCTCTTTGGGCTAACATTCTTAAGATATTTCTTTTGACGCCAAAATCATAGGCAACTACGTGTTTTGTTGCTGTAACCTGATTAAAACCAGTCTGACCGGTAGGTCCAGATAAATGCCATTCGCCCTCTTGCCACTCATAAGAACTTGTCGTCGATACAACTTTAGCTAAATCTAGTCCAGTCATACCGGGAAATACTTTTACTTTTTCAGTAGCCAGTGCGATAAGAGACTCAATCGATTGCCCCATCTCACCAGATGCTATTGCACCACTTTGCGCTCCATACTCTCGCAGGTGAGTGGTCAAATGCCTTGTATCAATGCTACTAATACCAACAACACCTTGTTCAACTAAAAAATCTTCTAGTTTCTTTTGACTTCTGAAATTAGATGCAAGTGGAGATAACTCTTTAATAATGATTCCGGATGCAAATATTTTGCTCGATTCATTATCTTGGTCATTAATTCCCACATTTCCGATATGAGGATAAGTCAAGGTAATTAATTGTTGGGTATAGCTTGGATCAGTGAAAATTTCCTGATAACCGGTCATGGAGGTATTAAAGACAACCTCCCCAGCAGTTACCCCTGAAATTCCAATACCTTTTCCAATAAAGTGGGTACCATCAGCCAATACAAGCACTGCCGGTGGTAGTTGGGAAGTTAAAGTAGTAAGTTTATTTTTCGATAGTGGCAGCAAATCATTCTCCATTACCCTGCTGCCCTAAAATCTGCTTCCCCAAAGACGTATCCCGGAGGTGAGTTGTACGGGAGGAAATTTTTCTAAGCGCTAGGGATATGTAGGAAGTTACAAAACATATTCATTATACCAAGCAAAATAAATAATCCCTAAAACTTAAATCTAAGGGTACTTTTATCTTAGGAAGAAATGACATTTTGTATTTGAATTAAGACGTTTTTGTCTTCCATAGTACTGATATCACCTGGATCTCGGTGCTCTGCAATTGCCTGCAATGCCCTTCTCACAATCTTTCCGGATCTTGTTTTTGGTAAAGCTTCAACAATATAAATACGGGATGGTCTAGCAACAGGACCTAATTGTTGATCAACAATTTTCATTAATTCTTTTTCTAAGTTGGCAATATTTTCATTATTTTTAGGTATCGCAAACGCAATAGCAACTTGACCTTTTAATTCATCAGCAATCCCTACTACGGCAACTTCTGCAACATTGTTATGGCTTGAAATACTTTCTTCAATTTCTCGAGTACCAAGTCGATGTCCCGCCGTATTGATGACATCGTCTGTTCTTCCTAAAATAAAGAAATAACCATCATCATCTTTAATGCCCCAATCAAATGTTGAATACACAAGACGGCCTTCAAATCCTTGCCAGTAAGTTGAAACAAATCTTTTGTCATCACCCCATACTGTTTGCATACAACCCGGGGGTAATGGCCCTTCAATGGCCAGCAATCCTTTTGCATGAGCAGGTAATTCTTTGCCTGATACATCATCAAGTAGTTTCATGTTGTAGCCAAAAACTGGCACCCCTGGAGACCCGAATTTATTTGGCATGGCCTCAATCCCGCGCTGCAAGGATAATATCGGCCAACCCGTTTCTGTTTGCCAATAATTATCAATAATTGGCTTTTGAATAGCGCCGGATATCCACTGAGCAGTAGGCTCATCGAGAGGCTCTCCTGCTAAAAAGAATGCCTCTAAGGAAGATAAATCCCTTTGGGCGATAAATTGAGGATCTTGCTTTTTTAATACCCGAATTGCCGTTGGTGAAGAAAACATCGTTGATACTTTATATTTCTCTACCAAACTCCACCAAATTCCAGCATCTGGCTTTAAAGGGGTTCCTTCAAACATAATCGTTGCCATTCCATGAATCAAAGGACCATAAATAATGTATCCATGACCGACAACCCATCCAATGTCAGATGTACAAAACATCGTTTGCCCTGGTTTTGCACAAAAAATATAATCCATACTTGTAGCCAAGGCAACCGCATATCCACCTGTATCTCTTTGAACGCCCTTTGGTTTTCCAGTTGTCCCTGAGGTATACAAAATATAGGATGGGTCCGTGGCATCTAACCACTCACAAGGTACCAAACTATCTAAGTGCTTATTGCGTTCTAAAGTGTAATCGATATCACGATTTGGCGTGGTTTCAAATGCACATAAGCCCCTCGAAACCATTAATACATGCTCTGGCTTAAAGGCGGATAGTTCAATTGCTTCATCAAGTAACGGCTTGTAAGGAACAACCTTACCGCCGCGCATGCCGGCTTCAGCGGTAATAATCATTTTGGGTTGCGCATCTTCAATGCGGGCCGCCAAGCTATGGGAGGCAAAGCCACCAAACACAACTGAATGTATAGCTCCTAAACGCAAAACTGCCAACATCGCAAAACAGGCTTGCGCGACCATGGGCATATAAATCAATACACGGTCTCCCTTACTTACGCCATAAGACTTCAATATGGCAGCCATACGATTGACTTCTGTGTATAACTCTTGATAGGTATATGTTTGCTCCGTATTCGTCTCTACAGAAACGGCAATCAGTGCAGTTTGGTTTGCCCGCTGCCCTAAATGACGGTCCAATGCGTTATAACAAATGCTCGTCTTACCACCTACAAACCACTTCGCAAATGGTGGTGAAGAATAATCTAAGACCTGAGAAAATGGCGTCTCCCAATGAATCCTTTTGGCTTGTTCTGCCCAAAATACCTCTGGCTCATGTATGGATTGATAGTGGGTGTCGAGATACTTTCCCATAAAAACTCCTTCGCTTATTTATTCGAATTATTGGTGTTTGATGATTTGGATTTAGATGGTGGCGTAGTTTTTTTATTGTTTGATGTTGTCGAATTTGAAGACTTACTAGTGGAATTCTGTTTCGTGTCTTTACTCGCACTTGATTTGGATTCGTTTGATGCGGTGACGACTTTCGTATTATTTGTTTCTTTAGAATTGATGTTCGCAAGATTACTAGGAACGGCGACACACTTCTTCCCTTTACATCTCATCACAACAGGCACTGGTACAAATTCACGTTCTAAATTCAAAACTGGATTTTGTGCAAGCTCTAATGCAACACTCTGTGCATGCGCGTCATTCTTGGGAATCATAATTGTCGACCCAGCACGAATTTTCATACCCTTAGGAATCTTATTGACGTCCCGAATTTGCTCAGCATCCGTATTTAAATTAGCCGCCACATTTTCAACAGTGTCCGTTCTATCAACCTTAACTACTGTCCAATTGGTTAATCTAGACTGATTCGTTTGTAAATTCTTTTGAAAAATTTCAGCTTTACCATAGGGCAATAATATTTCTTGATTAAAGCCCCTCAAAATGACTGGACGATTAAAAGAGGGATTAAGTGCTAAAAACTGCTCTTGAGTGATTTCAGATAATTCAATCACTTTATCAACATCAATATCTTGGTTAACCGGGATCGATACAAAATAGGGGTGATTTGCAACTTTAGGCAATTTAAAGCCATATTTTTCAGGTTCATCAATGATCCGTTTATACGCCAATAATTTAGGTACGTAATTTTTGGTTTCATTAGGCATCGACAAACTAAAATAATCTGTATTGAGCTTTGCAGCTGTATTTCTTGCGATAGCACGACCAACAGAACCTTCACCCCAGTTATAGGCTGCTAAGGCCAACTGCCAGTCACCAAACATATCATAGAGTTTTTGTAAGTAATCTAATGCCGCACGCGTTGACTTGATAATGTCCCCACGTTCGTCACGAAAAATATTTTGGTCTAACTTAAAGAATTTACCGGTAGCGGGCATAAATTGCCACATACCTGCAGCTTTTACTGGAGAGACTGCTTTGGGATTAAATGCACTTTCCACAAAAGGTAATAATGCCAACTCACTTGGCATATCCCTAGACTCTACTTCCTCAATGATATAAAAAAGATAAGAGGATGATCGCTCAAGTAAACGATTAACATAGACAGGATTTGCTTTTAATTGGCGGACATGGCGATTAATAATCTCCAAGTCTGGGTCTGGGATATCAAAGCCCCCTCGAATTCGTACCCATAAGTCGTCTTGAACTTTCGCCTCTTTAATGTCTTTTACTTCTTTTTCTTTTACTGTCTTTGTCTTTTCATCCACTTTAACAATGGGTTCATTAGTCCATGTGTTATTTGTCGCACACCCTGAAACGAAGAGTGTAAAAAGCAAGATTAAGAAGATAGTTCTTATCATTTAAATTGATCTTTCATCTTTCTAATGACTGCCAACACATCTACTTTATTTTGCAAAGATAACTCCGAGTGCGATTGTGCTGTGGCAACAATACTTGGGCTATCACACCGCATAAAGGGGTTGACCGTTTTCTCTAAACCAATCGTAGTGGGAACTGTTGGCAGTTGCTGATCTCTTAATGCTTGAGCCTGCTTAGACCAGGCTAATAAGTCTGCGTTATTGCCATCAACATGTAATGCAAATTTTATATTGGCCAATGTGTACTCATGCGCACAACATACCAAAGTCTCAGCTGGTAACTGTGCAAATCTATCTAAAGATTTTTGCATTTGTTGAGGTGTCCCCTCAAGTAACCGTCCACATCCAGTGGCAAACAATGTATCACCGCAATACAACCTAGGCACTGATAGCAACTCAGATTGAGGTATGTAATAGGCAAGATGACTTAAAGTATGACCAGGAACAGCCATGACCTTGGCATTCACTTGAGGGAATAACTCTATTTCATCGTGGTCTTGTACCACCCGGGTTAATCCGGGCATCAAAGGATGCAGGGGACCCGCAAAAGTAACTGAAGACTTAGCCCAAGCTAATAATTTCTCCACCCCACCAATGTGGTCATTATGGTGGTGGGTAATCATAATTCCTTTTAAAGCGATGTTTTCTCGCTCAAATAAGTCAATGATAGGGGTGGCATCTCCGGGATCAACGACCCATGCTTGATGATTTTGTACGATTGCCCATAAGTAATTGTCTGTAAACGCTGGAATTTGTTTAAACTGCAGGGGAGTATTTTCCAAATTATCTTTCAATAGAATTTCTTATCAACTATAGATTTCACTCATTAACCAAGATGATACCAAGTGCCATAGAAAATGCCAACTATTCTCAAAACGAATGGGACCAATGGTTAAAGACCTCTCCAGGTCAGTATGTACTAGCCTGGGAGTCTATTCAATATAGTCAATCTGTTGAAGATGCCTTTGGGTTTGAAGCCCTACAAATTGGCCTTCCTCAACTCCCCTGCTTAATGGATAATCGAATCACCCACCGTTGGCAAATGCTGTTACCTTCTCAACCTTTTCATCATGAACACGAAGATCCCAATGTTCATATTATTTGCCAAGGCTCTATCTATGACCTACCCTTTGCAAATGAGAGTTTCGATTTGATTGCCCTGCCTCATGTTCTGGAGTTCATGCAAAACCCTCATGAAGCTTTACGTGAAATACATCGTATTTTGCGCCCCGAGGGTAGGATCGTCATTTCAGGATTCAATCCATTTAGTCTCTGGGGTTTTAGACAATACCTAGGAAGATTAATTAATCAACCGTTCTTACCCAGAGAGGGTCAGTTCATTGGACACCGACGGATTAAAGATTGGTTAAAACTACTTAACTACTCTATCGATCGAGGTCGGTTTGGCTGTTACGGTATCCCAATGAAAAAAAGTATGCGCTTACAAGGCTCAACCATTCTTGATAAAGTTGGCGACCGCTGGTGGCCATTTATGGGTTCTGTTTTTATTCTCAGTGCCATTAAGCGTACTCCAGGAAGTAAAATGGTTGGACTAATTAAGCCCCATAGAACAATACTGGCGAAGGGATTAAAGCCAGCAACTCACTCACAATCGAATTATGACGACAAGTAAGCCCCATGTAACTATTTATACCGACGGTGCTTGCAAGGGTAATCCCGGGTTAGGCGGTTGGGGTGCTGTTCTTCGCTCGGGCGGTAAAGAAAAACACCTTTGTGGCGGCGAAAAAAATACAACGAATAACCGCATGGAAATGACGGCTGTTATTGAGGCTCTCATTGCACTAAAGTCGTCTTGTATTGTCGATCTTTTCACGGATTCTCAATATGTAAACCGTGGCGTCAATGAATGGCTACCCAACTGGAAAAAAGCAAACTGGAAAACAGCCTCTAAAGCGCCGGTCAAAAATGTCGATTTATGGCAAAAGTTGGACAATTTACTAGGTGCTCATGATATTAATTGGCATTGGGTAAAGGGTCATTCGGGTGACCCTGGTAATGATTTGGCTGATGAACTAGCCAATCGCGGCGCGCAAGAAACTGCCAATTTATAGTATTCTTGTTTTTTAAAATACAAGAATACTTATTTTTTCTAGAATTCCAAAAAACTTGTGAGAAAATGCAAAATTAAGCGTTTTGAAGCCTTAAGTGCTTTTGAGGAATTTAGACCTTTTAATAATTAAACTACTATAAAGAAGCGAATTATTGGAGATTCATGAATACACCAGCAAACAAGCGTTTTAATTTCAATAAAAAATATATTTATATTATCTTAGGATTGGTCGCGATCATCTTGTTGGGATATGTACTTTATTCATCACTATCAACAACCAAAAAGAAACCTCCTGAGATCGTGCAATCTGTTGTTACGACTGCTGTGGTACAAAAAGATTTTCCAGTAATTATCGAAACCTCTGGAAACGTAGTTGCAAACAACATTGTAGATATCCGCCCTCAAGTTGCTAATGTTATCGCTAAAATACATATTAAAGATGGTCAAGAAGTTAAAGCGGGTGATCTGCTTTTTACTTTGGATGACCGTGCAGATAAAGCAAATTTTGAAAAATTCAAGGCGCTTGCTGACGATGCCGAACGTCAATATAACCGTGCACAAGAGCTTGCAAAACAAAACTTTATCTCACAAGCAAGTGTTGAGACGGCGATGGCAAATGCCAATTCCGCAAGAGCCGCAGCAAACGCTTCACAGGTAACTTTAAGTTATGACTATATTCGCTCGCCTATTTCAGGTCGGGCTGGTGTCATTAACGTATTTCCTGGCTCCCTCGTTTCGCCAAGCAATGTGGTCTCTACCACTTCATCAATCACAGCAACCACCTCACAAGGTGCGATGGTCACGATTAGCCAACTCAACCCCATTAATGTGCAGTTTACAGTTCCAGAGGTGCATATGGCTGGACTCATGCAACTACAAAAATCTGCTGAGGGTCTAATCGTGACTGTGGATATTGGCGGCGGAATCACCAAGCAGGGGAAGGTGTATGTGGTTGATAATCAAATTGATACTGTCTTAGGATCTGTGCGCGTGAAAGCGACACTGGATAATTCAGATTACAGTCTCGCCCCTGGCAGATTTGTTCATGTTAATTTACAAACTCAAATCATCAAAGACGCACTAATTGTGCCAAGTCAATCTATTATTTCGAATTCACTTGGTGACTTGATTTACACGGTTGATACCGAAAATAAAACCGTCATGAACAAAGTCAAGATACTTACTCAAGGCAATGGCAGCGCAGTCGTAACTGGCCTAAAAGTTGGGGATCGAGTGGTTGTTGAGGGTAAACAAAATATTCGACCAGGCCTCAAAGTAGCAGAGGGCTCAGCCAGAAAAGTAACCGAAGAAGATTCTAAGAAATAACCTTAATGGGTCCTAAAACCTTCTCTATGAGGAATCCTCAATGACGATCTCAGAATTATGCATTAGACGCCCTGTAATGACAGTGCTTCTGTCTTTAGCAATTGTTGTGGCAGGCACCATTGCCTATACGAAAATTCCTGTTGCCGCTCTGCCAAGTTTTAACTCACCCGTCATCCAAGTATCGGCAAGTTTGCCTGGGGCTAGCCCAGAAAACATGGCGTCTAGCGTTGCTCTGCCTTTAGAAAAAGAGTTCTCTACGATTGATGGCATTAATGTTATTAGCTCCACGAATTTTTTAGGTACAACGAGTGTTACGCTTGAATTTAGCAATGAAAAAGATATTGATAAAGCTGCTGTAGACGTTCAAGCAGCTTTATTGCGTGCCCAAAGGCGCTTACCGATTGAGATGACCATCCCACCATCTTATCGAAAAGTCAATCCTGCAGATGCGCCTGTTTTATATCTCACGATGACGTCACCCTCCTTGAGCTTATCAACGATTAATGATTATGCAGAAAATTTACTTTCACCAAATCTCTCAACCATTGATGGCGTTGCGCAAGTTTTAATCTTTGGTGCAAAAAGATATGCAGTTCGAGTAAGGGCTCTCCCCGCCAAACTTGCTCTTAATAATCTAACTCTTGACGATATTAGTACCGCCGTCAATAAAGCCAACTCAAATTCTCCTGTTGGCTTATTAGAGGGACCAAGACAATCTTTAACTATTTATGCAAATAGTCAAATGATTAAAGCGCAAGATTACTCTGATTTAATTATCGCCCAAAGAAATGGCTTCCCAATTCGTTTGGGAGATGTTGCTGAAGTTTCAGAATCTTTTGAGAATGTCAGAACATTAGGTCGTTATGGCAATGAGCGTTCTATTACGCTTGCTATCCAAAAACAACCGAATGCCAATACCGTTAAAGTGGTCGACGGTGTAAAA
This sequence comes from Betaproteobacteria bacterium, assembly GCA_037137465.1. Taxonomy (GTDB): domain Bacteria; phylum Pseudomonadota; class Gammaproteobacteria; order Burkholderiales; family Burkholderiaceae; genus Polynucleobacter. The sequence continues at coordinate 915 of JBAXKF010000023.1, read as the reverse complement.
GCGATGTTACCGAAATTTCAAGAGCAACTTCCAGCTTCCATTACTATTAACCAATTAAATGACCGCTCCAAATCTATCAAAGAAGCGATTCATGATGTCAACCTTACTCTTCTCCTCACTATTTTCCTGGTTGTACTCGTCATTTTCTTATTCTTAAAACACGTTTCAGCGACCGTCATTCCGGCTCTTAGTTTACCGATTTCTTTAATTGGTGCTTTTTTCTTAATGTACTGGATGGGCTATAGCCTAGACAACATCTCATTACTAGGAATTACCTTAGCCGTTGGCCTAGTAGTAGATGATTCAATTGTGGTTCTTGAAAACATTATCCGCTACCTTGAAGAAGGGATGTCTCCTTTGCAGGCTGCCCTCAAGGGAAGTAAAGAGGTTGGATTTACGATTATTTCTATTTCTATTTCTTTGGTTGCAGTCTTCATTCCTATTTTCTTTATGCCAGGACCAGTTGGCCTGCTTTTCAGAGAATTTGCTGTAGTGGTAAGTTTGTCAATTCTAGTTTCTGCGGTTGTTTCTTTAACCATCGTACCTATGTTGTGTAGTCGGTTTTTGCCTGATATGTCGAAGCAAGCAAATCATCCTAAAGAGTATTGGATTACAAAGAAATTTGATATCTTGTTTAATGCTGTATACCAAGCATATTCAAATTCATTATCATTAGCGCTCGAGCACAAGAGGATTATTTTAGGGGTGGCTTTTGCGACCTTTGGGATTACGATTGCTTTGTTTATTTATGTCCCAAAAGGCTTTTTCCCAGAAGAAGATATTGGTCAAATTTTGATTACTACAGAAGCATCTGAGGATATTTCTTTTGAAGCCATGCTGGCATTACAAGATCGCGCCGCAGACATGATTAATCAAAATCCAAACGTAGAGAACTTTGTTTCTGTTTTAGGTGGC
>JBAXKF010000022.1:0-36883 GCA_037137465.1 Betaproteobacteria bacterium | reverse complement strand
CGGAATCAAAATCCGGTGCCTTAACCAACTTGGCGACTCCCCTCTTGTATGTTGACGCTAGAATCCAAATTATAAGCCGAGTGATGCGAAAGGCCATTAACTTTAAAACCATGCCACATAGGTGGAAGATTTGATAAACACTGCTCCAATGATGTTTGGCTAGGAATCTCACAAAATACCGAACTTCCAGACCCACTCATCAACGGACGAGAGTTTGGAAATTGATTTTCCAACCACTCCAGAGCCATCGAAACTTCCGAAAACATTTGCGTTGCAACAGCTTGTAGATCATTTTTAAACTGCATATGTCTAGAGTATTGCTCTTCAAAGTCAATAATTGTAATCGGTGATCGATTACGCGTCAAATTGCTTGATGAAAAAATGTTTTTTGTTGGGATACTAACCCCTGGATAAATCACCAAATAAGTGGATTTTCTGAGCTTTATCTCATGTAAAACATCACCAATACCCTCAACAAAAGCATTTTTCCCAAATAAGAAAAAAGGTACATCGGCACCTAGGCGCAACCCGATAGCGATTAAATCTTTAGTGGAAAGCTTTAAATTCCAAAGATGATTTAACCCCAATAGAGTGCTTGCGGCATCAGAAGATCCACCTCCTAAGCCAGCCCCCATCGGAATTCTTTTATCAAGGTCAATATCTACGCCAAGCTTTAATTGGTAAGTGTCTTGCAATAGGCGAGCAGCTTTAATTACAAGATCTTCTTCCGGTGGGACATTGGACAAAGGATTTAAACGACAAATTTGAGAATCCGCCCTCAAACGCAGTTTTACAGTATCTTCAAGGTCAATGAGTTGAAAAACGCTTTGTAACAGGTGGTAGCCATCAGGGCGCCTGCCTGTAACATGTAAAAAAAGATTTAATTTCGCTGGTGCACTAACTTGTAAGAAATGAGAAGACATTTAATTAATCAATGATTAATCTGACTTCAATATCACCATCTTGGTTAGACCGAGTCATATTTAATTTTTGCAATTTGTTATTCGTATCCCAAGTGTACTTGAGTGACCAACCATCTTGGGTAATTTCAGTGACCTGTCCCGAATCATTGCGCTTGACGGTGCCTGGTGAGCCTGGACGTGTAAACCCAGAAAGCCAAGCAGATAAACCACGCGCCGGAATAGGTAATTGTGTCGCTTGAAACACGAGTAAATCCGCATCGATGGCTGTTAAGACTTCCCCTTTTTGTTCCAAGGTTGCACGACTGGGGGTAACGTTAATTTTAGCAATTGAAACACCTAAAGGACCGCGAATATCAAGATTGTCATTCAGATTCTCATGAGTAAGAGAGAACGATCCACTACCGCCATTTGAAGATTGATTACTATTTATTTTGACAGCAAAACGACCATCCCATTGACGAGATATTGACTCATCAAATTGCTCAGTACTTGCCCAGTCTGGCCTTAAGCGTTTTAGGGTTTCACGAAGGGTTGCATGACTGGCATTAATAGATTCCGCCTTGCGCCACACCTTTTCTGCTTCATCTACCTGCTTATTGACCCACAGGACCTCACCAAGATGAGCCCCTACTTCAGCTTCAGCTAATTGGTTAAATGATTGTGTTAGATATTGAATGGCTAAATCAATTTTGCCTAATCGATAATAAGCCCACCCAAGACTATCAAGAATATAAGGGTCGTTTGGAGAAATGGTATTTGCCTGCTGTATTAATCGCAATGCTTCAACTAAATTAACATTTCTATCAGCATATGAGTACCCTAATGCATTCAAAGCACTGGCATCCTTGGGATTTTGCTTAATAATCGATAGCAATATTTTTTCCATATTTGAAAAATTACCTAATTTTTCTTCGCCTAAAGCATAAATAAATAAGATATTGGTATTTTTAGGCAAAGGATTAAGTGCATTAATTATTCGTGCGATAGCAACATTGGAGACATCTTGATTATTCGATTTACCAATAATTGGTAGTAATTGGGTAAAAAATTCGTCACGTTTGGCAGGGGTTTGAGTCTTTAAGTATTTAATCGTTGGTTCTACAGCTTCATTCCATTTGTTGTTAAACATCAGAAGGGTCAAATAAACCTCTTTTGAGTTGGTGTCGCTATCAGGCGTCAACTCATCCCACAAACGAGCTGACTCTAAAGATGCTGAAGGGGATTGTGCCGCTAGAGCAATTTCCATTGCATGCTGTGCAATTTTAGGATTTCGCGTGTTTTTGGCCAAATTAAACATGGTTTGATAAGAAAGACCTACATCGCCACGCTGCAGAGCGACTTCAGCCGCCAAAAATTGAAATATTTCACTGGCAAACCGTTCATTAGCACTTATAGGACTTTGAACTTGGGCAATGGTCGGAGAAATGAAAAAATATGGCATGATACTAATCATGCACAGTGTCAAAAATCGACTAAATTGGTATAAATTGTTTTTAAGCATTTGTCTATTCTATATAACTCTGAATTATTCTTCTTAATATGCCTGAATTACCAGAAGTAGAAGTAACCAAATTGGGTATTACTCCTCAGATAGAGGGGAAAACAATCACAGAAGTAATTATTCATGATGGTCGATTGCGATGGCCGGTTCCTGAGAAACTATCTCGAATATTAACTGGGCAAAAATGTCTAATGATTGGGCGTCGGGGAAAATATTTACTATTTTACTTTGATGCGGGCGTCATGCTTTTACATTTAGGCATGACAGGCGTATTACGCATTCAGAAAAAGCAAGAAACGCCTAAAAAATATAATCGTGTTGAATTTCATTTTGGGGAGATTGCATTGCGACTGCATGACCCAAGAAAATTTGGCTCAATTCATTGGCACGCCAAAAAGGATGGGCCTGTTGAAAACTTTGCACTACTGCAGAGGCTTGGTGTAGAGCCATTTGAACAGGAATTTTCAGGGGACATGGGTGGTGAGCTTCTTTATAAAAAATCCCGAGGGCGAAAAATTTCTGTAAAGCAATATTTACTAAGCGGACAAATTGTTGTTGGCGTAGGCAATATCTACTGTTCAGAAAGTTTGTTCGAGGCCAAAATTAACCCGAAAAGAGCTGCCGGAAAAATATCTAAACAATCCTATATTCGTTTAGGGGAAGCAGTGCGTATGGTCTTAAAAAAAGCCATACAGGCTGGAGGGAGTAGCCTTAAAGATTTTGTGCATAGTGATGGTGAGCCTGGGCATTTTATGGTGATGACTAAAGTGTATGATCGAGTTGGTTTGCCCTGCAGAGAATGTGGGACCCCGGTACAGCAAATTACCCAAGGTCAACGCTCAACCTACTACTGCCCAAGTTGTCAAAAGTGAGTAATTTCGCCTCGACACTCATTCAGTGGCATGGTAAACATGGGCGAAGTGGATTACCCTGGCAGAGCCAGAAAGATCCTTATCGTGTTTGGTTATCAGAAATCATGCTGCAACAAACTCAGGTATCAACCGTTAAAGATCGATATATTGAGTTCATTAATACGTTCCCAACAGTCGATGATTTGGCAAACGCATCTGCGGATGAAGTAATGGCATTATGGGCAGGACTTGGATACTACACAAGAGCACGTAATTTACATGCTTGTGCAAAAATCATAGTGGAAAAATTTGCTAGTAAATTTCCGCAGCAAGCAGAAGAACTATGTCTGCTTCCCGGCATTGGAATGTCCACAGCAGCCGCAATTGCCTCATTTTGTTTTGGGGAAAAAATAAGTATATTAGATGCCAATGTCAAACGACTATTGGCAAGGCTTTATGGCGTTGAGCAGGATATTAAAAAAACGATCCTACATCAAGAGTTATGGGAAAAAGCGCAACATTTAGTCCCTAAAGAAGCTGCAGATATGCCAATCTATACACAAGCATTAATGGATTTTGGTGCCACCGTATGCACTCCTAAAAATCCTCATTGCACTCCTTGTGTGTTTCAAAAAAAGTGTATTGCGTTTAGAGAAAATAAAGTAGGGGATATACCACTTCGGGTAAAAAAAGCAGCAATAAAAACAGTTCAATCTGAAATGCTTTTTATTTTGGCAACAGATCATGCCTTATTTGAACGTCGACCAGGAAAAGGAATTTGGGGAGGTTTATGGAGCTTCCCAGAGTCTGCTTGGCAAGAATCACCAAATCAGAATATTCAGCCATTACAGCTATCGATGGATGACTTCATCGATTTACCCAAGCAACTTTTAAAATCATCATATGCCCAGGCTAGGGTATTGGCACCTCGCAAGCATGTCTTTACCCACCGCAACTTATATTTCCAAATCCGCATCTTAACGATTGAACAGCCATTAGAACTTCCTAAAGATCAATTTGCGTGGGTGAAAATAGATGCCTGTGATCATCTAGGCTTGCCCACACCCATCCGACAATTCCTTAAGGACTATTTACAGCCCTAAATCGCCGTGAGACTACTTTTATTGAGTTCGCGATGGCGCTTGAGTAATGTTATTTTTTTAAACATATCATCAGCATGATGCAGACAATGTTCATATAGCTCGTTAACCATTGCAACAGAACGGTGTTGCCCACCCGTACAACCAATACCAATCGTTAAATAGCTTCGACCATCAATTTGATATTTAGGAATCCAGTAATGAATAAATTCAAAAATATCTTGTTTTAGTTTTGCAAAATCTGGGTGTTGTGATAAAAATTCTTGGACGGGTGCATCGTTGCCAGTCAGGTTTCGAAGTGATGGTTCATAGAACGGATTGGGCAAACAGCGCATATCAAATATAAGATCAACATCTTGTGGAATGCCATTTTTATAGCCAAATGACTCAAATAAAAGGGTTAGACCATGTACTTTTTCTTGAAGTAATTCAGTGACCCAATTCCTGAGCGTATTCGAAGATAAATTAGTTGTATCGATGTGATGACCAATTTGACTTAAGTTAGAAAGTAGTTCACGCTCGATATCAATAGCTTCAATCAAAGAGTTCTCAGACAGATTCGATGTTTGAGAAGAAAGTGGATGACGTCTTCTAGTTTCAGAAAAGCGATTGACAATGGTGGTGGTTGAGGCATCTAAAAACAAAACAGTCAATTCATGATCGATTTTTAATTTAGCAATAATGGTTGGTAGATTTTGTATTGAACTGCCTTGTCGACCATCAATTGCAATGGCTAATTGCGAGTGGTGGGAGTTGTCCATTCCCCCAACTAAGTCTTCAAGAAGATGCACTGGCAAGTTATCAATACAGTTAAATCCAGCATCCTCTAGTGCTCTGATCACTACAGATTTACCAGAGCCTGATGTACCTGTAATGATAAATAGCTGCATTATTTTGAGCCTTTTGATCCAGAATCAATTTGCATCATTTCTCTTTGCCGAGATATAAAGTCATCAAGAGTATTGATACCTCGTAATTGTAAAATCGTATTGCGAACAGCTGCTTCCACAAGAACGGCTAGATTTCGGCCAGCGGCAACCTGAATTTTGACAGTTCGAATTGGCAAGCCAAGAACCTCAATAAACTGTGACTCAAGTGGCAGACGTTCAAATTCTCCGTCGTTACGTCGCACCAGTTGTACGATCAGCCGAAGTTTGAGTTTGCGGCGTACGGCTGTTTCACCAAAAATAGTTCGAATATCTAAAAGGCCTAAGCCTCGAACCTCAAGCAGATCGCGCAAAATGCTAGGGCAACGACCCTCAACATAATCTGGACCTAAGCGTGCAAAATCAACAGCATCATCAGCAACTAATCCATGGCCCCTTGAAATCAACTCTAGCCCTAACTCACTTTTACCTAGCCCAGAATCTCCAGTTAAAAGGACCCCTAAGCCAAGGATATCCATAAATACGCCGTGCATGGTTATCTTAGGAGCACCTAGTTTAGTCAGGTAGAGCCTTAAGTGATCGATAACTTCAGAAGCTGCTAAGGGGGTTGAAAATAGGGGAGTTGATGAACGTTGACAATATAGTTTTAAATCTTCACCAGGCTCTTGACCATCAGCCACAATTAAGCAAGGAGGGCGCATCGTCATGATGTCAGTTAGTTGGTGCCGTTGTTGCGCTTTTTGCAAGCGCTGCAAATATTGGATTTCAGGTTCACCACACACCTGCAGACGACTTGGGTGAATTAAATTGAGGTGGCCCACTAAATCAGATGAAGATGAAGCTTGATCAACGATGCTTTGATCAAAAGAACGATCAGCACCCTCTTGACCTGTAACCCAGCGAAGCTTTAATTCTTCGAAATTCTCATCAAAAATATGTTGAGCACTGATCCCTTTAAGTGACAGTTGCTGAATCATTTTTTAATGGCTCCTATTTGTCATTTCAGAAAGTACAAGCTCTTGTGAAGAAATCTCTCGCAATGAAGAGCGTTTTGACTTATTGGCCAAAATTTGGGCAATTTCTGAGAGGAGTTCAAGGTGTTTTTGCGTAGCAGCTTCTGGAACCAATAAAAAAATCACAATATCAACTGCAATTTGATCAGAGGATTTAAAGTCGATACCAGTTGAAAGTCGATAAAAACTAGCGTGGGCTTCTTTTAATCCCTTGACTCGGCCATGGGGAATAGCTACCCCTACACCTAAGCCAGTAGAGCCCAAGGACTCCCTTGCTTGCAAACAATCAAAAATTAATTGTTCAGAAAGTTGGGTAATAGATGCAAATCGTGAGCTCGCTAAGGTAAACAAATCTTTGATGTCCTTTACAGCGACATCTAAAAAAATTTGATTAGTAGGTAGTATCTCAGCGAGTTCACTCATGACACCATTATAGATTCAACCCAGGATTATTGGCTGAAATTTGCTTTGCCGAAATAGGTCGATGGTGATTTTTCACCTTTTCTTTTACTTTAATGATTTGTTTATCTAATTTTGAAACTGCCTGATCGATAGCTTGATATAAATCTTCATGGTGAGCAATAGCAAAAAGATCCTTGCCCATAACGTGTAGGCTAAGCTCCGCTGATTGGCGGAGTTCTTTCTCTTGGGCTTTATCAACAACTAGACTGGCATTAATTTGAATAATTTGATCAAAGTGTTTTTTGATTAAATGTAATTTTTCTTCAAGGTGAATTTTTAAGCTAGGAGTTACTTCGAGATGATGGCTGTGAATGATGAGTTTCATACAATCCCCAATAAGCGTAAAGGTTAATAAAATTGACTAGAGCAATTCAACTACGATTTACCTACCACATGACTACGCTTATAGATTAGCAGTCCTTTTTCAAAAAGCCAAGTAGGGATTGCAAATATTATTTTTACATCCTGAAGTTTTCGCCCAGGTATACACGACGGACGTTTTCATTTTCGACAATTTCACTAGGAAGGCCTTGTGCAAGAACACTACCTTCGCTAATAATGTAAGCATGATCACAAATACCGAGAGTTTCGCGAACATTATGATCGGTGATCAAAACACCAATATTACGTTCTTTTAAGAAGCGAATAATCCGCTGAATCTCACCAACTGCAATAGGGTCTACACCCGCAAATGGTTCATCTAAAAGGATAAATTTAGGATTGGTAGCCAAAGCACGAGCGATTTCAACACGTCTTCTTTCGCCACCAGATAAAGAAAGTGCTTGATTATCACGGAGATGGGGAATTTGTAGCTCATCTAACAACTCATTAAGTCTAACGTTCATCGCTTGGCGGGTTAAACGTTTGCCATTTGGGGTGGTTTGTAACTCCAGCACCGCTTGGATATTTTCTGCTACCGTAAGCTTGCGAAAAATGGATACTTCTTGAGGGAGATAGGATAAGCCTCGAAGTGAGCGCTGATGAATCGGTAAGCCGCTAATGATTTTGTTATCTAAAGAGATAGTGCCTTTATCGGCAGGAACTAAGCCAACAATCATATAAAAAGACGTTGTTTTACCTGCGCCATTTGGACCTAATAACCCAACAATTTCACCGGTTTTTACTTCTAAGCCGACATCTCGAACAACGGTTCTTTTGCCATAGGTCTTTTGTAAACCTTCAGCGATGAGAGATGATTGGGATTCTTGTAAAGTGCTCATTATTTTGTATTTTTAAGTGCAGTCTGAGGAGTTTCTTTCGGAGCCATTACCGAGCGCGTAGGCTTTTGCATATTCTTACTAACAGCCTTATATTGTTCAATATATAAATCATACTGAATTTCATCAGAAACCAACTTATCGGTCCAGCGTTGACCTTTCCTGCGGACAGTATAAGCGTTACCGGATAAAAGAAGTTGATCCTTTTTTGCCTCATAAAATATAAGATCACCCTCACCATCGATAAACTCAGGACTGGGTTTATCGAGTTGCTGGGTAAATGAAGCTAACTTATTTTGATTACCAATAACGGTGATTTGTTGAAACCCTTCTGGATCGATAATCACGACGGCTTTTTCACCTTTAATAACGATACTACCTTTAACGATATTGACATTCCCCGTCAATATATATTCTTGAGTGACATCGTTAAAGTCAGCCTTATCAGAGGAAAGCTTGGTGGCTTGATTGTTATCTGTTTTAAGTGCCAAGCTTGGGTGAGATAAAAGTAAAATGGGTATTGCAAACCAAAAATAAAACCCCCACTTAGCATATCGAGATTTCATGGGGACGTCTTTTTCGCAGTATCACTTGCAGCGATAGAGCCTTGCACATTGCCAAACATGGATATAGACTGATCGATATTATCGTAGGTCGCACCTTGACTTGCTGTCATGATTGATTCACCACGTTGAATACGGATGGGTAAATGCGTTTTCATCTTGTCATCATTTACAAAAAACTTTAAATAGTTTGATTGAAGGTGTAAGAGGGGATTAACAACGCGACCACTGGCCCCAATCTGTGCTGGCCGACTAATATCCGCGTTATTAAAGAGCTCAATAATATCTAAGTCACCAGTTACATGCGCGGTATTTGCCGTAACGGTTAAAGGGGGAGTTTTCGGATTAAAAAGACGAAGTCTTGGAAGCGCAATATCTATAGAAGCATCATCTTCATAATGTTTAAACTCTTTACCAAGCAATCGATATTTTGTGGTGCCGTCAGGATTAAGGACGGTTAATTTCGCATTTGAAAACACATAGTCTGGTTCATGTGTTTTGACACGAGGCGGTTGTACGGTGTCTTGAGGAATATTTTTCTTCAAAAACCAAAATGAAGCTAAAGTAAGTAAACCCATAATCAATAACGGAATCACGCGCAAGCCTAAGTCATAGAGAAGTCCGCCAATATAGGGAAGAGCGCGTACAGTCATTATAAAAGTGCTTTAGATAACAAGTCTTTGTACTTGTTTTGTGCCATAAGAATTAAATCGCAAACTTCTCGAACGGCGCCATTACCACCATTTTTCTCACAAACATAGTGAGCCACTTTCTTTACCTCTAGATGCGCATTTGCGGGAGCAACTGCAAGTCCGACCTGATTTAAAACTGCCAAGTCAGGCCAATCATCTCCCATGGCAGCGCATTCGCTAGATTTAAAATTAAGAAGTTGTAAAAGATCTAAATAGGTTGATTTTTTATCATCAACGCCCATATAGACAAACTCAATTCCTAGAGCTTGGGCTCGCATTTTTACCATTAAAGAGTTTCTGCCAGTAATAATAGCTACCTTAACACCTGAAGCAATTAACATCTTTAAGCCATGGCCATCTAAGCTATCAAAAACTTTTAGGTGTTCAACGCCGTCTGGACTGATAAACAAAGAGCCATCGGTTAAGACACCATCAACATCCAAAACGAGTAATAAAATCTCTTGAGCTCTTTCAAGAGCTTGAGGATAATCGCTATAGAAATTGGTTTGTAGGGTAGGTTTCAATCTAGGTCTTTAATTAAATGATTTTCGAGGCCAATAAATCATGTAAGTTTAATGCCCCCTCTATGGTTCCATTCTCTGATACAACGATGAGATGGTTAATTCTAAATCGTTCCATCATCTGTGCGGCCTCAGCAGCTAAAATATTTTTTGAGATAGTCTTGGGATTGCTTGTCATGACATCTTTTAAATCAATGGAATCTAGGTCTCGCGTTTTTTCTAAAAGTCGTCGTAAGTCACCATCTGTAAAAATGCCTAGTACCTGATCCGCCGAGTCGACGATTACCGTCATGCCTAAACGTTTTTTGGATATTTCAATTAAAGCATCCTTTAATGGGGCTTTAATATGTGTTTTTGGGACATCATCACCCGAGCGCATGACATCGCGAACATGGGTTAATAAACGCTTGCCAAGACTTCCCCCAGGATGTGAGCGTGCGAAATCATCAGCACTAAAATTTTTGGTGTCCAAAAGAACTACGGCAAGGGCATCCCCCATAACTAAACTAACCGTAGTACTTGTTGTTGGGGCAAGATTTAGCGGGCAGGCTTCTTTTGCAACGGAAACATCTAGATGGACATCTGCAAATTCTGCTAACTTAGAGTGAGGATTGCCTGTCATTGCAATGAATTTAGCCCCCATGCGTTTGATTAAAGGAACAATTGTTAGTAGTTCCGCTGTTTCCCCAGAATAGGACAATGCTAAAAACACATCCTCTTTTTGTATCATTCCCAGATCACCATGGCTAGCCTCTGCGGGATGAACAAAAAAAGCAGGAGAGCCTGTTGAGGAAAAAGTTGCTGCAATTTTATTTGCGATATGACCTGACTTACCAATCCCAGAAACAACAAGTCTACCCTGACAATGGAGAAGTAATTCCACGGCTTGGGTAAAAGATTGTTGAAACTGCAAATCAGCAAATTTGTCAAATAGTTGATTAATACCCTGTGTTTCAATATCTAGGGTATCTTTTGCTAATTGAATGTAATGTTCATTAACTTTGTCTATCATAGTAACTAGTATATGCCTTCTATCTTGCAAATTATCTTAACTTTACTCGCCTGTGCTTTAGGTGGGGTATTGCTCGCAAGAGTATTTAAGCTTCCTTCTATATTAGGTTATCTAATGGTGGGTTTAGCTATAGGTCCCCACGCACTTGGATTTGCCCCCGATTCCGAAACTGTTAAAGATATTGCCGAATTTGGGGTCGTATTCTTAATGTTTTCAATAGGATTAGAGTTTAATCTTACCAAATTGAAGACCATGCGTCATATTGTATTTGGCTTTGGTGTTAGTCAGGTATTTTTAACTATGTTGTTAACGATTCCAGCAGGCTATTTTTTACGCTTCTTGATTCCCCTTGTATTGCCTTGGCATGTTTTGTTTGCACTTGGCGGTGCATTAGCGATGTCATCTACAGCGATTGTCGTAAAGGCACTTTCAGAAAAAGCCGAACTTGATACTCAACATGGAAAAAATGTGCTTGGGGTTCTTTTATTTCAAGATCTTGTAGTTATTCTTCTGTTGATTTTGATTCCATCATTAGGCAAAAATCCTCAAGATATTGTATTAGCTCTTTCTATGGCTGGAATCAAAATAACAGTTGCTTTGGTTCTGATTTTCTTTATTGGCCAAAAAATATTTAGTACTTGGTTAAGACTGGTTGCTAGCATGCGCTCCCAAGAATTATTTATGCTCAATATATTCTTGATTGTCATTGGGATGTCAGCAATTACTTATTTCTTCGGCTTGTCCATGGCCTTAGGGGCATTTATGGCGGGGATGTTGATATCTGAGACGCCCTATCGATATCAAGTAGAGGAAGGCATCGCCTCCTTTCGCGATATTTTATTAGGATTGTTTTTTATCACGGTCGGGATGATGGTGGATATCAAAGCAGTATTCTTTGAACTACACCTTGTATTACTATTATTTTTTGGGGCATTAATTTTTAAGTTTTTGATAGTCGCAGGCTTGGCGCGGCGGTTTGGTTCTTCTGCTGGAGTTGCTATTCGAACAGGAATTTGTTTAACGCAGGCAGGCGAATTTGGCTTTGTACTGATTAATCAGATAGATCAATTGGATTGGATTGATCCCAACTTATCCCAAGCAGTTCTTGCGGCAATGCTTTTATCAATGCTTGTTGCGCCCATATTAATTCAATATAGCAATGCAATCGCTTTACGATTTTCAAAAAACGAATGGTTTAGTCAATCAATGGATTTGACCAAAATTGTTACGCAAAGTATTCAAAATGATCAACATGTCATTATTTGTGGTTTTGGTGTAACCGGACAACATGTCGCAACCATGTTGGAAAGTGAAGGGGTTAGTTATTTAGCGCTTGATTCAGATCCTGAGCGCGTCAAACAAGCCAGTGAGGCCGGCAAGTCAGTGGTGTACGGGGCATCACAGAGCCCCAATACTTTAATGGCTGCGGGTATTGACCGGGCAAAGGCTATAGTCATTACGTTTAAATCAATTCAAGAAACCATGAAGGTTATTCAACAAATTGAAGGTTTAAATGCAGGGATACCCATATTAGCTAGAGCCAAAGACGATGCAGAAATGGACAAGTTAATTTTGGCAGGTGCCACTCAAGTTATTCCTGAAAAGGCTGAAGGAAGTGTTATGTTAGGCGCGCAGGTTTTATCGTTAGCAGGAGTTCCATTACGACGCGTAATGCGACGCGTTAGTGAAGCGCGTGAAGATCGCTATGGAAAACTACGTGGTTATTTTCCGAGTATGGAAGATGAGGGTGCGGATGATATAGATGCGATTCGCTTAAGTTCAGTGCACTTAAAAAATTTAATGCATGGCATTGGTAAAACGATAGAGTGGTTGGAAAGTAATGACGTTGTTCTGCAAAGTATACGCAGAAGAATAGATGGCAGTACCTCCTATAGCAAACTAGAGCCCGACCCTCTATTACACTTTGAGTCAGAGGATATTTTAGTGTTATCCGGCAATGTCGCGTCTTTAAACAAAGCCGAAAAATTGCTCACAAAGGCACAAAAAATTAAAGCAAAGACTTAAGATATTTGCCAGTAAAACTTTCTTTTACTTTGACAACCGTTTGAGGGCTGCCTTGTGCAATGATTAAGCCTCCACCAGAGCCACCCTCTGGGCCCATATCAATAATCCAATCGGCTGTTTTGATGACATCTAGATTATGTTCAATAATTAGAATCGTATTACCCTGCTCGCGTAGAGAAAAAATTACCTCAAGCAAGAGTTGAATATCCTGGAAATGAAGGCCTGTTGTTGGTTCATCTAGAATATAAAGCGTTCTACCTGTGTCACGTTTTGAGAGCTCAAGAGAGAGCTTCACGCGCTGTGCTTCACCACCAGATAAGGTCGTTGCACTTTGCCCAAGTTTGACGTAGCCAAGACCCACATCCAATAAAGTTTTTAATTTGCGACGGACCACTGGAACAGCCGTAAAGAACTCATGAGCTTGTTCAATCGTCATTGATAAAACCTCATGAATATTTTTGCCTTTGTAGCGAATATCTAAGGTTTCACGGTTATATCTTTTGCCATGACAAACATCGCAAGGCACATAGACATCAGGCAAAAAGTGCATTTCCACTTTGATAACACCATCACCCTCGCAGGTTTCACATCTCCCACCCTTGACATTGAATGAAAAACGACCGACTTCATAACCACGTTCACGAGCTGCTGGGACGCCAGCAAAAAGTTCACGAATAGGCGTAAATAGGCCGGTATAGGTAGCTGGGTTCGAGCGGGGAGTTCTCCCAATAGGAGATTGATCAACACTAATAATCTTATCAAAGTACTCGAGTCCATCAATCTCGGTATATGGTGCAGGTTCAGCTACAGAGCCATAAAGATGTTTTGCAACAACATGATGAAGGGTGTCATTAATGAGGGTAGATTTTCCAGAACCAGAAACGCCAGTGATGCAAGTTAAAAGTCCTACAGGAATCTTTGCACTCACATTTTGGAGGTTATTACCGCTTGCCCCATGAATCGTAATCCAACGATCACTTGGCTTTAGGCGAGGGGCGGGGATAGTGATTTTCTTTTTGCCGCTTAAATATTGCCCAGTCAAAGATGCTGGATTATTTTCAATCTCGGTGGGTGTGCCGATAGCCACAACTTTTCCACCGTGAACTCCTGCCCCAGGTCCAATATCAATCACATAATCTGATGAACGAATCATATCTTCATCATGCTCGACAACTAAAACAGAATTTCCCAGATCACGTAAGTGAACCAATGTTTTGATAAGGCGATCATTATCTCGCTGATGAAGTCCGATGGAAGGCTCATCTAAAACATACATGACACCAGTCAGACCAGAACCGATTTGTGAGGCTAAGCGAATCCGTTGTGCTTCACCGCCAGATAGGGTATCAGCGCTTCGATCGAGAGACAAATAGTTGAGTCCAACATCATTTAAGAACTTAAGCCTTGCAGAAATTTCTTTTACGATTCTGTCCGCAATTTCTTTTTTTGAGCCTTTTAATGCCAAACTTGAAAAATATTCGTACGCCGCTTTTAGAGAGAGATTACTAACCTCAAAAATAGCTCTACTTTGAGAACCTTCGCCTACTTTGACAAATCTTGCTTCCTTACGTAAGCGACTACCTTCACAATCCGGACAGATACGCATATTTTGATAACGAGCAAGTTCTTCTCTAACCGCTACTGAGTCGGTTTCACGATAACGACGTTCAAAATTAGAAATTATTCCTTCAAAGGTATGGGGTTTTGCAACAGCAACACCTTTTTCATTTAAATACTCAAAAGGAATTTTTGTCGTACCAGACCCATGAAGAATCAGATCTTGAGCCTTTTTACTTAAAGATTCGAAGGGTTTTTCTAAATCAAATTTGGCATAATCAGCCAGATTTTGTAGCATCCGGAAATAGAATTGATTTCGACGATCCCAGCCTTTAATAGCACCAGACGCCATCGATAATTCAGGATGAGCAACGATGCGTTTAGGATCAAAGAAAGAAACGTGACCAAGACCATCACAACTAGGGCAGGCGCCCATAGGGTTGTTAAAAGAAAATAATCTTGGCTCTAGCTCTTGAAGTGCAAAAGAACAGACGGGACAGGCAAATTTATTTGAGAATAAAAATTCCTCTTGGGTATCCATGTTGACGGCCAATACCCTGCCTTCAGCTAAACGTAACGCAGTTTCTAAAGACTCAGCAAGTCGCTGTTTTATATCAGGCTTGACTTTGACGCGATCAACCACGACCTCTATGGAGTGTTTATCAGTTTTCTTAAGAGTTGGTAGTTGGTCAACTTCATGCACAACAGCTTTGGCTGTATTGGTAGTCCCCCCACCACTGCGGATACGAAACCTAACAAAACCTTGTGATTGCAGATCCTCAAATAAATCAACGAACTCACCCTTACGATTACTAACCACAGGAGCCAAAATCATTAATCGTGTATCTTCTGGCAATGCCAAAATATGGTCAACCATCTGGGCAATGCTTTGAGCCTCAAGGGCTAAATGATGTTCAGGGCAATGAGGGGTACCCGCTCTAGCAAACAATAAGCGTAAATAATCGTGAATCTCTGTAACCGTACCAACGGTAGACCTTGGATTATGACTAGTTGCCTTTTGTTCAATTGAAATAGCTGGGGATAAACCTTCGATAGAATCAACATCAGGCTTATCCATCAGCTGCAAAAATTGACGTGCATAAGCTGAAAGCGATTCGACATAACGGCGTTGCCCCTCAGCGTAGAGGGTGTCAAAGGCTAAAGAGCTTTTGCCAGAACCTGATAGACCTGTAATCACCACCAATTGGTTTCTAGGTATATCTAGGTTTATATTTTTAAGGTTGTGGGTGCGAGCACCGCGGATTTGTATAGTTTCGTTCATAATTGTCAGCTCAACCCATTAATATAGTCTTTTCTTATGAATTCGTCAGAACTTACTTCATCTTTATCTTTATCCGGGATTTTTGCCTTAAGAATGTTGGGCTTATTTTTAATATTGCCTATATTCAGTTTGTACGCCCATGGCCTGCCAAATGGAGATAACGCGGCTTTGGTTGGATTAACCATAGGCATGTATGGGATGGTTCAGGCTTTTTTCCATATTCCTTTAGGGATACTCTCTGACAAGCTAGGGCGTCGCATGGTAGTGATTGGCGGGCTCAGTTTATTTGTTATAGGAGCGCTTATTGCGGCCTCACACGATGATTTGTATTGGATTTTGGCTGGCAGGGCGATTCAAGGAGCAGGGGCAATTTCAGCGGCGATTACCGCTTGGGTGGCAGATTTAACACGCGAAGAGGTAAGAACGCGGGCGATGGCGTTGATCGGCGGAAGTATTGCCATCAGTTTTGCTATTTCCATCGTCATAGCAGCCCCACTGTATAACTTCATTGGTATGCGAGGCATATTTTTGATGATGGCGTTATTCGGCGTTATGGCCATTTTTGTGGCGTGGAAAGTAGTGCCACATGCACCATTATCGTTGGTGCCTCAGCCGCAAGGCACCACCTCGCACACTAGTCGATTCTTAAAAGTACTGAATGATCCTCAACTATTTAGACTAAATATTGGGGTTTTAATCCTACATGCATCTCAGGTAGCACTATTTCTTGTCGTTCCCAAAATGTTGGTGGCCAATAGCTTGCCCTTAGAGTCCCATTGGAAGGTCTATTTATCTGTCTTAGTAGTATCGATATTGGTGATGGCCCCGATGTTAATCAAGGCAGAAAAGATGAATCGTTTAGCACTTCTGGTCAAAATAGCTATTATTTTTATGCTGGTGGCAGATACTTACTTTGGTGTAATCATTTTCGGAAATTTTCAAAATATTTGGACAGTTAGCTTTGGTTTATTGCTCTATTTTGTAGGATTTAATTTACTTGAATCCCTGCAACCATCACTTGTATCACGAATCTCTGGCGATAACCGAGGCGCAGGCTTAGGTGTCTACAACACGACAATGTCTCTTGGCTTATTCTTGGGTGGGATTGTTGGCGGTTTAGTAGATGCGCATTTTGGCTCACTAGCAGTCTTTGAAATGGGGGCTGTATTGTTGTTAGTGTGGCTTATAATCGCAACAAGAATGTCAGAGTTTCCTCCAAAATTAAAAGTTCAATAAATATTTGGGTTAAAGGGTCTTTGTCCTTGGGCTAGGAGTGGATAAAATGTATTTGATTCGCATGTTCGATATCAATTAATTTAGGAGATTGTTATGGCGTCAGTAAATAAAGTCATTATTGTTGGGAATATTGGAAGAGATCCAGAAACCCGTGTTTTGCCGAGTGGTGATTCATTAACCAATATTTCTGTAGCGACTTCAGACCGCTATAAAGATAAAGCGACTGGTGAAATGAAAGAAACCACTGAGTGGCATCGGATAACTTTTTTTGGCAAGTTAGCTGAAATTGCAGGGCAGTATTTAAGAAAAGGTTCTCAAGTATATGTAGAAGGTAAACTTCGCACCAGAAAATATACTGATCAAGCAGGTGTTGAAAAATATTCGACAGAAATTGTTGCCGACTCGATGCAAATGTTAGGCGGCAAGATGGATTCTGGTGGGGGTTCAGCTCCTAGTGCTTCAAAAGAAAGACCGGAAATTACAAGTTCTGCAAGTTCTAGCCTTGGTCAAATGGATGATGACATTCCGTTTTAATCATTGAAATAATTAGATAATGAACCACCTTCGGGTGGTTTTTTATTGGCTAATAAAATAAACTCTATACAAACAAGTTCAAAGTCTTGTTATTGTCTAGCAAGCCTTTTATTGATTGGCCATGAAGTGTTGTAATCCGTACGAAATGGATTAATGTCTAATCCCCCCCGTCTGGTATACCTTGCATATACTGAGAGTTTGGCAGGCTTACAATTATTTTTGATATCACAAAATATTTTTTCTACGCAATGTTCATGGAACTCTTGATGGTTACGATAAGAAACAATGTAGCGTAATAAGTTTTCTTGGTTAATAGTAGGGCCAGTATAAGAAATTGAGATACTTGCCCAGTCTGGTTGACCTGTAACAGGACAATTACTGCGTAGTAAGTGAGAGTATAAAGTTTCCTCAATAGGGGCATTCTTGAAGTCGGCAGATAGCCAAAGTGAATTAGGGCTTTCTTGCGGCAGAATATCAACATCAAGACGATCAAGACAGGTACCTGTCGCTGCTTCTATTTTTAGTGATGACCATTCCTCTGGATTTACAAGTTGAATACGAAGATTACTTTTTAAGCAAGAGGATAAGTCTTGTGTAATACGAATCTTTACTTCATCAGCATTTGCAAATTGTTCATAATTAAGACTGTTTAGATATAGTTTGAGAGACTTTGATTCAACCATAAACGGTGAATCAAACGGAATTTCGATTTGAGCAATTGCAACTTCGGGTTTACCTCTTGGGCCTAGCCAAGATAGTTCGTAGGCATTCCAAATATCAACACCCATAAATGGTAAGGTTTTATCAAAAGATAATAGGGCTCGATGCGTACTTCTCGGAATGGGAAAAAGAAGTTCTGGACTATAGCGATCTGGATTAGAACTTACTTTACCAAGTGGGGCATCTTCAATTTTCCCAGATGAATGATTCGTATTTGACATGGATTAATTCTTTGGATTATTTGTAATGCCGGAGATAACTTGACCAGTAGGAGCAACTTCGGCGGCGAGTTCACAATGACCTGTTTGATCATCAAAGAAAAAGTCTGGAGCAAACTCTCTTAAAAAATCCGATTTATTAAGGCCGCCTAAAAACATTGCTTCATCAATATCTACGCCCCAACTCATTAGGGTTCGTATGGCTCTTTCATGAGCGGGAGCAGAGCGTGCGGTAACCAAAGCGGTACGAATCCGCATCAAAGAATCTGGACTTGAATTTTGTAATTGATGAAGGGCTTCTAAGAGAGGCTTAAATGGGCCAGGTGGGAGAGGTGTTTTGGCAAGATGCGTTTCATGCTGAACAAAAGCATCTAAACCCTTTGACTGAAATATTTTTTCAGACTCATCAGAAAATAAAACAGCATCACCATCAAATGCAATCCTAATTTCATGCGGATTTGACTGAGCCATCTTTACTGACTGTGGATAAACCAAGGCTGCTGGGAAGCCAGCTAGGATAGTTTCACGGACATCGTTTTCATTTGCTGATAAAAATAGATTTGCATGCAAAGATCTTAAATAATGGTAAGGGGGGCGACCACGCGTAAAGACACCTCTTTCTAATTTAAGCCCTGCATGCTCAGCAGACCTAAAAACTCTTAAGCCACTGACAGGGTCATTGCGCGACAAGATGACTACCTCTACACGTGACTCGGTTGCGGTATTAAATTTCAGTAATTTTTCTACGAGCGGAAAGGCTACACCTGCTTTTGCTGGAATTGCCAGACGCTCCTGTTGAACGCGCATATAAGCACTATCGTTAGTGGCTTCAAAAACTCGGTTTTCCTCTTCAAAATCGAATAGAGCACGAGAGGAAATCGCCACAACTAGCTTACCGGATAGTGAGAAACTCATTTCTTACTTTAAAAAGAGTTGATAAGCAGGATGTTGACTTTCATCCCAATAGCGGTATCCAGTCCCTTTGAGGAAGTCATTCAATTCTTTAGTATTCTTTTTAGGAACTTGCATGCCGACTAAAATTTTTCCATAGTCACCACCATGATTTCGATAATGGAACAAACTAATATTCCAGTGGGGGGACATTGCATTCAGGAAATTCATCAGAGCACCAGGACGTTCCGGGAACTCAAAGCGATAAAGTAACTCATTATCAGCAAGCGAAGACCTACCACCTACCATGTGCCTTAAATGCGACTTAGCCAGTTCATCGGTTGTCAGATCAATGGTGTCAAAGCCAGATTTGATAAATTCTTTAGCAATAATTGTGCTATCACCCTGTTGCTGGGTCGAAATCCCAATAAAGATATTTGCTTTTTTGGAATCTGAGATTCGGTAATTAAATTCCGTAACATTTCTTGTTCCAATTAGTGAGCATAAACGTTTGAAGGAGCCCCTCTCCTCCGGAATGGCGATTGCAAATACAGCTTCTTTAGATTGCCCAACATCTGCGCGCTCCGCCACAAATCGAAGGCGGCTAAAGTTCATGTTTGCCCCGCAGGCAATACTAATAAAAGTTTTATTTGTACATTTGTTACGAGCCACATATGCTTTGAGGCCTGCGATAGATAATGCTCCCGCAGGCTCTAAAATACTTCTAGTATCTGTAAATACATCATTAATTGCTGCACAGATGGCATCTGTATCTACGGTGATAATCTCATCTACAACTTTTTGGCAGATTTTAAAAGTCTCCTTACCCACCAATTTCACAGCCGTGCCATCTGAAAAAAGACCGACATCTTTAAGCTCCACCCTCTTTCCAGCCTCTAAAGAGCGTTTCATTGCATCAGAGTCAACTGTTTGCACACCGATAATTTTTATTTCAGGGCGAATTGCTTTGATGTAAGAGCCAATCCCGGCGATAAGTCCACCGCCACCGATGGCAACGAAAATTGCGTCGATAGGACCTTGGTGTTGACGCAAAATTTCCATTGCAATGGTCCCCTGTCCAGCAATCACCTCTGGATCATCAAACGGGTGCACAAAGGTAAGTTGATTTTTACTTTTTAATTGCAAAGCATGATCATAGGCGTCGTTATAAGATTCGCCAAATAAAACAATTTTTACCCATTTGCCACCACGATCTTTAACAGCATCAATTTTGACCTTAGGAGTGGTAATGGGCATCACAATAGTTGCGGTACATTCTAATTTGGAGGCTCCTAGCGCGACTCCTTGCGCATGGTTACCAGCAGATGCAGCGATGACTCCTTTTGCTAGCTGAGCCTTGCTCAAATGAGCCATTTTGTTGTAGGCGCCTCGAAGCTTAAAGGAAAATACCGGTTGATTATCTTCGCGCTTAAGCAAGATATGATTATTTAGTCGAGTAGAAAGATGCTGAGCATGTTCAAGTTCGGTCTCTCTTGCGACATCATAGACCTTGGCGTTTAAAATTTTTCGTAAATAGTCGTTTTGCATAGTCAGAAGATTATCATAGAGCCACTAGAATACCTTATGGAATCATCAATTCAAGCCTTTTTACAGGCAATTTCAATACCTTGGGTCGGTCTTACATCGGTTGGTGTAATGGCGTTTCTTTCCGCAACTATATTGCCACTCAGCTCTGAGGCGGCATTTTTTCTCTATTTGGTCAAATTTCCTGAAAATATGTGGGCGTTAATCTTTGTGGCAAGCCTTGGTAATACATTAGGTGGTGTTTTCAACTGGCAAATAGGGTTTTTAGCCAAAAATACAAAAGATTCGATAAGTTCTCCAAAAATACAAAAAATGGGCCGAATAACCACTTATTTACATCAATTTGGCTCAAAAAGCTTACTTTTCTCATGGGTGCCTATTGTTGGTGATCCTCTAGCAGTATTTGCAGGATGGTCAAAATGGCCTTTTTGGTCTTGTTGCCTTTATTTAGCTATTGGGAAAACTGTGAGGTACATTGTGATTGCCTATTTGATATATTGAGAAATTCATCGACAGTCCTCGAAGGTCGATTAATATGAAAAAATATTAATCTGAGGAAATTTGGCAAAGAAATGAACCCTCAATTAGAATAGTCTTTTGGCATAAAAATACTATGAACGCACCTATTTACTTTGAGCCACCAAAGAATTTAACAAGTCAGCCTTCCCGACTTCGTGAAATTCCATACAACTACACGTCATTTTCTGATCGTGAGATCGTCATTCGTATCCTTGGCAATGAAGCCTGGAATATTTTAGTTAATCTTCGGAGTGAGAGAAAAACAGGACGCTCTGCAAGGATGCTGTACGAAGTCATTGGCGATATGTGGGTGGTTAGTCGCAACCCCTATTTACAAGATGATTTATTAGATAACCCAAAGCGCTTAAGGTCATTGATCGAAGCACTTGATCATCGTTTACAAGAAATAGAAAAAAGAATTACCCAAAACCTTGAAGAGCAAGTTACTTTTCTTGTGGCTGCAGCAAAAAAGGCTGTGCGAGCTTTTGCCCAAGATTTTGACAAAATAAAAGAACTTCGTATTAAAACACGTCGTATATTAGGTAAAGTTACAGCTAGCGATAATGTTGGCTTTGATGGTTTTATCAAAGTAGCGCACGTCACTGATGCAACCGATTGGCGTGTTGAGTATCCATTTGTAGTGATTACCCCTGATACAGAATTAGAAATTCCGGCAATTGTGAAAGCCTGTATTGAGCTTGGCTTAACGATTATTCCGCGGGGGGGTGGAACTGGTTATACAGGGGGTGCTATACCTCTAACGCCTTTTTCGGCTGTCATCAATACCGAAAAATTAGAAAAAATGACACCTGTGCAGTTTGAAAAAATCCCCGGTGTTGCAAGAGATGTAGCTACGGTGTTTACTGAAGCTGGCGTTGTGACTAAGCGTGTCGCAGATGCCGCAGATCAAAATGCCTTGGTCTTTGCAGTAGACCCTACTTCATTAGAAGCCAGTTGCATTGGCGGTAACATCGCCATGAATGCAGGCGGTAAGAAAGCTGTTCTATGGGGAACTGCTTTAGATAATTTACTGTGGTGGAGGATGGTAGACCCACAGGGTAATTGGCTCGAAATTCAGAGGATTGATCATAACTTAAGTAAGATCCATGATGCACCAGTTGCGACCTTTGATTTAATTTGGTCAGATGGTAAACAAGCCCCTGGTCAAAATATCCTCGCAAAAGAAACCTTAGTTATTGAGGGGCGTCGCTTTAGAAAAGCTGGCTTAGGTAAAGATGTTACGGATAAGTTTTTATCAGGCTTACCTGGCATACAAAAAGAAGGTTGTGACGGACTTATTACGAGTGCAAAATGGATTTTGCATAAGATGCCTAAAGAAGTGCGAACTGTTTGCCTGGAGTTTTTTGGGCAAGCAAGAGATGCCATTCCAAGTATTGTTGAAGTAAAAAATTATTTAGATGAGCAGACTAAAAATGGCGGCGCTATTTTGGCTGGACTCGAACATTTAGATGAAAAATACTTAAAGGCGGTTGATTACACAACCAAATCAAAGCGCAATATATTACCCAAAATGGTCTTAATTGGAGACATTGTTGGTGATGATGCGAACGTTGTTGCTGCTGCGGCTAGTGAAGTGATTCGGATTGCTAATAACCGAGTTGGAGAAGGGTTTGTGGCAATTAGTCCAGAAGCGCGTAAAAAATTCTGGTTAGATAGAGCAAGAACAGCTGCGATTGCAAGACACACCAATGCATTTAAGATTAATGAGGACGTTGTTATCCCATTACCTCGCATGGGTGAATATACCGATGGCATTGAAAAAATCAATATCGAATTGTCAATCAAAAACAAATTATTATTGCTTGATGCTTTAGAAGCCTACTTTGCTAAAGGTGATTTAGTCATTGGGAAATCGGATGACGCATCTGAGATTCCAAGTGCAGAAATATTGGAAGATCGCGTTGCGCAGGCTTTACAGTTAATACGTGAAACACGAGCCCGTTGGTCAGATTATGGGCAACATTTAGATCAATATTTTGATGAATTACAAGATCGAAGAATACGTGTTTCTTGGAAATTAGAAGTTCGTGAAACATTGAGGCAAATATTTATGGGTGCTGCATTTGCGCCGATATTACTTCAATGTACTGAGATTCATAAAAAGATCTTACGTAAGCGCGTTTTTGTGGCTTTGCATATGCATGCTGGTGATGGCAATGTTCACACAAATTTACCGGTTAATTCTGATGACTACGACATGATGCAAGAAGCGCACAAGGTTGTAGGACGGATTATGGTTTTAGCGAGGTCGTTGGATGGGGTTATTTCTGGCGAGCACGGAATTGGAATTACCAAACTCGAGTATTTGACGGATGAAGAATTAAAAGACTTCCGAGCTTATAAATTAAAAATTGATCCTGAAGGACGGTTTAATAAAGGTAAGTTAATGCCAGGCGGAGACCTGCATAATG
The DNA here is from genome assembly GCA_037137465.1 of Betaproteobacteria bacterium. Lineage (GTDB taxonomy): Bacteria > Pseudomonadota > Gammaproteobacteria > Burkholderiales > Burkholderiaceae > Polynucleobacter. Next base: position 13,182 of record JBAXKF010000022.1, on the reverse strand, counting down.
CTTATACGCCAAGCTTTGGTTTGATGGGGCATGAATCTTTAATCATGCAGCAAAGTGATATAGGAGCTATTTCAGAAAGTATTAAAGATTGTTTACGTTGTGGAAAATGTAAGCCAGTATGTGCCACCCATGTCCCTCGTGCAAACTTACACTACAGCCCACGCAATAAAATATTAGCAACGTCATTATTAATAGAAGCTTTTTTATATGAAGAGCAAACGCGACGTGGAATTTCTATTAAGCATTGGGAAGAGTTTGATGATGTGGCAGCCCACTGTACGGTCTGTCATAAATGTTTAACCCCATGCCCAGTAAAAATTGACTTTGGTGATGTGACCATGAATATGCGTAATTTATTACGCAAGATGGGACAAAAGAAATTTAACATTGGTGCTAGTGCGGCTATGTTTTTCTTAAACGCCTCTAATCCTGAGACGATTAAGTTTGCTAGAAAAATTATGATTGACTGGGGTTATAAAGCGCAGCGAATCGGTCATGAATTGTTTAAAAGGTTAGCAAAAAAACAAACGCAGAAGCCGGCATTAACGCTTGGTAAACCACCGATTCAGGAACAGGTCATCCATTTTATTAATAAAAAAATGCCAGGTAATTTACCCAAGAAGACTGCGCGCGCACTCTTGGATATTGAAGATTCTGATATTGTGCCGATCATTCGTAATCCTAAAACAACTTCTGTTGATTCTGAAGCGGTATTTTATTTTCCGGGATGTGGCTCAGAGCGACTATTCTCTCAGGTAGGTTTAGCAACCCAAGCAATGCTTTGGGAAATTGGTGTTCAGACAGTTTTACCTCCTGGCTATCTCTGTTGCGGCTACCCTCAACGAGGATCTGGTGAGTTTGAAAAAGCTGAAAAGATGATTACGGATAATCGTGTTTTATTTCATCGCGTTGCTAACACTCTGAATTACTTAGATATCAAGACGGTCGTTGTGTCTTGCGGCACTTGTTACGATCAATTAGCAGGGTATGAGTTTGATAAGATTTTCCCGGGCTGCAGAATCATAGACATTCATGAGTTTTTATTAGAAAAAGACGTCAAGCTAACAGGTGTTCAGGGTACGAGATATATGTACCATGATCCATGCCATTCGCCGATGAAGCTGCAAGACCCTTTGAAAACAGTGAATCAAATTATTCAAACGGAAGACCAAACCTTGATCACGAAAAACGATCGCTGCTGTGGTGAGTCAGGTACTTTAGCTCTCACAAGACCGGATATTTCAACTCAGATTCGGTTTAGAAAAGAAGAAGAGATGGTCAAAGGGACTAAGGCTTTGCAAGAAGATGGATTCACTGGCGATGTAAAAATTCTGACAAGTTGCCCTTCTTGTTTACAAGGTTTGTCACGATTTAACGATGACTCTGGAACAACTGCTGACTATATTGTGGTGGAAATGGCGCGCCATCTATTAGGTGAAAATTGGATGGCTGATTTTGTTAAGAACGCCAACACCGGTGGTATTGAAAGAGTACTCGTTTAATGAATCAGAATATTCCTAAGACACTCGTAGCGCACCAACAGTCTAAAGTCTTAGAACTAGGATATGAAGATGGCAGAACGTACCGTTTACCTTTCGAGTTTCTGAGAGTGCTGTCCCCATCTGCTGAAGTAAGAGGGCATGGACCTGGTCAAGAAACACTGCAAACGGGAAAAAGAAACGTCAGTATTTTGAGTATTGAGCCGGTAGGTCATTACGCCATTAAACCAACATTTACGGATGGTCATGACTCGGGACTTTTTTCTTGGGATTATTTGTTCGAACTATGCACTTATCAAGAAGAACTATGGCAAGAATATGAAGATAAATTGGTAAAAGCCGGTATCGACCGCGATACACCAATGAAGAAATAGTCTTTTAGGAATAAATATGGCACAAACCCATTTCGGCTTTGAAAAAGTAGAAGAGACGCAAAAAGCAGAGAAAGTTGCTGGAGTTTTCCATTCTGTTGCAAGTAACTATGATCTGATGAATGACCTGATGTCCATGGGTTTACATCGTATTTGGAAAATGTTTACGATTGCCAGTGCCAATGTTTTACCTGGGCATAAGGTACTTGACATTGCGGGTGGAACAGGAGACTTGGCGCAGGCTTTTTCTAAGAAGGCAGGCAAGTCTGGAGAGGTTTGGTTAAGTGATATCAATTCTTCAATGCTCAAGGTCGGTAGAGATCGACTCACGGATCAGGGCACAATCATTCCCTGCGCTCAATTAGATGCTGAACATATACCATTTAGAAACAATCATTTTGACTTAGTTACGGTATCTTTTGGCCTTAGAAATATGACCCATAAAGAAATCGCCTTAAAAGAAATGTGTCGCGTCACTAAGCCCGGTGGAAAATCGATGGTACTAGAGTTTTCCCAGCCGATAGAGGCATTAAAACCAATCTACGATATCTATTCGTTTAAGGTTTTACCTTGGCTAGGCAAGAAAATAGCTGGAGATGCACAGAGTTATCAATATTTAGCTGAGTCAATCCGGATGCATCCTGATCAAGAAACACTCAAGCAGATGATGCTCGATGCAGGCTTTGATCAAGTAGAGGTACATCGTATGTCTGGGGGTATTGTTGCGCTTCATATTGGTTATAAGTATTAGTTATGCCACTCATGTCGATTCCTGGGATTGTATTGAACGCCCTCAACCATGTTATTGGACAAGAAAAATGGGCCTCTGATTTATTGCAAAGACATGAACACAAGTTTGTTCGCGTATCACTACCGGTTGCTGATTTTCAGATCGTAATTCAAGATGGCCTTCTCATTAATGCAAATGATCCCTTAGTTGAACCCTCTGTCAGTTTAGAAATCTCTCAAGAGGCTATTTGGAGTTTTCTAAAAGACGGAAAATCTGGAGCGATGAAGTATGTACGCATCTCCGGGGATGTCGATTTAGCGGCTGATTTAAACCGATTAGTTGCAGACCTGCAATGGGAAGCAGAAGAGGACCTCGCGAAAATCATTGGTGATGCCCCGTCGCGTAGAATTTTTACAGAATCAAACAAAGTAATACAGCAAGCAAGTAAAGCAGTAGATGATCTAAAGGTAGGCGTTAGAGATTATTTAGTCTATGAAAAAAATGTATTACTAGGTACTGATCAATTTAATGCGTTCAAAGCAGAACTACGATTATTGCGGGATCACCTTGAGAGAACTGAAAAAAAAGTAGAGCAGATAGAGCTAGCTCTTGAGGGAAAAGAGAAACAATAAAAGTATGAATAAAATCAATCGCGTATTTCGAATCTTTTATATATTGTGGCGATATGACTTGTTCAGTCTATTAAGAGGAGCAATCAAGCCAGGGTTACTAAGAGTACTGATATGGCCATTTTCACTGTTATCACCAGCAAAGAAATTACCTAGAGGCCAAAGAATTCGATTGGCTTTAGAGGCCTTAGGTCCTGTTTTTATTAAATTTGGACAAGTTTTATCTACACGCAGAGACCTACTGCCAGAAGATATTGCAGATGAATTAGCAAAACTTCAAGATGATGTCCCGCCATTTTCAAATGACTTATCACGCGAGATTATAGAAAAAGCACTAGGGTTTTCAATTGATGATGTTTTTAAATCGTTTGATGCTACGCCAATAGCCAGTGCATCGATTGCCCAAGTCCATTTTGCCGTTCTAAAGGGCACGACAAAACATCCGGAATGGGAAGAAAAGCATGTAGCTATAAAAGTGTTGCGACCTAATATTTTGGGCGTTATAGAAAGTGATTTGGCTTTGATGCATAGCCTTGCTGCGGTGATTGAAAAGTTCTCTTATGACGGCAAGCGATTAAAACCTAAAGAGGTAGTTGCCGGTTTTGATACAACGATACATGACGAATTAGACTTATTACGAGAGGCTGCAAATTGCAGTCAATTAAGACGTAATTTTGAAGGTTCGAACAAAATCATGATTCCTGAAATTCACTGGGATCTTTGCCATGTGAATGTCATGGTGATGGAGCGAATGTATGGCATCTCTATTGCCAGACTTGATGATTTAAAAGCTGCTGGGGTAGACTTACAAATGCTTGCTAGAGATGGCGTTGAAGTCTTTTTTATGCAAGCATTCTCGCATGGATTTTTTCATGCGGATATGCATCCTGGCAACATCATGGTCAGTTTGGCCCCTGAAACTTTTGGCCGTTTAATTTCACTGGATTTCGGTATTGTTGGCACTTTGTCAGAAATTGATAAAAATTATTTAGTGCAAAACTTTTTAGCTTTTTTTAATCGCGATTATCACCGCGTTGCGGCTTTGCATATTGAGTCTGGATGGGTACCTCCGGAAACCAAGGTGGAAGAGTTAGAAGGCGCTGTGCGAGCCGTATGTGAGCCATATTTTGATCGCCCATTAAAAGAGATATCGCTTGGGATCGTTTTGATGCGCCTATTCCAAACTTCGCGAAGATTTAAAGTTGAGATACAACCCCAGTTGACACTCTTACAAAAAACCTTATTAAATGTAGAAGGATTAGGGCGTCAATTAGATCCAGACCTAGATCTGTGGAAAACTGTAAAACCTATTATGCAAACTTGGATGAATCAGCAAGTGGGCTTTAAAGGTTTTTGGGAAAAGTTAAAGTCAGAGGCACCACAATGGGCGCAAAAAATACCAACTCTGCCCCGTCTAATGACAACATTACTTGAAATGGAAGTTGATTCTAAAAAACAGAATCACATATTAGAAATTAAAAATCTGCTTGAAAAACAAAATAAATATTACCGCAACATAAACTTTGTTAGTATTTTTTTTATTGGTCTTCTCCTTGGAGGGGTAATAAGTTATTTTTTATTAACAATAACCCGGTAAATATGTATGCTGTTATGGTTTGTAATTCTTTATTGGATTGTCTCCGTTGCAATTGGTTTGATTGCCTCCTTAAAAGTTAAAAATGCCACTGACTTTGCAGCAGCGGGCCATGCACTGCCGATGTATGTTGTTACAGCGACTGTATTTGCCACGTGGTTCGGTGCTGAGGCTGTCCTTGGTGCACCAGCCACCTTTTTAAAAGAAGGTTTAGCGGGGGTGGTTGCAGACCCATTTGGGTCCTCGATGTGTTTAGTGTTGGTAGGTTTGTTTTTTGCAAAGCCGCTCTATCAAGCAAAATATCTCACCATTGGAGATTTTTATCGCGACCGATATGGACGCACGGTTGAGGTCATTATTACCTTGTGTATTGCAGCCTCCTACTTGGGCTGGGTATCAGCACAGATTATGGCCCTAGGATTAGTCTTTAATGTAGTGTCTGGCGGCGAGATCTCCCGCGACGTGGGCATGTTGATCGGATCTGGCAGTGTATTAATTTACACATTATTTGGTGGTATGTGGGCGGTAGCGGTGACTGATTTTATTCAAATGATCATCATTGTTATTGGCTTGATATATATTGGTGTAGAAGTAACAGATATGGCTGGAGGCGTTGTTCATGTTGTTGACCATGCCAACAATGCAGGTCTTTTTAACTTCTTCCCCAAAGCAAATTTTGCAGAAATCATTGGTTTTATATCTGCACTATGCACCATGATGTTAGGATCCATTCCACAGCAAGATGTTTTTCAACGTGTGACCTCTTCAAAGACCGTTCAAATAGCTCAAAGGGCTGCCATATTAGGTGGGGTACTTTATTTTTGCTTTGCATTTATCCCGATGATCTTGGCCTACTCTGCCAATCTACTTGATCCAGAAATGGTTAAAGCAGGATTGAGTGAGGACTCGCAATTAATACTTCCGCAATTGATTTTGAACAACACACCGCTATTTGCCCAGGTGATCTTCTTTGGAGCATTGTTATCCGCGATAAAAAGTTGCGCAAGTGCAACTCTATTGGCGCCTTCCGTATCATTTTCGGAAAACATTATTAAGGGATTTTTTAAAGAGTTAACACCTGCACAGTATTTATTAATCATGCGTGTTACTACATTAGTCTTTACCGTGTTAGTTACCATTATTGCCTTAAATTCGCAGTTATCCATCTTCAAAATGGTAGAAAGCGCCTATAAAGTCACTTTGGTGACAGCGTTTGTACCACTTTTATGCGGTGTTTATTGGAAAAGAGCAACGCCAATAGGAGGCTTATTGGCGGTTGTATTTGGACTTGTTTCTTGGCTATTAATGGAGGCAATATTGCCTAAAGAGATGATTCCGCCGCAAATGGTAGGATTACTATTTAGCTTTTTGGGTATGTTCGTAGGTTCAGTTCTTATTCCTTCTGAAATCATTAAAGAAAGTAATGAGACATCGCAATCCATCTTTTAGAAACGCTGTTACATAAAAAAGATGGATAATGTTCCTTTGAAAGCGTAGAGGAATATGAAAAAATACTTTTTAGCCGGCATTTTAGTATGGGCACCGTTAGCAATTACCATTTGGGTAATTACTTGGGCTATGGGCATTTTGGATGGCGTATTTGGTTCAGTGATGCACGTTTTGATCACCGTATTGCCTTCTAGTCTGACAACTGGCTTGGTTCATTTCAGAGAAACACCATTTATTGGGGTTTTAATTGTGATCGTTGCCATTATTTTTACGGGAATGTTTGCTATCACGATTGCTGGCCGCTGGTTATTTCGTGTTTGGGAAAAAGTCTTGCACCGTATCCCGATTGTAAGATCGATTTATTCAAGCGTAAAACAGGTTTCAGATACGCTCCTTTCAAGTAGTGGAGATGCATTTAAAAAAGCAGTTTTAATTCGCTATCCTCACCAAAACTCATGGACGATAGCGTTTCAAACAGGTTCACCCATGCAAGAAGTTGCTGAAAAATTAGGCACACCGCATATTCATGTATTTGTCCCAACAACACCAAATCCTACATCTGGATTTTTCATGATTGTTCCAAAAGATAGTGTGATTGAATTATCAATCTCTGTTGAAGACGCATTAAAACATATCGTCTCAATGGGCACTGTTCCCCCCGTAGGCCAAGAGCCCAAAATTAATTAAAGAGGTTATATGTCATTGCGTAGTCATTCAGCTGGATTAGTAACAGAAGCACTCATTGGTCAAGAAATTAGCATTGCCGGATGGGTCAATCGTCGACGAGATCACGGGGGTGTGATTTTTATTGATTTGCGAGATAACCACGGATTTGTTCAAATTGTGTGTGATCCCGATCAAAAAGAAGTTTTTGCAATTGCAGAGAGTATTCGTAATGAATATTGCATCCAGGTTAAAGGTCTTGTAAGAGCGCGCCCAGAGGGCACAGTAAACTCGGAGTTAACGACTGGAAAAATAGAAATATTATCTAAAGAGATTCATGTTCTGAATGCTTCAGTCACCCCGCCATTCCAATTAGATGATGAGAACTTATCTGAAACTACGAGACTTACGCATCGTGTTTTAGATTTGCGTCGACCGCAAATGCAAAAAAATCTGCGCCTGCGATATAACGTAGCGATGGAATCCCGTCGATACTTAGATCAGGCAGGATTTATTGATATTGAAACACCCATGCTCACCAAGAGCACGCCTGAAGGAGCTCGAGACTATCTTGTTCCATCACGGGTTCACGACGGACAATTTTTTGCGCTGCCACAATCACCGCAATTATTTAAACAATTATTAATGGTTGCAGGATTTGATCGTTATTACCAAATTGTTAAATGTTTCCGAGATGAGGACTTACGTGCGGATCGACAGCCCGAATTTACGCAAATCGACTGTGAAACATCTTTCTTAGATGAATTTGAAATTCGTGATTTATTTGAAAACATGATTTCACATATATTTAAGACGGTGATTGATATTCCATTGCCATCGCCATTTCCTGTTTTGACATATCAACAGGCCATGCATCGATTTGGATCTGACAAACCGGACTTACGAGTGCATTTAGAATTTACTGATCTTACTGACGTGATGAAGGATGTGGACTTTAAAGTCTTTTCAACGCCAGCGAATTCAGATAATGGTCGAGTTGTTGCTTTAAGAGTTCCTGGAGGCTCACAAATATCTAGAAGCGAAATTGATGAATATACTCAGTTTGTCAGTATTTATGGAGCAAAAGGTCTAGCTTGGATCAAAGTAAATAAGATTAGTGATGGGCGTAACGGTTTGCAATCACCGATTGTTAAAAACCTTCATGACCTTGCTATTGAAGCAATTATTCAACGCTCAGGCGCTCAGGATGGCGATATTCTTTTCTTTGGCGCAGATAAAATCAAAGTTGTGAATGATGCCATGGGCGCTTTGCGAGTCAAAATTGGCCACTCTGACTGGAGTAAAGAAAATGGCATCTTTAAAGAAGGTTGGCAGCCGTTATGGGTAGTTGATTTTCCGATGTTTGATTACGATGAAGACGCGGCTCGTTGGGTTGCTTGCCATCACCCATTTACAAGTCCTAAAGATGAGCATTTAGCTATCTTGACCAAAGACCCAGGTAAGTGCTTAGCTAAAGCATATGACATGGTTTTGAATGGTTCGGAAATCGGTGGCGGTTCTGTACGTATTCATCAAGAGTCTGTACAAAGTGAAGTCTTTAGAGCACTCAAGATTGGACCAGAGGAAGCTCAGGCTAAGTTTGGATTTTTGCTTGATGCATTAAAATATGGCGCGCCGCCCCATGGTGGTATTGCATTTGGTCTTGACCGCATTGTTACGATGATGACTGGGGCAGACTCGATTCGTGATGTCATTGCCTTTCCTAAAACGCAACGTGCACAATGTTTATTAACGCAAGCACCAAGTCCTGTTGACGAGAAACAATTACGAGAGCTTCATATCAGACTTCGTAGCGTGAATCAAACGAGTAATTAATGACACTGGCATTCGATATGATATTTTTCATACAATGCCAGTAGACTTTTTTATATAAAATGCGCCCTTCTCATGCTGATCATGCAACAACACCATTAAAGTCTAGAGGGCTTGGTGATTGGCAGACAGTAAAAACATTATTACCTTATCTGACCAAATATCCTTGGCGAGTATTTTTTGCTATTTCATGTTTGGTGTTGGCAAAAGTTGCCAACATAGGAATACCGATTGTTTTAAAGCACTTGATTGATGATTTATCACTGCCTTTAGATGATCCAAAAAGACTATTAATATTTCCTGTTGCATTTGTCATTGCGTATGGTTTACTTCGCTTATCAGCCTCACTATTTACAGAATTAAGAGAGTTTTTATTTGCCAAAGTAACGCAAAATGCGATTCGTCAAGTAGCCATTGAAGTCTTTAATCATTTGCACTCACTATCCCTCCGATTTCACCTAGGGCGTCAGACAGGAGGCGTCTCTCGAGATATTGATCGTGGTTCTAGAGGTATACAGTCATTAATCTCTTATTCCCTGTATAGCATCCTCCCAACACTTATTGAATTTGCCATTGTTCTTATATATTTAGCCACGCATTATGATTGGCGGTATGCCGGTATTACCTTTAGTGCTTTAGTTGCGTATATTTTTTTTACAGTGATGGTGACTGAGTGGCGAACCCAATACCGTCGCAAAATGAATGAGATGGACACCAGTGCAAATCAAAAGGCAATTGATTCGTTGCTCAATTTTGAAACGGTCAAATACTTTAGTAACGAGAAATTCGAAGCCAAACGCTACGATAGTTTTTTACAAAGCTATCAAAAGGCTGCAATTAAATCTCAACAAACCCTAGCGATTTTAAATATTGGTCAACAAATCATTATTGTGATTGGTTTAATCGGTATATTGTGGCTGGCAACCCTTGGTGTAATGAGTGGCGAATTAACTTTAGGCGATATTGTTTTAATCAATACACTCATGATACAAATGTATATCCCGTTAAATTTTTTGGGAGTTATTTATCGAGAGATTAAGCAAGCTATCTTAGATATGGGCAATATGTTCAGTCTTTTAAATAAAGATCAAGAAATTAAAGATAAGCCTGACGCATTGCCAATCAATCTTCGACAAGCGCACTTAGGGCCAAAAGTGATTTTTAAGAACGTTGATTTTTCTTATGAGCCAAATCGTAAAATACTCAAAAATATTAATTTTTCTATAGAGCCCGGAACTACGACGGCAGTAGTGGGAAGTAGTGGATCAGGAAAGAGCACATTAGCGAGACTATTGTTTAGGTTTTACGATGTGAATGCAGGTGGCATTTACTTTGATGATCAGAACATCTCGCAAGTTCAACAAACGAGTTTACGAAAAATGGTGGGTATTGTTCCGCAGGATACCGTGTTATTTAATGACACCATTGGCTATAACATTGCCTACGGAAATCCCCTAGCTTCCCAAGAAGAAATTATAAAAGCCGCTCAAGCCGCTCAGATACATGATTTTATTATGCGCCTACCCGATGCTTATCAGACATCTGTAGGTGAGAGAGGATTAAAGTTATCTGGCGGAGAAAAACAAAGGGTTGCTATCGCTAGAACCTTATTGAAAAACCCGGCGTTAATTATTTTTGATGAGGCAACCTCTGCGCTAGATTCACAAACTGAAAAGGCTATTCAGGAAGAAATCAATAAGTTAACGACCAATCGTACTGCCTTAATTATTGCGCATCGCTTGTCTACAATTGTCCATGCCTCGCAGATATTGGTTATGCAAGAGGGTGAGATTGTCGAGAGCGGTACCCATGAAGATCTGATGAGTTATGCATCAAAGTATGCGACCATGTGGAATCTTCAGCAAAATGAGATTGAAGTACCTGTTTTAGAAAATACCACCATCAACATCTAGAACGATGAATCCAGAACAAATTCTTCATCAAGCATTTCAAGAAGTTCTGAAGATAGCAGATCCACAAGAGTCTTTACCGAAAGCACTGGCAAATAAATTCCCGCAGGGAGTGACAGGTAATTGTTTAGTCGTTGGCGCAGGTAAGGCAAGCGCTTCAATGGCCGACGCATTAGAACGATATGCAAATGTGCATTGGCCCAAAGCCAATTTAAATGGTCATGTAGTAACCAGGTATGGCCATGATGTTCCAGAGCCAATTCCCGGTAGAAAAATTACCATTGCCCAAGCAGCTCATCCTTACCCAGACCAAGCCGGAGTAGAGGCAAGTCAAAGAATCATGAACTTAGTTGACGCATTGCGTCCAGGCGACTTATGCATTGCCTTGATATCTGGAGGGGGCTCGAGTTTACTGGCGCTACCTGCTGGGCAAATTCAATTAGATAGCTTGAAGTTATTAACAGAAGAATTATTACGATGTGGAGCTCCCATTGAAGAGATTAACATCGTACGTAAGCATGTATCTGATATTCAAGGTGGACGATTGGCGCAGTTGGCGGTAAGCCGTGGGGCAACAGTCAAGGCATTCATCATTTCTGATGTGGTTGGAGATCAAGCGAGTGATATCGCAAGCGGTCCATGTGCTCCTGACCCATCAAGCTATTTTGATGCAGTGAAAATTTTAGAAAAGTATGGCTTACATACAAACATTGAATTGGCTACTATCGTCGATTACCTGCAAAAGGGTCAGCAAGGCTTATATCCCGAAACCTTAAAGGATAGTGATTCTGAATGTAGATCAATTGAGAATTACGTCTTTGCAAGTGCTCAGCAAGGACTTGAGGCAGCGGCGCGATATTGCAAAGAACAAGCTTATGAAGTTCATTTGCTGGGAGATCATATTTCTGGAGAAGCAAAGGACTTTGCTGCAAAGCAAGCCCAACTGATTCGGCAAGCGCTACAACATTCTGGTGCAAAAAAAATGGCATGGATTTCTGGTGGAGAAACTACTGTTACCATTCCAAAAGGGATTACAGGTAGGGGTGGTCGTTGCTCAGAGTTTTTACTAGCGCTGATGCAAGCAACAATGGACATACAGGGCATAACAGCCTTAGCAGCTGATACCGATGGCATTGATGGTAGTGAGCATAATGCAGGAGCTTTTTTTAATGAAGAGATACGCAAGCAGTGTATTGCAAAGCATTTAGATATTGAGCATTATCTGAATACCCATCAAGCGTATCGTTTTTTTGAGCAGTTAGAGGCACTCGTAATTACAGGTCCAACCCTAACGAATGTAAATGACTTTAGAATAGTATTAATTGATCGACCATGAATAAAATAACCATAACCCGACCTGATGATTGGCATTTACATCTAAGAGATGGTGATGTACTGCCTGATCTCGTCAAGCATACTGCGCAACAATTTAGCCGTGCGTTGATTATGCCGAACCTGCGACCACCAGTAACAAAGGTTGCTCAAGCTAAAAGCTATCAAACAAGAATTCATGAAGCAGCTCATGTTGCGGGATATCCACAATTTCAGGCGCTCATGACTTTATATCTCACGGATAAGACCTTGCCCAGTGAAATAGAAAATGCAAAAGAAAACGGCATTGTTGGCGTAAAGCTTTATCCTGCAGGCGCTACAACCAACAGTGACGCTGGAGTCACCAATCTTCAACACTGTGATCTCGCTATTGCGAAGATGGCTGAATTAGGCATACCCCTTTTAGTTCATGGTGAAGTGACACATACTTCCATTGATTTATTTGATCGTGAAGCGGTATTCATTGATGAGGTTTTAGACCCTCTGAGAAAAAGGCATCCACGCTTAAAGGTCGTATTTGAGCATATCACCACAAAACAAGCGGTTGATTATGTGAGCCAGGCAAACACACAAGGTGGTGGTGAAATAGGAGCAACTATTACAGCACATCACTTGTTGTACAACAGAAATGCTATTTTTACTGGCGGTATACGCCCACACTATTACTGTTTGCCAGTCTTAAAAAGAGAAGAGCATCGTCAAGCCCTTCTTGGCGCGGCAACAAGCGACTCCAAAAGATTTTTTTTAGGGACTGATAGTGCGCCCCATGCGCAGCATTTGAAGGAGCATGCATGTGGGTGTGCGGGATGTTTTACAGCAGCTCAAGCCCTAGAGTTATATGCGCAAGCCTTTGCTTCCGTTGGAAAATTACAACAACTCGAGAGCTTTGCAGCATTCAATGGCGCAGATTTTTATGGACTCCCCAGAAATGAGGGCACAGTAACCATTGAAAAAATATCTCAAAAGATTCCATTAAGTTACCCGATGGGACAGGATGTATTGGTGCCATTAAATGCTGGAGAGTCACTCGAGTGGTCAATTCTCGGTTAGACTACCGTTGCAGAGTTGGTTGGGCAATCGCCGCTTTTAATTAAGGGGAGGAAAGTCCGGACTCCATAGGGTAGAGTGGTGGCTAACAGCCATCCATGGCAACATGAGGAATAGGGCCACAG
>JBAXKF010000021.1:0-38925 GCA_037137465.1 Betaproteobacteria bacterium | reverse complement strand
AATGTATACTGAGTCATTTTCTAAGAAAGCACATCATGGTAGGCAATTCTTTAGATTCTTTTATCTCAGATATGAAGGCTTCTTGGGGACCACTTTCTTCTAAAGTGGTGGCTAGTAGCAAAATTCACTTGGAGGTTCTCGCTAATACTTCATCTGATGAAGTTTGGTTAGAGTCCCTGCATAAGAATGCATCACCTTATGAGGAGTTGTATCGCGATCCAGTTGATGGATTTGTACTTTTGGCACATACCGAAACTATCGGACTGTACCGTCCTCCCCATGATCATGGACGGTCATGGGTTATTTACGTAGTACAAAGTGGTGAAATTGAAATGAAAAGCTATGCTCGGATTGAAGATCAGGAGGGTAGAGTTCAACTCGTACATAGAGATTCAACACTAGTGCAATCAGGGCAAGCAATGGTTTATTTGCCTGGGGATATTCACGATACCCGTTGTATTAGCGAAACGGCACTACTTTTTCGATTCACTGAACGCGATCTTAAAAAAGAAGATAAAGAAGAAGGTAAGGTTACGCGCTTTATTGAGAGGGAAGGTATTTGGACGGTTTAAGTTATTGCAGTGATAAATCAAGAATCTCGAGTAAATGGGGTGTTTTTAGAGGGTTTAAAATTATGTAGCCGAAGAAGTCTATAAAATATATAATCATCTATTAACTGCCCATAGCTCAGCTGGATAGAGCAACGCCCTTCTAAGGCGTAGGTCGCACGTTCGAATCGTGCTGGGCAGACCACAAAAATATCCCTCAAGTCGCTCTTTTATGAGTTAATTGCCATCATTCAACTATGATGCCATCTGAAGCCCTCTATTAAAATAGAGTAGATATTCGACAAATTGTCGTATCTCATCTCGCCAGAAATACGGGTGTTGAGGTTCTGTGGTTAAGTGGGTGGGCGGGGGAGGACACTGACCAAAGTCATATGGATATTTATTGATCCCACAAATGCAACTACCCTGATTGACATTGGGGTTATTCGAGGAAAGTTAAAAGATCTTCTTGGTGTAACTTTTGATGTTCTAACTCCAAATGCTAAAGCCTTCGAAATTCAACCTATTTCTAATGATATTGAGAGAAAAGACATTGCTGAGGAAATTTATTAGGTACGATGTGCCCAGAAGGAATGACCTCAAATAATGAAGTATTAGAAGCCCTTGAAGTTTATGATTTTGGCTCCAAAACAATCAAACACATTAAGCAAGAAATCAAAGATTATTATGTCGCTTTACAACGCGGATAGTAATGATTGCTTCGAAGGATCTGTAGAATTGAGATACAAGGCTAGGACTAACAGACCAAAGCATTCTTGAAGAATTATAGTCAGATATTACTTTTTCTAGATTAATTGAATTGTGTAATCCCGCTCTTTAAAGTATGTCAAAATAAGCAATTAAAAAATGTAAAGGAAAGATGATGAGCAAAGTTGCAAATAATGTGGGGTGGAGTTTTGTTGGATGGATATTGATTCTTGCAGGCTTAATGGTGTATGTTCAGGGTTATAAGCCGATTGTCTTTGTGGTCGGAATTCTGGTTATTTTATATCGTGCGGTAATCACGCATACTGATGAATATACGCCAAAAATAAATGATTAATCTTTAGAGTCCGAAAGTAATAATCAGCATAATTACTTTAAATTATGGCTCGTATTTAATTTTTCACAGTAATGTTGCGTTTATGAAAAAGAATGTAAAGGAATCCTGATACAAGTCCTTAACAAATCTTATTTGATAATCATATTTTCGATATCTCTAGCCTGATTAGATAGCTTTACAGCTTCAGCTGCAGAATCTGCTGCCAGTCTAGACGCAATAGCTGCTTCGGATGATGCCTTAAGTAATGCCTCTTCGGCTTGATGAGATACAGCCAAAGCTGCTGAGGCAGAAGCTGCGGCAGCTGCTCCTGCAGATTCAATTGCAGCTAAAGCGGCGGCTACAGATGCTTTCGCTGCAGACTCAACAATTCCTAGAAGTGTAGGATCTAAAGATGCTTTTTGCGCAGCGGTCATGGCATTAAAAGCGGCAATTTTAGACTGTTCAGCAGCCTTTGCTGCTCGTTTTGCAGCTTCTGCGGAAAATAGTGTTAATTCATTCAGGGTACTTAGTGCTTGAGCATACTTTAAGCTTGCTCCTTTGAAGTTGTTTCTAAGATCATCTAAATCGGCTTGCATTAGCTCTAATTTTTTATATACGTGATCAAGATTTTGAGGCATTGTTCATCTCTGGTGGGGGTAGAAGTATATATAAAAAAGTAAGTTTGGCATTAAATACTAAGTAATTTCTTTGCCTCTAGATTATAAACATTTATTGTGGTGATAAATTTTATGGTGGGCCGAACATATTTAATACGCCTATCTTTAGCGTCTTGATGATGTTCAATCCATCCATCATTAAGTAAACGCTGATAGTGATATCTAATTGCTGTGGGGGAATGTGGCAATGAGGAAAACAAGTTTTTCACACTAACTGTGTTATTTGAATAACTATAAATTGATAGTAACAAGATAAGGTCATAGGCAATTAAAGAGTTCTCAATTGGTAGATTTTCTTTAACCCATTGATGTAAATTAAAAATTGCTTCAATGATTACGAAATTATTTTCAGTTGCCATTCCGAACTTTAAACCAAGAAAATAATTTAAGAAAGTGAAAAAGAGTGTTTATTTAAAAGTCTTATTTACTTGATTAATCTAATTATATTATTAATAATCAATTACTTGCATATAAACCAACTTCAATATCAATAAATATTAAAAATGTCGATTAATTTTAAAGAGACTAGATTTTTCTTTGTTTTTACTGTAGCAACCTATCCACATTCTTTGGCTAAAAAGTATGGTGTTAGTACTGAAGTAAATTACAGCGAAATAGTTTTGATGAGTACTACAAAGCGAAGAGCTTAATGGACGATTTTTTGCCATATGCATCCTTGGCTGGTCGCCGTGTGTTAGTCGCAGAAGATAATCTAATTAGCATTGAGGTGATGCGACAGTATTTGAGCTTCTTAAAGATTGAATCGTATTTTGTGACTGATGGAAAACAATGTATAGAAGCATTAAAGAACAATACTTATGATTGCATATTAATGGATATTCAGATGCCGGAGTTAGATGGTTTCCAAACCACCGACCAGATTCGATTGATGTCCGAGTTTAAAGACATTCCGATTATTGGGGTCAGCGCTGGACTTACGAAGAGCAATCAGCAGCGTTGGCTGCAAAGTGGTATGAATGATTTTCTGACCAAGCCCTTTGAAGTTGACGAAGTCGCCAAGCTAATGATGAAATATCTCGGCTAAGGCTAATCCTCAGCCAATCAACTCAACATATTAAACCCTTCATTTAAAACCTAAACAACGATAAGGTAAAGTATGTCTCAAACCATACAAACTTTATCAATAATGCATTATTCTAGAACTCTCGATTGATTTCTTGCATTAATGAAGAAATGAAGTTATCTTCAATATGAAGTTTGTTTTATAAAAATAAACTATTTAATTATAAAAATATGAAAACTCTAGTGTATGGAGCGGGGGCAATTGGTAGTTGGTTAACTGCCGAGTTAACCAAAGCAAAGCACGATGTTTGTGTTTTAGCCAGAGGTGAGAATCTCAGAAATTTACAAGCACATGGTGTGACATACGGGGAAGTTGGTGGCGAGCAATTTCAGGTTCCTATTCGCTGTATCTCTCCAGATTCCACTGAAAAAAACTTCGACATTATTTTTGTTACGCTTAAATCTATGCAAATTGCCGATGCGGCCAAAGATATCGTGGCGAGAATATCGCCAGGTGGTTCGATCGTCATGATACAAAATGGGCTACCCTGGTGGTACTTTAGTAGTATTGATTCGCCCTGGATTGATAGAAGCTTACAAACCTTAGATCCCGATGGGTCACTTACTAAGAATATTCCGATAGAAGCTGTCATTGGCGGGGTTATTTTCAGACCAGTAATAAAGGTTGGAGCTACTCAGTACGTTTTGCCAAAAGTTCCTAAAGCGTGGTTAACCATCGGTGAAGTTGATAATCAAATTCGTCCTAGATTGTATGAAATTGAAAAACTCGTAGCATCCACCGGCTTTAGAGTAGAAGTTGTTCAAGATATTCGAAAAGCAAAATGGCAGAAATTACTCAGAAACATTGTATGGAATACACTTTGTACGATTGGTCAGTCTCCCCCGGGAAGATATGAGGCTCATCCTTATGGCTCCGAAATGGTTCATCTGATTATGAATGAGGGCTTGGCAGTGACCAAACAATTGGGAATAGATCTTGAAATTAATCCCGTAAGTGAATTATTAAGTGCCAAGGGAGATTTTCGAAATACCCCATCAATGCTTCAAGATATTAGGGCAGGTCGTCCTCTTGAAAGCGCAGCAATCATAAAAGTAGTCATTGAAATGGGTGAAATTTTAAAAATTCCAACCCCAACACTACGGATGATTTCTTTATTTTTAGATGTTTTGAATCAGGCAACGCAGGAAGATGGTGGTGGAATTCGGGTGGTAGGTAAATAAATTTTTATAACAAACTCCAATATAAATAACCATGAAAATAATCAATCAATTGTTAGCAATACTATGGATGATTTGCCTCAGTTTTGGTCTAAATTTATCCGTACAGGCTCAAGAGTATCCGAATAGGCCTATTAAAATCGTTATCCCTTACCCACCTGGAGGTCCCTCAGATATTGTGGGGCGCCTCCTTGGTCAGGCCCTCAGTGAAAGCCTTGGACAAGCAGTCATTATAGAAAGCAAACCTGGTGCTGCCGCAAACATTGGTATGCAATATGTGGCTCGGTCTAGTCCAGATGGTTATACACTCTTGTTGGTTAGCAGCAATCTAGTGATCAATCCCAATTTATATGCAAATCCAGGGTATGACGCTATCAAAGATTTTGCACCGATTATTATGCCGGCAGGCTCGCCCAATTTAATTCTTGTTCACCCAAGTTTCCCAGCTAAAAATATTCAAGAATTTTTAGCGTTAATCAAAGCAAATCCAGGAAAGTATGACTTTGCGAGTCCAGGCGGTGGTTCTGGCCCGCACCTTAGTGCAGAGTTACTTAAATTGAAATTGAATTTAAGTATGCAACACATTCCATTTAATGGAGGAGGGCCAGCACTACAGGCGATTTTAGGTAATCAAGTACCAATTGCTTTTTCCACATTGCCACCAGCCATTGCTCAGGTCAAAGCAGGTAAATTAGTTGGTATAGCGTTTACCAGTGGTTCAAGATCTCCGGTTCTGCCAGATATTCCAACCTTAGTCGAATCCGGTGTTGCAGAAGTCGAAGGTGAGACCTTGCAATTTATAGTTGCGCCAGCTGGAACACCAAGCGTGATTATTCAGAAACTTAATTTAGAATTTAATAAGGCATTATCGAATCCAGACTTACAAACGAAGTTGATTAATGCTGGCTATTTTGTTTATAACAATTCGCCAGCGCAAACTGCCCAGAAAATACGTGTGGAGCTTGATAAGTGGGGGGCTGTTATTAAGGCTGGGAAGATTAAACCCGACTAATCATTCAATTTTGATTATGAGGGTCTGACTTAGTCAGAAGAGTTCACTATTACTTCGCTCCGCTCGCCTTAGAAACATAAAGTGCAATTGCCACTGAGCTGGCACTTCCTATCAATAAATGCCGGCGAGTTTGATTATAGAATTTTGTCATAGTAATCTTTCTTTGAGAAGGCTATTCATTTAAAAATGCCACCACTTTTAAAACATCCATGTAATCTATCAGAACTGATTTAAATTGATCCTTAATAATACTAACAGGATATCTAGTCGTGTTGTATCTTTAGGGAATGATTGTATGACTGAAGCTAGATGTTGAAGAATTAATAAAACTCTTTTTAGATGATCAAAGGCTAGAGGGGTAGGGAAAGTTATGAGTAGAGTAATATAGAGATAACGTATATAAAAATAGAATAATCTGGAGTCAATAATGAGTTCACCATTAGTCACTAAGGCTGATATTTTGAATGCTTGCAAAGATATGCTTTGTAAAGATCTGTATGTGGTGTTCACAACCCCAACCAATGGCCTAGGTCCAGTCATGGAAAATCTGGATAAGCATTTAGAATTTCAGATTCATTTAGAAAAAACGGGTGTGATGTTTGGAGCGGGGCCTTTTTTTGCGGATAATGAATCTGATTGGAATGGCGAAGGTATGGTAATTATCCGAGCTAGCTCTCTAGCAGATGCTCAACAAATTGCTGCAAAAGATCCAATGCATCAATGTGGCGCAAGGTCATTCAAAGTAAGGCCTTGGTTGCTCAATGAAGGCACAATTACAATCCAATTAAACTATTCTGATCGTTCGCAAAAATTACTCTAATCAAAGAAGAGGTAGACATGAACACTAAACTCATTAAAAATATATTTAATCCTATCAGTTTTATAAAGCTATTTATCCTTGCTGTTAGCCTAAGTACAAGCTTTTTTGTATTTGCACAGACGGATTTTCCTAAACAAAAGCCAATTACTATTGTTGTGGCTACAGGACCTGGCAGCTCTACAGATGTGATAGCTAGAATTGTTGCAGCTAAGCTAACCGAGAATTTGGGTTGGAATGTTGTTGTAGAGAACAAGTTGGGAGCCAGCGGCAATATTGCATGTGTTTATGTAAAAAGATCCAATCCTGATGGATATACAATACTGGCCCATAGCGTTTCATTTGCTATTAATCCAAGTATTTACAAAAATGCAGGCTATGATGCCATCATTGATTTTGATCCAATCGCTCTTGGTGCAAGCTCACCGAATATGATTGGACTCAATATAGCTATACCAGTCAATAATTTAAAAGAGTTAGTTGCTTATGGCAAAAAAGAAAAATTAAGTTATGCCTCATCTGGTATTGGAACTACGACACACTTAACTATAGAACGATTCAAAAACATGACGAATTCTGATTTTGTGCATGCACCATATCAGCCAGCTCAAGCCGTTGGGTCGACTGTTGCAGGTCATACGCAAATATCAAGTACTTCAATGCCACCATCAATACCGTTTATAAAAGCAGGAAAGTTAAAGCCATTAGCAGTTACAAGTGCACAGCGCTCTTCTGCACTTCCAGATGTTCCTACGATGGCAGAACAAGGGTTTCCGGAATTTGATGATACGACGTGGTTTGGTTTTTTCGCGGCAACAAAAACACCACCAGAAATTATTGATAAGTTAAATGCTGAAATTAATCGAGCCATTGAGTCAAAATCAGTAAAAGAGAAGTTGACAGGATTAGGGCTTGATACCAAGTCCTTATCAGCCAATGAATTTAGACAATACGTAAAAGCAGAAGTTCC
The DNA here is from genome assembly GCA_037137465.1 of Betaproteobacteria bacterium. Classification (GTDB taxonomy): domain Bacteria; phylum Pseudomonadota; class Gammaproteobacteria; order Burkholderiales; family Burkholderiaceae; genus Polynucleobacter. The sequence goes on along the minus strand of JBAXKF010000021.1, from coordinate 31,597 downwards.
AAAATGGGCAAAGACAGTCAAAGATTCAGGCGCTACTGCTGATTAATGCTGCTCTTTGTTCTTTAGAAAAGCCAGATGAGGATATTTTTCAGTGAGTAGTGATCCAGCATAATAGGTTTTTTTAAAGACAGGGTGGGCTTGAATGTTTTCTAGCCATGCGCTGATGAGTGGCTTATCTGCCCATGTATGACTCAGATTAATATCGTCCATCCTGACAATGACCGGCATGATGGCAATATCAACAAGACTGATTTGGTCACCCATCATCCAAGGGCCCTTGTGTTGTGTAATCCACTCATTCATTCTTATTACAGATCGGTTTAGTTTTTCTAGAGCCTGATCCATGTCAGCTTTAGGAAAACCAGTTCTTCCCATGCTTAATAAAAATTCTTTTCGAAGAGGTTTAGAATTTGCTAGAGCGGTGAATTCTTCCTCAGTCATTTTTTGAAAATGTGGCAAGAATGCTAAATTATAAGAAGGAACCCGAATTGCGGGGGCAGGTATTTCATCAACATACCGCATCATCCAACGCATTAACGCTTTTTTTTCTGGCGAAGCTGGAGAGAAACAAATCACATCATTTGCAACTTCATCAAGATATTCCATGATCACTGTAGAGTCCAGAATTGTATGTCCTTGATGAAGTAAGGCCGGCACCACGCCATTAGGGTTAATGGCTAAATATTCAGGCTTTAATTGATCTCCAGAAAACAGGTCAAGCTTGTGTTCGATAAAGGAAATATTCTTTGCATGAAGCACAAAGCGAGCGCGTTGACTGCAAGTAGATTGTGGGGCGTTATAAAGGATAAAGTCAGACATTTTTTCCTAAGATGTTGATGTTGTTAAATCCTCAAGGTATTTTATCCTAAAATAAACTGATGAATAAACTAAAGGATTCATAGGCATTTAGTTGGCGTATGATAAGTTCTGCTAGCTATTTTGTATGTGTATCAATATCGATAAGGAGTGAATGTGAAAGCTGCAGTAATCATGCAAAAAGATCAGCCCCCCATTTATGGTGATTTCAAAGAACCTATGTCAACGCCTGATCATTTGATTGTGCGTGTTCAGGCCTCGTCAATTAGTCAAATAACAAAGGCAAGAGCATCAGCTACGCACTATAGTTCCGATAATGAGGTTCCATTTGTACCTGGGTTTGATGGTATTGGAGCATTAGAAGATGGGTCAAGAGTTTATTTTTTACTACCGATTAATCCATTTGGGGCAATGGCCGAGTTTTGTTTAGTGGATAAAAAACATTACATACAGATACCTCAGGCTTTAGATGCCGAGATGGTGGCAGCAATGGCTATTCCAGGAATGTCTTCATGGGCGGCGCTTGTTGACCAAGCTCAGATGATTGCTGGTGAAACAGTATTCATTAATGGTGCTGGAGGTATTTCGGGGCGATTAGCAATTCAAATCGCAAAGTATTTAGGAGCCAAAACAATTATTGCCACAGCAAGGCGATCAAGTTCATTTGATGAATTACAGGAGCTTGGTGCCGATCGATGTCTTTTATTGACGGATGACTCACACGCTATGGAAGAAACATTTAAATCTGTTTGCAAGCAGGGTGTCAATATTGTTCTTGATTATTTATGGGGGCCCAGTGCACTCTCGTTAGTTAACGCCATCGCTAAAAATACCCCACAAGAAATGCTCGTGAGGTATGTTCAGATCGGATCCATAGGCGGAGCCTCAATACCATTTCCGGCTTCTGTACTTCGATCTAGTGGATTAAGACTGATGGGAAGCGGCTTGGGAAGTCTATCGATTCAGACAATGTTGGATTGTGTATCACAGGTATTAAAAAATGCACCTGTTGCAGGACTCAAGATCAACATACAAAAAATTCCCCTAGCGCAAGTTGAAAATGTCTGGAATAAGACGGATGCACAAGCGAGAACGGTACTAATGATTTGATTTTAAGAGCCCATCATCTAGGTATAGCTCTTGCTAATGATTCACCCCAAGCACAGGGCTCTTTACCGAATTAATTAGCTTGAATATCTGCTTTGATTAATAAAATATTTAAAGTTTCAATTTCATTTTTGAGATGGGATTTTAAATATGATGGGGTAGCTTGTTCAACACTTACAGCAGAAATGCCCATCGAGTCTAGACGTTTTTTAACTTCAGGATCAGCGACAGACTGTTGGAGGGCTGAGGTAAGTTTTTCCATTACAGATTTAGGCGTTCCCTTTGGAGCGTAAAGCCCGAAAGAAATATTAATCTCAAGCCCTTTAATACCAGCTTCCGTAATCGATGGCGTATTCGGTAATGAAGGAAGTCGGTTTTTATTTGCAGATGCGTAGACTTTAATTTTTCCTGCTTTTATAGAAGGTACTGTGCCAGAAGTTTGATCACATAATAGATCAACTTGGCCGCCCATCAGGTCAATCAGTGCTGGGCCAGTACCTTTGTAGGGAATTTCATTTAATTTAACTCCTAAGACATTCATCATCATTAAACCGCATAAATGTGAGGCAGATCCTACGCCAGCATTAGCTAAGCTAATCGTACTTTGATGTGACTTCAGATAGGAAATAAAATCATTGATATCTTTCGGTGGAAAATCATTGCGCGCAACGATGATCATAGGTCCATTAGTAGCCAAACCAATAGGCTCAAAATCATCAACAGGGTGGTAGCTTAAGTTTTTATACATGGCCATATTTGTGGCATGGCTTACATGAATCATGAGTAATGTATAACCATCAGGCTTCGATCTTGCTACTTTGGCTGTGCCAATTGAGCCAGATGCTCCAGAGGTGTTATCTACATTGATTTGTTGTCCAAGAATTTTTTGCATAGAGCCCGCAAATAATCGAGTAATCGCATCTCCAGGCCCACCAGGAGCATATGGCATAACCATAGTAATTGGTTTGTTAGGAAACTCCTGTGCGTTTACACTAATACATGAGGCAAAGTAAGCAACAGCTAAAAAAGTAGATAATAAAAAAGAATGGACGTGATATGAAATTCGCATTTTCTTAACCGTTATTATGAAGAAATTAGAAAGGTAAGCAAGTTGCTGGGGCAATATAATTGCATATATACCCTCTTAAGAAGATGAAAATATCAAAACCTTAGACTATTAGTGCTTTTGATCTGGATTAATATTAGCTTTTAATTGAGTAGGTTAGCCACTTTATCGATACCAGCTTTCACACAAGCCTCATCTTTATCGCCACTTGGAGCACCAGAAGCACCAACACCTCCAATTGTCTCGTCTCCAAACTTAATCGGTAGGCCACCTCGGTTTGCAATAATGTTGTTTAGGTGAATCAATGCGAATGCTGGATCATTTTTTAGCCTTGCCTCAGTATCACCAGATGGGCTGCGAAACGTACGCGCTGTATATGCTTTGCGCATACTATTTTCCATGGTGTGAGGACCGGTATTATCTCCACGCACTTGGACAAGAATTTCTCCACTGCGCCCTACAACAGTTACAGAGATATTGATGCCATTTGCTTTGCAAGTAGAAACGGCAGTATCTGCAATACTCAGTGAGATAGCTGAAGTAAGATCTTTATGTGCTAATAGCTCCGCATAGATTGATGCAGAAGTTAATGAACTTAAAGCTAAGCCTAAAATAATTGGTAATTTGAATGCAGTATTTTTAATCATGATTTAACCTTTTTTTACTTTGTCTCTGAAGTGGGTTTTTTTTAATCTTTTTTGATATTACCCCTACTATTTTGGAAAGATACTAGGGTTTACGAGCGTTATTAACATTCAATGTCGAGTGTAAGGAGTGTTGGCGTAATATTGTGAAAGAATCTAACAAAAAGTACCACAACCCATTGCCACTCTTTGGCTCTGCAAAAGACATAAAGATGCGCTTATACTCAAATAAAATAAATAGTAGAAACTCAATATTCGAGTAAGGCAGATTAATAGGTAATCAAGTACGCATAATAAAATTATGAAGAATATTGAAATAAATAAAGAATAAGGAGTATTAGAGACTGTGAAAATAAAATCCATAACATTAAGGCATGTTCTATCCACATTAATTCGTGGAAGTGTTTTAGCTGTCCTGATTGGTAATCTAGGACAGGTATATTCGCAGACTTATCCAACGCGACCAATCAAGTGGATCATTACCCATGCGCCAGGTGGCTTACCCGATACTGTCGCTAGAATCTATGCACAAAAGCTTGGTGATCGACTAGGTCAACCCATCATTATTGATAATAAACCTGGTGCTAATGGCACAAATGCTGCCCAAGCCCTTTCATCTGCACCAATCGATGGATATACATTTTTAATTACTGACGGTTCTACCTTTTCCATTAATCCTTTGATGTATAAAAATTTAAGTTACGACTACAAGCGCGACTTTGAGCCAGTCTCTTTAGTAGCGCGTGCCCCACTTTATTTAGCAGTTAACCCCAAAATGGAAGTGAATAACTTTCAAGATTTTTTGGCCAAGGTTAAAGCAAGCCCAGGTAAATATACGTACGGATCTTCTGGAATAGGGAGTACTCACCACCTCAGTATGATGGCGCTGATGAAGGCAACATCAATAGATATGGTTCATGTTCCCTATAAAGGATCGGCACAATCAGTGCCAGCACTTATAGGTGGACAGGTAGATGTTCTCTTTTCGGCATTGCCATCTTTAAGTGGTTTTGTAAAGACTGGTCAAGTCCACTTAATTGCAAGCAATGCAAGTAAAAGATCTTCCCAGGAACAAAATGTGCCCACCATTAGCGAATTTATTCCTGGCTTTGATTTAGCACCAATTATTGGACTTTTGGCAGCAAAGGGAACTTCACAAACCATCATTCATAAGATGAATGAAGAAATTAATAGTCTGACTAAGATGACTGAGGTGATTGATTCCCTCAAAATTGTTGGTGTTGACGCTGGCGGTGGAAGTCCCCAGGAATTCAATCGAGCAATTGACCAAGAGATTAGTCGTTTTAGTAAAATTATTCAAACTTCACAAATAAAGGGCGATTAACAATGAATCTATTAAACCTCAATTTTGCTTGTTGGGATTATGACAGGATGAGACCTTTAATGGATGGGAGAGTTCAAGTTGATGGAGCTGCGCTTAATTTTCTGAACTTGCCCGTTGAAGAGACTTTTTTCCGAATGGCACGCTATCGGGAGTTTGAGGTTTCAGAGATGTCATTATCTTCCTATTGCATTTCTTTATCAAAGCCTGATCGACCATTTATTGCGATACCAGTATATCCATCAAGATTTTTTCGACACTCTTGTATTTATGTGAATGCAAATAGCGGCATTAAAACAGCTAAAGATTTAATTGGTAAAAGAATCGCCAGTCCTGAATATCAGATGACAGCCCCAGTTTGGATTCGAGGGATCTTGGCTGATCATTACGGCGTCCCTGTAGATGCACAACCTTATTTATTTGGTGGAGAAGAAGAAACGGGACGTTTTGAAAAAATCAAACTTAATCTGCCTGAAAACATTAAAGTTAGCCCCATTGGTCCTGATCAAACGCTCTCACAAATGTTATATGACGGTGAATTAGATGCTCTTTACACAGCAAGAATGCCTTCGACTTATTTAAAAGGTGATGGAAAGGTAGTGCGACTTTTTGAAAATTATGAAGAAGTAGAAAGAAACTATTTTCAAGAAACCGGTATATTTCCTATCATGCATGTAGTCGTCATTCGCCGTGATGTATATGAGGCTAATCGTTGGATTGCTCAGTCGTTAATGAAAGCATTTTTAAAAGCCAAGGAAATCGCCTATCACGACCTTTACGAGACGGCGGCACTTAAAACGATGTTGCCCTGGTTAACCGCTCACGTAGAAGATGCGCGAAGACTTATTGGTAATGATTGGTGGTCATATGGCCTTGAGGGCAATATGAAAAATCTTGAGACGTTTACCCGGTATCATTTCGAACAAGGCTTATCGCCCAAGAAGCTCCAAGTGACTGATTTGTTTGCGCCAGAAGCATTGGAATCTTTTAAAATCTAAATGAGCTTTAAAGCATGAATTATTAAGGGGAAATAAGGGTAATAACCTAGCTTTTTGCCTTTATTTTGAGCGTAAAATAATCCTAGAAATTATTACAAAAATTACTCGGAGATGCTCATGAAGTGGAATTCCTCAGCTTTAATTTTCTCAAGTCTACTGACTATTTTTTCCTACAGTGCTTTAGCGCAAGTAAAAATTACTGCCGCTGATATTGGCGGAACCGTTAACGGAGCAAATGGCCCAGAAGCAGGTGTTTGGGTGATTGCAGAAACAAATGATCTGCCGACTAAATTTGCCAAAATTGTTGTAACGAATGAAAAAGGTCAATTTTTAATCCCTGAATTACCTAGCGCCAACTATCAAGTTTGGGTCAGAGGGTATGGATTAATTGATTCAGTAAAGAAGGATACAAAACCAGGCCAACTTATTAACTTAAAATCAGTACAAGCGCCAACTGCAAAAGCAGCGGCCCAGTACTATCCTGGAATGTATTGGTATTCCATGATTAATGTACCAAAAGCGAATGAGTTTCCTGGTACTGGGGAAAAAGGAAATGGGATCCCCGAGGTCATGAAACAACAATACTATTGGGTAGATACTTTAAAAAACTCATGTCAGTCATGTCATGCCATGGGTCCAAGAGGTATCCGTGAGGTTCCCGAATTATTTACAAAAAAAGCCAATGGCGATTCAGAATTAGCCTGGGCATATCGAACTCAAGCAGGACAAGCCATGGCAAACATGGCTTTAGGATTGGGGCGAATGGGGCCGGAAAGATCCTTAGCTATTTTTGCTGATTGGACAGATCGTATTGCAAAAGGAGAAGTGCCATTTGCAAAACCGACAAGACCGCAGGGCTTAGAAAGAAATGCTGTTTACACCATGTGGAATTGGTCAGATGCTAAATATTATTTACATGATGCTATTTCTACGGATAAACGCGACCCTACACTTAATGCGAATGGTCTCATTTATGGATCACCAGAAGAAAGTACTGACCTAGTCCCTACATTAGATCCTAAAACAAATGTGGTAAGTCAGATTAGGATGCCTTACCTAGACCCAAAAAATACATCATCATTAGAATTGCCAAAAGCAGAATCTCCATATTGGGGTGATGAAAAAATTTGGGATGGACACACAAGTATCCACAATTTGATATGGGATCAAAAAGAAAATTTATGGTTTGCAGCAAAAATCAGACCTAGCAGTAATCCTGACTTTTGTAAAAAGGGGTCTGATCATCCTTCTGCAAAGGTAGTGCCATTGAATGAGTCTGCTCGCCAGATAACAATGTACGACACCAAAACAAAAGAATGGCACATGATTAATACGTGCTTTACAACCCATCACGTGTATTTTGCTAGAGATAAAAACGATACCTTATGGACTAGTGCAGGATCGCCCGCATCAGGAGTAGTCGGCTGGATTAATACTAAATTATATTTAGAGACCAAGGATGATAAAAAATCACAAGGTTGGACTCCGATTATTATTGATACTAATGGTAATGGTAAGCGAGATGACTATGTTGAGTCCAATCAAGCTTTAGATCCCACGAAAGATAAAAGAGTCATGGCCGCGTTCTATGGAGTTCAGCCTAGTCCTGCAGATGATTCAATTTGGGGGCAATCGATGGATGTTGGTTTTTCTAGAATTAATCAACCAGGTTATTTGATCCGTTTAGTGCCTGGATCTGATCCTAGTAATACTGCGCTTGCGGAAATTTACCAATCTCCAGAGGGCACCTTTGGATCAAGAGGAGTTGATGTAGATTCTAAAGGAGTAGCTTGGACAGTATTAGCAAGTGGTCAAATTGCAAGCTTTGATCGAAAAAAGTGTAAAGGCCCATTAAATGGCCCAACCACAGCAGAAGGTAAACATTGCCCTGAAGGTTGGACACTTTATCGCTTGCCTGGACCTCAGTTTAAAAATGTGAAAGATCCAAAAGGCAGTGCTGATGGAGCTTACTATATTTGGGTAGACTTGCATAACACGCTTGGACTGGGTAAAGATGTTCCAATCGCGTCTTCAAGTGGTGGTGAGGCACTTATTGCAGTTGTTAATGGTAAGTTAGTAACACTGAGAATTCCATATCCGTTAGGCTTCTTTACAAAAAATGTGGATGGTCGAATTGATGATCTCAATACTGGCTGGAAAGGGCGTGCTGTTTGGACGACCTCTGGTACACGTAATAACTTCCATAGTGGTGATGGCGGTAAAGAGCTTCCACCAAAGGTATTTAAAGTTCAGATTCGCCCTAATCCTTTAGCTAATTAACCTATACCGAATATTTACTCATGAAAAAAATTATTCTTCTCATTGCACTCTCAAGTATTTGTAACTTAGTTAGTGCAGCAGATGAGCCATCACCTGCGGCTCTTGCTGGATCAAATGGATGCTTGATATGCCACAATGCATCCCAAAAATTAGTTGGCCCTTCATTTAAATCTATAGCTGAAAAATATCAAGGTCAAGCTGATATTCAAAAAACACTAGTGAATAAGGTTCGCAATGGCGGCGCTGGTTCTTGGGGCAAGATTCCAATGCCCGCTCATCCAGACTCAACGGAAGCTAACCTCAACATAATCGTTGCATGGATATTGAAGGGTTCTCCAGCTAATTAAAGGAGTAGTTATATGGAGTGGTTATTGGAGATCTTTTCAGGAAGTACTTTTTGGACAGTACTATTAATTGCTCATGGATTGGTTTCTGTAGCACTCTTGGGAGCGCTTACGCATCAATCAATGGCCTTATGGCGCCCAGTCAGCCCAATCAATAAAGACAGGTCATTTTTTGAGGAATTTCGCGCTGTTAAGGCAGCTAAATATACAAAGGCAATAAGTGTTTTGTGGTGTATTAGTTTTTTATTCGGTGCGTGGCTTTACACAGAATATCGAATACATGTAAGGATTCCTATTGAGCAACAAGAGTTTTATAAAACCCTTGGTGCTTTTGAACTTAAGGAGCATCTTGTAGTCTTTGGCTTAGGCATGCTACCGATTTACCACTTTGCTTGGCAGCATTATCAAGATTTAAATTATGCCCAATTACGTAAATACACCACCTTATTTTTAACAGTGGTATGTTGGTACGCTTTTTTAATTGGGCATATTGTCAATAATGTTAGAGGGTATGGATCATGAGCGCTAAGCTTCAATTTTCCAAAGAAGATCTTATGTTACATAGACAGCGAACCTTTGCAGCTGTTTTTTCAGCAAGTTTTTCACTATCATATTTATTGGTTGATATTTATAAATTACCTTTTTTAAGTTATTTTCCTGCTACACATCAAATCGTTTTAGGATGGACTCCATCAACACCGGAAGATGGTCCTGCTATGTATTGGTATGGATGGATTGTGTCTTCAGCGTTAATTGCATTAAGCTTATCCCTTTTAAGTAGGATGCTTCCTGAGAGTCTATTAAGGCGGATTCCTGTTTCAATTGCATGGATTGTTCCAATTACACTGATACCCGCTCTAATCTATACATTAAAATTTTATTGGCGATAGACTTCTAAGGAACCTAAATGAATCTCCGGCTTTCTATGAAAATTATTTATTTGTTAAATATAAGCTTGATCGCCTTTTTTCCATTGACACAGGCTGGTGGTCTTGAAGATGGATACCCTGATGATACTTCAGTCAATGGGCCTGCATTTTTTGGTTTTGTTCGCGATGAGCGAGGATCGCATATTACTAAATCAACGGTGACTCTTAAAGAGAACTCTGGACCTACTGTAAAAGTGATATCTAACATATTAGGGGTTTATAGAACCCATATTAGTGTCAATGTTAAACCAGAGGCAGTGACGATCTCTTGTGAAAAAGTGGGATATAAACAAATCAGATTGGTACGTCGAGCTCAAAAAACAAATAAGTTAATTGAAACTGATTGTATTATGCAAAAAGAATAAATGTGGACTCGAGTTTCTTGGTTATATATCCTTTTAAGCTTTTTTTCATTCTTTATCATAGGGAATGCATTTTCTCATTCAAGAGAGATTGTTGCTGACGTCATTATTGCCAATGCGCAGATACTACAAAAAAATGAGTCTTTTGCAAAGGCAATTGCAATTAAAGATCAAAAGATTTTGGCAATTGGTTCTAATGCATCCATAGACAAATATGCAGGACCAAAAACACAAAAAATTAATGCAAATAGGCAATTAATTATTCCAGGTTTAATTGATTCACATATGCATGCAATTCGTGCAGGACTAAGTTATACAAGTGAGGTAAGTTGGATTGGAGTTAAAACAATAGCTCAGGCATTAGACCGAATTCGGGTAGCAGCAAAACAAAAGCCTATTGGTAGTTGGATTATTGTTGCGGGTGGTTGGGTGCCAGAGCAATTTCAAGATGGGATTATTCCCTCGCAGGAGCAGTTACTTCAGGCCGCTGGGGACCATCCTCTCTATATTCAGAAATTATATTCATCTGTATTTATTTCTCCAGGTGGATTAGAAGAACTGGGAATTGCATCGAATGCTGAGTTACTATCACGCTTAGAGGCGCTTATAGATAAAAATGGTAATGCCACTGGATGGATGAATGGTAACGCGCGCACTATTAGCGATCTATTTGATTTTTTGCCGAACACTACACAAGACTCCCAATATGAGAGCACAAAGAATTTTTTTTTGGAGCTCAACCGTCTTGGCATTACTGGAGTCTATGATCCAGGCGGATATAATTTCCCATTAGCATCTTACAAATCTTTATGGAAACTACAATCTAAACGGGCGCTCTCAATTAGAGTGGCATATAGTCTGTCAGCTCCCAATAGAGGTTCGGAACTTTCTGATTTCCAAAAGATGAGCCAAATTATTCCAAAAAATGATGAGTTTCTTCAATGGAATGGTATTGGTGAGAATGTGACTTGGGGGATGTACAACAATGAATCTCCCACAGCATCAGACCAACAACAATTATTAGAAGTATTAGAGTGGGCGGCAAAAGAAAAAATTACTGTTACCTTACATTGGAACAATAATGAATCAATCCCGAAATTATTAAATGTAGTAGAGAAAGTTCGGACCAACTATTCGATTAAAGATCTTCGTTGGTCAATTGCCCACATCAATAATTTAGATGAGAATAACCTACGCCGAATGAAAGAAAATGATCTTGGTTGGTTAGTTCAAAACGCATTATATTTTCAAGCAAGCAACTTTAAAGAAAAATATGGATTAGAGGCATTGAGGGTATCGCCTCGTCTTCGACAGGCCATAAGAAGTGATATACCAATAGGACTAGGAACGGATGCACATCGTGTCATGGATTTCAATCCATTTGTCGCCATCGAATGGCTTATTAGTGGTAAAAGTATCGATGGTTTAGTTGCAAGAGATACAGCTCAGTTATTGACAAGGTTTGAGGCCATTTCTTTATACACAAAAGGGAGCGCATATTTTTTGCCAGATGCGCCGTTGCGAGGAGATTTATCTGTCGGAAAATATGCGGACTTGGCTATATTAAATCAGAATATATTTACTGTTCCAATCAATCAAATTCATAAAACTCATTCTGTTTTAACGATAGTTGGTGGAAAAGTTGTATTCAATTCAGGAAGATTAATTACCAATCAAAAAAAATCTGCGCACTAGCCTTAAGTTTTTTAAATTAAAAGAAAAGTTAAGTTAGTTTCATTTGTTTTAATACCAATTTCCCTAAAATCCCGTAGGGATTAGCAATCGTTTCCGGCATCTCAAAATGGTTATAGTTTTCACCAATAATATATTCAATGGGTTTGCCAATGTCTTTGACAGCCTTGGCAAAATCCCTACTTTGCCTCTGAAAGTCAGGGGTTTCAAGACTGCCATGAGCAACAATAATTGGCGCATTTAAAAGATCTAGATGTCTTTGGGTACTTAAAGCCTGTTCCATGCTATCGGTAAATTTTACATATGAGCTTCTGGCAGAAAGGCGAACAGGTTTTAGATCATACATGCCACTACATAAAAGGCCACCTTTAATAATGTCCATTGGTAAGTCATAATCCTTTTTCCAATTGGTGACAAGCGTTACGCCAGCTAAATGACCGCCTGAGGAATGGCCCGAGAGATAAATTTTATTAGGGTCTCCATTAAAGCTTGCAGCATTTTTGTAAACCCAAGCAACAGCTCTTCTTACTTGATCGATCATGGGCATTAAATCACCACCAGATTCAAAAGCATTAATAAAGTCAGGAACCACAAAATGAGCGCCAGCATTAACGAAGGTTTCTGCTTTAAATCCAAAATTCTTTGCCAAACCAGAACGCCATGCACCACCATGAATAAAAATGTTGATAGGTGCTTTTGGACGATTACAGAGGTAAACATCCAGACCCTCTATAGGTGTAGGCCCATAAGCAAAGCGCTTGGGATTTCCTAGGCGACTACGGGTAATATCGCTATTAGAGGCATATCTATTCTGAACTTGCCTAATATTAGGCGCGTACACGCTTTGATCATAAGAAGCATCAAGTTCTGCCTGATCCATATCCAGCCAAACTAAAGGGCCTTTTTGTTTTGGTGGGCTTGAAGTAGAAGTTTGGGCAAAAGCGCTAGAAACAAGCCCTGAACCCATTGCAAAGAGTAGTGTTCGTTTTGAGTTCATATTATCCCTATGTTTGGGTTGATTATGTAAGGTATTCGATATAAAAGATAGGGGAGATATCCCTTAATATTCAAGTTGGCATATTTTCATCATAATGACCACGCAACCGCACTATTTTGATAACACCTCTATCAGTACATAGCCTCTAATTCAATTGAATACTGATTAAAATCAATGCATAATCAAATGCATATAGGTATTATGAGTAATTATGTATTAATGTTGATGTTAGAGTTAATAATAAATGCGAGTAACTTAGGTTCTTGAAAAAATAAAGACATTATGGAGTCATTATGAAAAAAATCATTTTAGTTACACTTTGTGGTTTGATTGAATTTTTCTGTGTTCAGATAAGTTATGCCCAAAACTATCCAAATAGGCCTATCAAGATGGTTGTTCCATTTCCGGCTGGAGGAACTACGGATGTAGTCGCTAGATTGATTGCGCAGCGTATGTCAGATTCGATGGGGCAGCCAATAATTGTGGATAACAGAGGAGGGGCAGGAGGTGCGATTGGTGCTGACCTTGTTGCTAAGTCTGCACCTGATGGGTATACCATTTTGATGCATAACCTTACTTTCCCACTTTCTTCTGTTGCTCAAACCTTGGCGGGTATATCGCCATTTAATCCTGATACCGCTTTTGAGGGTGTATCTATAGCGGTATATGTACCATTTATATTGACGGCTAATTCTAAAGTACCAGTTAAGGACTTAAAAGAGCTGGCAAATCTACTCACAGCGAATAAGAACTTACAGTATAACTACGGTTCTACAGGGCCAGGATCGACAGTCCATGTTCTAGGAGAGGCATTTAAGCGAGCCGCTAAAGTAGAGATGGAGCATATTCCCTTTAAAGGCGCAGCTCCACTCAAACAAGAATTATTATCTGGCAGGATTCAAATCGGTGGTGATCAACTGTCGACATCTATTGCTGAAGTGAAAGCGGGAACATTAAAGGCTATCGCCACATCAGCGAGTAAACGCATTGCAGCACTTCCAGATGTTCCAACTGTTACAGAATTAGGTTATCCGATGCTTGAGTTAGAGGGGTGGAATGGGGTTTTTGTTCCGGCTAAAACCCCAAAAGAGATCATCGATCGGTTGAATAAAGAAATTATTGCAGCAGTTAAGAATCCGGAACTTGCTGCACGATTAATCGATATGGGTGCTGAGCCTGTAGGTTCAACTCCTGCAGAACAAACAGCGATTTATAAAAAACAAATGGATCAATTTCGGGGTGTTATAAAAGAGATGAAAATGAGTCAGTAATGAATCTAACGAACAGCCCTCGTTTTTAGTATTCCTTCTTTCGCGACTTCTTAGGGTGAGGCCTCAAAAAGTTTAGCGTATTTATTTGCAAGAATTGAGCAAATAAATAGATCACAAATGGTGTCCAAGAACTATTGAATTTTAAAGATTTGAGGGCGTAGTTCAATTTTATAAGTAATGTGATTATTAAAAGGGTGATTATTTGATGTAAATCAAATTTAATCAGTTAGACCTCCATTAAAGTGAAAACACATTAAAGGAGAATGCTATGTTTAAACATTTACTCGTTCCAATTAGCGACGATTCAATTACTAAATCCGAACTAAAGCAAGTGGTTGAGTTGGCTAAAAAAGACTCAGCTAAGTTAACCTTGGTATTTGTATCAGACCCAATAAGCCCATACATGTACTCAGATAGTACCTCTAGTATTGTTATTTCTGAGCAAGAGCATCAAAAGGCATGTGTGAAGTTTGCCAAGAAACTTTTTGATAAAGCAAAAACACAAATCCCAGAAGATTGTGGTGTAGACACTGTTCATGTGTTTCATCCCAACATTGCTGATGGAATTATTGATGCCGCCAATAGTGTTGGTGCTGATCTTATTTGTATGGCATCCCACAAGCGATCTGGAATTAAAGGATTTTTCTTAAGAAGTGAATCACATGAGGTTATTTTGAACAGCAAGCTACCCGTATTAGTTTTGAATGCTTAGTTTGTAGGTGTTGTCATTAAAAATGCCTCGAAGTCGTGGGGTGAACTTCATATGTTTAAAGAAAAATGAACATTTGGTGACGCTTTCATGAATTTTTCAAGTCATTTTTGACAAAATAATTTTTATTATGAAATTTAGGTAAAAAGCCATCGTTAATTAAAATTTCGTCATGAAGGTGAGTTATCTTAGATTAAGAAAGATCGTATTTATCTAAGGAACACCCCCCATGAAATTAAAAATTATTAAATGCCCAGATAGGGCTCGTTTTTGTCCCTATATTAAAAGGGCGGCGCAATACTATGCCAGTCAATTAATTTCACCAAAAAAGCTTCAAGACCTTAAGTTAACAATTCAGTTTGACTCTAAACTCGAAGAGTATGGTTATGCCTCTGTAAGTCACCACATTACGAGTAAAAAAGAGCGGTCATATTTAATTGAGGTAAATCCACAGATTGGCGCTAGAGATATTTTAGATACACTTGCCCATGAGATGGTGCATATTAAACAATATGTGTATGGAGAAACCAACGAGTCCCTCACGCGGTGGAAGGGGCAAATCATTGCTGATGACGTGGATTACTTTAATCACCCTTGGGAGATTGAAGCATATGGTATGTCAATCGGATTATTTACCAAGTTTGTGATAGAAGAAAAACTATGGGAGGTGTTTTCCGGAATTCGTAATCCACACCGAAAAATTGATCCAATACCATTGGGGTGGGTCGCAAAATCAAAATAAGACAGGAAGCTTGAACACAAGCTTCCTGTCATTGCAGCAATTAGAGCGGACCTAAGTTAGCAGGCTCGTCTTCAATATGATTACTTAAAATACCAATTTTTTCAATTTCAACTTCTGCAATATCACCAGGTTTCATAAAGATGGGAGGAGTTCTCGCAAAACCAACACCACCCATGGTACCTGTTGCGATCAAATCACCAGGTTGTAAGGTCGTCCATTCGGTAATATATTCAATTGTGGCTTCAATTGAGTGAATCATTTGTGAAGTATTTGCTTTTTGCATGACTTGACCATTGAGTCTCATTTCAATATTGAGATTCATTGGATCAGGGATTTCGTCAGCAGTAACTAGCCATGGGCCGTTAGCACCAGTTTTTTCAAAGTTTTTACCAGGATTGATTTGGCTAGAATGGCGTTGATAATCTCTCAGACAAGCTTCATTAAGACACGCATATCCAAAAATGTAACTCAAGGCTTTTTCCTTAGGCACGTAACGACCTGTTGGTTTACCAATGACTACCAACATCTCCGCTTCCCAGTCCAGCATCTGAGAAACCTTTGGACGCAAAATTGGTTTTTTATGTCCAGTTAAAGACTCAGGCCAACGAGCAAAAATCATTGCGCGGTCAGGCGCTTTTCGATTACCGATGGCACGGTTTGCTTCATCGACGTGATCGTGATAATTAAGACCCACGCAAAATGTTTTTCCAGGATTTGGAATAACCGATAAAAGATCAAGGCTAGCGTAATCAAAATCGCCGTTTGATTCTTGAATAATTGACTGTGCGACTGCTTTACCATCATTGGCAATGAAGCTGATGATATCTGGATAAGTACCACCTAAACGCGCGCTTAAATCAATGACTTTATCGCCTTTTAGAACACCATAATGATGTTTGCCTGCATGCAAAAACGATACTAATTTCATAATAATTTCCTGTGGATGATGTTGATAAAATGATTAATGGTTTGCCGAAATGCGTAATTGCATTTCTCTACGCCAATCTTCTTGACTACTAAAACTTGGATTATCTTTGATGAGATCTTCCGTAAGGGTATAAATTTGCTCGTTGCTCAGAGATAAATCGAATGGTTTTCCATGAGGTTGTGAAACGTGCCATGGAGTATCCATATAAATTTCGAGGCCATTACCTTCTGGGTCATATGAATAGATAGACCAGGCATTACCATGCGTAATAGGGGTAATACTTGTGATGCCATTTTGGATTAATTTTTTTTCTATCCGACGCAGATCATCTAGTTCATCAACAAAAAAAGACATTTGAAAAACCACACTTGGCCCACTTGCTGGGTCTTTGCCATCAATAAGGACTATTTGATGATGAGCATCATTACTACCACTCATAAAGACAATGTTACGGTTTCCAAGTCTTGGAACTTGACCACGGTCAGTAACAATGAGATCAAAAACAGATGTATAAAAAGATTCCATCTGTGCAATATTATCTACATAAATACCAAGATGTTTGAGTTGAGGAATTTTAGACATATTAATCGACTTTCATATTGACTGATTTTGCAATGGTCGAATATTTTTTAATATCATTGCGTACTTTATCCGTAAACTCTGTTGAATTTAGTGGCAGTGGATTACAGCCCATTTTTCCAAGATTAGTTTGTAAATTATCGTTACGTGCTACATCAGTTAGAACTTTATTATAAGCATCAATAATGTTGGGCGGTGTATTAGAGGATGCTGCAATACCGTACCAAAAGCTTTCATTAAAGTCAGGAATTCCACCTTCAATTAAGGTTGGCACATTGGGAATTTGTTTCATACGATCAGCAGTCGTTACGCCCAGAGCTTTAAGTTTGCCAGCCTGTACCTGAGACAAAATAATAGCGGGCGTACCAACATAAATAATAGAGTCTTGACCACTCAACACATGGGCTACTGCAGGACCTTCACCTTTGAAAGGTATATGTGTCATTTTCACACCAATTTTTGTATTGAGAATTTCAATCATCATATGTGAAAAAGAGCCGTTGCCACTAGAGGCACCAAAAACACTTTGGGGATTAGATTTTAATGATGAAATCAGTTCTTTAAGATTATTAGCCGGCACTTTGGAGCTAGCTATCATGACTAAAGGCACTTCGCAAACCGCACCTAAAGCCTTTAAATCACGCAGTGGGTCATAATTGATTTTGTCATAAACGGCAGGATTGATTGCCATCATCGACGTAAATACCAAAATAAGATTGTACCCATCTGCAGGAGCGTTCATAAGAACATCCATGCCAACTCCACCATTAGTTCCAGGGCGATTATCCACAATCACAGGCTGACCTAATCTTTCCGACAAAGCTTGCCCAATGGTTCTTCCAATGGCATCAGCACCACCACCCGCTACTTGAGGGATGATTAGTCGAACGGGTTTAGACGGTGACCAAGGGTTTGCTTGAGCAAAAACTAAATTGCATGCTAAGTAGCATAAAGAAAAGAAGATAGCTTTGATTTTCATAACCAGTCTCACTTATATTTTATTGTTTCTTATATTGATGATTAAGTATTACACAAGGTTTACCAATCAGTTTCTCTTCCTGGTGTTGCCGAGATATGATGAATAGTCAAATCTGCTCCTTTATGTTCTTCTTCAGGAGACATTTTTAAGCCTAGTGTTATTTTCAAAGCGCCATATACAAGTGTTCCTCCTAGGACGCCAACGAGAACGCCTAAACCTGTACCAATAAGCTGGGCTGTAATCGATACCCCCCCGAGCCCACCTAAGGATGTTTGGCCGAAAATGCCAGCTGCCACACCACCCCAAACACCACACAGTCCATGCAGCGGCCAAACACCTAAAACATCATCAATTTTCCATTGGTTTTGTTCGAGAGTAAAAAATTGAACAAAAAGAGCACCAGCAATTAAACCAACAATTAAGGCTCCAATAGGATGCATGATGTCTGATCCAGCACAAACAGCAACAAGGCCAGCTAAAGGACCGTTATAAGAAAAGCCAGGATCATTTTTCCCTACGACCCAAGCAGATAAAGTACCGCCCACCATTGCCATCAGAGAGTTAATGGCAACAAGACCGCTAATCTTGTCGATGGTTTGAGCACTCATTACATTAAATCCAAACCAACCAACAGCCAATACCCAAGCGCCCAATGCCAAGAAAGGAATACTTGAAGGAGGGTGAGCAGAAACTTTCCCATCTTTTTTATAGCGACCATAACGGGCGCCTAATAGAATGACTGCGGGCAAAGCAATCCATCCACCGACAGCGTGCACAACTACCGACCCCGCAAAATCATGGAATTCTTCACCGGTAAATGTTTTGATCCATGCTTGAATCCCATAATGTTGATTCCAGACAATCCCTTCGAAAAAAGGATACACAAAACCGACAATGATAAAAGTGGCAATCAGTT
The DNA here is from genome assembly GCA_037137465.1 of Betaproteobacteria bacterium. GTDB lineage: Bacteria > Pseudomonadota > Gammaproteobacteria > Burkholderiales > Burkholderiaceae > Polynucleobacter. Next base: position 12,896 of record JBAXKF010000021.1, on the reverse strand, counting down.
GGGGATTAAATTTAGCGCGTTCAGCGATTCCGCCAGAAACAATAGCAGGCACTGCGGCTGCAAAAGTTAATAAAAAGAAAAATTTAAGTAACTCAAAGCCGCTTTTTTGCACTAAAACTTCTGAGGTGTCCCAAAAGTTGATGCCATAAGCGATGGAATAACCAATAAAAAAATAAGCGATGGTTGAAACACTAAAGTCTAATAATATTTTAACGAGTGCATTAACTTGATTTTTATGTCTGACGGTTCCTAACTCGAGGAAAGCGAAGCCTGCATGCATTGCCAGCACCATCAGAGCGCCAAGCATAATAAAAAGCGAATCCATTGCAACTTTCACATTTTCCATATTTTTCCCTTAATATTTTTGTAGATAAATATTTATTTGTGTGTAAGTCTACTTGAAAAAAATATCAAGCGACACAAAAATAATCAGGGTAAACCCTTTGTCTTGATGTGGGGGCTTGAAGAGTAATAATCAGCGTGTAAATTTTTTGATAGAAAACATTGGGGCAATTGCTCCTTCTTGAACAGATACAGCATAGATATTTTCTTTATCAAGAAAATAAATGGTACCGCCATCAGGATTAGCCATATCTCCATAATCAAGTAGAACTTGTTTAAATTTATCGGGAGAGACTTGGGTTAAGATACTTGCCGCATTCTGAATATCTTTTTTAAAGCCTTGATACTCACTAGCCGAAATACTTTTTTCTGCCAGCCATCGATTGACATTATCCATGTCGGATTTTGCATACTGAACTAAGTCTTGCTTCGAAATCAGACCATCATAGTAGGCTAGACAATTTTTATGTGCTGCTTTAGGTTTAGAGTTTGACCATCGGCAGTTATCAAAACTCGTAGGTGTAATAACAATTTTTTGATTACCGGATTGCCAAGTTCCCAGCCATCGTTCATTGATTGACTGAGCCTGCGAGGCAAAAGCGCAAAGGAGTAAACATAAAGTTACTATTCTGCTTAAAGTCATGGCTGTCATCCTTAAATAGTCATTCAAAATAATACTTGGTTAGCTTTACTTAAAAAGAAACCCCTACCCATCATGTTTTTACATGTAAGACCAGTTTGTTTGCTTTCACACGTGATGCCGTTTTTAGTCCAGGTAGCGCCATAGGGAAGTTTAGGATAGCTTGGGTTAGCTAGCGTATCGCCATGACAGAGAATCGAAGCCTTACCCCTTGATTCGACAGCAAAAGCACCGCCAAAGTCTACAGGGCAACTTACAGGTTTAGGTGGGCGTGGATTTGTTTGAGTCATTAAATCGCAACGAAGCTCACTGGCGATGATCTCGCAAAAAATATTCCCACTCGGGGTTTGGAAGGAATCACTAGTCACCAAATTTTGGGAATGAGCATTTGGGATTAAGGCAATTGAAATGAAAGCGAGCATCTTTTTTAGCATTTATATTTCCTCAATTTCATGGATTTATTTAAAAGTATAATAGGTTTATCAAAAGTTCCATTTACTTCCTAAAGATGAGATAAGTTATGACAGGTACAGGTAAGCTCAGTTTAAAAAGCCTTCAAGGAATTGTTTCTGCTGATGAATGGCAAGCAAGAGTAGATTTAGCGGCTTGTTATCGCTTAGTTGCACACTATGGAATGTCTGATATGGTAGCCAATCATATTACGCTTCGCGTGCCAGATGAGGAAGATGCTTTTTTGATCAATCCCTATGGAATGATGTATGAAGAAATGACCGCATCTTGTTTCATCAAAATAACCCATGATGGAGAAATACTCTTTAAGCCTGATTTCGGTGAGCTAAATTATGGCTTTAATAAGCCTGGTTACATATTGCATAGTGCAATTCATCGAGCGCGTCCAGAATTATCCTGCGTAATTCATACACATACCTATGCAGGCATGGCTATATCTTCATTACAGTGTGGGTTGTTGCCACTGAACCAAACGTCCATGCGTTTTTTAAATATCGCGTATCACGACTATATGGGTGTTGTATTAGATATGACCGAACAAGAGATCTTAGTTAAAGATTTGGGAACTTGTGAAGCCCTTATTCTTCGCAACCATGGATTGTTAACAGTCGGTAGAACAGTGGGTGAAGCTTTTAATTGGATGCACCGTCTAGAGCTTTCTTGCCGTGCTCAAATTGCTGCGATGTCTTGTAATTCACCCTTGCAAGAAGTCTCAGAAAAAGTGTTGCATGAGACCTATATGAATTATCAACCGCAAGTTCGTCGTCCTTACGGAGTCATGGAGTGGCCTGCATTATTACGTATGATGGATCGAATGGATCCTAGTTTTAGGGATTAGGTTTTAACGAGTCCCACAATAAAAAATAAAAATAACCGGAGGCAATATGAATCAAACCATAAGAAAATGTTTTGCACTTCTTTTTTTGACAATGGGAATTGGACTTGTTCATGCACAGACTTTTCCAAACAAGCCGATAACTATCGTTGCACCATTCGCTCCTGGAGGCAACGTTGACATAGTAGCGCGGGCAGTGGCACAGGGCTTAAGTCTTACATTAGGGCAATCTGTTTTAGTTGATAACCGTGCCGGTGCAGGGGGATCTATTGGCTCAACATTCGTGGCGAGAGCAGAACCCGATGGCTACACTTTACTTCTTGCAACCACAAATACGATATCTGTTTTGCCTTATATGATGAAAGTGCCACCATACAAACCATCAGGATTTAGTCCCGTTGGCTTGGCAGCCATTTCTCCGTTGGTTCTTGTTGTTCGATCAGATGACAAGCGATTTACTGATGTAAATGCACTGATTGCTTCGGCAAAAAAAGAACCGAACCGAATTTCTGTTGGACATTCAGGATTAGGTACATCTAATCATTTAGCGATATTGCGAACAGAAGATGCAGCAAAAGTGGAATTTAATATCATTCCCTATAAAGGATCTACTCCCGCATTAACGGATTTGATGGGTGGACAATTAGATTTTATGGTTGATCAGTTGTCAAGTTCAAAAGGTTTTGTGGATACGGGTAAGTTACGAATCCTAGCAGTCCTTTCAAAAGAAAGAGATACCAGTATTCCTCAAGTACCTACTTTTATAGAGGCGACAAAAATCGATGTTGAAGCCAATACAACATCTGGGTTATTAGCGCCACCTGGCACCCCTGTAGAGATCATCAGAATTCTCAATAACGCTTTAAATAAAGCAGTGAATGAAGCGTCCTATAAAAATCGATTAATTGCTGTCGGAAGTTTGCCAAAATCTTCAACACCACAAGAGTGGGCTAATATTTTGAATCTAGAGTCTATTAACTCCCAAAAATTATCCCAATCCGGGAAATTAAAAGCTGAGTAAATCTGATGACCCAAGTATGCATCCTTCCAAACGCAACGAGTAAGCCCGTATTATTTACACCTCCTCCCAATGCATGCGATAGTCATGTCCATGTATTTGGGCCATTTGCAAAATATCCCTTAAGTGAAGATCGAAGTTATACACCGGCTGAATTTTCTGCATCCGACTTTCTCGAGCATTTACAACGGATTCGTTTTACCCGAGGTGTTTTGGTCACGGCAAGTGTTTGCGGCACAAATAATGGTGCGATCCTTGCGGCACTAGAGCAGCATCCAACTATTTTTAGAGGCATAGTCGTTTGTGAAGATACCGTGAGTGACCAAGAGTTGGACCATTGGCATGCATTAGGTGTGCGAGGAGTACGCTTTAATTTGTTACGTAAAAATGGACAAGCAGTGTATCGAAATGGTGTTGGTCTGGAAGTTCTAGAGAAATTAGCCCCAAGAATGGCTGCAAGAGGATGGCATGCGCAAATTTGGGTACATGCACCAGACCTTCCTGAGTTAGCTCCTCGATTATTGCGACTTAACATTCCACTTGTGATCGATCATATGGGGCGTATGGATACTTCACACGGGACAACCCATCCAGGCTTTGTTGAGTTATGTAAGTTAGTTGGGCAAGGTCAAGCCTGGGTCAAGATTTCTGGGGCAGACCGTATTCGGTCTTCCCTGCAAACCTATGAGGATGTTGATCCATTTGCGCGTGCGCTAATCAATGCCAATATAGAGCGAGTGGTCTGGGGAACAGACTGGCCGCATATTAATTATTTCGATCAACAGGCAATGCCTGATGATGGCGACTTAACGAATTTATTAATGCGTTGGTTACCATCAGAAAAAGATCGTATTCAAGTCCTTGTCAAAAATCCAGAATCTCTTTACGACTTTTAATTCATGATGACCCTAAAAAAAATTGCCTTCTTGACACCATCTCTTCCATCCTTGCGGATTCAAATGCAGGAATTACTTCCAGAAGGTTTTTCGATAGACTTTGCCGCTGCTAACGAAAAAGAGTGTCATCGTGCCATACTTAAAGATGCTGACTATGTATTTTTAGGAGCTAGTTATTTAGATGAGGATTTAATTCAAAGTGCGCCACGACTAAAAATGATTCAGAAGTGGGGTATAGGAGTAGATAAAATTGATTTAAAAGCTGCGGCTAAAAGAGGGATACCCGTCGCAATTACAAACGGATCGAATGCTGCTCAAGTTGCCGAACATGCGTTGCTATTAATGCTTGCAACCCTTAGAAAATTTAGCTACGCGCAAAAAAGTTTTTATGCTGGTAAGTGGATCAACACAGAATTACGTACAACATGCTTGCAGTTAACTGGCAAGACGGTAGGTTTATTTGGTTTTGGTAATATTGCAAGGCAAGTCGCAAAGCAACTTCAGGGCTTTGATGCACAAATTATTTACTACAGCCGACGACAAGCCGCACCAGAAATCGAAAGACAATATAACGCCAGATATGTTGATTTTGAAACCTTGCTTAAACAAAGTGACATTTTGAGTTTGCATGCGCCTTATAACGATCAAACCCGTGAGATTATTCAAAGAGAATCATTAATGATGATGAAGCCTACTGCCATCATCATTAATACCGCTCGAGGTGAATTAATAGAAGAGGCTGCCTTAGTACAAGCCCTTCAAGAACAGAGAATCTTTGGTGCCGGGCTTGATGTTTTTGTCAACGAACCACCAAGCATGACCAATCCACTCTTTAGTTTGGACAATGTAGTGTTAACCCCTCACGCAGCTGCGAGCGTTAAAGAGGCTGTCACAAAAATTGTGCAACACGGGTTTCATAACATTGCATGCTTTGAGAAGGGGCAAGCCCTAGACCCAGCTGATCTGGTTGCTTAAAAGAGATCAATTACTCGGGCTTGATTCCTGCGGATTTAGCTAGTTTTTGTAAACGACCAACTTCAGACTTTATTAGCAAACCCAACTCATCAGGACTCGCGCTTGTGACCAAGTCAATCCCTCTCTCAGCGAAGCGGGCTTTGAGATCGGGTTGGTTAAGTGCCTTTGCCACAGCCGCATGTAATTTTTGGATAATTTCTTTTGGTGTTCCAGCAGGAGCCACCAAAAGATTCAGTGTCACATCCTCATACCCAGGATAGCCTGATTCTGCAAGAGTAGGGACATCAGGCATTAATGCAGAGCGCTCTAAGCTAGTAATCGCTAGGGCACGTAACTTACCACTTTTAACATTTTGTGCGCCGGTACTGATTTGATCAAACATCATGGGTACCTGCCCGCTAAAAACATCGATCATTGCTTGGGCATTACCTTTATAAAAAATATTAGTAAACTTTATACCAGCCCGATTGGCGAAGACCTCTGCGGCGATGTGTCCTGTTGAGCCATTTCCGCTACTAGCAACGGCAACACCAGGATTAATTTTTGAAAACTGCACAAATTCTTGAATTGTTTTAGCTTGGACGCTTTGGCTGATCATCACAAACATGGGTACCTTACACGTTAAGGATATCGGTGTGAAATCTTTGACGGGGTCATAACCAGCATTTGATGAAATAAGTGGAGCTGCCAAAAAGGTACTGGAATGCGCAAGTAATGTATAGCCATCAGGAGCTGCTTTTGCAACTAATTGAGTACCAACAATGGAAGCAGCGCTAGGCCTGTTTTCGATGATGACAGTTTGACCTAATATTTTTGATATCTCATTTCCAAGTGTTCTTGCCACAATATCAACGTTGCCGCCAGCAGCAACCGGCACAATAATATGAATTGGTTTATTGGGGTAATCGGAAATACTTTGTGCAAAAGAGGGTCCATGAAGAAACCCTAAACAAATGATTGCACTTCGAAGTAATCGTTTCATCAACATGATTTTGCTTTCATTTACTGATCATAACGTGGATAGGCATTTTGTTGTGCTTGCGCTTCTAAAAGTCGAATCATGGCATGCCATTCTAAAACCCCGTATGGTCGCCTTGTGCCAGGTTGGTAAAGATGAGCTGTTTTTTCTATTACTGATGCATCAGGGATCGTTAATTTTGCATTACCGGCCATTGCATCCACTTGAGCCCGACAAGATAGTTCTAATTGGTACATCGTATTAAAAGCTTCTTGAATCGTAGGCCCGCAGGTAAGAAGACCATGATTTCTGAAAATCATGGCGTTATGGGGACCAAGATCTGCAACTAAACGTTTTTGTTCATCTAAATCAATTGCAGGACCCTCATAGTCGTGATAGCCAAGATGATTGACAAAACGAATGGATGTTTGAGTTAAGGGCAATAATCCACAATCCATTGCAGAGACTGCCATACCAGCTCTTGTATGGGTGTGAAGAACACAATTTACATCAAGCCTTGCCTGATGGATTGCGCCATGAATCACATAACCTGATTTATTAATACCGTAGTCAGTAGGAGGTTTGGCGAGAATATTGCCATCCAAATCAATCTTTACTAAACTTGACGCGGTGATTTCTTTATAAAGTAAGCCATAAAGATTGATTAGAAGATGTTCTGTTCCAGGAATTTTGGCAGTAATATGGTTATAAATTAAGTCAGTCATGCCAAAAGCATCGATCAGACGATAGCAAGCAGCAAGTTCGACGCGGGCTTGCCACTCTTCAGGACTAACCAAACCTCGCAGTGAGGGGAAATTGGTATCGTATTTCATGAATCTCCTAATTTTTTTATTTTCTACATATTACTATTATTTTTTAAATACAATCGAAATTATTTATACGAAGAAGCAAAAGGAAGACGATGCTATCGATACTAGAACAAGACACCATTCAATTTAAGATGCCTGAAGGGGCATGTGATTGCCATACCCATATTTTTGGGCCTGTTCAAAAATATCCGTATTGGACAGATCGAACCTACACACCTGCAGATGCTAGCGTTTCGCAGTTAGAGCAGTTACATCATCATTTAGGGATTACTCGAGTAGTGATAGTTCATCCTAGTCCTTATGGAACGGATAACGCGAGATCGATAGACGCTTTGATTGAATTAGGAACAAAATCTAGGGGTGTTGCGGTCATTGATGAAAACACATGTACTTCAGAGCAAATAGAGAAATTACATCAAGTTGGATTTCGTGGTGCTCGGTTGAACCTCGAGACATCGGGCATTGATGATCCTGAATTTGCTAAAAATAAGTTATTGAAAACAGCTCGCTTGATTAAGCCATTTGGATGGCATATTCAAATATTCTCTAATATTCATTTAGTCACACAATTAGCCCAAGAGATCATGCACTGTGAAGTACCTGTTGTACTTGACCATTTCGCAAGAATCCCGATTCGGGAGGGCATCAATCAATCCAAAGTTCAGCAGTTGTTTGATATGTTCAAGTCTGGCAATGTTTGGATGAAGCTCTCAGCACCCCAACGAATTCATGACAACCCAGACTCAGAAGAAGTTGCTGAATTAGCATCTCTTTTTATTACAAACTTTCAAGATCGATTGGTGTGGGGGTCAGATTGGCCGCATTCTGGAGCGCATTATGGACGGGGACGAGTCAAAGAAGAGATTGAGCCATTTCATCATATCAATGATGGTCACTCCTTAAATAGATTATTCTACTGGGTCAAAGATCAATCCTTAATGAAAAAAATCCTAGCGGATAATCCAGCAAACTTATATGATTTTCCTAAAATTTAAAACAAGACACAACGCATCACTTCGCCGTCGCACTTTACTTGCCTGCGCATTGGCTTGGTTAAGCCCATTTTCTTTAGGGCAAACAAGTAACTCTCTCAAGTCTAAAGATGAAAATGAGTCTCCAATAAGCACTATGGAAGGCGTTATTACGCACCCGAAAACAAAGCGTGAGTTGAAGATACGAATCTATCTACCCATGGTGAAAAAGAAGTCACCAATGATTATCTACTCACCAGGACTTGGTAGTGGAGTAAATAATGGTCAATCATGGTGTGAGGCGTGGGCAAAGGCAGGTAATCTTGTCGTAACTATTTCACACCCAGTAACTAATGATGTCATTTGGGATACCAAAACTAGTACCTTCACGCAGCGACTACAACAGTCTTTAGCCGCACCTCAATATGATTTGAGAGTGATGGATTGTCAGTTCGTGATAACACAGTGTTTACTTGGTTCAAAATCAAGCCTGATACAAAACAATATCAAACTAGCAAACAATGATCTTTTAGAAGACTATATAGATTCAGACCGAATTGGGATAGCAGGGCATTCTTATGGCGCATTAACTGTGCAATCTATTTGTGGACAAAATGGAGGTGCGCTACTTGACCCAAGGATTAAAGCTGCAATTGCCTTTTCACCCGGATCAATGACGCAAGCAAGTGCCAAAAAAATGGAAAGTGTAAAAATCCCGTTCTTTTGCATCATGGGTGATCATGATAATCAGGTGACTTTTAAAAAAGGAACTGAAAAAATGACATTAGGTATGCCTTTAGCAAAGCGTCGTTGGGTCTATGAGAACTTACCGCGAGGTTCTCGGCAATTATGGATTGTGAGTCCTGCCGATCATATGACCTTTGCTGGTGAAATTGTTGATGAACAATCATTTAGTCGTGATATTCAGATTGAAGCTGAAGGAGAGATACAGACATGGCAAAGAATTAATCAAATGACAACGGCATTTTGGCAACATTATTTATCAGGTGAGACAAAAGCAAACCATACAAAAACCGCACTCGCTGATTATGAAAAACTTATCAAAAAAAATATAGCTCCGAACGAAGTATTTGAACGAAGTTAAATGATAGTGGGTATTTAAAGCTTATTCTCTGAGCTTGATTGCGGACGCCAAACCATGAGTTTGTTTTCAATAAAACCAACAAGGGCGTCTAATAGCAGTGCACAAATGGTAAGTAGGATAATTCCAGCAATCACAGTGTTGATGTCAAATGACCCCTCAGCTTGCAGAATTAGATAGCCCACCCCCGCTGCAGAGCCTAAATACTCTCCAACTACTGCGCCAACGAATGCCAATCCTATGGCAGTGTGAAGACTCGAAAACACCCAACTTGTCGCTGATGGAAGATAGACTGTTCGCACGAGTTGTCTTTGGGTGGCCCCTAACATTTTTGCGTTGGCTAGAATACTAGGGCTCACTTCTTTGACACCTTGATACACATTGAAAAACACGACAAAAAATACCAAAGTAATCGCTAATGCAACCTTTGACCAAATGCCAAGACCAAACCAGACAGCAAAAATGGGGGCAAGGATGACCCTAGGCATCGAATTAAGTGCTTTTAGGTAAGGATCAAATATGGCAGAAAATGTTGGTGAAAGGCCTAAAAATAGGCCACACATCGTACCTGTAATGGTGCCTATTGAAAAGGCGAGACCGGTTTCAAGTAAGGTAATTCCAAGATGTCGGTAGACATCTTGATCAATCACTAACCAATGCACTAAACGTGAAAAAACAATCAAGGGTTCGCCAATAAAAAACGCGACATGGTTGGACCGGCTAAACAGTTGCCAGGACATTAAGATAAGTAGCAAAATCAATATTTGCCAAGTGATTACTCGAGATCTTGAGAAGACGAATTTTTTATACATGATCTACCGGGCGCATTTGTAAAGAGTAGCTTTTCATGACCTCAGATCGAAGTACATCCCAGATAAGTGAATAGTATTCATGAAACTTAGGGTTTGACTTAATTTCTGCCACATCCCTAGGTTTAGGCAAATCAATTCTAAAGTCACCGATAGGATGTGAGGCAGGACCCGCAGACATCACAATGACACGATCACTCATTGCAATCGCTTCATCGAGGTCATGGGTGATGAATAGAACTGATTTTCCAGCTTGTGAAGAGGAGGCTTTACATAACTGTAATAACTCATTCTCCATTAATTGGCGCGTTTGCACATCCAATGCAGAAAAGGGCTCGTCCATCAAAATAATTTTTGGATCAAGTGCTAAAGTTTGGGCTAACGCAATTCTTTTTTGCATACCGCCAGAAAGCTGATGAGGATATCGATCGCCAAATCCATGCAGCCCCACTTTGCGCAGCCACTCATTAGCAATGGAGGCACGCTCTTCCTTTGCAATATCGTGATACTCGAGGCCGAGCATAATATTTTCTTTAGCGCTTCTCCATGGCATCAAGGCATTGCCTTGAAACATATAGCCAGCATGGCGGTTAATCGACAGTAGATTTTCACCGAGCACCTGCACACTGCCACTTGATGGAGGAAGAAGACCTGCGGCCACGTTCAAAATCGTTGATTTTCCGCAACCTGTTGGACCAACGATCGATACAAATTCACCAACTTCAAGATCAAAAGAGACATTTTTGATAGCCGTATATTCATCCTGTCCCCCAGGAGTCGCAAAGCTACAACGAACATCCAGAAGAGAAAGAGCGAAATCAGTCATTTAGGCAATTACTTGTATTTTTGATTGGCTTTTAGGACAAACTCGTTTGTATAGGTTTTTGATAAATCAATTTTTTTATCTGCAATTTCTTTTTCAAACTGCGACAACATTCTGAGAGCCGTTGTTGGACCATCGTTAGGAATCAAGCCATCCGGCGAGATGGCCTCCTTAACGCCTTGCCAGGCTGCGAGATAAAGCGCGCGATCGCCTAATAAATAGTTTTCAGGGACCGTTTTTACGATATCTGAAGGCCCTGCCTGGTCCAGCCATTTTAATGCCCGAACAATGGCATTTGTTAAGGCTTGGGTTGTATTGGGATTTTTTTCTATAAAACTTCTTTGCGTATATAAAACTGCTGCAGGCATATTGCCACCATAAACAGCTTTTGTCTCCTTTAAAGTACGTGTATCTGAAATCACTTTAATGTCATTCTTTTCTAAAAGCATCGTGATGACGGGATCAAGATTGCAAATGGCATCTAGTTGACCGGAGCGCATTGCCGCAACAGCACCCGGACCTGCACCCACACCAATAAATGAAACATCACTCGCCTTAATGCCCGCCCTTGCAAGAACAAAGCTCGCCATCATGCTCGTTGATGAGCCAGGCGCAGTAACGCCAATTTTTTTCCCCTTAAGATCAGCTAGTGATTGGTAATTCGGCATGTTTTTGGTTGAATAAGCTAAGACAATTTGTGGGGCACGCCCTTGCAATACAAAAGCTTGGATATTTTGCCCTTTAGCTTGCATATTAATGGTGTGTTCATATGCACCAGAAACAACATCAGCACTACCACCTACTAGAGCTTGAAGCGCCTTTGCACCACCAGGGAAGTCTGAGATTTCAACATCTAGACCTTCATCTTTAAAGTAACCTAGGCGCTCAGCGATAGTTAAAGGAAGGTAATAAAATAGATTTTTACCCCCAACAGCAATACTCACTTTTGTTTTTTCAAGCTTATTCTGAGCACAAACTTGATGCATAGGTAAGTTTAGGAAAACAAAAGCACCTACAATAGTGAGAAGGTTTTTCAGGTAGTTAGAGGAATTTATTTTCATAATGAGATTAAATATTGAACTCGCAAAAAATGGGTTTTAACTATATGATTACACTAATTTTTATCTAGTATAGCCAATTAAAGAAATCGTGGAAGACTATTGATTTTTTGCCTTTAAGATTCTTTTACTTTTATATATGATTCATATATTCCAACTGAAGCCTTGATGACTGTGATTTTTAAACTTTTTACAACTTTAATCATATCCTGGGCAGTAGGCTCTGCTCATTTTGCATTTGCAGATAGCTTGAAAGATGCTTATCTCCAAAGTAGGGCTAATGCTTTTTTAACGGTGATCAGTTATTCGTTGACACCAGATGTTACTACTGGGTCACTTTCCCTGTCAGAGGGGGCTTTAAACAATCCTTCACTTTGGATGACCTCATTAGGAGGTGGCGGGACAATGAGTGAAAATTTTCCTCTTTACCTAGAAGGGACCATTGCACTGAATCGTTATAACCCTACATTTGTCTCAAATTCATCGACACCGATTAGTATTCCTGTGAAATGGAATAGTATTTCTGGCACAGGTGGTATTGGTTGGGACTTTCGATTAAATGAGCAGTTTAAACTTCGCCCCATTTTTAATGTCAGCCTTGGACACGTGGAAAGTGATTTATCGATAGCATCTAGGTTGATTACGAATCGAACCGGATATAGCCTTGATTTCTTAGAAAATGGCCGTTTAAACGCTTATGGCTTAGGTGGTTCGATCGTGCTTGATTACGAAGACTATCGCCCTGATCAAGAAAATGAATTTGAACTTCGTTACACCAATATTCAACTGACGAGTTTTGACTCTTCCAAAAGCGTTGAGGGGCATTCAGAATCGCAAAGCTTGGGTCTTTGGTCACGAAGGCGCGTCCCAACGGGTTATACCCTATTAGGCAGTACAGTAAGGAGTGTATTGGAATTTGCTCATACCCAATATTTGGGAGAGTCTAGGGGAGCTTTAGGCTTTAACTTTTTATCGAGCGTTGGAGCTGGGCTTGAATTAGATATTAAAGACTATGACATCTTTTTTACAAGAGCAAGGTTGATGATTAGATATCAGTTTGCGCCAGATATTTCAGGGTATTCAATTGGTGTTGCGGCAAGTTTTTAACACTTTCTTACCCCTAAATCCTGAAGAAAGTCTTAACAACGACTAATAGTAGGGATAAGTG
>JBAXKF010000020.1:0-40345 GCA_037137465.1 Betaproteobacteria bacterium | reverse complement strand
AGGGTAGAGTGGTGGCTAACAGCCATCCATGGCAACATGAGGAATAGGGCCACAGAGACGAGCGTATTTAGTTACGGTGAAACGCGGTAACCTCCACTCGGAGCAATCTCAAATAGGCAGGCGTTGAGGCGTCCCGCTGAGCCTGCGGGTAGAGAGCTTGAGTCCAGTGGTAACACTGGACCTAGATGAATGGTTGCCCCAGGGCGTAAGCTTTGGCGACAGAATCCGGCTTATAGACCAACTCTGCTTCTTTATTAGCCCTCAACAATCTCAATTGAATGAGTAATTTGGGCCGTCTTACCTAGCATAATCGTCGCTGAACAATACTTTTCATGAGAAAGTGCAACTGCCTGAGAGACCCTCGAAGGGTCCAGATCCTTACCTGTTACGACGAACTTCATATTGATGTGAGTAAACACTTTCGGATCTGATTCGGCTCTAGTTGCCTCTAGTTGAACGCGACACCCAGTAATCTTTTGACGCGCCTTTTTTAAGATCATGACAACATCAAAGGCAGTACAACCGCCAGCCCCTGCCAGAAGTAACTCCATAGGACGCGGCGCTAAATTGCGTCCACCAGCTTCTGGTGCCCCGTCCATGTTGATTAAATGACCACTACCAACTTCCGCAGAAAAGCTCATTCCGTCGATTCCAAGCCAACTTACCGTACATTCCATGTTGCACCCCAACAAAAATATTGAAAAAAGACTTTACCTAGTGATAACCCTAATATATAATTATCTTATTGCGTAACTTCTGAATTTAGATTTTACTGCTTCCAGTGTCTCCTCCACCCAAACAAAGGTGGAATTCATAGCCCAGAGTTTACCTCTGGGCTTTTTTTTGCTACAATCATGGATTACCTGAATAAGTCCCAGGTAAATAGTATTACAGATTTACGAATCAAATGAGAGCGTGCAAATATAAGCAAGGCCGAACGAGATTTTAAATTCTGCAGAATTGGACTCACAATTTAATGAAAGTAGTCATGAAAACATTTTCCGCAAAATCCCATGAGGTGAAGCGTGAATGGTTCGTGATTGACGCAACAGACAAAGTTCTCGGTCGTGTCGCCAGTGAAGTGGCACACCGTCTGCGCGGCAAGCATAAACCTGAATTCACTCCTCACGTTGACACTGGCGACTATATCGTCGTCATTAACGCATCTAAGCTCCGTGTAACGGGTAACAAAGGTTTACAAAAGACCTATTTTCGTCACAGTGGATACCCAGGTGGTATTTATGAAACGACTTTTGACAAAATGCAAGCCAAGTTTCCTGGCCGTGTTCTTGAAAAAGCAGTTAAAGGCATGTTACCGAAAGGTCCCCTTGGCTACGCAATGATCAAGAAGTTAAAAGTTTATGGTGATGAAACTCATCCACACGCGGCTCAACAGCCTAGCGTTTTAGAAATTTAAGGAGCTGTCATGATTGGAAATTGGAATTATGGAACCGGTCGTCGCAAAAGCTCAGTAGCTAGGGTTTTTATCAAATCTGGTAAGGGTGATATTCTTGTAAATGGTAAGCCGATTGATCAGTATTTTTCGCGTGAAACATCGCGCATGATTGCTCGTCAGCCATTGATTTTGACTAACCATGCTGCAACCTTTGATATTAAAGTTAATGTCAGTGGTGGTGGTGAGACTGGTCAAGCAGGAGCTGTCAGACATGGCGTTACTCGTGCGTTAATCGATTATGACAACACCTTAAAACCAGCATTATCAAAAGCTGGTTATGTGACGCGTGATGCTAGAGAAGTAGAGCGTAAAAAAGTTGGTTTACGTGGTGCTCGTCGCCGTAAGCAGTTTAGTAAACGTTAAGATTTTATGCCTACAGGCAAAAAACCGTATGGGCATATTGCTTATACGGTTTTTTTCATTATGAGTTCATATAAAAAGAACATACTCTACACATGATTTAGTACCTAGGAGAGAAAATGATTAAAGTTGGAATCGTTGGGGGAACCGGTTACACAGGGGTTGAGTTATTAAGAATGTTAGCTCAACATCCTGAGGTGCAATTAACTGCAATTACCTCCAGGAAAGAAGCAGGGATGCCCGTCTCAGAAATGTTTTCTTCATTACGTGGCAGAGTAGATATTGCTTTTAGTACGCCAGAGGATGCTAAATTAACTGAGTGTGATGCCGTATTTTTTGCAACGCCACATGGGGTTGCGATGTCTCAAGCAAAAGAATTACTAGCTGCAAATGTTCGGATTTTAGATTTAGCTGCTGATTTTAGACTTAAAGACACGCAAGTTTTTGAGCAATGGTATGGCATGCCCCATCAATGTCCTGACATATTAGAAGAAGCGATTTATGGATTAGCAGAGATCAATCGAGAGCAGATTAAGAAAGCGCGTGTGGTTGGATTGGCAGGATGCTATCCCACATCTGTGCAATTAGGATTTGCGCCACTGCTATCTCCAAAATCCACTAAAGGAAAAAAACTAATTGATACTCAATATTTGATTTCAGACTCAAAGTCAGGAGTATCTGGGGCTGGCAGAAAAGCTGAGGTTGGAACATTGCTAGCCGAGGCGAGTGATAACTTTAAAGCCTATGGCGTAAAAGGACACCGTCACTTACCAGAAATAGAGCAGGGTTTAAAAGCAATAGCAGGTCATCAAGATGTCAAACTAACATTTGTGCCCCATTTAGTCCCTATGATTAGGGGGATTCACTCAACGCTATACGCCAAAATTCTGCCTGATGGACAAGCGGTAGATTTTCAGGCTTTATATGAAGATTTTTATCGAGATGAGTATTTTGTTGATGTTATGCCAGCAGGAAGTCATCCAGAGACCCGTTCTGTAAGAGGTAGCAATCAATTGAGAATTGCTGTTCATCGTCCGGGTGGGGGCGATACCCTGGTTATCCTCGTTGTCGAAGACAATTTAGTGAAGGGCGCATCTGGCCAGGGTATTCAGTGTTTGAACTTAATGTTTGGATTCCCGGAGAATATGGGTCTTAATCAAATTGCATTGCTTCCTTAATCCCTTACAACCAATAGGGATTAAAGAAGCCTAGAATGATGTTATATAGAAATTTAAGGAGTTTATATGTCTGCAGTTATACAAGAAATCACAGAACCACCAGTACCCATTATTTTTACAGATAATGCAGCCACTAAGGTCGCTGATTTAATCGCAGAAGAAGGTAATCAAGAATTGAAGCTACGTGTATTTGTTCAAGGTGGTGGATGTTCAGGCTTTCAGTATGGCTTCACATTTGATGAAGATATCAATGAAGACGATACCCAGTTTGAAAAAAACGGCGTTACCTTAATCGTTGATTCAATGAGTTATCAATATTTAGTTGGTGCAGAGATTGATTACAAAGAAGACATTAATGGATCACAATTTGTGATTAAAAACCCTAACGCGACTACGACTTGTGGTTGTGGGTCTTCTTTTTCAGCTTAATTCTTATTTAGAATGAAGGGCGCCTAGGACTCTGGGACCCTTTGCACCGGTAACTTCGGCAATATTAGAAGATTGTCGATGATAAAAACACCACGCTAACCATGCAAACGCCATCGCCTCAATAGTTTGAGGATCCAGACCTAGCTCTTGGGTTGTGATTACATTCATAGATGGTTGTAAAACACCGCAATGCTGGCTAATTTGCTCAAGCAAATAATGATTTTTTGATCCTCCCCCACAAACAATTAATTCACGACAATCAGGAAGATATTGAAATAATTCTTTGATAATTGTTCGTACAGTGAACTCAACTAAACTAGCTTGAATATCTTGAGCCTTTAGCTGTGTTTGAGAAAGAGTTACTTTATGTTTAAGCCAAGACAAATTAAAAAGATCTCGCCCTGTACTTTTAGGAATAGATTTAGAAAAATAGACTTCTTGCATCAATAAATCAACAAAGTCACTCTGCAGCTGTCCGGAACGTGCCCACATGCCTTCATGGTCGAACCTTAATTGTTGATTTTCATAAATCCATTCATCTAAAAGAACATTACCTGGTCCAGTATCAAATCCAAGAACGGGGCGATCAGGATGTAAAAGGGTTAAGTTAGCGATGCCGCCGAGATTAAGAATAGCTTTAGGGTGTTGCGACTTGCCAAATTGGGCAAGATGAAAGCCGGGGACTAAAGGAGCCCCTTGACCGCTAGCAGCTATATCTCGACTTCTGAAGTCGTTAATGACATCAATATGGGTAAGTTCAGCTAAAAGAGAGCCATTGAGACATTGCAAAGAGTAGCCAATACCATCATGCATTAGCGGTTGATGACGAATCGTTTGACCATGAGCACCGATTGCAATAATTTGTTCGGGTTGTAAAGAAGCTAATTTTAAAATACGAGCAACAATATCAGCATATTCACGAGCAAGTTGATTAGCGGCTAAAGCTTCTTTGTGAAGCTCATTTTCGCAGGTTGCTTGTAGCTCAGTGAGCAATTCTTTTAAAGAAGTGGAAAACGAAGAACTGGTATGAACTAGGATTTCACTCTTACCATTTTCATCAATTGTGCATAATGCTCCGTCGATACCGTCCATGCTGGTACCCGACATGATTCCAATGAAAAATTGGTGATTTTGACCTTTGATAGGATTAGCTTGCATAGACAGGTAAAATATAAATCAAGAATGCGACAATGTAGTTTATAGGGACATCCAAATAATGAATTTAAAGAAGTACGCCTGGCAAATGAATTTAGTACATCAACTATGACTTCTCATCATACTCCCAACCAATATCCCGTCACTCCAGAAGTCCTTGAAGCTTTAGAGCAAACGAAAAGAGGATGTGAAGAACTTCTGGTGGAATCTGACTGGGTTCAAAAATTAGCAAGAAGCATCGCAAATAAACAACCCTTACGTATTAAGTTGGGACTTGATCCTACAGCACCTGACATCCATTTAGGGCACACCGTTGTATTAAATAAATTAAGACAATTACAAAATCTTGGACATACCGTCATATTTTTGATTGGTGACTTTACCAGTATGATTGGCGACCCATCAGGGAGAAACAATACCCGCCCGCCATTGACTAAAGAAGAGATTGCACAAAATGCCCAAACTTACTATAAGCAAGCGAGTTTGGTATTAGACCCTGATCGAACAGAAGTACGCTATAACTCTGAGTGGTGTGAGCCACTGGGCGCTTCAGGCATGATTCAATTAGCAGCAAAATATACAGTAGCGAGAATGCTTGAGCGCGATGACTTTACAAAAAGATATCGTGGCGGCATACCTATTTCTGTTCATGAGTTTTTATATCCATTAATGCAAGGCTATGATTCAGTAGCGCTTAGAAGTGATTTAGAGCTTGGTGGTACTGATCAAAAATTTAACCTCTTGGTTGGACGTGAATTACAAAAAGAATATGGTCAAGAGCCACAATGTATTTTGACAATGCCATTACTCGTAGGCCTTGATGGCTTCGATAAGATGAGTAAATCAAAAGGAAACTATATTGGTATAACTGAACCAGCCAATCTCATGTTTGCCAAAATATTAAGTATTTCTGATGAGTTGATGTGGAGTTATTACAACTTACTTTCATTTCAGTCGATAAAAGATATTGATGCGTTGAAGCTTGAAGTATCTCAGGGAAAAAATCCCAAAGATGCAAAAGTAGCACTTGCAAAAGAAATCGTGACGCGTTTTCATAATGCTCAGGACGCAGAAAAGGCTGTTGAAGATTTTCAGCTAAGAGCAAAAGGTGGTATTCCTGACGATGTTCCAGAACTGAGTCTGAGCGGTGCCCCACTTGGGATTGCACAATTGCTTAAGCTGTCACAGTTAGCGCCATCTACTTCAGAAGCTAATCGTAATATTGACCAAGGTGGCGTAAAAATTGATGGCACAGTCATCTCAGATAGGGCATTACAAGTGGATGAAGGTACCTTTGTTCTGCAAGTTGGAAAACGAAAATTTGTAAAAATAACATTAAAGAAATAGATTGATGGCACACATACTTTTAGTAAGACATGGCGAAACAGATTGGAATAAAGCGCAGCGATTACAGGGGCATCTTGACATCGATTTAAATGAGCAGGGTAAGATTCAAGCGCAGTTATTAGGTAAAGCCTTAGCCAATGAAAAAATAGATATTGCTTACTCAAGTGACTTATCAAGAGCTTTAAAAACGGCCAATACAATTACCGCTCATCATGATATTCCGACCTTTATTGATATTCAATTAAGAGAGCGGTGTTATGGAGAGATACAAGGTTTAACCTATCAAGAAATCGAAGAAAAATTACCTGATAATCACCGTGCTTGGCATAGCCGCGAGCCTGATTTTCAGCCATTGGGTGGTGAGACTTTAAGGCAGTTTTATCAGCGTGTGACTGCGAGTATGGAGCGCATTGCCAAAAACCACTTAGGACAAGTGATTCTTGTTGTGGCCCATGGGGGTGTTTTAGATTGTATGTACCGGTGTGCTATGCAAATGGATATTTCAGAAAAAAGAAAAGTTGAATTATTGAATACCAGTTTAAATCGACTGAAATATACAGAAAAAGGATTTCAGTTAGAGTCTTGGGGGGATGTTTCACACCTCAACAATCAAGAGGCGATGGATGATGTGGATTCTGGCAGTCAATCAACGCCATGGTTATTACCTTAATTCAGATCTAAGGATCCAGAGTCCTTTGGCGGTATCATTTGAAAGTGCTCATAGCTTAGTCGAGTCGCAATACGACCGCGGGGCGTTCTTTGAAGATAGCCTTGTTGAATTAAATACGGCTCGATCACATCTTCAATCGTATCGCGTTCTTCACCTATAGCTGATGCAAGGTTATCAACACCTACTGGACCACCTGAAAATTTATGCAGAATAGCTTCTAATAATTTTCTATCCATTACATCAAAACCCACCGGATCCACATCTAGCATTTTTAAAGCCTTATCAGCAATATCACTAGAGATAGTGCCATCACTTTTTACTTGCGCGTAATCTCTGACACGCCTTAGAAGACGATTGGCAATACGAGGCGTACCTCTTGCACGTTTTGCGATTTCAACGGCACCATCACTCGTAATAGGTGCATTGAGGAGATTGGCAGAACGAAGAATAATTTTTTCAAGTTCAGTATGGGTATAAAACTCAAGCCTTGAAACAATCCCAAAACGATCTCTTAGTGGGTTGGTGAGCATCCCAGCGCGGGTCGTTGCACCAATCAAGGTAAATGGCTTTAAATCAAGTTTTACGCTTCGGGCAGCGGGGCCCTCACCAATCATAATATCGATACTATAATCCTCGAGAGCTGGATAGAGAATTTCTTCGACCACAGGTGACAAGCGATGAATCTCGTCGATAAACAAGACATCATTTTCTTCTAAATTCGTGAGTAGAGCAGCCAAATCACCAGGTCTATCGAGGACTGGCCCACTCGTTTGACGAAGATTAACACCTAATTCTTTGGCAATAATATGCGCAAGAGTCGTTTTTCCAAGTCCTGGAGGGCCAAATAATAAGACATGATCGAGAGCCTCAGAACGACTTTTTGCCGCACTGATAAAAATTTCAAGTTGTTCCCGAACCTTACTTTGGCCGATGTATTCGTCAAGTTGTTTTGGACGAAGGGCGCGTTCAATGACCTGATCTTCGCCAAGAGAGCTTGCATCAATCATGCGAGGGCCTTCTGAGGCAGGCTCAGGATTGATGTCGAGATTATCTGTATGAATTGCCATAAGCCAAGTTTAAACGGTAATGAGAACTATGCTTTAGATAAAGTTTTTAAGGCCATACGAATACCATCAGAAACACTGGAATCACTAGGAACTTGTTTGATAGCTAAAACAGCCTCTTTATCAGAATAACCAAGAGCAATTAGCGCTTGTAATATTTCTGACGTGGCAGGAATATGTTGACCAGACTCAGATAGTTGAGGTAAATCAGCACCAAATTTACCCTTAAGTTCTAATAAGAGGCGTTCAGCCGTTTTCTTACCAATACCAGGAACGGTCATGAGTCTTGAAGAATCTTGAAGAGTAACTGCTTGAGCAATTTCAGGAACACTCATACCAGAAAGGATAGTTAAAGCTGTACGTGCACCAACCCCACTGATTTTAATCAGAGTCCGAAAAGCTTCCCTTTCAT
This sequence comes from Betaproteobacteria bacterium, assembly GCA_037137465.1. Lineage (GTDB taxonomy): Bacteria > Pseudomonadota > Gammaproteobacteria > Burkholderiales > Burkholderiaceae > Polynucleobacter. The sequence goes on along the minus strand of JBAXKF010000020.1, from coordinate 32,274 downwards.
GCTCAGTAGCAAAACCAAACAGTTGTTGAGCATCTTCTCTCACAAGATGATGGGTAAGAAGAGTCACTACAGCACCATTCTCAGGTAATTGATACAAGGTACTCATCGGAACGTCGATATCATAACCAACACCCTGACAATCCACCAAAATTCGTGGCGGACTTTTTTGAATAAGAATACCCTTAATTCTGCCTATCATATTGTTATCTTCATTTTCTGTTGTGCAACTTGCAATTGATTTTTCATACTAAATTGATGTGCTCCACAAATGGCGACTGCTAGGGCATCTGAAGCATCAGTTCCTGGAGCTACTTTTAATGATAATAAACGTTTAATCATTTCTTGAACTTGAGATTTTGCGGCACGCCCATGGCCTACAACATTTTTTTTAACTTCCAAAGCACTAAATTCAACAACTTCTATTTCTTGGCAAACAATGGCAGCAATAACTGCGCCTCTTGCTTGACCTAAGGATAGAGTTGATTTTGGATTAACGTTAAGAAACACTTGCTCAACTGCCGCGTACTGGGGTTGGTAAGTTTGTATGACCTCTGTAACACCATTGAATAAGACGCCTAGTCTTTCTGGCGTTGACTGAGTAAGACTATCGGTTGCAACAACACCGGAGGCAATATACTTCAGCCGTTGATTTGTGAAATCAATGATTCCAAAACCAGTAATGCGCAGTCCAGGATCAATTCCTAAGACACGCATCGTTAGTGCCTAAAGTGCCGAGTGCCGGTATATACCATAGCAATACCATGCTCATCAGCTGCTTGAACCACTTCATCATCACGCATACTTCCCCCAGGTTGAATAACGCAGGTAGCTCCAGCTGCAACCACAACATCTAAGCCATCTCTAAATGGGAAAAATGCATCACTAGCAACGACGGACCCAACTAAGGAAAGGCCGGCATTCGCGGCTTTAATTCCAGCAATCTTCGCGGAGTCGATGCGACTCATTTGCCCTGCCCCAACCCCTAAAGTCATTCCATTTGCACAAAAAACAATCGCATTTGATTTAACAAATTTGGCGACTTTCCAAGCAAACAGCATTTCTTCCAGTTCATGAGGTGAGGGTTGCTTTTTGGTAACCACACGCAGATCTGCAAGAGTGACATCTTGAAAATCAGGTGTTTGAACTAAAAGTCCACCGCCAACACGTTTGAGATCATATGGATTTTGTGAGTCTGATAACGGAATCTGTAAAACACGAACATTAGGTTTATTACTTAAAATAGTCAGCGCCTCTGAGGTAAATGATGGTGCAATTAAGACCTCGACAAATTGTTTCGATACTGCTTGGGCTGTAAGACCATCACACTCACGATTAAATGCAATGATGCCACCAAAAGCAGAGCTAGGATCAGTTTTAAAAGCCTTCTCATAAGCATCAAGAATTGAATGCGCTACTGCAACACCACAAGGATTGGCATGCTTAACAATCACGCAAGCAGGTTGCCCAGATTCAGCAGAGGAGCCAAAACTTTTTACACACTCCCAGGCTGCATCTGCATCAGCAATATTATTAAAAGATAACTCTTTACCCTGTATCTGCTCATAACTCGCAAGACTACCTGGTACAGGCTTAATATCTTTATAAAAAGCTGCGGATTGGTGGGGATTTTCACCATAACGTAATTCTTGAACGCGATTAAAACCAAAATGTAAAGTTTCTGGGAAAAACGTACGTTCTTGATGAGACTGGTTGTCAGGAAGCGCGCTGAGGTAATTCGCGATCGCGCCATCATACTGTGCGGTATGCGCGAAGACTTTTTTAGCTAGGCGCAAATTAGTTGCAAAAGATACCTTACGGTGATTTATCTTCATTTCATTTAAAACGATTTCATAATCCTCAGGTGAAATCACCACAGTAACATCTTGATGATTTTTAGCTGCAGCACGAAGCATTGCAGGACCACCAATATCAATATTTTCAATAGCTTCTTCAAATGTGCAAGAAGCCTGAGCTACTGTTTTTTCAAATGGATATAAATTAATCACAAGCATATCGATAGTGCCAATACCATGCTCTTTCAGCGCTTGCATATGTTTTTCATTATTGCGAATTGCTAATAACCCACCATGAACCATCGGGTGTAGAGTTTTAACTCTACCGTCGAGCATTTCTGGAAAATTGGTTAGAGAAGAAACTTCAATAACAGGTAAATGATTTTCTGCCAACAGTTTTGCAGTACCCCCAGTAGATATCAGTCGAATACCTAATTCATGCAGAGCTTGAGCAAAAGGGATAATTCCAGATTTATCGGATACGGAAATGAGGGCTGTTTGGATCATAAAGAGACTTATAGTAAAAGGGATGAAAAATATTATTTGTTTTGAATTAGATGATGCTCAAGAAGTTTCTTTCTTAAGGTGTTTCGGTTAAGGCCAAGATATTGAGCAGCTAAAGACTGATTTTGATCAGCATGTTGCATGATGAGTTGCAACATTGGTTTTTCTATAGAGGCAATGACCATTTCATACACATTGGTGGGCGCAACATCACCCAAATCATCAAGGTAGCGTTGAAGATGGATTTCAAATACTTCGGTAACGGGATGTTTTTTAGGTTCCATAAATAACTTTTAAGCAGCCTCCAAATACTCAATACGTTCAGAAACTTGATGAAGTTCATCAAAGTACTCTGCAACAGCATGAAGTTGTTCTTGACAGGATTCAATCGTATTCATGCGTGCACGAAATAGATGTGAATTCCTTAAGCCCTTGCAATACCAGCCAATATGTTTTCTTGCAGAGCGCAGACCAATATATTCGCCATAAAAGTCATAGTGTTCAAGTAAATGGTTATGCATGATGGCAGCAATTTCAGAAACCTGTGGTGGTGGTAAATGATTTCCCGTTTTCAAAAAGTAATCTATTTCTCGAAAAATCCACGGGCGACCTTGCGCGGCTCGACCAATCATAACGGCATCTGCACCGGTGTTATCTAAAACAAATTTAGCTTTTTCTGGCGAATTGATATCGCCATTAGCCACCACCGGAATTTTAATAGATGCTTTAACCTGAGCAATCGTTTCATATTCCGCATGACCATGATATAAATCTGCTTTTGTTCGACCATGGATTGTGAGCATTGTAATACCACTATCTTCTGCAATCTTAGCGATGCGAACCGCGTTTTTATGATTCCGATCCCAGCCTGTTCTTATTTTTAGGGTGATGGGAATTTCTGGGTATTGATTTTTAGTGGCATTGACTACGGACGTTAAGATTTTTGCAACTAATGGTTCGTTTTGTAATAAGGCAGATCCGGACGCCACATTACATACTTTTTTAGCCGGGCAACCCATATTGATATCAATGATTTGCGCACCACGTTCAATATTTAAAATAGCTGCTTGTGCCATCACGACTGGATCTGCCCCAGCAATTTGAACTGCAATAGGATTGGTTTCACCTTCATGATTTGCACGGCGTAAGGTCTTTTCACTATTCCATAGCATGGCATTTGAAGCAATCATTTCAGACACAGCGTAGCCGGCACCTAGACGCTTACATAATTGTCGAAAAGGGCGATCAGTTACCCCTGCCATAGGAGCAACAAATAGTTGATTCGATAGAATATGTTGACCTAATAACACGAATAACCAATGATGAGGTGTGAGAAGGAGAACTTTAGCACAACTTTGGACATATGCCTAAAATTTAGGCATATGTTTTATCGTTGACCAAACATCATTTGCCGGGCTAATTTATTTTTAACTGAAGGAAGCCATTGCAACGCAGATAATGCAAGACCACGCCCAATGACGAGAGGAAAAAAGTTTGAAGTAAATACACTAGCCATTAAATCAGTCATACGAATCGTGGCTTGACGATCTTGTTTACGTTGTTCTTGATATTGCAAAAGACGCGCCTCTAAATCCTGTGCTCTATTGTTTGATGGTCTTGCATAAATTGTATGTAGACAATTTGCCAAAGTAAAAGCATCACGTAAACCCAAATTTAAGCCTTGACCAGCTACTGGATGAAGTGTTTGTGCGGCATTCCCGATCCACACTTCATGACCTTGCACAATATGTTTCCTCATATTAAGACCTAAGGGATATGACCTACGTTCATGCACCTTTAGAAACTTTCCGATGGGAAGTTGAATCGCCTGGATCAGTTCTTTTAAGAATTGATCTTCGGGTAAGCTTAACAATTGATCAATTTTTGCTACGGGAGCGCACCAGACAAAATTTTTGGCTTGTGGACCTTGGTGGTGTGGAAGAATAGCAATTGGACCACCTTGCGTAAAACGCTCCCAGGCCATGTTTGGCTTCACATCACTTACCTCCAACCAACCAACTAAAGCAGATTGACCATAGTCTTTATGAATATCTTTGGCTGATTGCTCATGAAATAACCCACCGTCAGCATGAATCACGCATACTTCGGCACTCAGTGAAGGCATGACGAAATCATTGGTCATATCAAACAGCCAAGTGAAATTTTTCACTTGAGCTTGCATCGTTCTTAATTGGTTACGTAAGGATAAAACGATATCTCGATAGCGAACGATATGACCTAAGGCATCTTGATGGATTTCATCCTTAGACATCACTGTGCGACCAAAATGTCCTTGATGAGAGACGTGTACCTGGTGAATAGCGGGCGCCGCATCTACCCAAGCATGCATATTGTTTAATAGTTGTTTAGAGCCTTCTGAAATAGCAATTCCACGCGTATCACCATGCTTTAAATCATCATCTGATTGCGCATTTTTATCCATGAGAACCAACTCAAGGTCAGGATTACTTTGTAACAGCCAAATTGCACAAGCTAGTCCAACAGGACCTGCGCCTTGAATAATAATTTGGGCTGATTGCAGGCATTCCTTCATGAGGGTAATGAGCCGTTGGCCATCCAATATTCAATTTCAGAGACCTTTACTGGCACATCTCGGGACAGAATCTCATACGCATCAGAGCCAATAGCAACATCATCTTCAATGCGTATACCAATATTCCAATATTCCTTAGGTACATCCGCGGATGGGCGAAAATATAAGCCTGGTTCGATAGTTAACACCATGCCTGGGCGAAGTATTCTCCACCCCAGATTGGCATCACCTGGCTCGCGATAAGAGCCTACATCATGCACATCCATGCCAAGCCAATGACTAGTACGATGCATATAGAAGGGTTTATACGCTTCTGATTTAATTGCATCGTCAACACTGCCGTGGGTATTTGTGTTTAGTATTTTTAAATCAAAAAGACCTTGCGTTAAGACTTGTAGAGCGGCTTCATGAGGTGCTTGAAAGTTTTCGCCAACCGCGCAACGTGTCAAAGCACTCTCTTGGGCGGCTAAAACAATTTCATATACTTTTCGTTGAGGGGGAGTGAATTTCCCATTGACCGGAAAAGTTCTAGTAATGTCAGAGGCATAACTATCTAATTCACAACCGGCATCGATCAGGCACAGATCACCATCATTCAGAACCGTATTCCCTGCTCGGTAATGCAAAATACAAGCATTTTCACCACCTGCCACGATACTGTTATAAGCAACAGACTGAGCACCGTGATTACGAAATTGGTACAGAAGCGCTGCTTCTAAATGAAACTCTTGAAGACCTGGCTTACAAATTTGCATCGCCATCAAATGTCCTTGAGCTGCAATCTGCGCTGATTTTTTCATCGTTGCAATTTCGTGGGCATCTTTAAATAATCGTTGTTCATGAATAATTTTTTCAACGTTATGAAAGTCACTTGGAGTTTGCACCCCTTGGCGTGACTTCTGAGAAAGTTGCCCCACCCAATTACGCATATCAGCATCCTGACTTACGCTACAGGCAGTGCGATGATAAATATGCAAATAGTTCATCATGAGCTCAGGCATGATTTGGTGGATATCGTCGATAGAATACGAATAATCGACCCCTAGCGTTTTGATCGCAGCTTCTGGGCCTAAGCGAATACCATCCCAAATCTCACGTTCGAGGTTCTTTGGACGGCAAAAGAGGTGACTGATGGTTTTATCTGGGGTGACTTGAAGCACGATGTAGGCATGTGGTTCATCAAAGCCTGTGAGGTAGTAAAAATCACTGTCATGACGATATGGGAAATCACTATCTCTATTACGCGCTACTTCTGCAGCAGTACCAATGATGACTACACCACTTTGTGAGCTTTGTCGAACCGCTTGTGCAAGGGTTTCTCGTCGAGCAAAATACATGTCAAGATGAATCGCCATAGATAAGTTGGTCATGAAGGTTGATTTAATGCTAAAAGTCTATCAGGTGTTCCAACATCGTGCCAAGAACACTTTAAAAGCTCGCCTTCAACGAGTAGACTTCCCATCGCATTTTTTAGAAGGGGGGCTAAAGGAGCTTTTTGCCCAGCGATAAGATTCTCAAATAAGCTTTTGTGATAGATACCCGCTCCAGAAAAAGTGTATTTGGCTTGTCCAAGAGGATTTGTACTCAGTTGTTCATCTGAAAGCACATGTGGAGACATGAGATAAAAATCCCCTCGCGGATGATGCGGCGGATTTTTCACTAAAAATAAATAAGCGAGTAAGGCTTTTGCGCCCTCAGCATGATCAATTCTTAATTGCTCAACAATATCTGGAATTTTTTCAAAAGGAAAATCAGGGATGAAGGTATCGCCATTGATCACAAAAAAATAATCACTTGGCTGAAGAAGATGAAGTGCTGTAGCGATACCGCCAGCTGTTTCTAAAGCTGATTCTTCTTTTGAGTATTGAATGTTTAGACCCAGAGTCTTACCATCGCCAAAGGCCTCCTCTATTTTGTTTCCGAGCCAGGCATGGTTAATCACTACATGTTCAAAATGATTTCTTTTTAAGCCTTCTAGATGGTATTGAAGCAGCGGTTTACCAAATATTTCTAACATAGGCTTTGGCAAGTGATCAGTCAGTGGGCGCATTCTTTCACCACGGCCCGCCGCTAGGATCATTGCAGGGAAGTCTGAAAAAAAAGAATGTTTCATTATTAAAAAGTTAACCCATCTGGTCTTTGACGTTCTTGAGCGTGGTCCAAGATTCGGACTAAAGGCTTAAATAATGAATAGCGCTGCGACACCTTTTCTGTGTAGCTTAATACTAAAGGTAAATCTTTTAAGTAGCCATCCTTAGAGTCGCGGTGAAACAAGCGCGCAAATATCCCTAAGACCTTGAGATGGCGTTGTAGACCCATCCATTCAAAATCTTTATAAAACTCTCCGAAATCTAAGTTAACTGGCAAATTTTCGTTTTTAGCAGCTTCCCAATATCGAATGACCCAGTCAACTTGTTGTTCTTCAGTCCAGCCGAGATAGGCATCCCTGAATAAAGAAACCAAGTCATAAGTAATTGGACCAATCACCGCATCTTGAAAGTCTAGAACACCGATAGTATCTTCTGGGGTAATCATGAGATTTCTAGAGTGAAAATCACGGTGTACAAAGACAGTAGGTTGCTTCAGAATATTTTCAATCAGTTGATCAAAAATATGATTTAAATCATGGGTTTCTTTTTCCGTCATTTCATATTTCAGATGTTTGGCGAGATACCACTCCGGAAACAATTGAAGTTCACGGCGTAACAGCGCATCATCATAGGGGGGCAATTGATCAGTCCTAGTATTTTTTTGGAGGGTGACCAGCGTATTAGAAGCTTTTTTATAGAAAACTGACGCATTTTCTGCATTAATCTCAGAAAACAAGGTTTTATTACCTAAATCGCTCAATAATAAATAACCGGCCTCAAGGTTGACCGCAAATACTTCCGGAGCCTGTATTTGCGCCTGAAGTAATAATTGGGCAACATGTATAAAAGGTTTGGAATCCTCTTTATCTGGCGGGGCATCCATAACAATAAAGCTGGACTTATCTGAGTTGTCACAAAGAACGCGAAAATATCTGCGAAAGCTAGCGTCACTAGAAGCGGGAGTAATGGAGTCAACTTGAAGACCAAGTTCGGGAGCTAGGGTTTTTAGCCAAAGTTTAAGTGATTCAAATCGAGTATCTTGCATAATGATTCGTATAATAAATGGGTTAGAGAATTAAATGTCAAAATCATACTCATCCCATCGTCATCAGTTCATCCATTTTCATGTTCGTGGGTGGGCATATGCATTGCCATTAGCCCTATTTTGCCTGCACTTGCCAGTTTACGGCGCGGATGCGACTAAAAACCGATTTTTAGAAAAACCAATTGCTTTAAAGTTGGATGATCAACTTCAAGAGCAACCCAAGATAACAGACGATAAGGCCGTTACTTTTACCAAAAGCCAAGAAATTGAAGGAATCAACGATCGCAATATGATCTTGAAAAAAGAGGCGGAGATTCGTCGAAATGGCACGGTGATTAAAGGTGATGAGCTGGAATACAACTTGGATACAGACATTGCCAAGGGTGAAGGTAATGTCCGCTTAAATAAGCCAACAGCATCCTTTGCCGGCCCTAAGGGCCAATTAAAAATGGATTCCAAGGAAGGGTGGATGGAAAACCCTGAATATGAACTCAAACAAACCCGGGGAAGTGGCTACGCCCAACGTGCTGATTTTTTAGATGAGGATAGAACTTATTTAACAAAGCCTATTTATTCAACCTGCAACCCTGGCAATTTCGATTGGTATTTTTCATCAAAAGACATGCTAATTGATCAAGCTACCAATGATGCAACCGGTGAGGATGGGGTTTTACACTTTTTTAATACCCCCGTGTTTTATATGCCTTATTTCTCAATACCCATTGGAGATAACCGACGTTCAGGATTTTTACCACCAACGATAGGTGTAAATACCAACACGGGCTTGGATATGACGGCACCTTATTATTTAAATATTGCCCCGAACCGTGATTTAACCTTGTACCCGCGTTATATGTCAAAAAGAGGTATGCAATTAGGTGGTGAGTTTCGTTATTTAGAGCCAACGTATTCGGGTGTTTTAAAAGGCGAGTATTTACCTAATGACAGTTCTTATGGGGCAAATCGTTGGGCTTATACATGGCAACATCAACAATTAATTGCATCAGGCGTGACGGCTTACGCCAATATTAGCCGCGTATCCGATGACTATTATGCAGATGACCTAGGAAGAACGATAGGTCAGGCTGTGACGCGACAATTTACTCAAGAAGCCGGCGTTAATTACAACGTTTCTGGTTGGAGTTTTTTAACAAGGGTACAAAAATTTCAGACTTTACAGCCTGATCCAAATAATATTGTTGTAGCGCCATATGATCGAGAGCCAGAATTAAACGCAATATTTCGAAATCTGGATTGGAATGGTTCGATATTTACATTTCAAGGTAATTTGACACGTTTTACTTACTCCGGACCACTGGATGCTCCAGGATTGGCAATACCTAATCGAGGATATGCCTCAGCAGATCGTGGATTCATTAATACAGGGATTAGTTACCCATTCACTACGCCGGGTTATTACGTTACGCCCAAGCTCAGTGTTAGAGCCAATACATACAACATGATTGGTAATGAAAATTATCCAGGCTTAACGCAAAGCTTTGCATTACCAATTATGAGTGTTGATTCTGGTATGTTCTTTGAAAGAGATGCCCCCGAATTAAAGTCAATCTTTGGACGAGATATGATTGTTACGCTTGAGCCAAGAGCCTTCTACGTCTACTCGCCATATGTAAATCAATCTCAAATACCGCTCTTTGATACTGGATATGCGGGCTTTGGCTTTGCGCAAATCTTCTCTGAAAATACATTTGTGGGTAACGACCGTATAGCTGACAATAATAAATTGACTGTCGGTGTATCTTCAAAGATTCTTGATGCAGATACTGGTATTGAAAGAATCCGTGGGACGGTTGCACAACGATTTGACTTTAAGGGGCAACGCGTTGGACTATATGGCGACCAGACTAATCCACCGGCTTATTCAGATTTATTATTTGGTTTATCTACACGTTTAAGTGGCAACATCAATATGGATTTTGCCAATCAATATAATCAAGACTTAAACCGAACTGTCCAATCTGCCACTACCGCAAGTTGGAGGCCCTCGCCAAGGAAAATGTTGAATGCCAGTTATCGCTATAATTACGACACAAGTGCAATGGCTACTTCGATCTACCAATATGAACTTTCAGGGCAATGGCCTTTGACTAATTCTTTGTACGCAATCGGAAGATGGAACTTTGATAAAGTAACTCAGCAGACTTTAAATACTTTAGCGGGATTTGAATATGACCAAGATTGTTGGGCTTTTAGAGTGGCAGTCAATCGATTTGTTAATACATCTCAGGTTTCAACGACGCAAATATTTTTCCAATTAGAATTTAAAGGTTTGACTGGCGTAGGCAATAATCCAATTGATATTATGCGACTCAATATTCCAGGTTATATACCTGTTAATCAAAAACCGTTACCATTGACTAGATTTGAAACATATGAGTAAAAAAGGACACTACTTGCCTCATCATCACAACAATCACGTATTGATTAAAAATATATTAGCTATCATATGCATAGCTTTTTTAGCAGTTAATGCGGATGCGCAGACGAAAGTTAAGCCAAAAGAAAAAGCAAATACATCTTCTGGTCAAGTTGTACCGCCCGTTCCCCAAGTTACATCCCCCGTTCCACAGGTAGTAGTTGAAAAGACTATTTCAAATGATATTGATCGGGTGATTGCTGTAGTTAACCGTGAAGTAATTACAGAGCAAGAATTAAGAACTCGTATTGATATGGTGAGTCAACAATTCTTAGAAGCAAAAAAACCGCTTCCGAGTAAAGACATCGTTTTGAAAGAGGTTTTTGAAAGACTCATCGATGAAAGCATTATGTATCAGGAATCTACTATTTCTGGAATCAGAGTATTAGATCAAGAGTTAGATGGCATTGTGGGGAATATCGCTAACCAAAACAAGCAAACTGTAGAGCAGTTAAAGGCAGCTACTGAAAAAAGTGGAATGCGCTGGGATAAGTATCGTCAGAATCTTCGACGTGAGGTAATGATTGCTCGATTTCGTGAAAGAGCTGTCGAGAGCAAAATTAAAATTACGGATGCTGAAATTGATGCATTTGTAAATTCGCAGATCAAAAGGTCTCAAACTCCAGAGCCAGTAAATTCTCAGGGCCCCGACATGATTGACGTGGCACAAATTTTATTGCCAATACCGACTGGAGCTAGTAGTTCTGAAATCGCAACACTCAAAGCAAAAGCCCAGACTATTTATGAACAAGCAGTGAAAGAATCCGAGTTCATGAAATTCGCAACCCAACTCAGTAATACTGATAAATCTTTACGAGTACAAGATTTAGGCTATCGAACTGTGGACCGGCTCCCGCAAATTTTTATTGATGCTACCAAAGGAGTTGATTCAGGAGGGCTTGCTCCTCAGGTAATTCAGAGCCCAGCAGGATTTCACATCTTAAAAGTTTTAGATAGAAAATCTAATGGTGCAGATCAGGCAGCGAAAACAAACAAATCAGATTCGATTTTCATTACGCAAAGTGAAGTAAATCAGATGATGTTGACGGTTAAGCAAGGTATGAATGAGGAAGATATCATTCGTAAATTAAAAACATTTCGCGATCAAATTCGAGCTAAAACAGCTAAATTTACAGACATAGCAAAAAAATACTCTGAAGACCCAAATGTATTAAAAAATAGCGGTTATATGGGGTGGATATCACCAGGTCAGGTGCCTCCTGAAGTAGATGTGGCATTAAGCCGCTTAAATCCAGAGGAGTTAAGTGAGCCATTTCAAACAGAGTACGGATGGCATATTGTGCAATTGTTGAATCGTCGACAAGCGGAAGTAACCGGTGCCCAGCAAAAAGAGTATGCACGTGCAGCTCTTCGTCAGTCCAAGTTATTGCAAGCAAACGAAGATTGGATTCGAGAGTTAAGAGACAATGCCACAATTGAATTAAGACCGCCGTATAGCATTGCAAAATAGCTTATGGACAATAGCTATGTTCAATTAGTAATCACTTCCGGAGAACCTGCCGGTATTGGTCCACAAATTAGCATACAGGCAGCCCAAGCGTTTATCGCTGATCACCAAGATGTCAAGATTCATTTGCTTGGAGATCAGCACTTGTTTGATCCTTATTATCAAAAACAAGCTTTAAATGAACATATATCGATAGAGCATGTGCCTTTAATTGCACCGAATGAAAAGGGCCAGTTAAATCTCAATAATGCGCCCTATGTTTTAAGTTTATTAGATAGAGCTTATCAAGGATGTATCGAGCACTCATATGATGCGATGGTGACGGCTCCCTTGCAAAAAAGCATCATCAATGATTATGGACTTAACTTCACGGGACATACAGAATATTTGGCTCAAAAAGCTGGAGTATCTAAAGTTGTGATGATGTTGTGTGGTGAAGTAAGTCATGTTGCAAACCAGTCCCCTATGATGATGCGAGTTGCATTAGTGACGACTCATATGGCTTTGAAAGAGATATTTACTGCAATAACAATAGATGAAATTCTGAGTACACTGCAAATCATTCAGAATGATATCGAGAAATATTTTGGTATCAAATCCCCAAAAATCATGGTTGCTGGTTTAAATCCTCACGCTGGAGAGGGCGGGCATCTTGGTCGCGAAGAGATGGAAATAATCACTCCTGCCATCAAAAAAGCACGGCTCTTAGGATTATCTGTCACGGGCCCCTATCCTGCTGACACTATGTTTCGATATCAGGCCTTAGAGCATGTAGATGTATTTTTGGCGATGTATCATGATCAGGGTTTAATTCCCTTAAAGATGGCAAGCTTTGGTCAAGGGGTGAATATTACTTTAGGCTTGCCAATTATCAGGACCTCAGTGGACCATGGTACGGCACTAGATCTGGCTAAAACAGGTACGGCGGATTGTAAGAGCATGTATCAGGCACTCAAAGTTGCTTACCAAATGGTGAAAAATGGCTCATCAAGCACGTAAACGATTTGGCCAACATTTTTTGACAGACCCGTCAATTATTAATGCAATTGTATCTAGAATTAACCCTCAACAAGTCGATCGTATCATTGAAATTGGACCTGGTTTGGGAGCAATGACACTCCCGCTATTAGCGCAAAATATAGCATTAGAGCTTGTAGAGATTGACCGGGACCTTGTTGATTATTGGCAGAAAAAAAATATCCAGCAAATAACGATGTATCAGGCAGATGCATTAAATTATGATTTTGCAAGTTGGAGTAAGCAAGCGATTGAGCAAATCAAAAACGACAAGACAAACGGTAAAGTCAAAATCGTAGGGAACTTGCCATATAACATTTCTACACCACTGCTTTTTCATTTGATGAGTGCCATTGACTTTGTAGACGAACAACTATTTATGTTACAAAAAGAAGTAGTACAAAGAATGGTTGCAAAGCCAGGTGACTCAGATTATGGCCGACTTTCAGTCATGCTACAAATTCGGTATCACCTAGAGCATTGCTTTGATGTCCCGCCGACTGCATTTGAGCCACCACCTAAGGTAGACTCCGCCATTGTCATCATGTATCCGAAAAAAAATCTGCATTTCAGTACTCCCCTATGGAGTGCGCTTGAGAAATTAGTTGCAAAAGCGTTCTCGCAGCGACGAAAAGTCTTGGCAAATAATTTGCCTGAGTACAAAGATATTTTAAATTTAGATCAACAAGTCTTGCGCTCACGCGCTCAAGACATTGATGGTCAAACGTATTTGGAATGGGCCAAGATACTCGTTCAAGAAACTGAGCGGTAAGATTGAGCGTCAATTTGACGCATTTCTGTTTCAATCCAATTCTCTATTTCACGAATCACTACAGAAGGATTTTTATCCTGTGTAGCCATACTCGGACCAATCGAAACAGTAATATGACCTGGATATTTTAAGAAACTATTTTTTGGCCAGCATTTGCCCGCATTATGAGCAATTGGGATGACAAAGGCACCTGTATCAACTGCCAATCTTGCGCCCCCCTTACGATACGGGATTTGTTGACCAACAGGTGCTCGGGTACCCTCGGGGTAAATAATAATCCAGCACCCCTCAGAGAGGCGTTGCTTACCTTGTAAAGCGACAGCCATAGAGGCTTTATCTCGTTGGGCGCGATCAATGTGAATCATTCGCAGCATCGCCATTGCCCAGCCAAAAAAAGGAATCATTAATAATTCTTTTTTAAAAACGTAGCAAAGTTGTTTGGGGAATAACGAGATGTAAGCAATTGTTTCCCAGGCAGATTGGTGCTTTGACATTAATATGACCGGTTGGTTCATCATGGATGTCACATGCTCCATTCCTTGAATTGAATAGCTAACACCACATATCCATTGAAGTGCTTTAATGATTCCATAGGACCATCCACGCACATAGTTATATCGAGCAGAAATAGATAAGAAAGGATTGACAATAAAACAGCTCAGAGCGTAAAAAGTCGTAAACACAATTAGAAATACGAAAAAAACTCCAGATCGTATATAAATCATTTCACAGCACTAAGAAAATGATGGACAAAGGCAGATAAGTCAGCATGAACCGCTGTATAGGGGGGGAGACCTCCTTTTTCGCGGGTCTTGAGCCCTTTACCTGTTAATACTAAATGGGGTTCTGCGCCAAGACCAACTGGTCCTATCAGATCGCGTAGTGAATCACCGACGACGGGAACACCTTTTAGCGACCCACCTAAATTAAAGCGTTTTGTGATTTCTTCAAACATACCAGTTTTTGGTTTTCTGCAATTACAGTTATCTTCGTCGGTATGAGGGCAGAAAAAAATAGCATTCACCTCACCACCAATTCTTGCCAGTTGTTGATGTAATTTTTCATGCATCGCATTTAATGTATCTGTATCAAACAAACCTCTACCGATACCAGATTGGTTTGTACATACAACCACTTTATAGCCTGCTTGCGTTAATTTAGCGATAGCCTCTAGGCTGCCATCAAGCGCAATCCACTCATCCGGTGATTTAATATAGCTATCGCTGTCATGATTAATAACGCCATCACGATCAAGAATAACGAGTTGTGGATGGGTAGACTTCATTGTGCAAGTTGACTGATATCAGCCACCTGGTTCATTTGTTTATAGAGTTGATCTAAAAGTGCTAAACGATTTTGACGTTTACTTTGGTCTGGGTCCATTACCATGACATCAGCAAAAAACGCTTCAATAGGACCGCTAACTTTTGTAAGAAGTTCCAAAGAAAGCTGAAAATCTTGTTCAACAAATGCTTTTTTGAGAACAGGTTCGAGTTCTTGCATTGTGGCAAATAATTTTTTCTCAGCGGGCAAGTCAAATAGTTGCGAGTTGATTTGACTGATATTTTCAGAAGCATTTTTTTTCAAAATATTATTCAGACGTTTATTTGCATTTGCCAGAATAGAAGCCTCAGGTAACTTTTGAAAGGCATGAACAGCCAAGAGTTTTTTAGGAACCTCATTGAATTGACCGTCAATATTAGCCAGAACAGCCTCTATCTCTTCGGTTGTAAATATAATACCCTGAGATTCTTTTGCATAAGATTTGAGGCGATCTTTAATAAATTGCAATATATCGGGTACAACTGCATTTGTCTGAACTTCAACCGAGCTAAATTGGGCTTTGGTAAAACTTAAAAGATCCGATAAGTTGATAGGTAAATTGTTTTCAATAATCAGCCTACAGATACCTAAAGCATGCCTCCTTAGCGCGTAGGGATCTTTTTCACCAGTAGGGGCAAGTCCTATTCCCCAAATACCGACAACAGTCTCTAGCTTGTCGGACAACGCCAAAGTTAATCCTACACGGGTTGTTGGTAATTGGTCACCAGCAAATCTCGGCAAATAATGTTCAGCACAAGCAGCCGCGACTTCCACATGTTCGCCATCATGAATAGCATAGTAGCGCCCCATAATGCCCTGTAATTCAGGAAACTCACCGACCATATCGGTTAATAAGTCTGCCTTCATGAGCATAGCAGCCCGCTCAGACAAATCGGCGTATTGTAAAGAAGTGGCCTGCGAATCAGAAAAATGTAATGAAAGTTGACCAGACAGATATTTAGCAATTTGGGCAATACGCGTAATACGCTCTTTTTGATTACCTAATTTATTGTGATAAACCACTTTTGATAATTGTTCAAAGCGGTTGATTAAAGCTTGCTTACGATCTTGTTGATAGAAGAACTTCGCATCTGACAAGCGCGGACGAACGACACGTTCATTACCAGAAATAATAGATTCAGGGGTATTCGTTTGAATATTGGAAACAATTAAAAAACGATGAACTAATTTGCCAGAAGGGTCTGTCAAGGCAAAATATTTCTGATTCGTTTGCATCGTTAAGATTAAACATTCTTGGGGCACATCTAAAAATTCTTTTTCAAATTCACAGGCATAAATCGTTGGCCATTCAACTAAAGAGGTTACTTCCTCTAAAAGAGCGTCTGGCATTAAAACTGCGCATTGCTCAGCCTTAGCAAGTAAACCTTCTCGAATGGAGTCAAGACGATCTTGATAATGTGCAATTACTTTGCCAGCCGACTTTAAAGTAAGCTCATAGGAACTTGCATCACTGATTTCAATAGCGCCAGTTGATAAAAAACGATGGCCCATCGTTGTTCTTCCAGATTGAAGACCAAGTGCACAAACAGGCACGATATCAGATCCATGAAGCGCAATGAGGCGATGCGCAGGTCTTACGAATTGGACATCAATCTCTTTAGAAGTACCAGGATCAATTTGATAATGCATTGTTTTAGCAATAGGTAATTGACTGATCGAAAAATCAATTGCTTCCTGAAGACCTTGCGCCAATATCAGACCTTTTTTATTCAGATGAATATAAAAGGCTTCATTTTTACCTTCACCGATACGCTCTAAAGAGCTGATTTGAGCATCAGCAACACCGAGGCTACTTAATTTTTTAAGCAGAGGTGGAGAAGCTTGACCATTTTCTAATAAAGCAATAGAAACAGGCAATAACTTCTCTTTCACAAGGAGATCAGGAGCTTTATCAAGCACATCATTGATTAAAACAGCAAGCCTGCGCGGTGAAGCAAACGAACGAAACTCAACATGTTCAGCACAAAGCCCAAGCGATGCCAGTTTCTTAATGATTTGGCTAGAAAAAGAGCCGCCTAGTCGCTTTAAAGATTTTGGTGGCAACTCTTCAGTAAAAAGTTCGACGAGAAGTGGGGCTGACTGACTCATACAGAGGGGACTTTCTGTGGCGAAATTTTCAACATCGGAAACCCTAGTTGCTCTCTAGAAGCGAAATATGCTTGGGCAACAGCCTTAGATAAGTTTCTAATACGAGCAATATAAGTAGCTCTTTCTGTTACTGAAATTGCACCTCTTGCATCAAGCAAGTTAAAGGTATGTGCAGCTTTAAGAACCATTTCATAGGCAGGCAGAGCGAGGGGGATTTCGATCAATCGCTTTGCTTGGGCTTCGTAGTTCTGAAATTGATCAAAGAGCCAGTTTGCATCAGAATATTCAAAATTATAGGTTGACTGTTCGACCTCATTTTGGTGATAGACATCACCGTAAGTAATATGGTCTGTCCACTTTAAATCGTAGACATTCTCACAGGATTGCAAATACATAGCAAGGCGCTCAATACCGTAAGTAATTTCCCCTAATACAGGCTTGCAATCTAAACCACCTACTTGTTGAAAGTACGTAAATTGAGTAATTTCCATACCATTAAGCCAGACCTCCCAGCCAAGACCCCACGCCCCAAGGGTTGGATTTTCCCAGTCATCTTCAACAAACCGAATATCATTTTGTTGAAGATCAAGACCAAGAGCACTTAAAGACCCCAGATAGAGATCTAAAATATTATCAGGAGATGGTTTAAGAACCACCTGAAATTGGTAATAGTGTTGAAGACGATTTGGGTTTTCTCCATAACGACCATCTTTGGGGCGTCGAGAAGGCTGAACATAGGCGGCTTTCCATGGTTCTGGACCGATGGCGCGTAAAAATGTAGCTGTATGGGAAGTACCTGCGCCGACCTCAAGATCGACTGGTTGCAAAATAGCGCAACCTTGATTGTTCCAATAATTTTGTAGAGTAAGAATAATTTCTTGAAAAGTCTTTTTCATAAGAAGATTTTAACCTTTCAGGAACCTAAATCACAGAATAAGATTGTTCACCACGTTTTTTCTGGAGCCAAGCAAGCAATAGACAAAACAAAGAAAACAAAATAATGGGAGCATCTCCAAACTCGACGTAAGGTGTTTTACCTGATCTCGGCTGCACTGATCCAATCAGATGACCTTGTGTAAATATAGGCAATTGAGACTGCACCTGACCTCGCTCATTGATAATTGCGGTTAAACCTGTATTGGTCGCACGAATCGTTGGTAAGCCAGTTTCTAGGGACCGCAATTGTGCTAGCCTGAGTTGTTGATAGGGCGCTGACGTATTGCCAAACCATGCTAGGTTAGTCATATTAATCAGTAATCCAGGAGTTTGAGAAGCGCTTCGAACGCGCGAGGCAATTTCACTACCAAAGACATCCTCATAACAAATCATGACCGCACCATAGACATCCGGTTGATTGGACCTAGAAATTTTAAAAGAATCTTGAGAAAAGTCACCCTTTTTAAACTGGGATAAAGGTGCTTGAATTGCACGGACAAACCACTCAAAACCTGGGGGGATATATTCTCCGAAAGGGACAAGATGTGCTTTTGTGTAGTAATACTGGGCACCGCTTGGAGAAAAACCTTTCGCTTGATTGGCGTATTGATTATTCTCAAAACCAATAATTCCGGTTAATACATGGGTATTTGTAGTTTTAACAAAGGCTTCAAGTTCTTTACTCCAGTTAGGAGGCAGTTCATTCTCAGGAATCGAAATTGCAGTTTCAGGAGCCACGATTAAGTTGACAGGTTTATCCATCAAACTATTTAAATAGTAACTATTTTGGTTGCGTAAAGCTGACTCATCGTAGGTGAGTGTTTGAGGAAAGTTGCCTTGTAATAGTTTGACTTCAAGCATGTTACCCAGTGGCTTTGTATAGTTGGTGTTTTCAAAAAAAGAAATTAATAAGATGACAAAACCTAAAGAAAATAAGGGCAGAAAAAGTCTACCTGGTGCGCTACCAATTTTATAAGCGCCCCACAGTACAGCGAACGTTGCCCCGAGAACTCCAAAGATAGGAATGAGAGCCATAAAAGGACCGCTGACCTGAGCATCACCAAAGCCAATCCACGGAAACCCAGTCAAAATATGGCCACGCAACCACTCCAATAGAGTCCAGGATGCAGCCCAGGCGATGCCTGAGTGTGATTGCGAATAAAAACGACTACCCAAATAGCTAGCCATGCTGGGAAAAAATGCCAAAAAAGCTGCTAAAAGAACGACGCCACCACTAGCCATCCAAATGGGCATCCCCCCAACATCATGAAGGCTGACATAAATCCACCATAAGCCATGACAAAAATAAGCAAACCCAAAACACCAACCTAATTTAGCTTGAAAAACAGGGCCATGAAAGTAATGACGATGCGTGAGACGCCAAAAGAGTGCCAGAATCAACATTTGCCACCAACCGGCGGATGATGAAAAACTCATTAAAGAAGTGAGTAGTCCAAGAATGAGAGCATAGATAAAGCTCGAGCGAGGCTGCATATTACACTTCTTGGCTAGGCTGTTTTTGGATAATTAAAATATGAATTTGACGTGGATCAGCACGCTGAATTTCACATCTTAAACCTTCGATCTCAATGACCTCGCCCTTTTTCGGTACTCTACCAATTTGATGAATCACAAGTCCGGCGATCGTATCAATATCTTCTTCAGAAAACGTTGAAGCAAAAACTTCATTGATTTGCTCAATACTAGTCATGCCTCTTACACGGTATTTGCCTTCGGAGGTCAAGACGATATTGTCTGCCTCATCATCAATATCATGTTCATCCTCAATATCGCCAACAATTTGCTCTAAAACATCTTCAATGGTTACAATGCCAGCGACCCCACCATATTCATCAACAACAATAGCAAGATGGTTACGATTACTCCTAAAATCTTTTAATAAAACACTTAAGCGTTTTGATTCAGGAATAAAGACAGCGGGCCTTAACCATTCTCTTAAATCAAAATCACTTTCCGTGGAGTGTCGAAGTAAATCCTTCGCCAAAAGAATTCCTATAACGTTATCGCGATTATTTTCAAAAACAGGAAAACGCGAATGTGCAGCAGAAATAACTTCAGGAATAATTTTTTCTAATGGATCGCCAATGTCTACCCAGTCAATCTGTGCTCTGGGCAAATGAATATCTTTTACAGCGAGCTCACTAACTTGAAAGACTCCTTCAATCATAGACAGGGCATCAGAATCTAGAAGACCTTCTAATTTAGCTTGCTCGAGAGTAGCCAATAACTCACTTCTTTTTTCTTCAGGTGTATCTTCACGAGAAGTCATAAAGCCTATGAGGCGATTGAGAAAAGTTTTGGGTTCGGATTCTGTCATATAGGTAAAGAATAACTTAATCTTGTTTCAGATATAAGGATTTTGTATTTTTAGGCGTTTAAGAATCGCAATTTCTAAAGACTCCATAGCGAGGGCATCTATCTCATCTTCATGATCGAAACCTTGAGCATGAAGCATGCCATGAATGATAAGGTGGGCAAAATGGTGCTCGAGAGTCTTTCCTTGCTTTTTGGCTTCTTTTTCAAGGACGGGCATACAAATCAGTAAATCAGCTATGAGTTCTGCAGATAGAGTATTTTCGGAAAGGGTAAAAGTTAAAATATTTGTCGCATGATTCTGTGCGCGGTATTGATAGTTTAGACGCTTACTTTCCGCCGAACCTACAAGTCTTACGACAACTTGAGCCGGTTGTTGCAAAGCTGCTTTTACCCATGGCCGAATTAATTTTAAAGAAAAAATAGTTGCCCATTTTGTTTCCAGTGCCCGGTTAGAGAACTGAAGTTCAAGATTCAACAAATGGGAGGATTTACGATTAATGGCTAAAGACATCATCATCTTGCAAAATAAGTTCACCTTTAAGTGAGTGCGCTAGTGCACCTGTAAATAAAACAGGCAACATTTTTCCGATGAGACGTGCGGCTACTTTTTTGGCAGGAATATCAATATTCACCACCCGATTATTTTCTGTGCGTCCTTGAAGGCGAAGACCATCTTTGGCCATACCTTCAATCATGACACGTTCAGTAAGGCCGACCATGCCCTTACTAATCGTCAAGATATGCTCATCAATTAATGAAGTTAGTGTATGTAGTCTCTGGACCTTTATCTCCCGAGAAAGGGTATCGGGCAGGTTAGCTGCTGGTGTTCCAGGCCTTGGACTGAAAATAAAACAGTAGCTATTATCAAATTTGATTTCATCAACCAAGGATAAAAGATCTTGAAAATCTTCATCGGTTTCACCAGGAAAACCAACAATAAAATCACTAGAGACTGGAATATTTGGTTTTACTTTACGCATTTTGCGAATAATACTTTTGTATTCTAAAACGGTGTAGCCCCTTTTCATGGCCATCAAAATACGATCAGAGCCATGTTGAACGGGTAAATGCAGATGATTAACTAATTTAGGTAAACGCGCATGAGCTTCAATGAGGCGCTGCGTGAATTCTTTTGGATGGCTAGTCGTATAACGAATCCGCTCGACACCAGGAATTTCCGATATGTATTCTAAGAGCAGAGCAAAATCAGCCAATTCATCGCTACCCTCAATTTTCCCAAGATAGGCATTCACATTTTGACCTAATAGGGTGATTTCACAAACCCCTTGTTGCGCTAGCGTAGAAACTTCAACGAGAACATCTGCCAGAGGTCTAGAAACCTCTTCGCCACGCGTATACGGGACTACGCAATAGGTGCAATACTTGGAACACCCTTCCATAATTGAAACAAAAGCAGCACCACCTTCTTTTCTGGCAGGCGGTAAATAATCAAATTTCTCAATTTCTGGGAAATTGATATCCACTTGAGACCTGCCTGAACGGTTACGTTCAGCAATCATGGCGGGTAATCGATGTAAAGTTTGAGGTCCGAAGACTAAATCTACGTAGGGTGCACGACTAACAATTTGTTGACCTTCTTGACTCGCAACACAACCTCCCACACCAATTAAAAGTTCTGGTTTTTCTGCTTTTAAGTCGCGCAATCTTCCTAAGTCAGAAAAAACCTTATCTTGGGCTTTTTCACGGATGGAGCAAGTATTCAGAAGAATTAAATCTGCCTCTGCTAAAACCTTGGTTTCGGTATAGTCATTTGCAGCATGAAGAATATCGGCCATCTTTTCCGAGTCGTACTCGTTCATTTGACAGCCAAAGGTTTTAATAAATACTTTTTTCATAAGGATAAGCCGTTCTCAGTAGTTAAGACTGGGGGCAAATCGCTATTTTATCAGGGGCGAAACCCTAAAGGGTATTTATATGAATCTAAATGCCAAAATGGCAACAATTGTCGGAATGATAGCGGCCACGAGTAAGTAGGTAGGGTTGACGACTCGATTCGTAAAATGCTCACGCAAAATAGATAAGCCAGCCGGATTAGGAGCATTTGCAATCACCGTAAGACCACCCCCGGTTACGGCACCAGCAACTAGAGCAATTCTAAATTCTAAAGAAGTACCATCTACGAGAGACCCCAAATAGGTAATCGCCGCATTATCTGTGAGGGCTGTGAGTCCAACGGTGCCATAAAAGGCAACGACAGGAGTCATACTCTCGAGAACGGGTTGTAACCACCATTTTTGAAGACTCCCAAGCACCACTAACCCAGCAAGGAAAAAAGCTACCAGTAAGGCTTCACGCAGTATTAGAGGGTTCTGATATCTTGAGTATGCGGTAGTAAAGCCGAGGAAAAACAAGAATAACCACAGAAAGACTGGAGGGTAATGAGCGAAAAAAACCACCCCTATCAAGAAAAGAAGATGTACCAAAATGACAGCATAAGGCATACTTTCCTTTGGGGGCTCGATAAACTCTTTGGGGAGTTGCTTATGAAAAACGAGAGTAATCAATAAAGCATTAACAAAAACAGCTAATGCAGCGCTGCGGCCAAAAGTTGCGAACATAAATGGCGTAGTCCATTCCCAGGCGCTTGCCACCATTAGAACGGGAGGGGCTGCAAAGTTAGTTAAGGTGCCGCCAATTGACACATTCACAAACAAAACGCCGATGATGGCGTATTGCAACTTGATACCAAGCCCGGTTTTGTAGAAGCGATCCCTGAGCAAAAGGGCGGCGATGGTCATGGCTGCTGGCTCTGTAATGAATGAACCCATTAATGGAACAATCGAAAGGCTAATAAAAAAGATAATGGTATTTTTAGAAATCTTAGTTACTCGAGAAGTGATATCTGCTGAAAAGTTAATGCAACTATTAGCAAAAGTCAGGATTGGTTTAGAGGCAGCTACCACCATCACAGCAAAGACAAATAGCGCTTCAACATAATTCTGATCACTTACAAAATGAACCGCTTCTTTAGTGCCGTTCATAGCAGTGAGAAAGAGCACGAGGACTAATGCCCAAAAACCAAAGACAACCTCTACTTCAGCAAGTAAATGAAATAGACCGGCATGTTTTGGGTAAGAGTGTGAGAGCTTCTCAAACGAAGAAACCATAAAGGTATGCACAATTGCAATGACAAACAGTGTGGTCGCTACGATTTCAATATGAGTTGGATTCATATACTTTCTCTTTTAGTTCAGGCCGATAGAAGTGTAATTCAAATTATCAGAAGTACAATAGTTCAATATGTATAACAAATACTATTCTAAGAGTTTCTTATTACACAATGTCTAAAAATCTTCTAAGAATCACTATTAGCTTGATGGTTTTTCAGTTATTTTTTTGGACTCTTGTGCCTTTGATGGCACATCACGCCCCGCCATTAGATGCAACTGAGATGTATGGCTGGAGTCTTAGCTTCCAGTGGGGGTTTTATAAACATCCGCCAATGCCAGCATGGATAGTTGCCTTTGTCCAGGCGCTGGTTGGAAAGAACATGTTTTCTTTGTTCTTGTGTGCAAGTATCGTTATTAGTGCAAGTTATTTTGCAGTTGCTTGGCTAGCCAATCGATTTTTAGAAGAAAAAGAGGCCACAGTAGCCCTTTTCTTATACGCTTTAACCCTCTATTGCCATTTATGGTCTACAGACTTTAATCATAATCAAATGCAAATGCCTTTTTGGGCATTTAGTTTAGTTTGTTTAGTCCGAACCCTGGATACAGGGAGTCAAAAGTGGGCCTTACTCCTTGGTATTGTGATGGGATTAAATGCACTCTCAAAATATACCGCCGCATTGATTGTGCCGTGCGCAGTTCTACTTTTGATGATTTCTCCTTATTGGCGTAGAAATCTCAATGTAACGCTAATCTTTATAGCTAGCATTGCATTTTTAGTAGTATTCACCCCCCATTTGTATTGGCTGACAATGCATGACTTTATGCCATTTCATTATGTCAATGAGCGCTTTGATGAAATGAAAGATACTAATCGTCTATTTGATATAGCTGACTATATTGGGAATATATTACTAGCACACCTATGTCTGCTGATAGCTTGTTTATTCTTGCTTCGTAGAAGAGTAACGGCAATAGAAGTGAATAAACAAGAGCAAATCTTTATTTGGATAATGGGGCTTGGCCCTGTAGGACTTACCATCGTGATTGGGCTATTTGCGCCACTGTATCACCGGTGGGTAATACCAATGTTACCGATGATAACGATAGTGATGGCCATACTAATGAAAGGTCGTTTTGTTCATTTGTATAACAAGAAAGCACTCTTTTTCTTTTTGATTTTGCAATTACTATTTGGAATGATTTACATCTTTAAAGATCAAATCAACCCTAGTCAATCAGCGCGTGGTCAGTATCCTGCCCCTGAATTGGCTCATGCAGTGTATGAGCAGTGGCATAGTTTATATCCAGATAGCCCCATGAGAATAGTCTCAGGAGGTGAGTGGGAGGCTGGTTTTGTAAGTTTGTTTTCATCAGATAAGACCTATGTGTACACCCAAGCAAATTCTGTTATTGCGCCATGGGTAACAGAAAAAGATGTTCATGATTGTGGTATGGTCATGTTAAACCCAACAAAGTTACAGTTAGAGCATTTTTCTGCCGCCAAAGTTCAAGAAGCGATACAGATTAAGAATGAAAAAAATAATTCAAATACACAATTAGAGTTAGCAATTAGTCCACCACAAGGTGAATGTCAATTGAAGTAAAGCTAAAGGTCAATAGAAAATGGAAGATCAATTCATCATAGAAACATTTACTAGACTGGGCTGTGCTTTACTTGCTGGAATTATTTTAGGTTTAAATCGTTGGCTACACCACAAGTCTGCAGGAATAAGAACCCATTCACTTGTGAGTGTTGGGGCTGCTTTAGGAATTTTATTAATGACCTCGATTGTTGGCGGAGATGCACAAGCTCAAAGTCATGTACTTCAAGGCACTATCTCTGGGATAGGGTTTTTAGGTGCAGGAGTTATTGTCCATCAAGGTTCTTCAGGGAACATCAAGGGTTTAACTACGGCAGCGAGCATCTGGGTAGTAGCAATTATTGGATGTTGTTTTGGTGCAGGAAAAATTATGATTGGAATGGTTGGATTACTAACCATACTCGGAATACTCATCATCGGTCGCCCATTAGAAACTGGGGTAGCCAAAATTTTAGGAATTAATAGAAGCTCTGAGTTAGATACCGATGATGATCGCAGTAAAGACTAAAGCGGACTAACGAATCAAACCACAACCAATCCGTGGACCTGAATTGCCTGCTGGTTGGCTTTGATAGTCATCCGGATCGCGATGGACCACTACAGCTCGACCGATAATTGATTGATCGCCAACTAAAGAAAAGTTGGATAGAGTAGCCTTGTAATTTGCGTTACCGTTAGCATCACTCATGATATTGGGCATATCACCGGCATGATGGCTTGCCGACTGGACATTACCATGTTTTGCATTAGCGGGATTGAAATGTCCCCCGGCACTCATTGCATCGAGGGAAGAGCAATCACCTTTTTCGTGAATATGAATACCATGTTCAGCATTTGGCTTAAGACCGGAGAACGTACCCGTTACAAGCACCTTCATACCGGATTGTGAAAAACTAACTGAACCATTTAAATTAGATCCAGATTTAGATTGGAGAACGGCAGAAGCTGAAGGGGTTTCTTGAAAAACTTGACAAGCTGTAAGTGTAGTCAATAAAGCAATCCAAACGCTGTTTTTAAGTAAGGTTTTAACAGGGTTATTTATCATGACTCATCCTATTTGTAATATCAATAGCTATAGTCTAATATAGTTTTATGATTGTAGGTAAATACAGTTGCACATGAGATATCAAGCATTAAGATACTAATAACAAACACAATTCAAACTTTTAAATCAGATGTTAAATTGGCTTTTGAAAATAAACTATTACTCAGTTTTTAAATTCTCCAATACCCATTTTTTGAACAGTTGTACTTTTGGAGTATTGGTTACGCCATAAGGAGAGACTAGCTGGTAGCTATTAATTGATGTCGTTCTTATGTTGAAAGGCTCAATCAAAATACCCTTTTTAAGATCTTCTTGAACAACAGATGATCGCCCTAAAGTCACACCGAGTGAATCGATGGCACACTGAATATTGGTAATAAAATAATCACAATTGATACTTGAATTAAATTCCATATTTGTATATCCGGCAGCCTCAAGCCAAAAGGGCCATTCGTCACCTAAAACAGGGCAAGAAGATCTAATCATGGTGTAGTTTTTTAGGTCTTCGGGGGTCTCAAGTTTGAGATTTGATTTTAGTAAGTTAGGACTACAAACAGGAAAAACTTCTTCAGGGCCAAGGCTTTCACAATCTAGACCATTCCATTTACCTAAACCATGCCAAATACCAACATCAAAATTTCGCTTAAAAATATCATGTAAGGTATGAATAGTATTTAACCTAATTTCTATCTCAGGATAGATAGCTCTAAATTTATGTAAATTCGGAATCAACTTTTTAATGGCGAAGGCGCCTAAACACTCTACAGTTAAAATATTTGATTGATTTTCAGTACCAGCATGATCAGATGCTGAAGACAGAATAATAATTGCCTCCCTCACAGAAACTAAATAATCTTTAGCTTTTTCGGTCAAAATAAGTCCACTTGCATTTCTTATGAACAGATTTGTCTCAAGAAGCTCTTCCAAATTTTTAATCTGATGACTAATGGCCGTTTGGGTTAAATTAAGCTCAATCGCTGCTCTAGTAAAGCTTAAATATCGGGCCGAGGCTTCAAAGGCCAGCAGGCTTGAAATAGAGGGAATTCTTTTATTCATGAATAGAATTTACCTTTATAAATGGAATGAGTCACCGCAATAAAGATTTAGGGTTAACCCTCTTGATCATGGATAACCCTTGTTTAATTAAAGCTTACATCAAAATAAATCATACTCCATGAATTTATGTAATTTGTATTTAGACAAAACTTTAAATACACTCAAATCAAAAATAATTATCTATCAAGGAGATGAGCAGAATGTTTGCAAACAAAGAATCAATAGAACAGTTACCTTCAGGTTTTGTTTTTAACACTTGGTATGTTGCAATGTGGGGAACTGATTTAGAAGCAGCCAAATTAGTACCCAAAACAATTCTTAATGAACCAATCGTATTTTTTCGTAAAGAAGATGGCTCGGTTGCGGCAATCACTGATAGATGTGCACATCGATTTGCACCCTTATCAATGGGTAAGCTATTACCGGGAGATAGAGTTCAATGTATCTATCATGGCTTAGAGTATTCGGCTAATGGCCAATGTGTAAAGAATCCACATGCGCCTTGCACGATACCGGAAATAAGCAATTTTAAAAGTTATCCCGTGCAAGAGAAATATTCCTTGATTTGGATATGGATGGGGGATGAACCCGATGATCCATCGTTAATACCCGACTATAGTTGTTTAGTGAACACATCAGAGAAGTATGTGACTAGACCTGGGTATTTAAAAGTAAAAGCCAATTATCAATTGGTTGTTGATAATCTTTTAGATCTTAGTCACACATCCTATGTGCATGCAGGAATATTAGGTAATGCTCAGACAGTCGATGCAGATATAAAAGTAGATCAAGTGGGCGAAGTAATATCCGTTAGTAGGCCTTCTATCAATGCCGAAACGCCTGGGATACTTCAGGTGATGAGTCCATCTGGATTTGAAAAAGGTGATCAATGGAGTACCATCTCTTGGTTTTGCCCAAGTAATTTAATTTTAGAGTTCGGTGTAAGTAAGCATGGAGAACCAAAAGAAAAAGGAACAGGATACTTTGCGATTCATTTACTAACACCAGAAACAGAGAGAACAACACATTACTATTACACTGCGGCAAGATGGAACGTCTTAACAACTGGAGACGATAAAAACGCAGCAATTCGAGATAAGATCTACGAATTAAGAACCTTTGCTTTTGCAGAGCAGGATGTTCCGGTGATAGAGGCACAGCAAGACATGATGGATAATGCAACGCATTTATTGAAGCCCGCATTGTTGTCTATCGACGGTGGCCCCATACGATATCAAAGAATCTTACAAGAGAAAATTACCCAAGAGCTTAAAAATAAATGGTAGATATTTATCTTGCATCTGATCTCGTTAGGCAATAGATATAAAGAATTGGAATACTTCGAGAAAAAAATTCGAGAGGGTTGGTCTTAGAAGATATTTGACTACTTTAAATCAGACTGATGAAGAAAAAAACACAAATTTATTCAATATGACTTGTCGCTCACGATCATTAGCCGAGCGATTGGTATTGAGTATTTAATAAAGGAATTAGTAAATGGACGAATTCATACATGACGTAATAGTTGTTGGGGCTGGTTCTGCTGGATGCGTCCTTGCAAATCGCTTAACTGAAATAGACGATATTCACGTTTTATTAATTGAAGCTGGTAAAAAAGATGATATGGAATTACTGCATATTCCAGCGGGGTTTAATTATGTGGCCTTTGATGAAAGAGTTATTTGGGATTACAAAACCGAACCAGAGGCGGGATTAAATGGCAGAAGTATTGATTACGTTCGGGGAAGAGTACTTGGCGGGTCAAGCAGTGTAAATGCCATGGTTCATATTCGCGGAAATAAAGGCGACTTTGAAGAATGGAAAAATATGGGCTGTGAGGGTTGGGGATGGGATGATGTTTTACCCTTTTTCATCAAGAGTGAAAGTCACTGTGATGGACCAAGTGAGATACATGGTGATAAGGGGCCATTAACAGTTACGCTGTCACATCATCATCCTAGTTCAGATATTTTCCTCAATGCGATGGTGAGCGCCGGAATCAAAAGAATTTCAGACTTTAATACCCCCGCACAAGAGGGCGCAGGTTATTACCACCAAACAGTAAAAAATGGTCGTCGTCAAAGTACTGCAGCCACTTACTTAACACTTGCCGCAAAAAGAAAAAATTTAAAGATAACAACAAGTGTTGTAGTTGAGCGAGTTGAATTTGATGGGGATAATGCATCAGGAGTATGGGTTCGCTCTCAAGATGGAAAAAGTAAATTACTAAGAGGTAAAAAAATTATTTTATCTGGAGGAACCGTTGGTAGTTCTCAAATGCTTGAACTATCAGGAATCGGCTGTGCGGATCGTTTAAATAAACTTGGGATTGAGTGTAGAGTGAATCGCCCGCAGGTTGGCGAAAATGTTCAGGACCACTATCAATCACCAATCGTTGTGAATGTAACTGGTATTCGCTCCTTGAATGATTATGTCAGTCCATTGGCAATGTTAGGTCAAATTATTCGCTATTACCTCAAACGAGATGGGTTATTAGCTTTTAATGCAACGCAAGTTGGTGCTTTTGTTAAGTCTTCAGCTGAAAAAGAATATCCTGATTTGCAGGTGCTCTTTGCACCTGCGGCACTTGACCCTGCCGCGCACCCAAGGAAGTTAGATAAGAAGGCAGGGTTAACAGCGATTGTGTGTAATCTAAAGCCAGAGTCAAGAGGATCTATCCACATACAGTCTAAGAATGTAGACGACTATCCAAAAATAGATGGCGGATATTTAAAAACCCAATTGGACAAAGAAATGATGTTGAAAGGGTTTCATTTGTTAAGAAAAATATTTTCTCAGCCAGTGATAAGTCAACACATTACACAGGAAAAAGCACCGGGCATCGATATTCAAACAGATGAGCAAATTTTAGAATTTTGTAAGAAAAAAGGCGACTCTGTACATCATCCAGTGGGATCTTGTCGAATGGGCTCAGATGATGACGCTGTTGTGGACACTTCGTTAAAGGTAAGAGGCGTGAACAATCTATTTGTAATAGATGCTTCAATCATGCCGAGAATTATTTCTGGCAATACAAATGCAACAACGGTCATGATTGCTGAAAAAGCTTCACAAATGTTAAAAAATGAGTATTTTCGTCGTTAAGTATAAAAAAAGGAGATTGAAATGAATAAAAATTTAAAAAATAAATTAACTGTATTTTTTGTTGGAATTGGATTAGTCACATCATTTAATGTTAATTCTCAAATTTCAAATCAGGAAATTAGAATTGGCTTTTCTACTGATTTAAGTGGCTTATATTCAGATCTTGACGGCCCCGGAGCCGTTGAAGCCGTAAAGATGGCGATCGCTGATTTTGGTGGAGCAGTCAATGGCAAAAAAATTGATTTACAAATTATTAATCACCAAAATAAACCTGAAATTGCTGCAGCAAAAGCACGGGAATGGGCAGATTCTAATTTTGACTTATTGTTAGGAGGGGTAAATTCTGGAGTGGCATTAGCAATCTCCAAAGTTGCCGCAGATAAAAAAGTTGCGTTTATTTCAGTTGGGGGTGGTACAGCGAGATTAACCAATGAAGAGTGCACGCCCTATACGATTAACTATGTTTTAGATACGATTGCACAAGCTCGTGTAGTTGGAAAAGCTGTAACGCAGAAAGTTGGCAAATCATGGTATTTTTTAGTGGCTGATTATGCCTTTGGCCATTCTTTAGAAAAAGATACTTCAGAAGTTATTTTGGCTGAAGGGGGCAAAGTAGAAGGTTCAATACGTCACCCAGTCGGAGCAAGCGATTTTTCATCTTTTTTGTTAAAAGCGCAATCATCTAAGGCTCAAGTATTAGCTTTTGCAAATGCAGGATCTGATTTACATAACTCAGTTAAAGCCGCTAATGAATTTGGCATTGATAAGTCAATGAAGATGACGGCAATGATGCAGTTTATTACCGATACACATACCTTGGGATTACCTATCACTCAGGGAATGTTTTTATCAGATGCTTGGTATTGGGATTTAAATGAAGAAACGCGTGAATGGTCGCGGAGATATTTCGGGAAAATGAAAAAAATGCCTACAGTATTGCAAGCAGGCGCCTACTCAGCAACATTTCAATATCTAAAAGCGGTGAAAGAAATTGGAACTGATGATAGTACCAAAGTAATCGCACATATGAAAACCATGAAAATCAATGACTTTTTTGCAAAAGGTGGTTACATAAGGCCCGATGGACGTATGGTTCATGAATATTATTTAATGGAAGTTAAGAAGCCATCAGAAAGTAAATATCCATGGGATTACTACAAGGTAATACAACGTGTTCGTGGTGAAGATGCTTTTAATACAAAAGCAGAATCAAAATGTGCTTTGTGGAAATAAGGCTCACAGATTTATAAAATTAGATTTTATTGTTTAAGTTACCCTTAATCTTTAGAATACTTTAAAGATTAAGGGGCTCAAGATTACTCGTCAAACACCCTTCCAGAGAAGTATTTACTTGCATGTCCATTCGTCTGCTAAAGCAAATGATTTAGGCTCTATTACTTTTGATAAAGCAGGCTCATAGAGTTTTCCTACTAATACTTTTTCTTTACCAACAACAATCGTTTTTTCTACCCAAAATTCAGTGGTTTCAAAATCACGAATAGGGCCAGTTCCTGTCTTTTTTAATTGCTCATCGAGGTAGGTTGTAACGCCAGCATAACCTGCACTGACATTACATTTTTGGGGCTCACTAGGTTTTACAGGAGGTTGGGTAGAATTTGGATTCATGATTTCATTTGCTTTATTGGTGATGCTTTCTGGAATTTTTAAGTTGTTAAGCAATCCACCGAATTGGGCAAACGAGCTTGTAGAAATTAACGCGAAAGATAAGCAAAGAACTTGCAGAGTGGAGCGGAAGAATAAAATCATTGAAGTCCCTTATAAAAATAGTTTTAAATATTATTACTAATTAAAGCATATATGCAAAAAGCAGATGTAGGTTTGTAAAGAACAAAAAACCATCAAGATGTTTATCTTGATGGTTTAAGTAATTTTGCGGAATATGGTGGCGAATCAGGGATTTGAACCCCGGACCTGCGGATTATGATTCCGT
>JBAXKF010000019.1:0-41361 GCA_037137465.1 Betaproteobacteria bacterium | reverse complement strand
AAAGAAGCAATTATGGCGTTAGCAGACGCATTAGATACATATATTCCAACGCCTGAGCGTGCGATTGATGGCGCGTTCTTGATGCCTGTAGAAGATGTGTTCTCAATTTCTGGTCGCGGTACTGTGGTGACTGGTCGTATTGAGCGCGGCATTGTAAAGGTTGGAGAAGAGATTGAGATTGTTGGTATTCGTGCAACACAAAAAACAACCTGTACAGGTGTTGAGATGTTCCGTAAATTGCTAGACCAAGGTCAAGCAGGCGACAACGTCGGTATCTTGTTGCGCGGTACAAAGCGTGAAGACGTTGAGCGTGGTCAAGTATTGTGTAAGCCAGGATCAATTTTGCCGCACACAGAGTTTACAGGCAGCGTATATGTATTGTCCAAAGATGAAGGCGGACGTCATACACCATTCTTTAATAACTATCGCCCACAGTTTTACTTCCGCACAACGGACGTTACTGGTGCGATTGAGTTGCCAAAAGATAAAGAAATGGTAATGCCTGGTGACAACGTAGAGATCACTGTGAAGTTGATTGCACCGATTGCGATGGAAGAGGGTTTACGCTTCGCGATTCGTGAAGGTGGTCGTACGGTTGGTGCCGGTGTTGTTTCTAAAATTATTGCTTAAGTAGTTTTGTATGACGGGTTGTGTGCGCGCTGCGCACAACCTTTAATTAATTTAATTAAGCGTCAGCGCCGCTATGTTCTTTAGGAAAATATCATGCAAAGCCAAAAAATTAGAATTCGTTTAAAAGCATTTGACTACCGCTTAATTGATCAGTCAGCTGCCGAAATTGTAGACACAGCAAAAAGAACTGGTGCAGTTGTAAAGGGCCCGGTACCTTTGCCAACACGTATTGAGCGATTTGACATACTGCGTTCACCGCACGTTAATAAAACCTCACGTGATCAATTAGAGATTCGTACGCATTTGCGCCTAATGGATATTATCGATCCAACCGAAAAAACAGTTGATGCCTTGATGAAATTAGATTTACCAGCTGGCGTAGATGTAGAAATTAAGTTGCAGTAAATAAAAAGACTTGCCAAACGAAAAAAAACTGTATAGAATGCTGAGTTCTACCAAATTCGTTTGATAGTTTGTATTAGCAGTAAAAAGAATGGGGTTTTTAGTAAGCATTCCTTCACTAAAAACCATTAAATTAATTTTCGTCGACCAATCGATGTCGACATTGGAGCAAGATATGAGCTTAGGCTTGATCGGCCGGAAGGTCGGCATGACTCGCTTGTTTACTGATGAGGGTGACTCAATTCCGGTCACTGTTATTGATGTAAGCAACAACAGAGTCGCACAAATCAAAACTCAGGAAACTGACGGCTATGATGCTGTACAGTTGGCTCACGGCGAACGCCGGGCATCACGCGTTACCAAAGCAATGGCAGGTCACTTTGCAAAAGCAGGAGTACTTGCTGGTAATGCACTTAACGAATTCAGAATTGACGCATCTAAATTAGCTGAGCTTCAAGCAGGCACAGTTATTGGCGCAGATTCTTTTACCGTTGGACAAAAAGTGGACGTACAAGGGGTATCGATTGGTAAAGGTTATGCCGGTACCATTAAGCGATACCACTTTGCCTCTGGACGCGCCAGTCACGGTAACTCAAGATCACACAATGTACCAGGCTCAATTGGTATGGCGCAAGATCCAGGAAGAGTGTTTCCTGGTAAGCGCATGACAGGTCATTTAGGTGATGTGACAAAAACTGTGCAGAATTTAGAAATAGCCCGCATTGATGCAGAGCGTCAGCTCCTTTTGGTTAAAGGTGCTGTACCTGGATCACGCGGTGGAAAAGTAATTGTTACGCCGGCTATTAAAACGCCAGCGGCTAAATCTTAATAGGGGGCAATATGGAACTCAAGCTCCTAGAAGCGAATGGAAAAATTGGTGAAGCCGTATCAGCTTCCCCCGAAGTATTCGAAAGAGAATACAACGAAGCTTTAGTGCATCAAGTTGTAATTGCTTATCAAGCAAATGCAAGAAGTGGAAATCGTGCACAAAAAGATCGTGAAATGGTTCATCACTCAACCAAGAAGCCTTGGAATCAAAAAGGTACTGGTCGTGCGAGAGCAGGTATGTCATCTTCACCATTGTGGCGTGGAGGTGGTCGTATATTCCCGAACTCACCTGATGAAAACTTTTCACACAAAGTAAATAAGAAAATGTACCGCGCAGGAATGCGTTCTATATTTTCACAGTTGGCACGTGAAGGCCGTTTAAATGTCGTTGATGACTTCAATTTAGACGCTCCTAAAACTAAATTATTAGCTGCTAAAGTAAAAGCAATGGGCCTTGAGTCTGTTCTTATTATTTTGGATAAGGTAGATGAAAACTTGCACTTGGCATCACGCAACTTGCATCAAGTATCAATCGTAGAGGCAAAGCATGCTGACCCTTTATCGCTTGTTCACTATCACAATATTTTGGTAGGTAAAACAGCGATAGCTCAAATTGAGGAGATGCTCAAATGATACAAAACCGCAAAAATGAACATCGCCTTTTAAGCATATTACTTGGCCCTGTAATTTCAGAAAAAGCAACGATGGTAGCTGACAAAAACGAGCAAGTTGTTTTTGAAGTTGCTCGCGATGCAAATAAGCTTGAAATTAAAGGTGCTGTTGAAATGTTGTTTAAGGTAGAAGTTGAGTCTGTGCAAGTGGTCAATCAAAAAGGTAAAGCAAAGCGCTTTGGTCGTTTTGAAGGTCGCCGCAATCACGTGAAAAAAGCCTATGTTTCTTTGAAGCCGGGTCAAGAGATTAACTTTGAGTCGGAGGTTAAATAATGCCGTTAATTAAAACTAAGCCGACGTCCCCAGGACGTCGCTCAATGGTAAAACTGGTTAATCCAGATTTACACAAAGGTAAACCATTTGCTCCATTGCTTGAGCCTCAGTTTCAACATGCCGGCCGTAATAATAATGGTCATATCACTACGCGTCATAAAGGTGGTGGGCATAAGCATCACTATCGTATGGTTGATTTCAAGCGTAACGATAAAGATGGTATTCCAGCAAAAGTTGAGCGTTTAGAATACGATCCAAACAGAACCGCAAACTTGGCATTGATTTTATTTGCTGATGGTGAGCGTCGTTATGTGATTGCAGCCAAGGGAATGACAGTTGGCCAAGCAATTATGAATGGTTCAGAAGCTCCAATTAAAGCAGGCAATAACTTACCAATTAGAAATATTCCTGTTGGTAGCACAATTCACTGCGTAGAAATTATGCCAGGCAAGGGTGCACAAATTGCTCGTTCAGCAGGAGGATCTGCTGTTCTTTTAGCGCGTGAAGGAATTTACGCACAGGTTAGATTGCGCTCAGGCGAAGTACGCCGTGTTCATATTGAATGCCGTGCAACGATTGGTGAAGTTGGAAATGAAGAGCATTCATTGCGTCAAATAGGTAAAGCAGGTGCGAATCGTTGGCGTGGTATTCGTCCGACTGTTCGTGGAGTTGCGATGAACCCAGTTGATCACCCACACGGTGGTGGTGAAGGTAGAACTGGTGAAGGTCGCGTACCTGTTTCTCCATGGGGAACCCCGACAAAGGGATATCGTACAAGACGTAATAAGCGTACTACGACAATGATCGTACAACGTCGTCAAAAACGTTAATCGATTGAGGAAATAAACATGACACGATCAGCTAAAAAAGGACCATTTTGCGATATTAGCCTTGTTAAAAAGGTTGAAACTGCAGTGGCCATTAAAGATAAAAAGCCCATTAAAACATGGTCTAGACGTTCCACCATATTGCCTGAATTTATCGGGTTGACGATAGCTGTTCATAACGGTCGTCAGCATGTACCGGTATATGTTTCAGAAAATATGGTTGGTCATAAACTCGGTGAATTTGCTTTGACTCGTACGTTTAAGGGTCACGCTGCCGACAAGAAAGCTAAGAAGTAAGGGGAAATGATGGAAACTAAAGCCATTCACCGTAGCGCACGAATTAGCGCACAAAAGACCCGATTGGTTGCTGACCAAATTCGTGGATTACCGATTTCACGTGCAATGAACATACTCGCATTTAGCCCTAAAAAAGCTGCTTTTATTGTGAAAAAAGTTGTTGAGTCTGCAATTGCAAATGCTGAACATAATGCTGGTGCAGATATAGATGAGTTGAAAGTTAAATCAATTACTGTTGATAAAGCAACTTCACTCAAACGTTTTACTGCGCGCGCTAAAGGCCGTGGTAACAAAATTGAAAAACAAACTTGTCACATCACTGTGACTTTGAGTAATTAAGGAAGAGTCATGGGTCAAAAAATCAATCCCAATGGTTTCCGTTTATCGGTTACTAAAAACTGGACTTCTCGTTGGTATGCTGGCAATACAAATTTTGCAAGCATGCTTCAAGAGGATATCGAGGTTCGCAATTACTTAAAGAAAAAACTCAAAAATGCATCAGTTAGTAAAGTTGTGATTGAGCGTCCAGCGAAAAATGCAAAGATTACTATTTACAGCTCACGTCCAGGTGTCGTGATTGGTAAAAAAGGTGAAGATATTGAAGTATTACGTAAAGAATTACAAAAGCGTATGGGTGTTCCAGTACACGTCAATATTGAAGAAATTCGCAAGCCTGAAATTGATGCACAATTGATCGCTGATTCAATTACGCAACAATTAGAAAAGCGTATTATGTTCCGTCGTGCCATGAAGCGTGCTATGCAAAGTGCAATGCGCTTAGGTGCGCAGGGTATCAAAATTATGAGTTCAGGTCGCTTGAATGGTGCTGAAATTGCACGTCGTGAATGGTACCGTGAAGGTCGCGTTCCACTGCATACATTGAAAGCAGATATTGATTATGCAACATCAGAAGCAGAAACAACTTACGGAATTATTGGCGTAAAGGTCTGGGTTTATAAAGGCGATACCTTAGGAACCGGTGTTGTAATTCCTGCTGCTCCAGTTGCAGAAGTAGAAGATGATAAAAAGCCACGTCGTGCACCACGTGCCCCACGCAAAGCAGAAGGCGCAGCTCCTGAAGAGAAGCCTGAAGTAAAAGCTGCAATTAAGCGTGTGCGTAAAGTTGTGAAGCCTGAAGATGCACCTAAGGCAGGAGAATAATTATGTTGCAACCAAAACGTCGTAAGTATAGAAAAGAACAGAAAGGCCGTAACACCGGCAAGGCAACTCGCGGAAGTTCAGTTGCTTTTGGTGACTTTGGCCTAAAAGCAATGGGTCGTGGAAGATTGACTGCGCGTCAAATCGAAGCTGCTCGTCGTGCAATGACTCGTCACATTAAACGTGGTGGTCGTATTTGGATACGTATTTTCCCAGACAAGCCAATTTCAACGAAGCCTGCTGAAGTTCGTATGGGTAATGGTAAAGGTAATCCAGAGTATTACGTAGCTGAGATTCAACCAGGTAAAGTTTTGTATGAAATGGACGGAGTGGATGAGACGCTTGCACGTGAGGCATTTCGTTTAGCCTCAGCTAAGTTGCCTATCCAAACAGCATTTGTTATTCGTCAAATTGGCTCTTAAGCTGGAGATATAGACATGGAAATGAAAGAACTATTGGCCCAAGATGTTAAAGGCCTCAATAATGAACTGTCTGAGTTGTTAAAGGCTCAGTTTAAGTTGCGCATGCAAAAAGGTACGCAACAGTTGCAAGACACTAGTCAACTTGGTAAAACCAAGAAAGCAATTGCGCGCGTTAAAACAGCGATGAAACAAAAGGCGGTTGAAAAATGAATACTACAACTCAATCTTTAAAAAGAACATTAGTTGGTCGTGTAGTTAGCGACAAGATGCAGAAAACAGTAACTGTACTCGTAGAGAGAAAAGTAAAGCATGCGCTTTATGGCAAGTATTTTGGTGTTTCAAAAAAATACCACGCCCATGACGAGTCTGACCAGATCAAAATCGGTGACACCGTTGAGATTTCTGAGTCACGCCCAATGTCTAGAACAAAATCTTGGGTTGTAACTCGCGTAGTAGAAGAGTCAAAAGGCATTTAAATATGCTTGCATATTTAATGTAAGCTTGTTATAGTAGAGGGCTTCGTGTGTTTTTCAATAAAAATTTGAAAATTACACGAAAAAAGAGTTGCAAAAGCATTTATTAATCCGGGTTGACTTTATTTAAAATTTTTTGAATAAGGAAAGCCCTTAACGGAACCAAGACTGATTGCCTTCGGGTATTTAAGTTGGGGATAAAAAAATGATTCAAACTGAAAGCAGACTACAGGTCGCTGATAATACTGGCGCCAGTGAAGTAATGTGCATTAAGGTCTTGGGTGGTTCCAAGCGCCGTTATGCAAGCATTGGCGATATTATTAAAGTGACTGTTAAATCCGCAGCTCCTCGTGGCCGCGTGAAAAAAGGTGATATTTATAACGCTGTTGTTGTGCGTACAGCTAAGGGCGTCCGTCGTTCCGATGGATCGTTAATTAAATTTGATGCTAATGCGGCAGTTTTGCTCAACGCAAAACTTGAGCCGATTGGAACACGTATCTTTGGCCCAGTGACGCGCGAATTGCGTACTGAGCGTTTTATGAAGATCGTTTCATTAGCTCCTGAAGTAATTTAAGGAGAGGCCATGAATAAGATTCGTAAAGGTGACCAGGTCATAGTTACTACTGGTCGCGACAAAGGAAAGCAGGGAACTGTAATCGCTATGCTTGAGCAAAAGGTTTTGGTTGAGGGCGTTAATCAGTATAAAAAGAATGTAAAGCCTAATCCAGCTGCCGGCGTAACAGGTGGGGTCATCGATAAAACAATGCCTATTCAGATTTCGAATGTGGCGTTGATTGATGCAAATGGTAAGCCATCGCGTGTGGGAATTAAAGAAGTGGACGGCAAAAAAGTTCGTTTCTTAAAAACCACTGGCGCAACTTTATCGGCTTAAGGGGAAAAAAATGACAACAAGATTTCAAGAGCACTATGCCAATAAAGTTGTTGGCGAATTAACTGCTAAGTTTGGTTACAAGTCAGTGATGGAAGTACCTCGCATTACAAAAATTACCCTAAATATGGGTTTGGGCGAGGCTGTGGCCGACAAAAAAGTGATTGAGCATGCAGTAAGCGATTTAACAAAAGTTGCTGGTCAAAAACCAGTGGTGACGAAAGCTAGAAAAGCGATTGCTGGATTTAAGATTCGTCAAGGCTATCCTATCGGTGCAATGGTCACTTTACGCGGTCAAAGAATGTATGAGTTTTTAGATCGTTTTATCACAGTGGCTTTGCCACGCGTACGCGATTTTCGTGGTGTATCTGGCAAGGCGTTTGATGGTCGTGGAAACTACAACATCGGCGTAAAAGAACAGATTATTTTCCCTGAAATCGAATACGACAAAATTGACGCTTTGCGTGGATTAAATATCAGCATTACTACAACCGCTAAAACAGATGATGAAGCAAAAGCTTTGTTAGCGGCCTTTAAATTTCCTTTCCGTAACTAAGAGGTTAACGTGGCTAAACTTTCATTAATAGAACGTGAAAAAAAGCGTACTAAAACAGTTGCTAAATTTGCGGTAAAACGTGCCGAATTAAAAGCAATTATTGAAGATACCTCTAAGTCAGAGGAAGAGCGCTATGATGCGCGTTTGAAATTACAAGCGTTACCTCGTAATGCAAGCCCCATTCGCCAACGTAATCGTTGTGCTTTGACTGGTCGTCCACGTGGAACATTCCGTAAGTTCGGTTTGGGTCGCGCAAAAATCCGTGAAATCGCTTTTAGAGGCGAAATCCCGGGCGTTACTAAAGCCAGCTGGTAACAGTTAAAGATTAGGAGAAATTATGAGCTTTACCGATCCAATCGCAGATATGTTAACCCGGATTCGCAACGCGCAAGCGGTGCAAAAGCCAGGCGTCACTATGCCTTCATCAAAACTTAAAGTTGCTATTGCAAACGTTCTAAAAGACGAAGGCTATATCGACAGCTTTGAGATTGCTGGTGAAACTGCAAAACCTGTTTTAAATATCACACTCAAGTACTATGCTGGCCGTCCAGTGATTGAACGTATTGAGCGTATTTCAAAGCCTGGCCTACGTATTTATAAAGGTCGTCATGACATCCCTCAAGTATTGAACGGATTGGGTGTGGCTATTATTTCAACCCCACAAGGTTTGATGACTGATCGTAAAGCTCGCGCCAATGGCGTTGGTGGCGAAGTTATCTGCTACGTAGCCTAAGGAGAACGAATATGTCACGTGTTGGTAAATCGCCGATTCAAGTACCTACGGGTGCAGAAGTTCAAATTGCTGGAGCGCTGCTCACAGTAAAAGGTCCGCTTGGAACATTAACGCACAACCTCCATCCATTAGTTTCTTTGAAGCAAGAAGATGGAACTCTGCAAGTAACTTGCAATGATGAGTCTCGTGAGTCAAATGCTTTATCTGGAACTACGCGTGCGCTTGTAAACAATATGGTAACTGGTGTTACTAAGGGTTTTGAGCGTAAATTAAATTTAGTTGGTGTTGGATATCGTGCCGCATCACAGGGTACGTCTTTAAAACTGCAACTTGGTTTTTCACATGATGTGATTTATCAGCTGCCAGTAGGTGTAAAAGCTGAGACGCCGACCCAAACTGAAATCATTATTAAAGGTGCCAACAAGCAGCAAGTTGGTCAAGTAGCCGCTGAAGTGCGCTCCTACAGAACACCAGAGCCTTACAAAGGTAAGGGTGTTCGTTATAGCGATGAAGTGGTTCTCATTAAAGAAACGAAGAAGAAGTAATCGAGGCCGAATATGATGAACAAAAAAGACTCCCGTATCCGTCGTTCGCGTCAGACACGTATCAAAATTGCAGAACTTGCAGTTCCGCGTGTTGCAATCATGCGTACGAATATGCATATTTCTGCACAACTTTTCAGCCCATGTGGCACGAAAGTTTTGGCAGCTGCATCGACAATGGAAAAAGATTTGCGTACCACATTAACCAATGGTGGCAATAGTAATGCCGCTAAAGAAATTGGTAAATTAATTGCTGAGCGTGCATTAAAAGCAGGCGTTACAGAAGTTGCTTTTGATCGTTCAGGTTTTCGTTACCACGGACGTGTTAAAGCTCTAGCTGAAGCCGCTCGTGAAGCTGGACTGAAGTTCTAAGAAGATTAAGAAAAGGTCAAGGAAAAGAACATGGCAAAAATGCAAGCAAAAATGGCAGCTGAAGAGCGTGATGATGGTTTACGCGAAAAGATGATTGCTGTTAACCGCGTAACTAAAGTGGTTAAGGGTGGTCGTATTTTAGGATTTGCTGCTTTGACAGTAGTTGGTGATGGTGATGGCCGAATTGGTATGGGCAAAGGAAAATCAAAAGAAGTTCCTGTTGCTGTCCAAAAAGCAATGGATGAAGCCCGCCGTAAGATGATTAAAGTTCCACTGCGTCAAGGCACATTACAGCACTCTGTTATTGGTGAGCATGGAGCATCACGTGTATTGATGTCTCCCGCTAAAGAAGGAACTGGCGTTATCGCCGGTGGCCCAATGCGCGCAATTTTTGATGTTATGGGTGTTACAAACGTTGTAGCTAAATCGATTGGCTCAACAAACCCATACAACATGGTAAGAGCGACAATTAATGGTTTGAGCAAAATGAGTACACCTGCTGAAATTGCTGCAAAGCGCGGCAAGTCTATTGAAGAAATCTTAGGTTAAGTGAATCGAGAATAAACATGACTCAAAATAAAACCGTAAAAATTAAATTAGTACGTAGCATCATTGGAACGCGTGAAAGCCATCGTGCCACCGTTCGCGGCCTTGGTCTTGGTCGTCTTAACTCTACGTCTGAATTAGTAGATACACCTGCTGTACGCGGCATGATGAACAAAGTGTCTTATCTTATTAAAGAATTGACTTAAGCCAATAATTGACAGAGGAAATGATGGAATTAAATAACTTAAAACCTGCTGCTGGCGCTAAACATGCAAAACGTCGTGTTGGACGTGGTATTGGTTCTGGTCTTGGTAAAACAGCTGGCCGTGGTCATAAAGGTCAAAAGTCTCGTTCAGGTGGCTTTCATAAAGTTGGCTTTGAGGGTGGACAGATGCCTTTGTATCGTC
Source organism: Betaproteobacteria bacterium (assembly GCA_037137465.1). GTDB lineage: Bacteria > Pseudomonadota > Gammaproteobacteria > Burkholderiales > Burkholderiaceae > Polynucleobacter. The sequence continues at coordinate 31,335 of JBAXKF010000019.1, read as the reverse complement.
GCCTACCAAAACGTGGCTTTGTCTCCTTAACGCGTCGTCATGTAGGCGAAATTACGTTAACAGATATTGAGCGCTTACAAGTTACTGAAATTGATTTAGTTGTCCTTAAGCAAAACGGTTTAGCTAACGAGCAGATTAAGTCTGTAAAAGTAATTAAAACTGGCGAATTGACTAAGGCAGTTACCTTAAAAGGATTAACTGCTACTGCTGGTGCACGCGCTGCTATTGAAGCGGCTGGTGGCAAATTGGTAGAGGAAGTGTAATAGATGGCAACGTCTTCTCAAACCGCTTCTAGCCTGATGAAGTCAGGAAACAAATATGGGGATTTGAAAAATCGCCTGTTGTTTCTCGTCTTGGCTTTAGTGGTTTATCGAGTTGGCGCGCATATTCCTGTTCCTGGTATAGACCCAAATCAATTGGCAAGTTTATTTAATGATGCCAAGGGTGGCATCTTAGGTATGTTTAATTTATTTTCAGGCGGAGCTTTATCTCGCTTTACTATTTTTGCCTTAGGCATCATGCCGTATATTTCTGCATCGATCATCATGCAGTTATTAACAGTGGTGATACCTACTTTCGAGGCAATCAAAAAAGAAGGTAGATCAGGACAAAGAAAGATTACTCAATACACGCGTTATGCAACAGTTGTATTAGCCACATTCCAGGCAATGGGTATTGCCATTGCACTTGAGTCACAGGCTGGATTGGTGACCGATCCAGGATTCCTGTTTCAGATGACAACAGTAGTTACTTTAGTAACTGGTACCATGTTTTTAATGTGGTTAGGTGAGCAGGTAACTGAGCGCGGTTTAGGTAATGGTATTTCTATTATTATTTTTGCAGGTATCGCATCTGGCTTACCAAGCGCTCTAGGTGGATTATTGGAGCTAGTAAGAACCGGTGCCATGAGTATTATTTCTTCGATATTAGTTGTCCTTGTTGTTATTGCGGTTACTTATTTTGTGGTTTTTGTAGAGCGTGGCCAACGTCGAATTCTAGTGAACTATGCAAAACGACAGGTTGGTAATAAGGTGTATGGCGGGCAGTCATCACACTTACCACTTAAGTTAAATATGGCTGGTGTTATTCCCCCGATTTTTGCATCATCAATTATTTTATTTCCTGCAACGATTGCACAGTGGTTCACTGCTGGAGAGAACACAAACATGTTCTCTCGGTTTATTAAAGATCTATCGAGTACTCTGCAACCAGGGCAACCTGTCTATATTATTCTTTACGCAACAGCTATTATTTTCTTTTGCTTCTTCTACACAGCACTAGTATTTAACAGCCGTGAAACATCTGATAACTTGAAGAAAAGCGGTGCCTTTGTACCAGGAATTAGACCAGGCGATCAAACGGCAAAGTATATTGACAAAATTTTAGCAAGATTAACTTTAGCTGGAGCAGCATATATCACTATTGTTTGTTTATTGCCTGAGTTTTTAGTTTTGAATTGGCAAGTACCGTTTTATTTTGGCGGCACATCATTATTAATTATTGTTGTTGTGACGATGGACTTTATGGCACAAGTACAGTCCTACCTCATGCAGCAGCAGTATGACTCACTGATGAAAAAATCAAATTTTAAAATGGGCCCAGGCGTCTAAATATGTCAAAAGATGACGTCATACAAATGGCTGGAGAGATTGTAGAGAATTTACCGAATGCGATGTTTCGGGTGAAGTTAGAGAATGGACATGTAGTTTTGGGACATATTTCTGGAAAGATGCGGATGCACTACATTCGTATTCTGCCTGGTGATAAGGTTACTGTGGAGATGACTCCATACGACCTAACGCGTGCACGAATTATCTTTCGTGCCAAGTAGTACGAATTGGAGAGGGGTTAGTCATGAAAGTATTGGCATCAGTTAAATGTATTTGCCGTAACTGCAAGATCATTAAGCGTAAAGGCGTATTACGTGTGATTTGTTCATCAGATCCACGTCATAAGCAGCGTCAAGGTTAAGTAGATTAATTTAGAGGAATTTATATGGCACGTATCGCCGGGGTAAACATCCCCAACCATAAACATACCGTTATCGGGTTAACTTCGATTTTCGGCATTGGTATTACTCGCGCAAGAAAAATTTGTGAGGCTGCGAGTGTTCCAGAGTCGAAGAAAGTTAAGGATTTAACCGATTCGGATTTGGAAAAAATTCGTGAGCAAGTAGGTGTATTTGCCACTGAGGGAGATCTTCGTCGAGAAGTAACGATGAATATCAAGCGACTAATGGACTTAGGCTGTTATCGTGGCGTTCGCCATCGTAAAGGTCTTCCAGTTCGTGGTCAGCGTACTAAGACAAATGCTCGCACACGCAAAGGTCCGCGTAAGGCAGGCATTGCTTTGAAGAAATAATAGGAAAGCGAAACTGATATGGCAAAACCACAACAAGCGAATGCAACACGAGTTCGTAAGAAGGTTAAGAAAAATATTGCTGACGGCATTGCACACGTGCATGCATCGTTTAACAATACGATTGTTACGATCACTGATCGCCAAGGAAATGCTCTTTCATGGGCAACTTCTGGTGGGCAGGGTTTTAAAGGATCGAGAAAATCTACTCCATTTGCAGCGCAGGTTGCGGCTGAGGTTGCAGGTAAAGCTGCTATCGAATGCGGTATTAAAAATTTAGAAGTACAAATCAAGGGTCCTGGACCTGGCCGTGAATCTGCTGTAAGAGCATTGAATGGCCTTGGAATCAAGATCACTGAAATTCAGGATGTGACGCCTGTTCCACACAATGGATGTCGTCCTCCTAAGCGTCGTCGCATTTAATATTTAAAAGCGATTTTTTAAATTAAGCCCACCGTTCAAATATATTTATTTGAACTAACCCACTACGAAAAGTAGCGGCAAAGAAAGGAAATACACGTGGCACGTTATATAGGCCCTAAGGCTAAACTATCACGTCGGGAAGGTACCGACTTATTTTTAAAGAGCGCTCGTCGTCCTCTTGCAGATAAATGCAAGTTAGACACTAAGCCTGGTCAACATGGTCGTACATCTGGAACTCGTACTTCAGATTACGGAAACCAATTACGCGAAAAGCAAAAAGTAAAAAGAATGTACGGCATTCTTGAGCGTCAATTTAGACGTTACTTTGCTGAAGCAGATCGTCGTAAAGGCAATACAGGTGAAACCTTATTATCTTTATTAGAGTCCCGTTTAGATAACGTCGTTTATCGTATGGGCTTTGGTTCTACTCGTTCAGAAGCTAGACAATTAGTTTCTCACAAAGCCATTGTAGTTAATGGTGACGTGGTCAATATCCCATCTATGCAAGTTAAGCCTGGTGATATTGTTGCGATTGCTGAAAAAGCCAAAAAACAAACTCGTGTTCAAGAAGCCTTGACGTTGGCACAACAAATTGGACCAGCAAGCTGGGTCAGTGTTGACACCACCAAACTTGAAGGAACATTCAAAAAATTGCCTGACCGTGATGAGCTTAGTAGTGAAATCAACGAAAGCTTGATCGTCGAACTTTATTCGCGTTAATTGAGGCATCCCTAAGGAAAATATATGCAAACAACACTGCTGAAGCCCAAAATTATATCTGTAGAAGCAATTGGCCCTAATCAGGCAAAAGTCGTTATGGAACCATTTGAGCGTGGCTATGGTCACACACTAGGTAATGCATTACGCCGTGTACTTTTATCTTCAATGTCTGGTTATGCACCAACTGAAGTAGGTATTGGTGGAGTAGTACATGAGTATTCAACATTAGATGGCGTTCAAGAAGATGTAGTTAATTTACTACTCAACTTGAAAGGTATTGTCTTTAAATTAGAGTCACGTGATGAAGTAACAGTAATGTTGCGTAAAGAAGGTCCATGCGTTGTTACTGCCGCTGACATAGATTTACCGCACGATGTTACTTTGATTAATCCAGAGCACGTTATTGCCAACTTATCTGCAGGTGGTAAGTTAGATATGCAAATCAAGATCGAAAAAGGTCGTGGATATGTGCCGGGTAATTTACGTCATTATGCAGATGAAAATACAAAGTTAATTGGTCGTATCGTATTAGATGCTTCATTTAGCCCAATCAATCGCGTTAGTTATGCTGTAGAGTCCGCGCGTGTGGAACAGCGTACCGACTTAGATAGACTTGTGATGACGATTGAAACAAATGGTGTTATTACTCCAGAAGAAGCAATTCGTCAGTCAGCTGGAATATTAGTTGATCAACTCGTAGTGTTTGCAGCATTAGAAAACAATCAAGTAATCGGTGACGTACAGTCTAGCCGTTCACCAATGGTTGATCCAATGTTGTTACGTCCAGTAGATGATTTAGAGCTAACAGTTCGTTCAGCGAATTGCTTAAAAGCCGAAAACATTTACTACATTGGTGATTTGATACAACGTTCAGAAAACGAGTTGTTAAAGACTCCGAATTTGGGCCGCAAATCCCTTAATGAAATTAAAGACGTGTTAGCAGCCCGTGGTCTGACTTTAGGAATGAAGTTAGAAAGCTGGCCGCCAACAGGTCTTGAGAAATAATAGAAAGGAAGTATCATGCGTCACGGAAACGGACTGCGTAAGCTCAATCGTACATCTTCTCATCGTTTAGCGATGTTGCGTAATATGTCTAACTCATTGCTACAACATGAGTTGATAAGGACAACATTGCCTAAAGCGAAAGAATTGCGTCGCGTAGTAGAGCCTCTTATAACGCTTGGCAAAAAAGATAACTTAGCAAATCGTCGTTTAGCTTTCAATCGCTTGCGCGATCGTGAAATGGTGACAAAACTCTTTACAGAGTTAGGCCCACGTTACGCTACTCGTCCAGGTGGATACACAAGAATTCTGAAGTTTGGATTCCGTGTTGGCGATAATGCACCAATGGCTCTTGTAGAGCTCGTGGATCGCCCAGAAATGGATGATTCAGAGGCAGTAGAAGCTGAATAAGGTCTAAAAGATGTTAAAAAAGCCAGGCTCAAATGACCCTGGCTTTTTTATTAGGCAACTTCGATCAAAGTCTGACAAAATATGTTGATATTAGGCTTAACTTTATGAATATCCATCAACCCATTATTGTTAACGTTAGTTTTCCTGACAAGGACACTGCACAGTTAATCGCAAAACAATTAATTGAAAAAAAATTAATTGCGTGTGCGCAAATATTTGCCATCGAAAGTATGTATCAATGGCAAGGCCAATTAGAAAATAGTCAAGAGTTCGTGATGCAAGCCAAGACGATCCACACCTTGTGGAAAGCTATACAAGATCACGTGAAGGCATCACACCCCTATGACGTACCAGAAATTATTGCAACACCAATGATTGAGGTAGAGGAACACTATTTTCAGTGGATGTTGTCTGAACTTGGTTTTACTGGACAGCAACTATATGTATAGACAGTATGTAAAACATCTCGCACTTGCAGTGCTATGTTTGTTGTCTCTCCTTTGCCAAGGAAAAGAATTCCTACGACCAGAAGAAGCCTTTAAAGTACAGGGTAAATTAACCGAACAAGGACTACAGGTCACGTTTTCTGTTGTGCCAGGGTACTATATTTATCAAGAGTCGCTGCAAGTGCAAGCGCAGGTAGATAACAAATTACTGACATTAAATCCAGAAAGTCTGCCCAGCGCACATGAGAAATATGACGAAAATTTTCAAAAAATAGTACGCACGTATACAGACACTACAACACTGAGCTTTAGTCTAAGTCAGTTGCCAAAACAAACTCCGTTGAATTTGGAAGTTCAAGTACAGGGCTGTGCCGAGAAAGGAATTTGTTATCCACCGATGACAAGATATATACAAATTAATCAATATGACACCAGCGTGCCATCTGTAGCATCACTAGAGGATTTGTCGCAGAGTACGAACATAACATCATCATGGTGGGAAGCCAAAGATGACTTAAACGCCCTTAATAGAATTTTAGAGAAAACCTCTACTCCAGTATTGCTAGGCATATTCTTTTTATTAGGGCTTGGATTAGCTTTTACGCCTTGTATGTTACCGATGTTGCCCATCCTCTCGAGTATTCTATTTGGCGCACCCTCTGGACAGAGTTCACGGAAAAAAACCATCATCACAGCAGGAACATACGTATTAGGAATGGCGCTGGCATTTAGTATCGCCGGAATGGCCACGGCTTGGTTTGGCGCTAGTGTTTCAAGTGGATTGCAAAACCCAATAGTCGTAATTGTATTTGGCTTGCTCATGATTGGACTATCAGGAAGTTTATTGGGCTTATATGAACTTAGCTTGCCGCATGCTTGGAATCAAAGAGTTCATCAGTGGATGGATAAGCATCAAGGCGGTAATTTATTTGGTGTGTTTATGTTGGGCGCACTGTCGAGCTTGATAGCGAGCCCATGTGTGACAGCACCATTAGCAGGAGTACTCACCTTTATTGCACAAAGTGGCAAAGTAGAGCTTGGGGGATTGATTTTGTTTGTGCTGGCTTTAGGCATGGGATTACCTTTGATGCTATTTGCGATTGGAGCAAGAAGCGTAGTACCAAAAGCAGGCTCTTGGATGTTGCGCGTCCAACGCATCTTAGCCGTTGTGCTCATTGCCTTTGCTATCTGGATGATCTATCCAGCCCTGAGCAGTTTAATCTTGGGTCATCAAGCAAAGAGTACCAAACAAATTGGGGGCTTAGACTATCAAGTAGTATCTTCGCTTGAAGAGCTGAGAACCAGTTTACAAAATGCCAAAGATAATCAAGAGGGAGTATTGATTACTTATTATGCGGATTGGTGTGTAAGTTGCAAAGAAATCGACAATATCGTTTTAAACAATACTGAAGTAAAAATACAGCTACAACAGGTAAAAAGAGTCGAAGTTGATGTAACTATTTCCGGCAAAAATCAACGCGATTTATTAAATGAATACCAGCTATTTGGTCCACCAGCCTTTATTTTTATCAATGCTCAAGGCAAAGAGGTAAAAAGTTTGCGGGTTGTTGGCATCATTACTGCAGATAAACTACAAGAAAAAATAAAATTACTTCGCTTGCAATAATTTAGCGGCATCGAGTGCAAAGTAAGTAAGAATGCCATCTGCGCCAGCTCTCCTGAAGGCCATGAGGGACTCCATCATTACCTTATCATGATCAAGCCAGTTGTTTTGCGCCGCAGCTTTAATCATCGCGTACTCACCACTGACTTGATAGACAAAAGTTGGATATCCAAAGGTATCTTTCACGCGTCGCACAATATCCAAATAGGGCATGCCAGGTTTTATCATCACCATGTCTGCACCTTCCGAAATATCCAACGCTACTTCACGGATAGCCTCATCTGAATTACAAAAATCCATTTGATAAGTTTTTTTATCACTTTTACCTAGGTTATTTGCAGAGCCAACCGCATCCCGAAAAGGACCATAAAAAGCAGAAGCATATTTAGCCGAGTAGGCCATGATTTGAGTATGAATAAAACCCTCAGACTCAAGGGCGTCGCGTATCTCAATAATTCTGCCATCCATCATGTCCGATGGCGCCACAATATCAACCCCAGCACGTGCTTGACAAATAGCTTGTTGAACTAACATCGCTGTAGTTTCTTCATTCAGGACATAACCGGCGTCATCGATAATGCCGTCCTGGCCGTGGCTAGTGTAAGGATCAAGAGCCACATCCGTCATAATGCCCAGTTGAGGAAACGCATCTTTTAAGGTTTTAACGACATTCGGGACAAGACCATTTGGATTACATGCCTCAGAGCCCTCTAGATTTTTCAAAGAAGCATCAATGACTGGGAATAATGCCATCACAGGAATACCAAGATCTACGCATTGCTGGGCAGTCCCTAACAGAAGATCGATAGACTGTCTCTCTATGCCAGGCATAGAAGCAACCGCTTCACGACGACCCTTCCCTTCAAGTACGAAAACTGGATAAATCAAATTACGGGCGGACAAATCCGTTTCTTGTATGAGGGCCCTTGACCAAGCCGAAAGACGCGCTCTACGAGGGCGATGAAGAGGAAACTGAAGCGAAGTGGAGCAAGATTGATTTGACATAAAAACCTTTAACTGACTAACCATTTACAGACGAGTTCATCGGCTTGTTCTAATCCAATGCGCTTGGTACTAGAAAATAACTGAGCAGACAACTCCCCAAAATGAGCGTGTTGATCATTTAGCGATTTTAGCTCATCTCGGACAGCTTTCATCGCCAGCGCCTTTTCAGATAAATTGAGCTTATCGCACTTGGTAATTAATAAGTGGACAGGCTTTCCAGTTGGGCAGAACCACTCCAACATATTGCGATCTAGATCAGTGATACCTCTGCGAGAGTCAACAATGAGAACCATAGCTTTGAGTTGAGACCGCTCTTGTAAGTACTTACTTAGGAGAGTTTCCCAATGTGCCCGCACTTTACGGTCGACTTTTGCGTATCCATAGCCTGGTAAGTCGACTAAATGACCTAAAAGGGTATCTTTTTCTGGAATACAAAAAAAATTGATGTGTTGAGTGCGACCAGGGGTTTTACTCGCAAAAGCTAAGCGTTTTTGTGAGCATAAAACATTAATTGCCGTTGATTTACCTGCATTAGACCGACCCGCGAATGCGATTTCAGGAAGGGGATCTTTGGGTAAATCGGCAAGATGATTGACCGTGACGAAGAACTTGGCTTGTTGAAGCTTTGACATAAATACTCGAAAAATGAAGCTATTGTAAAATTACACATATAAAATTGGAAAATCTATAAACATCATTATGCGCTTATCACTTATGTTAAAAAATATTATTCAAAAGCTTAAATTTCTAGGATTCGTTGCGGTTCTTGGTTTAACGCCCAACCTATATGCTTCCGAACCAGCACCTAAGGCTTCTAAGCCTGATTTAGCCGCTGGTGAAAACCTATATTCCAATGGTGATAGTAAGCGTGGCATTACAGCTTGTGTGGGTTGTCATGGCGCAAATGGTAATAGCGGTTCAGGAGCTTGGCCTAAGATTGCAGCGCAAAATGCCACTTATTTGCAAACGCAACTGGCGCATTTCAAGTCAGGTGAACGTGCTAACGCTGTGATGATGGGTATGTCGATGCTGTTGACAGAGGCTGACATGAAAAACATCTCCGCGTATTTAGAAAAACAATCTCTCAAGCCCGGAACAGCAAGCAACAAAGATACGATTGCTCTGGGTAAAAGTATCTACCGCGGTGGTATAGCATCTAAAAACGTACCCGCCTGCGCCTCTTGTCATGGTCCTTCTGGCTCTGGAATCCCAGTTCAATATCCACGGATTGGTGGGCAATGGGCTGAATATACTCAGACGCAACTTGTGAGTTTTAGAGCAGGTGAGCGCAAAAATGCGCAAATGAATACGATTTCTTCTAAACTCAACGATAAAGAAATGCAAGCAGTTGCAGACTATATTGCCGGCCTGAACTAATCTTTAGAGCACGATTTCAATCATGAGGGCTATAGGCCCTCATTTCATTTTGGCAGTAGATGTTCAAGAGCGAATAAGCTTTGCACCGTCTCACGCTCTCGAATGAGGTGTAGTGCGGTGTCACTGACCATTACCTCAGCCGCACGTGGTCTCGTATTGTAGTTAGAGGACATAGTTGAACCATAAGCCCCTGCAGAAAGAATTGTCAGAACATCCCCAGGCGCAACAGAAAGTAAGCGGTCTTTACCTAACCAATCGCCCGATTCACACACAGGGCCAACAACATCGTAAGTTTGAGCTGGTAAAGATTTATTGACGACAGGCACGATACTATGAAAAGCATTGTACATAGCGGGTCGCATTAAATCGTTCATTGCTGCATCAACAACGCAAAAGTTTTTAGCGTCAGTTGGTTTAAGGTATTCAATACGGGTTAAAAGAACGCCAGCATTTCCTACAAGAGAGCGGCCAGGTTCAAAAATAACATCCAAAAAGCCAAATCCTCTTTTTTCGATATGGTCTAGTAATGTGTTGGCAAAAAGCGTAATGTCTGGAGCAATTTCACCACCATAATCAATGCCAAGACCACCACCAATATCGATATGATGAATATTAATTCCTTGATCGCGTAACTGCTCAATTAATAATAAAACGCGGTCTAGAGCATCTAAATAAGGTTGAATATCTAAGATTTGAGAGCCTATATGACAATCGATACCAACAATGTTGCAGTTGGGCATGGACTTTGCAGCAGCATAGGTAGCCAACACTGATTCGTAGGCAATACCAAATTTATTATCCTTTAATCCTGTAGAAATATAGGGATGGGTTTTAGCGTCCACATCAGGATTAACGCGCAACGATATGGGGGCAACAAGACCAAGTTGACCGGCTACATCATTAATGCGGGAGAGCTCGGGAATAGATTCGATATTGAAACATTTGACACCAACTTCAAGAGCGCGAGTAATTTCTTGAACAGATTTGCCAACACCAGAAAAAACACAAAGTGCAGGATTCACGCCAGCCGCAATGACTCGTTCTAATTCTCCGCCACTCACCAAGTCAAAGCCTGCGCCAAGTTGAGCAAAAACATCAAGAATAGCTAAATTACTATTCGATTTCATTGCAAAATGAACTCTTGCACGACGCGAGCCATCCTTGCGCAGACAAGCGCTTTCATATGCCATAAAGGCTTGCGTTAAGGCTTTTTTACTATAAACATAGCATGGTGTACCAAACTGATTTGCAATATCAAGTAGAGATATATTTTCGGCAAACCAGGTATCGTTGTGAAGATGAAATCCAGATAGTTCAGGAAGTTGATTCATGATGAATTAAGGCTTAACAGGAGGGGTTACAGAAGACTCTGGAGAACTTGGGTATTGCACACCAAGAGGTTCAATTTTTTTGGGTTTTTCTGGAGTAGGTGGAGGAGGAGGCAAATAAAGCGGTCCTCTAACCCCACAAGCAGTAAGGGATAAGAAAAGAATTCCCCATAAGGTGAGAAGAAAACTAAAATGTAATTTAGCAAATAGTTTCATGATTCTTATATTATGAAGGCAAATGCATCAACCAACCAAAAAAGACTGACAAATGACACCATCTAATTCCGAAAAAATCACTGATTCTGAATTTAAAAATCTAGCAAGCATGGCCTTAGATAAAATTGAGGGGGAGCTTGAGCGATTATTTGAGAGTACTGATTTTGATGTGGATTTAGAAAGACAGGCAAGTGTCCTTAGTATTTCATTTCCCAATAAAACGGTGATTGTTATTAATCTACAAACGCCGTTGCATGAATTATGGGTCGCTGCGAAAGAGGGAGGATTTCATTTTAAGTGGTCTGGATCAAAAGAAAGCCCTTTGTGGTTAGACACTAAAACTGGAGAAGAGTTCTTTACCGCTGTGTCAAGATACATCTCGACCCAGGGCGGAGTTCAATTTAAGGTGTAGTTTTTGTGTGGAGTCTTAAGAATTCACTCCGCGCAAAGCGATCCGTCATACCAGCAATATAGTGAGCCGTGCGTCGCTCAGGGTTATTTTGATCCACTGTTCGAAAGTGACCAGGAATTTCCGTTGGATGAGAAACAAAGTGAGCAAATAAAAATTCAATTTGGGCAGCGGCCTCTTGAGTAACACTCGAAACCCTGGGATGCCTATAAAGATTTTTAAATAAAAAACTTTTTAATTCGACAACTTGTTTCTTCATATTGTCTGAGAAAGAAATCAAAGCAGGTAAATGGCGGACATCATCAATCGATTTTGGTGCATGAAGCGCAATCAAGGATTGTGAATGGTTCACTAAATCATCAATTAACACATGGATCATATGACGTATGACCTCATGGCGAAGTCTGCGACCCTCTAAGTGAGGATACATCTCAAGAACGAATGTTCGACGTGAATTCCATAGCTCAGTCTCATTTAAGGTCTCCATCTCAAGTAAGCCAGAGCGAATACCATCATCGATATCGTGGTTACTATAGGCCACCTCATCGGCGATGTTTGCAAGTTGAGCCTCAAGGCTTGGTTGTAAATGGTCTTCAAAACGTTGTGCCAGAGCCCCAAGCCATGGTCGGTGAAGATCAATATTTTTGCGAGAAATATGTTTTAGAATCCCTTCGCGTGTTTCATAAGACAAATTAAGACCATTAAATGTCGGATATCGCTCTTCCAGTTCATCAACAACCCAAAGGCTTTGAAGATTATGTTCAAACCCATTGAACTTAAGCATGCATTGATTGAGGGCGTCTTGACCAGCATGTCCGAAAGGCGTATGACCAAGATCGTGCGCTAAAGCAATAGCTTCAACTAAATCTTCATTTAAGTGCAATCGTCTAGCGATTGCTCTACCAATTTGAGCTACTTCTAGACTGTGCGTTAGTCGTGTTCGAAAATCATCGCCTTCATGGTTTAAAAAAACCTGTGTTTTGTATTCAAGACGCCTAAAAGCAGCGCAGTGCAGAACGCGATCACGATCTCTCTGAAACGGGTTTCTGCCAGACTTTGAGGGTTCTTGGGGTTCGGGATGAACTCGACCTTTAGAATTATCTGGGCGCGCACTATATACAGCTAAATCTATCATGTTGCCCCAAAGCGCTGCAACACAGAGCGAATCATCGGGTCAGGAACTTTGAGCACGGATGCTTGACCAAGTGCTTGCAAAACAATGTATTTAATCGTTCCTGATTCTGCTTTTTTGTCGTGTGACATGAACCCCATATACTTCTCAACAGGCCAGGATGGTGGTGAAACAGGCAGATGGAGTGCTTGAATGATATTAGTTAAACGGTGCACATCATGAGTAGAGATATAAGATAACTCTTTTGATAATTCTGCGGCAATCACCATGCCACAAGCAACTGCTTCCCCATGAAGCCATTGCCCATAACCCATCCCAGCTTCAATGGCATGACCAAAGGTATGACCAAAATTCAGGTGAGCACGAATCCCGGTTTCTTTCTCATCGGCGGCCACGACCGCAGATTTGATCTCACACGAGCGAAACACAGCATGTTCCATGGCGAAGGTCTGACAAGCATTGAGATCGTTAATATGCGCTTCAATCCAATCTAAAAACTCGGCATCAGCAATCGCACCATGTTTGACAACCTCTGCAAGACCTGCAGCCAACTCTGTTGGCGGGAGGGATTTGAGAGTTGATAAATCAGCAATGACCGCGACTGGTTGGTGAAATGCACCAATCATGTTTTTACCAAGAGGATGATTAATTCCTGTTTTTCCACCGACAGACGAGTCTACTTGAGAAAGTAGGGTAGTTGGTATTTGTACAAAAGCAATACCGCGCATAAAAGATGCCGCAGCAAATCCCGCCATATCGCCGACAACGCCACCGCCTAGTGCAAAGATCGTACTCTTACGGTCAGCCCCTGCCTTCATAAGGCCATCAAAAATGATTTGCAGAGTTTCCCAATTTTTATGGGCTTCACCATCTGGCAAAATAATACGAACGACTTGTTGCCCGATATCTTTTAAGGACTGTTCTACAGGATCAGCATATAAAGCAGCAATCGTAGGATTTGAAACAATAATGCTTAAGTGCCCTTGAACATGTTTTGTATATAAGGCGGTATCTTGCAAAAGATTTTCACCAATATAAATAGGATAGGACCTATCACCTAGTTCGACTTGTAGAGATCTCATGGTTGAAGTTCCAGTTGCATAACCAATTTATTGGTTAATTGATTAACATTCGGTTTGCCTGTCTCGACAGTCTGGTGAGCTATTGAAGCATACAGAGGATCTCGGATTTCAAAGAGATTCTTGAAGGTTTTCTGAGGATCAGCAGTATTTAATAAAGGCCTACCTTTATCGTTTCTTGTTCTAATCCAAAGCTCATGAGGATTGGCGCGCAAATAAATCACAAAGCCATTCTCATGAAGACAGGTGCGATTGTCGGATGACAAAATACAACCACCCCCAGTTGCTAAGACAATATTCTCGAGTTGGGTTAATTCTTTGATGACGGTAGACTCTCTTTTGCGAAAACCATCCTCACCCTCCATTTCAAAAATCGTTGGGATTTTAACCCCGCACCTTTTTTCAATTTCAAGGTCGCTATCAATAAACGTTTTACCAAGGCGTTTGGCAAGCATTCTGCCTACAGTAGACTTACCCGCACCCATCAGGCCAATGAGAAAAATATTTTTAGGAACGCTGTTCATACCTCAATTTTACGCAGTGTTTCACGAGAAGCAATATTTCTGATATTTTTGATTAATTTTGACCTGTGTAATCAATCAGTGTGGGGGTTAAAAAAATAAGTAATTCATTTTTATCATTTACTTTTTCAGAGTGTTGAAAAAGACGTCCAATGATCGGAATATCCCCCAGTAAGGGAACTTGAACAATTTCCTCACGGTCGCTTGTAATAAACACACCACCAATCATGACAGTGCCACCCTCCTCAACCATGAGTGAGGATTTCAAAGCCCGAGTGTTAATCGCATGACCACTTCCGTATTGTTTCCCTAAAGAATCCTTTGTTATTTCCACATCTAATTTAATGTAATCAGGACGGATTTCAGGTATTACAGCGAGCCTTAAATTAGCCTTTCTAAAATGTACCCGGGAACCCTCTTTTGAGGTGGTTGTGTAGGGAATTTCGGTACCTTGTTCGATGACTGCGCCGACCAAATGGGTGGTAACAATGCGGGGGTTAGAGACAATTTTTCCTTGACCATTGGACTCTAGGGCACTAAGTTCAGCTTGTAAAATTTGTTTTGCCCCTTTAGAGATGACCGTGATATTGCCAGTGACTGGATGAAGGCCATTTTTGACAGTAGCTTTTAAATCTGCAGCAAAGTTAGATTGAATACCATCACTAGAGACATTTTTAGCCTTATTGAGTAAATTTAATTTGACGCCTAATTCTTGACTAAAGCGTTGATCGACCTCCACGATAAAAGCCTCAATGGACACCTGTTGTGGCAGTTCTTCAACGTGATTGTATTGTTCCCATTGTGTTTGCGAACTATTCTTTATTACATGACTTGGAGCCACCCAAATCATATTTCCATTTTGAATAAAATAAAGACCATTACTACGTAATACCATCTCAAAAGTTTGTTTCCAAGTAACATTTTGGGCAATCAGGTCGGTAGTGCCCTCTAAATGTTGATGCCCTACAAAATGAACATTACCCGCCTGACCTAAAATATTAAAAACATCCTTTAGCTCGATATTTTTGAAGGATAAATTAATTTTATTTTCAGGTAATTGATATTTTGACAAAACCCAGCTAGGGAATAGTAAGCAAAGGCAAAGGAGATATTTACTCATCAAAAATCCACTTTATGAATCGTATATGTTTTGTCATTTTCCCCAACGAGCGTCAAAAATACATCCGTAATTTCTTTTACGCGCCACTGCCCGTTAAATTTTTCATTAAGAGTTAAAAAACGATCGCCTAGCTGAGATTTTGTATAGGCAATCCGTTGCCGATTATGTTCGTAATAACCTAAATATTTGATGCTTTGAAGATGTGCGGCAGAAAGGTCATCACCCCAGAAGTTTTTATTCGAAAATTCTTCATCATCCCCTAAAACCTCCAGTATTTTATTATTCATTTCATCAATAGAATTACCCATTTCAGAGACGCGCAGATCACTTTCTTCTACCCCTTGAAATAAGGAGTCAAATTGCGAATACATCACTTGAATTTCATTTTTTAAACTAAAGTACACAAAACCAAGTCCAAGGCCATGAATGACGAACAAAGTAATTACTAGCCAATAGATTTTTACCTTGAAAAATGGATGTTTGGATGGCGTTATTGATATTGGGTCTTGAGAGAAGACCTCACCTGTTTGTGGATCAACTTTATGGGCAGAAGAAAGAGAAAATATGTTCATCAGCCATATTCCCATGAAAATCTCTCTAAAAAGAGCCATCTGATAATGGTAATAGCTGATTTAGTTGTCAGAAAATACCGATATATTGCAAGCCTTCCTTATAATCATAGAATGGGTAAAAATACATACGTAATGCCTTTATTTAATTTACCTCTTCAAATTCATTGGAGTTGCTCCAGAGGGATTTTTTCGTGTTGAAAAAACTCCTCTTAGGACTACTCATACTCGGGGTGGCAGGCCTCGTTAGTGCTGCCATCATGGTGTCGTATGTGGTGATCCTAGCAACACCTAACTTACCCTCTCTAGAGGTCATTACAGACTATCGACCTAAAGTACCTCTGAGGATATTTACTGCCGATAACGAAATGATTGGTGAATATGGAGAAGAGCGTCGTAATGTAACGCCAATCGATGACTTTCCTGCGAGTCTTAAAAATGCGGTGATTTCGATAGAGGACGATCGATTCTATGAACATCCAGGTGTTGATATTCAGGGAATTGCGCGAGCAGCGCTTGTTAACTTAAGTGGTAAATATTCGCAAGGTGCATCCACCATTACGATGCAAGTGGCGAGAAACTTTTTCCTGACGAATGAAAAAACACTGAATCGTAAAGTGTATGAAATTCTTCTCTCACTCAAAATAGAAAAAAATCTCTCAAAAGATAAAATTTTAGAGTTGTATATGAATCAAATTTATTTAGGGCAACGGTCCTATGGATTTGCTAGTGCGGCAAGGATCTATTTTGCAAAAGATGTAAAGGACTTAAGCATTGCTGAGTCAGCGATGCTAGCGGGCTTACCGAAGGCGCCATCCGCCTATAACCCAGTCGTTAATTTTCGTCGAGCTAAGATACGCCAAGACTATATCTTGCAAAGAATGCGAGATCTTAAATACATTTCAAATGAAGAATACGCAAATGCTATTTTAGAAGAGTTACATGTCAAAGGATTGGGTAGAGAATTTAGTGTGCATGCAGACTATGCGGCAGAGTATGCGCGAAGTTTGCTGGTGAGTATGTATGGCGATAACGTTTATGTACAAGGTTTGCGTGTTTACACAACGATTAATAAAACCAACCAAGAAGCAGCCTATGTTGCTTTAAGAAAAGGGATTTTGGACTACGACGTTAAACATGGTTATAGAGGCCCAGAAGGTTTTGTTGAATTACCTAAAGCTGATATAGATAGTAAAGCAAGCAAACGTATTTTAGATGAGGCATTGATTGAGCACCCTGGTAATGAAGACATGCAAACAGGCGTTGTCCTCCGCGCAAGTCTCCAAGAAGTGCAAGTATTTATTTCTTCGGGAGAGACGATTCGCATTAAGCCAGAGGGCTTGCGTATAGGAAGGGAAGGTTTGACAAACACGGCTCAGCCAAAAATACAAATCAAACCAGGCTCTATCATTCGTGTGTCTCAAATGAGTAATGGTGGTGGTTGGCAAATTACACAAATGCCAGAAGTGCAGGGCGCATTAATTTCATTAGATCCAAATACGGGTGCAATCAATGCGATGGTTGGTGGCTTTGACTTTAAAGTTTCACAATTCAATCACGCGATACAGGCTGAGCGTCAACCGGGCTCTTCATTCAAGCCATTTATATATGCCGCGGGGGTTGAGAAGGGCATCATGCCAAGGACTTTAGTCAATGATGCACCGTTATCCATTGGCGGATCAGAGACCGGTGGTAAGGCTTGGCAGCCGAAGAACTATGACGGTCGTACCGATGGAATTATGACGGTCAGATCAGCTCTTGCGAGATCAAAAAATTTAGTATCGGTTCGCATTATGCGCGCAATAGGTACACTGTACACACAACAATATATCCAGCGATTTGGATTTACCCCAGAAAAAAATCCGCCGTATCTAACACTAGCCTTAGGAGCTGGATCGACCACACCATTGCAAATGTCAGTGGGCTATAGTATTTTTGCAAACGGTGGATATGACATTCAACCTTTTTTGATTAGTAAGATTGTTGATGGCAAAGGTAAGATTATTTTTCAGGCTCCACCAAGCACCGTTGGTGATGAATCCAACAGAGTCCTTGACGAAAAAACAGCCTTTGTAATGGATAGTTTGATGCAAGAAGTAACGCGATCAGGAACGGCGGCATCTGCTAGAGCTAAATTAGGCAGAAATGATATTGCTGGCAAGACTGGTACAACCAATGATGCACATGATGCTTGGTTTGCAGGTTATCACCCTAATGTGTGTGCGGTTGTATGGATGGGCTTTGATCGACCAAAAAGCTTGGGCAGCAATGAAACTGGTGGAGGTTTATCCCTACCTATCTGGATCAACTACATGGCAAAAGCCCTGAATGGAGTGCCAGAATCACCAAGATCACCACCCTCTGGAGTTGTCAATGAAGACGGTGATTGGACCATTCCGGAATTTACAAGCCGTGCATCTTATTCAAGTCTCATGGAATAGCCTGTGGCTAGAAAAGCGCGTCAAATCATTCCCGGGCAAATTTATTATGTGGTGTTACGGGGGCAGCCATCTTTGACGATTTTTGACAGAGACGACTTAAAGCTCGAGTTTTTAGCTTGGTTACGAGATGCGGCAAAAAACTATAAATTATCGATACATGCCTACGTGATTTTGCCCAATCAAACGCAACTCTTGGTTACGCCCTTGTTCGAAAACTCCCTTGCAAGAACAATGCAGTCCTTATGCAGACGTTTTACGCAACTTTATAACCAGTCCTATCAACGTAAATCAAGTGTTTGGGCGGGGCGTTATTACTCTAGCGCGATAGCGCCGGATAAGGTCTTGATATTTCAGAAAAAAATTGAACAAAGTCCAGTCAAAGAACATCTCACGCTGTATTTAAAAGACTATATTTGGTCCAGTTATAAGATGCATGTTGGGCTTGAGCCCAATTATGGATTGCAAGATACATTACAGTTCTGGGCCTTAGGTAATACCCCATTTGAGCGGCAGGGATTATGGGAAAATATGGTACTCGAGCGTGAGTCCCACACATCAACATCAAGCCCCCATTGATTAGCAACTCTGTCCCCTTAGTCCCGTTGAATAGAGCTGGTTAAAATCTTAAATGGGGACAGAGTTGTTATTGTAATGTTTGATGTCCTTGATATATTGTCCTATAGTGTGGATGTAGTTAGGGTTATTCCTATATGGAATAGGAATACTTTTCTCTTTTTTTAGGACACTGGTATGTTTAATCCATCACTTATTCGCCCACAAGAACAGGGCCTATATAACCCACAAAATGAACATGACGCATGTGGCGTTGGGTTTGTTGCGCACATCAAAGGGCGTCGAAATCATAGCATCGTAGAGCAAGGGTTAAAAATATTAGAAAACCTTGATCATCGCGGCGCAGTTGGTGCGGATGCATTAATGGGCGATGGCGCTGGAATTTTGATTCAAATCCCAGACCACTTTTATCGTATAGAAATGGCTAAGCAAGGGATAAAACTGCCACCAGAAGGCGAGTATGGTGTTGGTATGGTCTTTCTGCCAAAAGAAAGTGCTTCACGACTTGCTTGTGAGCAAGAGTTAGAAAGAACGGTCCGAAAAGAAGGGCAAGAGATCTTGGGTTGGAGAGATGTCCCAGTTGACACAAAAATGCCAATGTCGCCAAATGTCAGAAAATCAGAGCCTGTAATACGTCAAATATTTATTGGACGTGGCCGTGACATCATGACAACTGATGCGCTTGAGCGTAAGTTATATGTCATTCGCAAATCTGCAAGCCATGCCATACAAAACTTAGAGTTGCAACACGGAAAAGAATATTTTGTAACATCGATGTCAGCAAGAACCATCGTCTACAAAGGATTGTTATTAGCAAATCAAGTCGGCCCTTACTATACCGATTTACAGAATAAAGAAGTTATCTCCGCGCTTGCGTTGGTGCACCAGCGGTTTTCGACAAATACTTTTCCAGCATGGGAATTGGCTCACCCTTACCGTATGATTGCGCATAACGGCGAAATTAATACAGTAAAAGGTAATGTCAATTGGATAAATGCCAGAACAGGTGGTATTAAATCACCCGTACTTGGTGATGATTTAGAGAAATTATGGCCGTTAATTTACCCAGGTCAATCTGATACCGCAAGTTTTGATAATTGCTTAGAGCTTTTAGTCATGGCAGGATATCCGTTAGCGCACGCCATGATGATGATGATTCCAGAAGCATGGGAACAACACACATTAATGGATGATAACCGCCGCGCATTTTATGAATACCATGCTGCAATGATGGAACCATGGGACGGTCCAGCCGCTATTGCGTTTACTGATGGACGTCAAATAGGAGCCACACTCGACCGTAATGGACTTCGTCCAGCAAGATATTACGTAACAGATGATGATTTAGTGGTCATGGCATCAGAAGCCGGCGTATTAAATTTTCCGGAAAGCAAGATTGTCAAAAAATGGCGTTTGCAACCTGGAAAAATGTTCCTCATCGATATGGAACAAGGCCGCATTATTGAAGATGGCGAATTAAAAGAGTCTTTAGCCAAAGCCAAACCATATAAAAGTTGGATAGAAGCAGTAAGGGTTAAATTAGACGTCATCGAAGTAAAAGAAGTTGATGTACTTGATGATAAAAAACACATTCGTCCTGCAGCAAAAATACTCGATCGACAACAGGCCTTTGGCTATACCCAAGAAGACCTCAAATTTTTAATGGCACCAATGGCGCTGACAGGAGAAGAGGCAATTGGTTCGATGGGTAATGACAGTCCGTTAGCTGTTTTATCTAATAAAAATAAAGTACTTTATAACTACTTTAAACAGCTATTTGCACAAGTAACTAATCCACCGATCGATTCCATACGTGAAAACATGGTGATGTCTTTAGTGTCATTTATTGGTCCAAAGCCAAATTTATTAGACACCAATAACATCAATCCACCAATGCGCTTAGAAGTAAGCCAACCGATATTAGATTTTGATGATATTTCAAAAATTAGACATATTGAGCATTACACCGGCGGAAAATTCAGAACGCATGAGCTAGATATTTGTTATCCCGTTGCATGGGGTAAAGATGGCATAGAAGCAAGATTAGCTTCATTATGCGCAGAGGCAGTAGATGCCGTTAAATTAGGATACAACATCTTAATTGTGAGTGATCGACAGGTTTCACAAGAGTATGTGGCTATACCGGCACTCCTTGCCACATCAACTATTCATCAACATCTCGTCCAAAAAGGATTAAGAACGAGTACGGGACTTGTTGTAGAAACAGGATCCGCACGTGAAACCCATCACTTTGCACTTCTTGCCGGTTATGGAGCAGAAGCAGTTCACCCGTACCTGGCGATGGAAACTTTAGCCTCACTAGCCAATGGATTGTCAGGTGAATTATCCGCAGAAAAAGCGATTAAGAATTTTGTAAAAGCGGTAGGAAAAGGCTTACAAAAAGTGATGTCGAAAATGGGCATCTCCACCTATATGTCTTACACCGGCTCACAAATATTTGAAGCTATTGGTTTATCTGAGGAATTAGTAAAAAAATATTTCTTAGGAACCGCATCGAATATTGGTGGTATCGGAATATTTGATGTTGCTGAAGAAGCATTGAAAATGCACAAACAAGCATTTAGTGAAGACCCTGTATTAGAAAATATGCTCGATGCTGGGGGTGAATATGCTTATCGAATCCGTGGTGAAGATCATATGTGGACACCAGATTCGATTGCCAAATTGCAACACTCAACTCGTCAAGGCCCAGAAAAAGGTGGCTACCAGACTTTTAAAGAATATGCCAATTTAATTAATGATCAAAGCCGTCGCCATATGACCTTACGGGGTTTGTTTGAATTTAAATTAGATCCAAGCAAAGCAATTGACGTAGCAGAAGTAGAACCTGCTAAAGAAATCGTCAAAAGGTTTGCAACAGGTGCGATGTCTTTAGGTTCAATCTCCACCGAAGCGCATGCAACATTAGCTGTAGCGATGAACCGTATTGGTGGTAAATCGAATACTGGTGAAGGCGGTGAAGATCAGAACCGTTACAGAAATGAACTCAAAGGAATACCGATTGCTGCGAACGAAACATTAGCCAGTCAATTAGGTAAAGATGTAATTGAGGCAGATATCCCCTTGCAAGCGGGCGACTCATTACGCTCAAAAATTAAGCAAGTAGCCTCAGGCCGCTTTGGAGTAACAGCAGAATATTTGTCCTCTGCTGATCAAATCCAGATCAAAATGGCTCAAGGAGCAAAACCAGGAGAAGGCGGACAATTACCTGGCGGTAAAGTGTCAGAATATATTGGTAAATTACGTTATTCCGTACCAGGCGTTGGTTTAATATCGCCGCCACCCCACCATGATATTTATTCGATTGAAGATCTTGCGCAGCTTATCCATGACTTAAAAAATGTCAATCCAAAAGCAGATGTATCCGTTAAATTGGTATCTGAAGTTGGGGTTGGAACAGTCGCTGCGGGTGTTGCAAAAGCAAAAGCTGATCATGTGGTAATTTCTGGTCATGACGGCGGAACAGGCGCATCACCCTTATCGTCTATCAAACATGCTGGTTCTCCATGGGAGTTAGGTTTAGCTGAAACTCAGCAGACACTTGTCCTGAATGGACTTCGTGGACGTATACGCGTTCAGGCAGATGGTCAAATGAAAACGGGTCGAGATGTAGTGATTGGCGCTCTTTTAGGCGCCGATGAATTTGGTTTTGCAACGGCACCATTAGTCGTAGAAGGTTGCATCATGATGCGTAAGTGTCATCTCAACACATGCCCTGTTGGTGTAGCCACCCAGGATCCAGTTCTGCGAGCGAAGTTTTCTGGAAAACCAGAATATGTTGTTAATTTCTTCTTCTATATTGCAGAAGAAGTTCGTGAAATCATGGCACAGTTAGGTATTAAAACCTTTGATGAATTAGTAGGACGCGTAGATTTATTAGATACCAAAAAAAGCATTGAGCATTGGAAAGCAAAAGGACTTGATTTTAAGAAAATTTTTGCGCAGCCCGTGCACGCAATGAGTGATGAGCGTCGCCAAGTATCTACACAAGACCATAACTTAGGCCTTGCTTTAGATAACGAATTAATCGCTAAATCTAAAGGTGCACTTGAGAGCCTTGAAAAGATTTCGTTTATCCACCCAGTAAGAAACGTGAATCGAACTGTTGGTGCCATGTTATCTGGCGAAGTAGCCAAACGTTATGGCCATGAAGGATTACCTGACGATACTATCCATGTGCAATTTAACGGCACAGCAGGCCAAAGTTTTGCTGCATTTTTAGCACACGGCATAACCTTTGACTTAGTTGGCGATGCCAATGACTATGTAGGTAAGGGCTTATCTGGAGGTCGCGTTATTGTTAGAACACCAAATGAGTTTAAAGAAAATTCAGCAGAAAATATCATTGTTGGCAACACAGTCTTGTATGGCGCTATTAGTGGCGAAGCCTTCTTTAATGGAGTGGCAGGTGAGCGTTTTGCAGTAAGAAATTCTGGTGCTATTGCGGTCGTTGAAGGTACTGGCGATCACGGTGCTGAATACATGACGGGTGGGACGATTGTTGTGCTTGGTAATACAGGGCGTAACTTTGCAGCGGGTATGAGTGGTGGTATTGCTTACGTTTACGATGAAGACGGTATATTTGCAAAACGTTGTAATACGACTATGGCAACTTTAGAGCCTGTTTTAACTGCAGCAGAACAACAAAAAACAGTCCCTAAGGAGCAGTGGCATGCGCCTGTTGATGTTAAAGATGGTGGTGAGCGTTTAACCGATGAAGTCATCTTAAGAGACTTAGTCGAGCGCCATTTCAAATACACCGGTTCAGAACAAGCAAAGATTATTTTGCGAGATTGGGACACGGCGCGTAAACGATTTATTAAAGTATTCCCAACAGAATACAAGCGTGCACTTGGCGAATTGTGGGTCAAAGCACAAGGCAATAATCAACAAGTAACAACAGTTTAATTCGATACATCGAACAGAAAGAATAGAGAGAATCTCATGGGAAAGATTACTGGTTTTATGGAGTTTGAAAGACTATCTGAGCATTATGAAGTGCCAGTTCAGAGAGTAAAACACTATAAAGAATTTGTGGCAGCTTTAACGGATGATGAAGCCAAAACGCAAAGTGCGCGCTGTATGGATTGCGGCATACCATTCTGTAACAATGGTTGCCCAGTCAATAATATTATTCCAGATTTTAATAATTTGGTTTACGACAAAGATTGGCAGCAAGCACTTGCTGTATTGCATTCAACTAATAACTTTCCTGAGTTTACAGGACGTATTTGCCCAGCCCCCTGTGAGTCAGCCTGTACCTTAGGCATTAATGATTTAGCAGTTGGCATTAAGTCCATTGAACATGCCATCATCGATCGTGGCTGGGAAAACAATTGGGTCAAGCCACAATTACCTACCCATAAAACAGGTAAAAAAGTAGCAGTGGTAGGATCCGGTCCTGCAGGTCTTGCAGCGGCCCAGCAACTGGCGCGCGTTGGACATGATGTAACTGTTTATGAAAAAAATGATCGTGTTGGTGGCTTACTCAGATATGGTATTCCTGACTTTAAAATGGAAAAAGAGTTAATTGATCGCCGCGTTTTACAAATGCAAGCTGAAGGGGTAACGTTTAAAACGGGTGTGATGGTCGGCAAAGAACAGCTTGACCCCGCGATTAAAGATTACTCACAAGAGCGTGTTGATCCAGCAAAAATTGTGCAGGACTATGATGCGGTTGTCATTAGTGGCGGTGCCGAGCAGCCAAGAGATTTACCAATCCCTGGTCGTGAATTAAGTGGTGTGCATTTTGCTTTAGAGTTTTTGATACCACAAAATAAAGAAGTCGCTGGCGATGATAAAAATCAAATCCACGCCGCAGGTAAGGACGTCATTGTGATTGGTGGTGGTGATACAGGTTCAGATTGCGTAGGCACATCCAATCGCCATGGTGCCAAATCGGTAAGTCAATTTGAGTTATTGCCACAACCCCCCGAAGAAGAAAACAAACCCTTAGTGTGGCCATATTGGCCAACGAAGTTAAGAACATCTTCATCACACGAAGAAGGATGTTCACGCGACTGGTCAGTGGCGACAAAGCGTTTTGAAGGAACCAACGGCAAGTTAGAGAAGCTCATTGGTGTTCGCTTAGAGTGGAAAGACGGAAAAATGGCGGAAGTTCCAAACTCTGAGTTTGAAATGAAGGCTGATTTAGTCTTTTTAGCGATGGGATTCGTATCACCAGCGCAGCAGATATTGAGCGGTTTTGGTATTGAAAAAGACCAACGCGGCAATGCAAAAGCGAGTACCGAAGGTGAGCAAGCTTATAAGACAAATCATCCTAAAGTCTTTGCCGCCGGAGATATGCGCCGTGGTCAATCCCTCGTAGTATGGGCAATCCGTGAAGGACGCCAATGTGCTCGCGCCGTTGATGAATACTTAATGGGAACTAGCCTGTTGCCAAGGTAAATTGGATAGAGT
Source organism: Betaproteobacteria bacterium (assembly GCA_037137465.1). Lineage (GTDB taxonomy): Bacteria > Pseudomonadota > Gammaproteobacteria > Burkholderiales > Burkholderiaceae > Polynucleobacter. The sequence goes on along the minus strand of JBAXKF010000019.1, from coordinate 6,140 downwards.
GTTCGTTTCGCAGTAATATATGAAGTAATAAATAAAAAATACTTCGGAGACGAACATGCCAAGAAAATTTGTTGATATTTCTATTTTTTTAGAAAATGATGTGCTGAGTGATCCGCCATCATTTAAACCTAAAATCGAATACTTCACCCATCAAGATACAGTTGAACGTATTGCAACCTTCTTCCCAGGTTTACAAAAAAATGACTTGCCTGATGGTGAGGGGTGGGCGGTTGAAGTGGCAACGATTTCGACACATAACGGCACTCACCTAGATGCTCCTTACCATTTTCATAGCACGATGGATAAGGCTTTAGGTGAACAGAAAAAATCCAAAACGATTGATGAAGTACCACTAGAGTGGTGTTTTCAGCCAGGTGTAAAACTTGATTTTCGGCACTTTGCAGATGGTTATGTAGTGAGCGCCAAGGATGTTGAAGCTGAGCTCAAAAGAATCAATCATGAATTAAAGCCTCTAGAAATCGTCGTCGTGAATACCCGAGCAGGTTCAAGGTATGGTCATGATGACTATGTTAGTTCGGGATGTGGGATGGGCTATGAAGCAACGATGTATTTACTTGAACGTGGCGTTCGGTTAACCGGTATCGATGGCTGGAGTTGGGATGCACCTTTTGTTCATACACAGAAAAAATTTGAAAGTTCGCAAGATTCCAGCTTAATTTGGGAAGGCCATAAGGCAGGAAGAGACATTGGTTATTGCCATATAGAAAAGTTACATAATTTAGAAGCACTCCCAGCCGATGGTTTTTATATAAGTTGTTTTCCGCATAAGATTCGAGGGGCGTCAGCTGGTTGGACAAGAGCTGTGGCCATCTTTGATGATGCGTTAATGGCTAGTAACGCATAAAAACAAAGGATTTTTAGGTCTTTCATGTGGTTTGCATGATAATTACAGCATGCAGATAAATACGAGTGGCAATCTGGCCGCTCTTGAAAATGTCACTTTTTCCTATGCCCCTCAAGACAGAAATATTCTTGAGGGCTTAAGCATGTCTTTCCCCAAAGGTAAATTAACTGCAGTCATGGGTGGGTCAGGCTGTGGCAAGACAACAGTACTGCGTCTTTTAGGCGGGCAGGTAAAGGCAAACACGGGCAAAGTGCTCTTTGAAGAAGAGGATGTCGGACAGTTAGATAACCAAGGCCTCATTCGTATACGCCGCAAAATGGGGATGTTGTTTCAGTTTGGCGCACTTTTTACAGATATGAGTGTTTTTGAAAATGTCGCGTTTCCGCTTCGAGAGCACACGCCTCTTGATGAATCAAGCATTACCGATTTAGTCATGTTAAAGCTCAATGCGGTTGGACTGCGCAATGCCCGCGATTTAATGCCCTCACAAATTTCTGGTGGAATGGCAAGGCGGGTTGCTTTTGCACGTGCCGTTGCCTTAGATCCGCCGTTGATTATGTATGATGAGCCATTCGCAGGTCTTGACCCTATTGCATTAGGAGTGACGGCGCGCCTCATCAAAGAAATGAATAATGCCTTAGGGGCAACCAGTATTTTGGTGACGCATGACGTGCCTGAGACTTTTGAAATCGCCGACTATGTCTATTTCATTGCTAATGGAAAAATTGCTGCCGAAGGCACTCCATCCGATTTAATGCAATCTAATGACTTATTTGTTAGACAATTTATTGATGCTCAGCCAGATGGTCCAGTACCTTTTCATTACCCTGGTAAATCTTTAAAAGAAGATTTTGGCCTATCAAGGACCAAACATGATTGATCGGATGGTTGACCAAATCACGCGACTTGGCGCATTTGTGCGCTTTAGCATTTCGGGTATCGGTCATGCCTGCCTCATGTTTTTATCTGTACTGGGTAGATCTGTCGGTTTATTTAAGCGTTTTCGCTTAGTCAGCGACCAAGTATTTTTCTTGGGGAATTACTCCTTCGTCATTATTGCGGTATCTGGATTATTTGTTGGCTTTGTATTAGGATTACAAGGCTATTACACCTTGAACCGTTATGGCTCAGAGCAGGCACTTGGTTTATTGGTGGCGCTTTCCTTAACAAGAGAACTTGGCCCTGTAGTAACTGCTTTATTGTTTGCGGGACGCGCAGGAACATCGCTGACCGCTGAGATTGGGCTCATGAAAGCAGGGGAACAGTTATCTGCTATGGAAATGATGGCAGTTGACCCGATTGCAAGAGTAATTGCACCGAGGTTTTGGGCAGGCGTCATTGCCATGCCAATACTCGCAGCCATTTTTAGTGCAGTTGGCATTATTGGGGGTTATCTTGTTGGAGTACCCTTAATTGGAGTAGATTCCGGCGCTTTTTGGTCACAAATGCAAGGTGGCGTTGATGTATTAAAGGATGTTGGCAATGGCGTTATCAAAAGTATGGTGTTTGGGGTGGCTGTGACATTTATTGCGCTGTATCAAGGTTATGAGTCTAAGCCGACACCTGAAGGGGTATCACTTGCAACGACGCGAACCGTCGTGATTTCGTCTCTTGCCGTATTAGCGCTAGACTTTTTATTAACTGCTGTCATGTTTTCTACTTAAGATGGTTTAAAACAAAGTGATTGGAATATGAAAAAAAATTCATTAGATTTTTGGGTTGGCTTATTTGTTGTTACAGGCTTTGTTGCGCTCTTATTTTTGGCGCTAAAAGCTGGCAACATGAGCTCGTTTAGCTTTTCTAAAACCTACAGTATTACTGCACGTTTCGATAATATAGGTGGCTTAAAGCCACGTGCGCCAGTAAAAAGTGCTGGTGTGGTGGTGGGTAGAGTTGCCGCTATCAATTTTGATGATAAAACCTATCAAGCCACTGTTACCCTGAATTTAGACGAAGGATTTCGCTTTCCGAAAGATTCCTCAGCAAAGATTTTGACATCAGGTTTATTGGGTGAGCAATATATTGGACTAGAAGCGGGTGGTGATGAGCAGTCATTGGCTCAGGGAGGTAAAATTACGCAAACGCAATCAGCAATAGTGCTTGAGAATTTAATCAGCCAATTTTTGTATAACAAGGCGGCAGATGCCGGCAAAGAAAAAGATAAATAATGATTTTTGCAACTCCCCTCAATCGTAGTTTCCGGATCATGTTGATGGGTCTCCTGACTTTATTCTGTGTTGCTTGTGCATCTATACCAGAGGGTCAACCTGCATCGAAGAAGGATCCATGGGAGTTGGCGAACCGCAACGTGTTTACTTTCAATGAGCGCCTAGACAAATACCTTGTTAAACCACTGACGCAAACCTACGAATTTATCGTTCCAGAATTTATACGCAATCGACTGTCCAATGTTTTTTCAAATATTGGCGATATCTACACAGCATTTAATCAATTACTGCAAGGAAAACCCAAAGAAGCATTTGATGATCTTACTCGGGTCCTTGTTAATTCCACTATCGGTCTAGGTGGTCTTTTTGATGTTGCCACGGATGCTGGTTTAGAAAAACATAGTGAAGATTTTGGCCAAACCTTTGGTAAGTGGGGCATCAAAGATGGCCCATACATGGTATTGCCTTTGCTAGGGCCAAGTAATGTGCGCGATACGGTTGGTTGGGTATTTGACCTGCAAACCGACATATTGATTAATCGTATTGAAAATATCCCAGTCAGAAATACCATTACAGGCGTGAGGGTAATAGACCAACGCTCCAAATATTTAAGTTCCTCCAATCTTTTGGAAGAGGCAGCATTTGATAAATATACATTTGTCAGAGATGCTTATATTCAAAGACGAAGAAACCGTATTTATGACGGCAATCCACCGCTCATAGATGAGGACGACGATGTCCCTGCAGAAATGCTAGAAAATGAAGAAAGTCGCGTGCGTTAATTGCGACACATAAAAGATTTAAAATACAAAGTCATAAATAAGGATTGACGATGAAGCGACCGATTAAAAACGTGGCGACGATGCCTTCCCTCATAGTGCGGATGCGCTATTGGCTATTGGCAATGATGTTAGCTGCAGCCGTACTAGTTACAAAATCACCATTGGCAGAGGTCATTGATGCCACACCAGACGGTTTGGTAAAAACCTTGGTAAGCGATGTCATGACAAGTATTAAAGCGGATAAAGATATTCAGTCGGGCAATGTGACTAAAGTGATGTCATTAGTAGAAGTAAAAATCGTCCCGTATACCAATTTTCAGAAAACGACACAGCTTGCCATGGGCAAAAATTGGAGTCGTGCTACACCAGAGCAGCAAAAACAAATCATGACAGAATTTAAAAGTTTGCTGATTAGAACCTACGCTGGGGCGCTTACGCAAGTTAAAGACCAAACAGTCACCTACAGACCCTTTCGGATGGATCCTGCAGATACCGAGGTTGTTGTTAAGACCCAAGTAATGAACAAGGGTGACGCGATTCAAATTGACTATCGACTGGAGAAAGTTGGCGAAACCTGGAGGTTGTATGACATTAATGTTTTGGGTGCATGGTTAATTGAAGCGTATCGTGGCCAATTTAATAATCAAATTAGTGCCAACGGCATCGATGGATTAATTAAGTTTTTACAAGACCGTAACGCAACGCTTGCAAAAGCAAAGTAGGCCGATGATATCCCTACCTAGCATTGTTAATCATCAAAATGCATTAGCAGTGCGTGATCAGGGGTTAGCAAAGATCACGAAGGAAGGTATCGTTGATGCCTCACATCTAGAGGAGTTTGACTCCTCCATCATTGCCGTTCTTTTGGCATGGAACCGAATCAATCCGCAATTAGCAATTCAGGGGGCGCCTGAGAAACTTCAAGTACTATCAAAGGTATATGGGCTTGAAGAAGTATTTCAACTAAAAAAGGCTAATGAATAATTGATGTCGGCATTATCAATTCGAGCAGTGAAAAAAAACTACGGCAACTTAGTTGCCTTGGACGGTGTTTCCTTAGAGATAAAACAAGGTGAGTTTTTTGGATTACTTGGTCCGAACGGCGCTGGTAAAACTACGCTGATTACAAGCATGGCTGGGCTTTGTAAACCAGACTCTGGAGTGATAGAAGTCATGGGCCATGACGTTCAAAAAGATTTCCGCATTGCTCGTAGGCAATTAGGTGTAGTGCCACAAGAATTAGTGTTTGATCCATTTTTTACCGTCCGTGAAACCCTGAGCTTTCAATCAGGGTATTTTGGCTTGAATAAGAATGATGATTGGATTGATGAAATCATGGCCAATCTGGATTTAACCAATAAAGCAAACGCCAATATGCGCTCACTCTCCGGTGGTATGAAACGGCGTGTACTCGTAGCTCAGGCATTAGTCCATCGCCCGCCAGTGATTGTTTTGGACGAGCCAACTGCAGGAGTCGATGTTGAGTTAAGACAGTCCTTATGGCAGTTTATTAGTCGCTTAAATCAAGCAGGACATACGATTGTGCTCACTACGCATTACCTAGAAGAAGCGGAATCGCTCTGTGGACGCATCGCCATGCTCAAACAAGGCCGAGTTGTCGCGCTCGATACCACCGAAAATCTCTTAGCTAAACATCGCCCACCAGGAATGCCTCCCAAAGTCTTGGGAGATGATGGTGCTGCTGATTTAGAGGCGGTATTTGTCAAAATCATGGCGGAGTCTAAATAAATGGAACAAGTCAAACCCCTCTTGCCAGAAGCAATCATCCAGAGTGGATTTCCTGCGCTGTTTCGTAAAGAAGTAAAGCGATTTTATAAGGTTGCTTTTCAGACAGTAGCCGCACCTATTCTGACAGCAGTTTTATATTTACTTATTTTTGGTCATGTCCTGGCCAATAGCCCCAAAATTTACGGCTACGAATATGCAGCTTTTTTAATCCCTGGTTTAGTGATGATGAGTATCTTGCAAAATGCTTTTGCGAACACATCATCCTCAATCATTCAATCAAAAATTACAGGTAATTTAGTTTTTGTTTTACTAGCACCTTTGTCTCATATCGAATTTTTTGCCGCCTATGTAGGTGCTGCCATGATCAGAGGCCTGTCTGTAGGTATAGGCGTATTTGCGGTAACGATTTGGTTTGCAAAAATCCCACTTGAAGCACCTCTATGGATATGTATCTTTGCTTTATTAGGATCTGCTTTACTGGGGGCGATGGGTTTAATTGCTGGGATTTGGGCGGATAAATATGATCAATTAGCCGCCTCACAAAACTTTGTCATCATGCCTGCGACCATGCTTTCA
>JBAXKF010000018.1:0-42175 GCA_037137465.1 Betaproteobacteria bacterium | reverse complement strand
GAAAAAACATCATAAATAGGCTGAAAAAATACCATACCGGTTTTTTCTAATACCTCAGCAAACTGAGGTGCTAAATTTTTACGCGCAGCTTCTCTCACTTGGGTAATATGCTTCCAATTGACTTGAATCGGAGAAATTCCATGTGGGTGGAAGACACCATCAGCATCCGTAAGAAGATCCTTAAGGACAGTATCCTCTTGAGCTTGGCGATACCAGACAAAGTTATAGCGGCGATGTCCCGGATTTAAATTATTATTTAAACCAGCAACAGGGTAGCCCAACATTTGTTCGCCTTCAGGAAGGCCAAAACCAAAATGATCAAATAAGGTGTTGCGCATGTATTGGCTAAGAGCAGCTTCTTCAGAGACGCCGCGCCAGGCTACATAGCCTGAGTATTCTGGTTTAATCTCCGGGGCAACGATGTTGCGAATCACTGAGCGGAGTCCATCGGAGGCAATTAATAGTTCACCTTGATAGCTTGAGCCATCCTCGCAATGCACCATGACTTCTTGGTTATTTTCTCCGAAGGAGGTTACATTTTTTCCGGAATGATAATGTTTATCTGGAAAATTTTCCTTGAGCATATGATAAAGGCGACCCCAGGATGTAAAGATCTGCGGTAATACTAAATCAGTAATGAGTTCGCCCTTTTGATCGAGGGTAACGCGACGCGCTACTGGTACACCAACATTATCATCAATCTTAATACCGCAAAGCTCTAGAGCGCGGATGAGAACAGGGTGAGGCACGATCCCCGCACCACGACCATCGAGTGAGCCAGAAACCTTTTCTAAAATATCTACCTCATGGCCTTTGCTACGTAATAAATTGGCGACTAATAGACCACCAAGAGAACCACCCACTACTATTATTTTTGACATATTTGGTTTCTGTTAAATCATTCTACTTTGGCGCTAAGTTGCATTTTTTCATCCAAATCAGTTCGTTCATGAGCGGGGTAATTGAGTTCAATCACAATGCCATTAGGATCATCTAAAAATAATTGATGCAAGCCAATGGTCGGAACTAAGCGTTCTCTACAAGGAATCCCAAGTGAGGAAAGATGGTTCAACATTTTTTCAAGACCGGTAGCAAAAAATGCCACGTGATCAATAGCACCAGTACCGTGAAGGGTAGGTAGCTCACGATCTCCTAAGTATTGAATCAGCCCCTCTTTGTCGTTGGGGTCAATACCTACAATATGAACGATGGCATTGAGATAGCTAGAATGATCGGAATCAGACTTATAAAGCCAGTATCCAGGAAATGGAAAATTTGGACGAGGACCTGGAACCAAGTCCAAGGTTTTCATATAAAAATCCCTTGTCATATCAGCATCAGTGCTACGTATGGCTATGTGATTGATGACTAATTCACCCATAAGATTCTCTCCAAAAAAATTATTATTTTTCTACTACAATCATTAAATAATAGCAGTATTATTGATTAATATCTGAAATAATAAATTCAGAAAAAACAACTAATATATTAGAAAAAAAGGAGGCTGGCATGAAAGCGGCTGCGTTTAATTATCAAAAAGTAAGCTCAGTAGATGAGGTCTTAAATCTACTTATCAAAAATGGCGATAATGCGAAACTTATTGCTGGAGGGCAAAGTTTATTACCTTCCTTGAATATGCGCTTATCCAATCCAGAGATCTTAATTGATTTACAAGGCGTAGAGGAACTAAAGGGAATAACTGAACAGAATGGTGTCATTCGTATTGGGGCAATGACGACCCATACAGAGATTCAAGACTCAGACATCATTCAAAAGCATTTGCCAATTCTGCATCAAGCAGTCCCTCACATTGCCCACAGAGCGATTCGCAACCTTGGAACTTGGGGTGGTTCTTGTGTCTACGCAGATCCTGCAGCGGAATGGCCTGCCTGTGCACTAGCCTTAGATGCTGTGATGGTTATTGCTGGAAGTAATGGACATCGTAAAGTTGCGGCAAAAGATTTTTTCCTAGATTTATATACAACAGCTTTGCAAGAAAATGAGTTATTAGTTGCAACTGAATTTACGCTAACTAATCATACAAGCCTTGATTATTTTGACGAGTTATCCCGCCGCCATGGCGATTATGCGGTTACGGGGATTGTGTGCCATGTTGAACTTGATCAAGGGAAAATTGCTAAGAGTCGCGTGGTCTACTTTTCTGTAGCATCCACTCCAGTCCTGACTGAAGGTGTGCAAGCATTGTTGCAATCGAAAACCTTACAAGAACTATCTCAAGCAACCTTGATTGAGCAAGCTAAAGATATTGCTAGATCAGAAATAATGACTTTATCTGATCTGACTAGTTCTGCGCAAATGAAAACGCATTTAGTCGGAGTTTTACTAGAACGAGCCTTGCAACATATTGCGTCATAAAAGGAACGAAAAAGAGAATATTATGCAAACAACATCCATATCCATGACATTAAATGGTCAAAAGATACAAGCTGAAGTAGAGCCGCGTCAACATTTAGTCGATTTTTTACGAGAAGATCAATCTCTCACGGGTTCTCATTTAGGCTGTGAGCAAGGCGCCTGTGGTGCTTGTACAGTTAAACTCAATGGCAAGATTGTGCGCGGTTGTTTAGTTTTAGCAGTGCAAGCCAATGGCGGGACTGTAGAGACGATTGAAGGCTTTTCTGCATCAGGTGCCTACCGAGATTTGCAACAAGCATTCCTGCAATTTAATGCCCTACAGTGTGGATTTTGCACATCGGGCATGCTGCTCGCAGCAGCTGAGTTAATTGAAACTAACCCAACAGCAACCCGTACTGAAATCCGTGAATGGATATCAGGGAATTATTGTCGTTGCACTGGCTATCAGGCCATTGTCGATGCCATTGCCCATGTTCTTGAAGCACGTCAAAGCAATTAAGGATTAAATCATGAATAAACCAAAAGAGCTCCCTGCATTAGCACCTGTTACCAATGAGCAGCGTTATATTGGTATGAGTGAACCTCGACATGGCGCGAAGCGCTTAACAGAAGGTTTAGGTAAATACATTGATGACCTGCAACTACCAAGAATGGTCCATGTAGTTTATTGGCGCTCGCCAGTTGCGCATATGCGTATCAAAAAAATTAATAAAACTGCGGTGATGGAGATGCCAGGCGTTGTCGCTGTGATTGATGGTAAGGATTTAGCAACAGTCTGTAAACCATGGGTAGCAACACTCAGTCACTTAGCGGGCATAAAATCAGCACCTCAACATGCTTTAGCAATTGATCGAGCGTGCTGGCAAGGTGAGCCGGTCGTTGCAGTCGTAGCAAAGACCCGTGCTCAAGCTGAAGATGCACTCCCTTTTTTGGACGTTGAGTGGGAAGAGCTACCAGCACTACTTAATATGCACGCAGCTTTAGATGAAGGTGGTATGGTTTTACATCCGGACTTAGGTGACAACATCTGTTTTAAAAGATCACTTGATGTTGGCGAAGTAGATGCTCAGTTTGCAAAAGCGGCCGTTGTAGAAGAGGCCACTTTTAAATTTGGCAGACATACTGGAGTTACTTTGGAGCCACGCTCACAAATTGCTCATTACTCTGCTGATGGACGACTGACGGTATATCACTGCCAACAAGCGCCACACATGATGCAAGATTTATATTGCCGACAATTTGACTTGTCTGAATCTGATGTACGCGTAGTGTGTTTTGATGTTGGTGGCTCATTTGGTATTAAGGTTCATGGCTATCCAGATGACTTTGCAACAGTAGGTGTTTCTATATTACTCAAACGTCCAGTTAAATATGTGGCCGATCGTTTGGAATCTTACTTAAGTGATATCCACGCCAGAGAACATATCATTAAAGGGCGCATTGCCGCTTCTGCTGAGGGTGAAATCTTAGCTTTTGAAATCGATGATTTAACCGGAATTGGGCCTTATTCCATGTTCCCAAGAACCAGTGCTATTGAAGGTAATCAAGTTGTCAATCTTGTTGGTGGACCTTATAAGCATAAGCACTATCGTGCTCAATTAAACGTTGTATTCCAAAATAAAACGCCGACATGTCAGTATCGCGGCGTGGGTCACCCCATTGCATGTGCGGTTACTGAAGGTTTAGTCGATCTAGCGGCCAGAAAACTTGGTATGGATCCATTGGAGTTTCGTAAACGTAACGTCATCCCAGATAATGCGTACCCATATACCGGCGTGTCAGGGATTAAATTAGAGGTCTTATCACATGAGCAGTGTTTAGCAAAAATTGAGGACCTGATGGATTATAAAAGCCTCCTTGCTGAACAAAAAAGCTTACGTGAGAAGGGAATCTACCGTGGTATTGGTTTTGCTACATTAATCGAACTCACCAATCCAAGTCCTGCATTTTATGGAGTAGGTGGGGCGCGGATCGCATCACAAGATGGTGCAACGATGCGAATGGATCCAACCGGCGTGATCACTGTATCAGTGAGTGTTGGTGAGCAAGGCCAGGGTGCAGAGGGAATTTTTGCACAGATCGCTGCTGATGCAGTTGGTGTGCCGATTGATTACGTCCGTTTAAAAACAGGCGATACGGAGACTATTCCTTATGGCGGTGGTACTTGGGCATCCCGTGGTGCCGGCATTGGTGGTGAAGCGGTATTGCTAGCTGGTATGGCTTTACGCGAAAATATCCTAAAAATTGCAGCCTGCATTTTGCAAATGGATGCCAGTCAACTTACTGTTAAAAATGGCAAAATATTTGATCGTTTGAATAATCAAGAAAAAATTCCACTCAGTGAAGTAGGACGCGTTGGATATTACCGAACAGATACATTGCCACCTAATTTCCATCCGGAATTAACAGTAACTAGGCATTATTCACAAAAGGATTTTCCCTTTATATTTACCAACGGTGTGCAGGCATCCTATGTCGAAGTTGATACCCAAACAGGATTTGTAAAACTTCTCAAACACTGGGCGGTTGAAGACTGTGGACGGGTAATTAATCCGATGTTGGTTGATGAGCAAATGCGAGGTGCGATTGTTCAAGGCATTGGCGGCGCACTATTTGAAGAATGTTTATATGATTCTCAAGGGCAAATGATGAATGGCAATATGGCTGACTATCTTGTTCCAATGGCAACTGAAATGCCAGATATAGAAGTAGCGCATGTGCAAACACCAACAAAGACTTCGTTACTTGGTGCCAAAGGAGCAGGAGAGGCTGGTACTGCAGGCGCTCCTGGTGCCGTCGTTAATGCAATCAACGACGCTTTGGTACCTTTTGGTGTTTACAATTTTGATCAACCAGTAACTCCCCAAAAAATCTTGCAAACATTAAAGTTAATTCCTTAAGGAAATGGATTTACAGTAGTTAATAGCTTATCAATGGCTATGTATTAGTTGACGCAGTAGGGGGCTAGCGCGGTATCTCTCCCCCCTATAGTGATCATCAAGGCCATCTAAAATTTTTAAGACACCTGTGCTTGACCATGCATCAAGCCATTCAAAGGGGCCGGCTGGATAATTAACGCCAAGGCGCATTGCTTGGTTACTTGCATCCCTACTGCAAACCCCTTGATTGACCGTGTCAGCTGCCTCGTTAATGAGCATTGCAATGGTTCTTGCAACAATCAGACCTGGCATATCTTTCACCCGAAGAGGGTGATAACCGAGATGAGCTAACCATGATGGGGCTTGTGTTTGCCATATAGTAGAAGCATGCTGAGAAATTGACCAGGCTAAACAATGTTCACTCGGGGTACTTAGAATTTGATCAAATAAAGCCACGTGAGAACCATAAGAAGAAGCAGTATTGCCTTGTGTTTGTCGAAGTTGATTTTTTCCGACTTCAAGACCAATCCAATCACTCTGAGTATTTTGCGTAAACGGGATATTGAGCTGCACTAATTTTTCAGACCACTGGGTGACGATAGCACCTTGACCATGCAAAATAATAGGCTCTTTAGTATCTAACTGGGATCTATCGAATGCAGGTAACGTAGGATTTATAGCTCCAGCAGAGTAATCATAAAAACCTCTGCCAGATTTACGTCCAAAAAATCCACCATCAACGCGTTCTTTTTGGAAGATAGAAGGCCTAAAGCGACTATCAAAAAAGAAGGCTTCATATACAGAAGAAGTAACAGCAAAATTAGTATCGTTACCGATAAGGTCCATGAGTTCAAATGGTCCCATCTTAAATCCTACTGATTTGATACAAGCATCAATCACAACGATATCAGCCATTTGTTCTTGAGACATCGCTAGTGCTTCAGCATAAAAAGGTCTAGCAATTCTGTTAACAATAAATCCAGGTGTCGATTTAGCGTGAACGGGGGTTTTTCCCCAGTGAAGAGATAAGTCAAAGATAGCCTGAGCCACATCTGATGAAGTTTGTAATCCCGAAACAACTTCAACCAACTTCATTAAAGGTACTGGATTGAAGAAGTGCATTCCCACTAATCTTTCTGGGTTAGTAAGTCCATTTGCGATAGCTGTTACTGATATGGAGGAAGTGTTGGTAGCTAGTACGCAGCTTGGACTAACAATTTTTTCTAAAGAAGAAAATAATTGACGCTTGATGTCTAACTTTTCAAGAATGGCCTCTATTACTAAACTGACATGACTTGCTTGATCTAAAGAAGTGACGATATGAATCCTGGACAAAGTATCTTGGGCTTGTTGCTCAGTAACTTTTGCTTTTGAAACTAATGTCGTAAAGGTTTTTTTAATTGATTCAAGAGCCTTTTCGGCAGCACCTTCTTTTTGATCAAATAAATAGACTAGATGACCCGATTGAGCAGCAACCTGAGTAATTCCTACGCCCATAATACCGGCTCCGATGACTAGAACAGATTCATTTATCAATTGTTTCATTCAGGTATCCATTTAGCATGACGTTTATTTATAAAGGCATCAAAACCTTCTTTAGCCTCTGCAGTACTTCTAACTCGGCTAATGGTTTTAGCCGTGAGGTCTATCACATCTGGAGTTATAGGGCCAATACTTAATTGAGAAAATAAGGCTTTAATTTCAATGATAGCCTGTGGACCACTTCGTAATAAGTCCCTGACGGCATGATCAATTGCGGCATCTAAATCATCTTTGGCGCAGACTTGATGAACTAAATTGATTGCAAGGGCATCAATTGCGGAAATCTTAGCCGTCGTTAAAGCCAAGCGTTTAGCCTGTCTTTTGCCGACGCCGTTAATTAAATAGGGGCCTATGACGGAAGGCAGAATCCCGAATCTGGCTTCACTAATCGAAAAGTTGGCATCATCACTAGCAATTGCAATATCACAAGCTAAAGTAAGGCCAACGCCACCACCTAATGCCGCGCCTTGGATTTTTGCGATAGTTGGAAGATGAGATTGTTCGATTGTTTGTAACATCGTTGCGAATTTTCTAGCATCTTGGAGATTCCATTCTTCAGAAGCATTGCTAGCACGTTGCATCCACTGAAGATCAGCGCCAGCACTAAAATGTTTTCCGGAGCCGGATAAGATGATGACGCGAAGAGAGGTATCTTGATTGGCTTGTAAAAAAGCTTCTTGTAATTCCTCAATCATCATCTCATCAAAGGCATTAAATACCTCTGGGCGGTACATCATGATTTCAGTAACACCTATTGACCTAGTCTTTATTTGAAGTGTTTTAAAGGACATTAATAGGTTTCCAAATGCAAGCGGCCGTCGGTTTTAAGAGATTGAGAAATTGAATCCCATGATAAACCAGCTTTAGTGCAGATATCTTTTAAAGATTCAATAACACCATGTTCCATATCTTTGAGCCCACATACATAAATATAGGTGTCTTGTAATTGAATTAGCTGTGCGATTTCAGTGGAGCGTTCTCGCATAACATCTTGGACATACTTTTTAGGTTGGTTGGGTATTCTTGAAAATGCAAAGTTAATGTCAATGAATTCTTTTGGAAGGTTTTGAAGGGGGCCAAAGTAGGGAAGCTCTTCTTGGGTTCTTGCGCCAAAAAAAAGCATTAATTTGCCACCTTCTAGCTTACCTAGCTTTAAAAGACGTCGACGCCACTCAGTCATAGCCCGCATAGGTGCGCTACCAGTCCCAGTACAAATCATTAAAATATTGCTATTAGGATGATTTGGCATGAGAAAACTTGTACCAAAAGGACCTATAACTTGAACTTCTTGACCAACTTGAAGATCACACATAAAGTTTGAGGCAATTCCCCTCACAGGATTGCCTTGGTGGTCTTCAAGAACGCGCTTAATCGTTAAAGAAAGATTGTTATATCCCGGACGTTCTCCATCCCTTGGGCTTGCAATCGAGTACATTCTGGCATGATGAGGTTTCCCGTTAGTATCTATACCTGGTGAAATAATGCCTATAGATTGACCTTCTAAAACTGGAAATGGCACCTTACCAAAATCCAACACAATGTGATGAGTATCGTTTGTTTTACCTGCTTGCGTGACCCTAACATTTCCCGATACCGTTGCGGTAATTGTTTTTTTGAGCGATTTAGGACCGTATAAATTGATGTAGGGGTGAGCGGCGGACCATGGCGGGATGGTTGAACCATACTGAATCGGAGATTTTTGATGAACAATCTCTTTTTGCGGGACTTCAGAAGCAAGAATCGGTGATAAAACTTTTTCTTTTTCTAAGACGATGATTTGTTCTTCATCATGTTCGCCGGGTAGTTCATCCCACAATAATTGCTCTGATGTGGAGTATGCCTTTGCTTTAGGCACCTTGCGCCAATTGTCGATTGAGCCCGTTGGGCAGGGTGAGATGCACGCCATACATGAGTTACAAATAGATGCATCTACGACATAATTACGATCATCGTGTGAAATGGCACCAATTGGGCAAGTCGCTTCGCAGGTATTACACCTTATACAAATTTCAGGATCGATAAGATGTTGCTGGATTATTTCAGTAGGTGCATTCATAGGTACTCCCGTTTTGGGAAATTGCTTATAAGAATCCCTATTTTACAAAAGAGAGCGGGGGACCGCTCTCTTTATTCATAGGATTAATTAAATCTGATGTATTCGAAATCTACTGCTTGGCGATTAATGCCAATCATTGGAGGAGCAATATAGTTTGCAAATTTGCCCGGTTCAACAACGCGCCCCATCAGACTTGCAACGTAAAGGCGGTCTTCAATGGTTGGTAGCCATTCATTTTTTTTCGCTAACCATTCGTTATCACTTAAGATTTGGCCTTGAGGAGAAACTTTTACTCCAGAAAGCGCACCAATATTTCTGTTAAATGCTTTATGAGGTACTTTTAAGCGGAAGTCATGACCTGCTTTTGCAATAACCTTATTCCAACGTTCAATACCGCCAACGCTATCCTTAATATAGTCATCACGAAGTACCTCGTTGAGTGCGTTTAGCATTGGTACTTCTTTTTCGATTAAATTTCCACCTACAGCATTTAATACCTTATAAGTTTCGCTCTTTAACGAATGATCATCTTGACGCTTGCCTTCTTCATACCGACCTTTTAGTCCAGTCGAATAAAATGTTGCCGCGTTGGATGACTCATCTGCACCAAATAAATCAATCGTGACTGAAAAATGGAAATTCAGGTAACGCTGCAGAGTTGGTAAATCGATTACACCAGCTGCACGTAACTTGACAGGATCATCTGTTTTCAGTTCGTTCATGACTTGGCATGTGCGTTGAATGATGCGTGAAATGCCACTTTCACCAACAAACATATGGTGAGCTTCTTCAGTCAACATAAACTTAGTTGTACGCGCTAATGGATCAAAACTTGACTCTGCTAAGGCACATAACTGGAATTTGCCATCACGATCGGTAAAGTAAGTAAACATAAAGAAACTTAACCAATCAGGAGTTTCTTCATTAAAGGCTTGCAAAATACGAGGGTTATCTTCTTGCCCACTCCGGCGATCAAGAAGTGCTTCACCTTCTTCGCGGCCATCGCGACCAAAGTATTTATGCAATAAATACACCATGGCCCAAAGATGACGTCCTTCTTCTACATTGATCTGAAATAAATTGCGGAGGTCATATTGACTCGGTGCAGTAAGACCTAAATGGCGTTGTTGCTCAACAGATGCTGGTTCTGTATCACCTTGAGTAACAATGATACGACGTAAATTAGCACGATATTCTCCCGGAACTTCTTGCCAAACATCCTCACCTTTATGGTCTCCAAAGCCAATCTTACGATCTTGCTCTGCTTGATTTAAAAAAATGCCCCAGCGATAGTCAGGCATTTTGATATGGTCAAATTGGGCCCACCCGGACGGGTCAACACTAATAGCTGTGCGCAAATAAACATCAAAATTGTGTGAATGATCAGGACCCATATCATTCCACCAATTGATGTAGTTTGGTTGCCATTGCTCAAGGGCACGTTGAAGCGTACGATCTTCACTTAAATTGACGTTATTAGGTATCTTATCGCTGTAATTCATTGTTGACATATGTCTCTCCAAGTCAAGGGTTAATATTTAAACTCTGTGCCAATCAAACTGTGCTTTATCACCTTTTCCGTAGACTTTTAAAGCACCTTTTTCGCCTACAGCATTAGGTCTTTGAAAGATCCAGTTTTGCCATGCGGTTAATCGACCAAAAATTCTTGTAAACATATTTTCTGGACCGTTGAAACGAAGATTTGCTTCCATTCCAGTTAAAGCATCTGGGGACATAGCAACTCGTTCTTCGATTGCAATTCGGACTTCATCACTCCAGTCGATATCATCTGGATTTGAAGTATTCATCCCAATCGAAAATGCAGCGTCAGCATCAAGTAATTTTCCAGATTGGGCACGAACCGTGTTGATTGCGTCTTCTTCATCATAAAAACGACGCCCAAGTCTACTTTGACCAGTAACCATTGGATAGGTGCCAAAGTTGAGTTCGGCAATCATGATTTTTGGTGTTTTAGCCTCGTCATCTGGAAGAGCTAGGTGATAGATACGATCACAGGTGAGGGCTAATTCAAGGAAAGTTCCGTTAAAGCAAGATCCTTCATCAATGAGGGCAAATAAGCTTCTAGAAGATACATCAAAGCGACTAAAGGTGCGGCGCAAGAGGCCGATGGTCTCACGTACAAACCAGTGCTTCTGATGCTGAAGTAAGGTTTGATCCATTGCTGATACTGCGGCGTGATCGCCTTGTGTTTTGATGAGCCAAATACCAATATCTAATTCATTAGTACGCATATGCAAAATTGCATCTTCAAGTTCGCGAGCCATGGCAAAAGGGTACCAATCACTGGCTTGGGATTCTATTGAGTCGATGGTTTGTACATCACTACTCTTTGGAGCATGAACTGTGAATGTTGCAGATCTTTTAGAACGATCTATTTGAATATCTACATATTTGTAAGTAATTGCATCGTCACTCATAGTTTTTTGGAGAGGTGTGATACTGACGCCTTTTGCATCACTTGGCCGATCACTTTGAGCGGCAAGAGCAAGAGCTCTATCTAAGACTGCTTGTTTAAATACAGCTGGTTTGGCAATAGCATCCACTAGGCGCCAATCTTTTGCTTTTTGTCCTCGAACACCCTCATTGGTTGTGCAAAAAATATCAGCAAGGTCATGACGAACATGGCGTTTATCGGTTACACGAGTCAAACCACCTGTGCCAGGTAGAACACCTAATAGAGGTACTTCAGGTAAGCTGACAGCGCTTGATCGGTCATCAATCAATATGATTTCATCACAAGCTAGGGCTAATTCATAGCCTCCACCTGCACAAGCACCATTCACAGCCGCTAAAAACTTCAAACCACTGTGTGTTGAAGAGTCTTCTAAGCCGTTACGTGTCTCATTCGTAAACTTACAAAAATTAACTTTCCAAGAGTGGCTAGAAACCCCCAGCATGAAGATATTAGCGCCGGAGCAAAATACTTTTTCTTTAGCGCTTGTGATTACAACAGTTTTTACTTCTGGATGTTCAAACCGAATACGATTGATTGCATCATTTAATTCGATATCAACACCAAGGTCGTAGCTATTTAATTTGAGTTTGTATCCAGGACGCAATCCAGCATCTTCATTAAAGTCCGCTATTAGTTGGGCGATTGCACCAGAAAACTCTAATTTCCAATGTTTGTATAGGGAGGGGTTAGTTTGATACTCTACTTGATTAGAAATATCCACAGTAATAAACCTTTAATAACGAGTAGTTAATCATTTAAGCATAATAATGCATGTTTAAAGAATGTCAAGCACTTTGGTTCATCTTTTTAGGGTTTTTATATTCTTAGTATTTGTTGATCGTCTTCCGGACTAAATTGCGAAGATCTATAAAGGTTTTTTCAAGATCTGCGGAGCTGGTATTGATAGTTAGAGGCGCTTGAGAGTAAAAAGCAGCCCGACCAATTAAGATTTTTTTCAAATCATCCATAGCTTCTTTACTATCAGCCATTGGGCGCATATCACCTTGTGCAACTACCCGTTGCATGTGGTCTTCCGGATTGGCTTGTAACCAAACAGTTGTGCAATGGGCAAGAACTAAATTAAAACTGGTTGTATCAGAAACGATGCCGCCAGGCGTAGCTATGACAACTTCAGGATAAATTTGAATAGTTTCTTCGATGGCGCGACGCTCGTATCGCCGATAGGCGTTCATGCCATAAAGGCCTTGAATTTCTGATATAGAGCAACCTGCAAACTTCTCAATTTCACGACTAAGTTCAACAAATTGATAGCCTAAATCTTCAGCTAACATATAGCCTAGCGTTGATTTTCCTGCCCCTCGAAGCCCTATGAGGGCGATGCGAGAATGATTGGAAGAGTGAGTTGGTTTTGATGACATGAGTGCTTCAGTAATTAATACACGAAGTTGCCTTAATGTCGCCTCATCCTTATTGTTGAGTAACTCGCGAATCATTAACCACTCCGGTGATCTTGTCGTTAGATCTCCAATTAATTCTGCCATGCTACATTGCAATGCTTCGGCAATTTGTAGAAGTACTAAGAATGAGGCATTACCTTTGCCATACTCGAGGTTGGCTAAATGTCTTTCCGATACTTGTGCCGATAAAGCTACTGCCTTACGTGTCATGCCGCGACGTGCACGTAAGTTGCTAACCCGTTCACCGAGTTTTTTTAAATCTTGGTTTTCTTCATCCATCATAGAATTATTTTTTTACCTTTAGCAAGATTCGTAGTTTCTATTATATTGGTAAATACCCTTGAGTATGAATTATAATGCTTGACATGTCATTTAATACGAATTAAAGTTTAATATGCACAATAATTCATATTTTGGAGTTTTGCAAGATGTCACAAACACCTAATACACGTGAAGTTTCACCACATCAATTGGCATATCGGCAGTTATTGGTCGGTATAACAAATCAAATCCAGGGCAGAGCCCTAGATACTCAATTGGATGAATGGTTAAATGAGTGCCATGGTGTTCAAAGTGATACTTATCAAGAAATTAAACGCTTAACATTTACAGGTGTTAAGGAAGGTTGGCTTTGCAATCGTGAAGCTGGTGGTCTTAAATATGGACGTATTTTTAAGCCGGCAGATGATTTAAATGGATTTTCAGTAGATGTAGTAGATATGGAAAATATTGCTGGCCCTCATCACCTTCACCCTTTAGGTGAGATTGATTTAATTATGCCTATTGAGAGTGAGGCATTATTTGATGACCGTAAAGCGGGGTGGATGGTTAATCCTCCAGGTAGCGAACATGCTCCTACGGTTTCTAATGGCCGTGCATTTGTTTTATATCTATTGCCTCAAGGGCAAATTCAGTTTACACAACCATAGGTATATATGTCAGAACTATTAGCCAATTACGTAAGTGGTCAGTGGACATTTGGTACAGGCACCGGGAGTGCTTTATTTGACCCCGTTATTGGAAATGAGTTGGTGCGAGTAGATGCTACTGGGCTAGATTTGTACGGCGCTTTTGCATTTTCTCGCAAGCAAGGTGGACAGGCCTTAAGAAAACTAACATATCAAGACAGAAGCAATCTACTTGCCCAGATTGGTGAAGTCCTTCAAGGTAAAAAAGATACCTACTATCAAATTTCTGAAGCTAATAGTGGAACAGTCAAAAATGATTCTGCAGTTGATATTGAAGGCGCATTATTTACTTTAGGTTATTTTGCTAAATTAGGAAAAACTTTAGGGGAGAACCATTACCTAGTCGATGGTGAAAGTACCCGCCTAGCAAAAGATCCCTTATTTGCATCCCAACATATTTTGACTCCTACGCCCGGAGTTGCATTATTGATTAATGCCTTTAATTTTCCAGCATGGGGATTATGGGAAAAAGCTGCTCCAGCACTTCTCAGTGGAGTTCCTGTGATCATTAAACCGGGAACCTCTACAGCATGGTTAACCCATCAAATGGTCAAAGATGTCATTGATGCCAATATCCTGCCACCGGGCGCTATGTCTCTGATTTGTGGAAGCTCGACAGGCTTGCTCGATCAATTGCAAGTGTCTGATGTGCTTTCATTTACAGGTTCTGCACAGACTGCTAAGGCAATTCGTACACATAAATCTGTCACAGAGCTTTCCGTGCGTGTCAATATTGAAGCAGATAGTGTCAATTCTGCCATATTGATGCCCAACCAATCAGATGGTCCTGCATTTGATTTATTCATTAAAGAAGTTGTCCGTGAGATGACTGTTAAATCAGGACAAAAATGTACAGCGATTCGTCGTATATTTGTCCCGCAGTCTGATCTAGCAGCAGTTCAAAATGCTTTGGCATCACGCTTATCCAAAATAACGGTAGGCAATCCTCGCAATGATCAAGTCCGTATGGGTGCATTAGTTAGTCTTGATCAAAAAAAGACTGTCTTAGAAGGTATCGCTGATTTCAAAAAGCATGCTCAAGTTATTTATGATGGCTCAACACAACAGTTATTAGACGCAGATCATAATTCATGTTGTGTTGCTCCTGTTCTATTTGGTCTAGCAAATGTAGCGGATTCTTTAAATGCTTCTTATATTCATACTACTGAAGTGTTCGGGCCTGTTGCAACGTTAATGCCTTATGAAACATTGGATCAAGCTGTACAAATGATTGCGATGGGTGAGGGCTCTTTGGTTGCGTCTATTTATGGTGAAGATCCGGATGATCTAGTCCAAGTGTCACTTGCGATTAGTGCTGTTCATGGCCGAGTTCATATCATTTCTTCTGATGTTGCATCAATCCAAACAGGCCATGGAAATGTTATGCCTCAATCGATTCATGGTGGCCCTGGAAGAGCCGGTGGTGGGGAAGAGCTAGGCGGGTTACGTGGACTATATTTTTATCATCGTCGAACGGCAATACAAGCTAGCACAAAAGTATTAGAGAAATTATCAGGTAGGAGCCCACAATAATGCAAGAAAATTACGATTTAGGAACGCAGTTTAATTTTGCACAATACCTCATTGATAAGAACGTACATCGCTCAAAAAAGATCGCCTACATTGATGATTATGGTTCAATGTCTTATAGTACGTTTGTAGAAAAAATTGCTCAATTTGGAACTTCATTATTAAAGGGGGGCGTCAAGCGAGAAGAGCGAGTTTTGCTTTTGATGCACGATTGTAATGATTGGCCAGTTACCTTTTTAGGTAGCATGTTTGTTGGTGTTGTCCCTGTCGCTGTGAATACATTGGCGACTTCAGAAGACTACGCGTATATATTGCAACATAGCAGAGCACAGGTTGTTGTTGTTTCTTCAGCAATCATCCCAACCCTCCTCAAAGCCTTTTCGATTGCTAATCAAGGCGATGGTCATGAGGTATTAGAGGTGATTGTTTCTCATGCAACGATGGAGGATCGTAAACTCTTTATTGAAACCGAGCCCGAACTAGAGTGGATTGACTTTGACACTTTTTTAAATGAAGCGGGCACATTAGTATCCCCGGCTAGAACGCATCCTGATGACCCAGGATTTTGGCTTTATTCCTCAGGCTCCACTGGAAAGCCAAAGGGTGCTCTGCATACGCATGCAAATCCTTATTGGACTGCTGAACTTTATGGTAAATCCGTCCTCGATTTGAAAGAAGACGATATCTGTTTTTCTGCGGCAAAGATGTTTTTTGCTTATGGTCTTGGAAATGCCTTAAGTTTTCCATTAAGTGTCGGTGCAACTACCGTATTAATGGCTGAGCGCGCAACTCCAGCTGCTTGTTTTAAACGTTTTATTGAATTAAAACCAACAGTATTTTTTGGGGCTCCGACAGGCTATGGTGGCATGTTAGCAAGTCCAGATTTACCAAATAAAAATCAAGTAGCTTTAAGGATGTGCTCTTCTGCAGGAGAGGCACTTCCTCAAGATTTAGGAGATCGATGGACTAATCAATTTGGATGTCACATTATTGATGGTTTGGGTTCTACAGAGATGTTACATATTTTTATTTCTAATCATCCTAACGATGTTCGTTATGGCAGCTCTGGTAAGCCAGTAGCAGGCTATGAAGTTGAGTTACGTGATGAAGATGGTATTCCAGTACCCGTTGGTGAAATTGGTGATCTATATGTCAAGGGCCCTAGTTCCGCGCTCATGTATTGGAATAATCGCGTTAAATCTCGTGAGACATTTTTAGGTGCTTGGACAAAATCTGGTGATAAGTATGTCTGTGATGTAGATGGTTATTACACCTATTCAGGACGGAACGACGACATGATTAAAGTGAGTGGTATCTATGTATCTCCATTTGAAGTAGAGGGTACATTAATGCTACATCCTGCAGTATTAGAAACCGCTGTGATTGGAGTTCATGATGCACAAGGCTTAGTTAAAACGAAGGCTTTTGTGGTCTTAAAGTCAGGACATCTAGTTACCGAGCAAGAATTGAAGGACTTTGTTAAAGATAAATTAGCCCCTTATAAATATCCCCGTCAGATTGAGTTTGTCGATGAATTACCGAAGACGGCTACAGGAAAAATTCAGCGATTTAGATTACGTGAAAAAGAACAAGGGAAATAATTGCATTTATGTCATTTATAGATATTCAGTGGCGTAAACGCCCGATTCGAGTTGAATATGAATGGGTTGGTTCCATTTCTAATCAAGCGCCTATCCTTGTATTTTTGCATGAGGGATTGGGATCTGTGAGTATGTGGAAAGATTTTTCGCAGCAACTTTCTGAATCATTAGGTATTCGTGGCCTAGTTTACTCAAGACCTGCATATGGAAAATCAACGGCGCGTGCCAAAGATGAATTTTGGGATGTGGATTTTTTGCATCGTCAAGCATTAGAGGTTTTTCCAGCTTTTCTTGAGGCATTAAAAATTAAAGAGCCTGTTCATCTTTTAGGTCATAGCGATGGTGGTTCAATTGCTTTATTAATTGCTAATGCATTTCCTGAGAAGGTACGAAGCACTATTGTTATAGCACCTCATATCTTTGTTGAAAGAAAAACTATTCAAGGTATTGAGCAAGCACTTGTGGCTTATCAAACTGGATCTTTAAGACAAGTATTGGCAAGGTACCATGATGATGTGGATTCTGTATTTTATGGGTGGAATGATGTTTGGTTAAAGCCTGAATTTAAGGAATGGAATATCACTCATGAACTACATCAGATTGCGTGTCCCCTCCTTGCAATTCAGGGCACAGATGACCCCTATGGTACGATGGCTCAAGTAGAAGATATTGCTAAATATGTCAAGCAAGTAAAGGTTGTTAAAATACCTAATGGTGGCCATTCCCTGCACCGTGACAGCAATATCATGCTTACGAAAACCATTAAACTTTTTTTGACAAGTTACATTTAATTATATCTATCAAAACTGTATTTTAAATAAAGGAGATTTCATATGAAAGTGATCAATATAGGAGTTGTAGCCCTTGCAATATCTACACTTTCCCCCAATCTTTATGCTCAAAGTCAGCCTCCGCTGAAAGTGGGCATGATGTTGCCCTATAGTGGAACTTTTGCTGCTTTAGGAAATGCGATTGACAATGGATTTCAACTTTATGTAAAAGAGCAAGGTGGAAAAATAGCTGGACGTGAAATTACCTACGTCAAAGTGGATGATGAATCAGAGCCATCTAAAGCAACTGATAATATTAATAAGCTTATTAAACGTGATAACGTTGATATAGTGATTGGAACTGTGCATTCAGGAGTTGCGATGG
Organism: Betaproteobacteria bacterium; assembly: GCA_037137465.1. Lineage (GTDB taxonomy): Bacteria > Pseudomonadota > Gammaproteobacteria > Burkholderiales > Burkholderiaceae > Polynucleobacter. Next base: position 24,174 of record JBAXKF010000018.1, on the reverse strand, counting down.
CGATGGCAAAGGTCGCAAAAGATACTGGAACGATGTTAATTATTCCAAATGCTGGAGCAGAAGCGATTACTGGACCAATGTGCGCTAAAAATATTTTTAGAAGTTCATTTACGAATGGACAGCCAGGTTTTGCGATGGGTGAGGTTGCTGCAAAAAAGGGTTATAAAACTGCAATGACTATTACTTGGAAGTACGCTGCTGGCGAAGAGTCTGTTAAAGGCTTTAAAGAAGGATTTGAAAAAGATGGTGGAAAGGTTACAAAGGAATTAACCCTACCGTTTCCTGGTGTCGAGTTTCAAGCTTTGTTAACAGAAGTAGCTGCAGCTAAACCTGATGTTATTTATTCATTTTTTGCAGGTGGCGGTGCAGTGAAGTTTGTAAAAGACTATGCGGCTGCTGGTTTAAACAAAACGATTCCATTAGTAGGCCCTGGTTTTTTAACCGATGGTACCCTAGAAGCTCAAGGTGAATCAGCACAAGGTATGCTTACTTCCTTGCATTATGGTGATAATTTGAATACAAAACGTGATAACGAATTTAGACTTGCCTATGCTAAGCAATTTAAATTACAGCCTGACGTATACGCAGTTCAAGGTTATGATGCAGCTCAAATGTTAGCCGTTGGTCTTAAAGCTACAAAAGGTGATATTACTAAGAAAGATGACTTTGCTAAAGCAGTTACTGCTGCAAAAATTGACAGTCCACGAGGAACATTTACGATTTCTAAAGCACACAATCCTGTGCAGGACTTTTATTTACGTCAAGTAGTTGGAAAAGAAAATAAAGTGATTGGTATTGCTAGTAAATCACTAGCTGATTCAGCACGTGGCTGCAATATGCAATAAGTAGAAGAAGCCCATTTGAATTTATGGAGTTATCGACATTTTTAATACAAACACTTAATTCTATTCAATATGGGCTTTTGTTGTTTTTGGTTGCGGCAGGTCTAACCCTCATTTTTGGCATTATGGGGGTCATTAATTTAGCCCATGGTAGTTTTTATATGATGGGCTCATATCTAGCATTTGGTTTGTCACCTTTATTTGCCAATACCTTTGGTGGTGGCTTGATACTGACTCTATTTGTAGGCCTTTTAGTATCCATACTGATTGGCTATCTTTTGGAGTGGCTATTTTATAGTTATTTGTATCAGAGAGATCATCTTCAGCAAGTATTAATGACTTACGGCTTGATTCTTGTGATAGAGGAAGTAAGGAGTCTTCTTGTTGGTGATGATGTTCATGGTGTGGCGATTCCAAATTGGTTAAATTCAAGTATTCAACTCAGTGAAGTAATGACATATCCGGTCTATCGCTTGTTTATTTCTGGAATCTGTATTGTGCTTGCTATTGCGATGTACTTTGTTTTAACGAAAACAAAATTAGGCATGATGATTCGAGCTGGGAGCGTCAATCGCGAAATGGTTCAGTCTTTGGGAATTAATATTCAGTTTCTTTATCGCACCGTGTTTGCAGCTGGTGTTGCAATTGCTGCTTTTGCTGGTATGGTTGCGGCTCCTGTTTCTTCTGTTTATCCAGGGATGGGGCAAAGCGTTCTCATCATCTGTTTTGTAATTGTTGTTATTGGAGGGATTGGTTCTATTCGAGGGGCATTTGTTGCCTCGTTACTGATTGGTTTCGTAGATACCTTTGGGAAGGTTTTATTGCCTGAGGTAGCGGGTGTACTTGTATACGTTTTAATGGCGGTGATTCTATTATTCAAACCCAGCGGACTTTTTAAGGCGGGCACATGAAAAAATCACAAATTATATTTTTAGTAATTCTGATTATATTATTGGGAGCTATTGGATTTTTGGGCTCCGAATATAGTATTGATTGGATGACTAAAACTATGATCTATGCAATTTTTGCCCTAAGTCTTGAGTTGCTTGTAGGCACTACTGGGCTTATATGTTTTGGTCAAGCAGCATTCTTTGGTATTGGAGCATATGCTGTTGTGAAATTATCAGCCAATTTAGACTCACCTCAAATCGCCTATTTACTCCCTATCTCAATTATTCTTGCAGGAGTCTATGCACTTTTTGTAGGGGCTTTATCCCTGAGAACCAAGGGCGTGTATTTTATTATGGTTACATTAGCATTTGCTCAAATGGCTTATTACGTCATTCATGACACACCTGTAGGTGGTGGTACAGATGGTATTTATCTTTATATTAAGCCCAACTTATTTGGGATCAAAGTTGAGAGTTCGCAAAGTTTTTATCTATTTACATTTTGTTGCCTAATTGCGGTATTTGGGTTTTTGGGATTAATTACCCATTCTAGATTTGGACGAGCACTTGCTGGGATTCGGATTAATGAAACGCGAATGCGCGCTATTGGGTACGATACCTTTTATTACAAACTTGCAGCTTTTGTTATTTCTGGAATGATTGCTGGATTATCTGGTTATTTATTTGCTGTGAAGGACGGTTTTGTTAATCCGGAACTATTAAGTTGGCACTTGTCTGGCGCAGTTTTAATCATGATTATTTTAGGTGGTTTAGGACATTTACGTGGTGCATTTATAGGTGCGCTTGCGTACCAACTATTAGAAGAATTTTTTCGCTCAGAAGCTATTTTTGGTGCCTTTGCAAAGCATTGGCACTTAGGATTGGGCCTTGCAATTATCTTAACGGTAGCATTACTTCCTAAAGGATTATTTGGTCTACCTAGCTTGTGGCAAAAATCCAGACATTCACATGAGGATATTAAGTGATGAATACGTCCTCATCAATGCTGTGTTTAAAAGCTGAGAAAGTCACACGTCGATGGGGTGGCTTGGTTGCTGTTAATGAGGTCAATCTTGATTTATTTCTTGGTGAAATTCACGCGGTGATTGGTACCAATGGTGCTGGTAAATCAACATTAATCAATTTGCTTTCAGGAGAAATCCCACTGAGTTCTGGAAAAGTTGAACTCTTAGGCCTTGATGTTACTGAGATGTCTCAACCCACAAGGGCTCACATGGGACTTGGTAAGAGCTACCAAAAAAATACGATTTTTCCAGAAATAACAGTTTTGGAAAATGTCCGATTAGCAGCTCAAACTAAATTGCAAAAACCTTGGCACTTTTGGCAAAATGCTTATCAATGCAAGTACAGCAATGACTATGCTTTACATATTGCGGAAAAAACTGGCTTAATAAAAGTCTTAGCAACACAGGCAGGCTTTTTATCTCATGGTCAAAAAAGACAATTAGAAGTTGCTATGTGTTTGGCAACGAATCCCAAAGTTCTTTTACTAGATGAGCCATTAGCAGGTATGGGGGCTGATGAGACAGACCGCATGCTCAATTTTTTAATGGAATTACGTCAGGAACATGCCATGATGTTAGTTGAACATGATATGGATGCGGTATTCAAAGTAGCAGATGTGATCACGGTAATGGTTAATGGATCGGTTATTGCTAGAGGCACTCCGGACGAGGTTAAAAATAATCCTGAAGTGCAATCTGCATATCTTGGGGCAGAATCATGAGTCACTTTTTGGAAGCAAAAGGATTACATGCTTGGTACGGGTCTAGTCATGTTTTACACGGCATTGATTTAGTAATTAATCAAAACGAAACGATTGGCTTATTAGGTCGAAATGGGATGGGTAAAAGTACCTTAATTCGAAGTTTGCTAGGGCATGTCCCTGAGCGCGAAGGGCTCGTGTCTATTGCTGGTAAACATACAATGTCCATGGCTCCCTATCAAGTTGCTAAGCTTGGAATTGCTTATGTTCCGGAAGGTAGAGGTGTTTTTCCAAATCTGACTGTTAAAGAAAATTTGATCATGGCAGCTCGTCCTGGCAATCATGGACAGCAGGATTGGACTCTTGAGCGAGTGTTAGCAACATTTCCAAGACTGGCAGAGCGTATCCAAAACTTAGGTGAGCAATTATCTGGTGGCGAGCAGCAGATGCTATCGATTGGTCGTGCGCTGATGACACATCCTGATTTACTAATTTTGGATGAGGCTACTGAAGGCTTAGCGCCATTAATCGTTGCTGAAATTTGGAAAGTTATCCAAAATATTCGTAGTAGTGGTATTGCCACTTTGATTGTGGATCGCGACTGGCGAAAAGTACTTCATCATACTGACCGAGCTTTAGTGTTGCAAAAGGGCAAAATAATGTTGCAGGGTTCTTCTTCTGAAATTTTGCACCATCCCGACTTACCAAAATATCTTGGCATTTAGATTGGGTAAATAATCGAGTTGGGTATCATTTCTGAGTCATAGACACATAAGCGCGATTTAAAGCGAAGACCTGCATCTGTAATAAGTATTTGATCGATATAACGACCCACATTAAATACAGTGGTTTCTTGACTCAGTTTTGTTCTAAAAACTGCATAATTTGACTCGCAATGAATAATTTGATCAGCTACCTCATGGATCATTGGCAGACTAATAACATGTCGTTGATAGTACGGGTCATGAAATAAGGTTTCTGAGATTCCGTAGGCGCGATCTTTGAGCATACCCTTGGACAGCATAGAAAGGGTGCAAAGAGGGAACCCACGATCATAGTTTTCACGCGGTTGAATTTTATAGACACAATCTTCTACAAATAAATCAATCCAGCGATCCCATTCTTGTTGATCGATGACATGACCATAAGTGGCATTTAATTGAATAATTTGATCTACGTATGAAGTGGTCATATTAAATATCCATTACCTTACGCCAATAGTTATACATTCCCCGAATTAGCGTTTCCGTAACCATATGTTCGGTATCTTCAATCTCAGTACCACCTAATTGAGCAAATACTTGATGAGCTGGTTTTTGTTCAAAGCCCATTTGAGAGAGTTCAATCACTTCCCCATCATCTGCGGAAACAAAGCCCGCGGGTCCAAAAAGATTGGCCTGGATTAACCTGCGTTCAGTCATTTCCGGGGTATCTTCATCAAACCCAAAATGGGTCCACACAAAATCAAATGAACCATGCCCATTCGGTTGAATATGTCGGGTAGAGACACTGTTGACTTGCTGTTGGAAAATAACAGATGGAAAAATGGTGAGCATAACAGCGCTTGGGCCTTTCCACCAGTCTTCTTGGACAATATCAATTAAACGTTTATCGTTGATTTCCATCGTATCTTTAAAGCTAGTGATACCTGCAGTGACTTCTTTAGAGGTCACTCCTGCATTGCCTCGCTTTGAAATCATTGCCGCGTGACGAAAGTGTTTATCCATCCGTAGTTTAGATTCATTATCAGCTCGCCATAGCCCATAAGTAATAAACCATGTGTGGAGTAACCCTGGATGATATGGATCTTTGATATTTTCTTGCATCAACTTCCAATTACCTGGAATACGTTGACGGTTATATCCTAAGATAGTGAGTTTTCGACCATCAAATAAGCGGTCAAAGTATTGAAGGATTTCAGGGCCTAGATAGTCTTCGAGGGACTCTACGTCATGATCAAAAGAGGCAAATATAACACCACCGCGTGCGGCTACCTTGAGACGATTTAGGCTATGGTCGGCAGGATTAAAATCTTTTGGCATACCACCTTGTACTTGACCGTCTTTTTTGACACCCCGCCGAAATGGTACACCTTGTAAGTCACCTTTTAGAGAGTAGTTCCATTGGTGGTAAGGACAAACAAATTCTGTGGTATTGCCATGACGTTTTCTACAAAACTGTAAACCCCGATGGGCACAGACGTTTTCTAAAACATGGATTTGTCCATCTTGATCCCTAGAGAGAATCACAGAGCGCTCACCAATGACAGTTCTTTTAAAGTCTCCAGGGAGGGGTATTTCTGCTTCTAATCCTACATAAGACCAATGTTTTTGATAAAAAATTTTATCAAGCTCTTGATGGTAAATGGCTTCGTCGGTATAAGCCCAAAAGGGGATTCGACTTGAACCATTTTCTGCCCAAAGATGTGAAGTGGGAAAAGCGTTAGTAGGCATAAATAAGGTTCTCCATGGATTGTATTTTACTAAAAGTACAATCAAAGGTGCGATTTCGATTATTCTATCGAGTATATCTTTAATTCTCTATCTATAAATCATGAAAAATATCCGTATTGACTTTGTATCTGATGTGGCATGCCCATGGTGTGCAATCGGTTTGGGCTCTTTAGAGCAAGCGATTGATCAACTTAAGGATGAAATCAACATTGAGATTCAATTTCATCCTTTTGAACTAAATCCTGGAATGCCACCCGGTGGGCAAGATACGATGGAACATTTAATGCAAAAATATGGCTCCAGCCATGAGCAAATCGCAGCTAACCAAGCTCAAATACAAGAGCGTGCAAAAGCTGCGGGTTTCCCATTTAATGAAAAAGTAAGACCGCGTGTCTACAACACATTTACCTGTCACCGACTATTACATTGGGCGCAGGCAGACGTTAGTCTTGCTGCCCAATATTTACTGAAAAGAGAGTTATTAAAAGCTTACTTTACAAATATTGAAAACTTAGATGATCCAGAAGTACTCTTAAATGCAGTAAAAAGAGCAGGTTTGAACTCGTCTGAAGCAAAGAAAATTATCGAGTCAGATCAATATACAAGTGAAGTACAAGAAGCCTTGTTGTACTACAAAACAATCGGAATCACTGCAGTACCTTCAGTGATTGTGGAGGGTAAATATCTTATACAGGGTGGGCAGCCAGCTGAGGTATTTATGAGTTCACTACGACAGATTGCTGCTGAACAATCATTAACTTCACAAGAGTGAAAATATCCATTGATTGAAATCACTCAGGAGTATCACGCTGTATTAACCGCGATTGCTAGAAAAGACCCTTATATTTTTATAAGTGGACGAGCTGGGACCGGTAAGACAACCCTTGTCAATTATTTAAGAAATAATTTAACTGAACAAGTAGCCGTTGTGGCACCAACTGGTGTTGCGGCGCTGCAAGTACGGGGTGTGACAATCCATTCCTTTTTTAGATTTCCACCACGCCTTATTTTTCCAGAAACAGACATTAAAAAACTCAAAGATCGGCGACTCTATAACAAATTAGGTATTTTGATTATTGATGAAATATCGATGGTTAGAGCCGATATGATTGATGCCATTGATATGTTTTTGCGAGTAAATGGACCAAGGGAGGGACATCCTTTTGGGGGCGTACAAATTATCTTTGTTGGTGATTTGTTTCAATTACCACCAGTGGTGCGGCAAGAGGAAATGGAAGTATTGCGTGAGCGAGGATACGACGCAGCATACTTCTTTAATGCTCAAATATTACACCGATCAGAACTAACCTATATTGAGCTAATGAAGATCTTTCGACAGAAAGATCAATCTTTTACCAGTCTTTTAAATCATATACGGATGAATCAAGACGCTGATACAGCCATAGGGGTCATTAACGATAGCTGCTATCGTCCTAACAGTGCTGGAGATTACCAAGCTATTACACTCACAACGACCAATCAACGCGCAGATAGTATCAATGCGAAAGAAATGCGTTTGTTAGATACAGAAACGAGAATATACAAAGGTCGTATTGATGGAAAGTTTAATGTGGACGAACGGAACTTACCATCTCCCTTAGATCTTACGTTAAAGCTTGGGGCAAGGGTCATGTTTACAGCTAATGATCGAAATATGCCAAGACGCTGGATGAATGGAACCTTAGGTAAAGTCGTGCAGTTTGAAACAGACTCTATTACTGTTGAGTTAGATGTTAGTAATCATCAAACAACAAAGCTTAGGCATTTAGTAGAGGTACCTATTTTTTCATGGGAATCTTATCAATATGAATATGATGAGAAAGAAAACCAAATTAAGCCTGTAGTAAATGGCAAATTTGAGCAATTTCCGCTGATGTTAGCTTGGGCCGTAACGATTCATAAAAGCCAAGGAAAAACCTTAGAAAAAGTCCGGGTCGATTTAACTGGCGGTAGTTTTGCTCCTGGGCAAGTGTATGTCGCTTTAAGTCGTTGTACGACCCTTGAAGGTATTGAGCTTGAGCAACCTATTAGAAAAAATGACGTGCGTACAGATACGCACGTCAAAGATTTTTATCGCCGATTAAATTAATTATTTCTTTGATTTTTTCTTTTTCTTCGCTACTGATTTTTTGGCTAGCGGAGCAGACCAGTTCTCAAGAACTTTATAGACAACCGCTGTATCGTCTTTCGCATGACCTAATGCATTAGCAGCGTTATAGACAGGAATACACGAAGCAAAAACTGGGGCAGGTACAGCGTAGGATTCGATCGCACCACTAATTAAATGCATATCTTTATTCCAAACATCAATTTTCATGGTTGCTTCGCTCCAAGTGCGATTGGCCATTGCGGGACCTCTGACCTGGAACATTCTTGAGCTACCAGCACTGTTACCGATAACTTCAACGATCTGATTAGCATCTAGGCCCATTTGAACACCGAGCAAAATAGCCTCAGCAGAAGCCACATTATGAATCGCCACAAGATGATTAGCGACTAATTTCATCTTCATACCTTGACCAAAATCACCAATGTTATACATAGCACGAGCGAAACCGTCAAATACAGGCCTCATCTCTTGGATGGCCTTTTTATCACCACTGGCATAAACCACGAGATCTCTCGTTTTAGCTTGAGCCCCGGTTCCAGATAATGGGCAATCCAAAAGAATGACACCAGCTTTTGCAAGAATATCGCGAGCAGCCTCTTTAGCATCGATAGGTAAAGTACCCAGTTCAGCAACGACAGTCCCTTTTTTTGCAGAGGCTGCAATATCTTTTGCAACCTGCATCAAAGCTGGAACAGAGGGGAGGGAAAGTAAAATATGATTTGCTTTAGAAGCTACATCAGCGACATTTGCTTGAATATCGATACCTTCTTTTTTCATGACCTTTTGTTGCTTAGGACTTGGATCAAAGCCAAATACATGAAAGCCAGCTTGATGTAAGTTGGCGGACATTGCCGAACCCATAATACCCAGACCAATAAAGCCAACAACTGGTTTTTCTTGGACGTTAATTTTTTTTACAGTGCTTTTTTTAGCTACAGGTGCGCTGACCGTAGTTGATTTTTTGACAGTGGCCATATGTTTCCTAATAAAGGTAAATAAAGTTTAGATAAAAGATTGAATTGCAGATAAAAATGCTTGAGGATCTTGAAGTTGTGGAACATGAGCGAGACCAGGCAGAATTTTTAATTCAGCTTGAGGTAGTAACTTTGCAAGCTCTTCCGACATTGGAACTGGTGTTGCCTCATCAAATTCACCCACAACCACGAGGGCTGGAATCTGGAGTTGTTGAACTTGTGAGCGCAGATCCATGGTGGATAAGGCTTCGCATGCGCCATGAAAAGTTGCTAAGTTGATATTTAAGAAACGCTCTTTTCGATCAGCGATTAATTGCGGATGAAGTTCTTGGTAGGCAGGAGCAAACAGGCGACGCATAGCAACATCAGCAATAGCGATAAGACCCTTATTTTTTGCATTATCAGACATCCCACGAAAAGCTGCGCGACCCTGTTCAGTAAAACACGCACCACAATCTGCTAGAACTAATTTAGCAGGCAAATGAGGGTGTCTTAGAGCGGTATTTAGAGCAACAAAGCCACCGTATCCATTACCCATAAAAATAGGTGCTTGGGCAAGCTTAAGTGATTCAATAACACCAGCAATTTGGTCAGCAATGGCATCAAGAGAACCACCAACAAAATCTGAAGAGTCAAAACCAGGCAAACTTAATTGAATAACTTGATGGGTTTTTAACAGAGTAGGAGTAATAAGATCCCAACTGGATTGATCAGCCAGTAAAGAATGGAACAAAACGATAGCCTGGCCAGTACCTGCAGTTTTAAAGTTTAAATTTTTATTATTGTGACTAATTTGATGATTTTCAAATGAATGCGTTTGCATGAATTAATGTCTCTAGATATAAATAGTTAGTGGTTTTTAGTAAGGACATCGTGTATTCCGACAGACCTTAGTAACTCGTTGTAATATAACATAATCAATATATTAAATAATAAATTAACAGGAGACTTTAATGACTATCAAAAGCGCTATTTTGCATCGACTTGCTTGGCTGATATTAGGCATATTTTCAAGTGGTATTGCACTTGCAAGTTCAAATGAGCCCATTCGTGTAGGATTTTTGACCATTAAATCAGGAGCTTTAGCCGCAGGCGGAATCCAGATGGAAGATGGCTTAAAGTTGTTTTTAAAAGAGCACAATAATATGATTGCAGGACGTAAAGTGCTCTTGTTTACAGCTGATACAGGTGGACAACCAGCCATCACCAAAACCAAAATACAAGAACTTGTAGAAAAAGATAAAGTCAACGTCGTTATAGGACCATTAGCAGCCTTTGAAGCTTTAGCCGTAGATGACTACATACGTAAAGCAGAAATCCCAACTATATCCCCATCAGCAGGTGCTGAAGATTTGACACAGCGTAAACCTAATCCTTGGTTTGTAAGAGCCGTAGGTAGTTCTGCGCAACCGAATCACCCCTTTGGTGAATATGTTGCCAAAGAACTCAAGTACAAGCGCATTGCAGTATTAGCCGATGACTTTGCCTTTGGTCATGAGAACGTCTCTGGGTTTCAGAGAACCTTTGAAGAAAATGGTGGCAAGATTGTTCAGAAGTTATGGTCACCTCTCAATACCGCTGACTATGGTGCTTATATTAGTCAAATCAAAACCAATGTTGATGCAATCTATATTGCTTATGCAGGCAGTAATGGCGTTAAATTTCTACGTCAATACAAGGAGTACGGCATGCAGGGTAAGATTCCTGTGCTGGGTAATATGACTGCTGTCGATGAAGGTATTTTAGGAGCGATGGGTGAAGAGGCAATTGGAGTTATTTCTCCAGGTTGGTATGCACAGACCATTAATAATCCAATGAATACTAAATTTAATCAAGGGATGCTCACAGAGTTTAAGCAAGCACCTGGTTATTATTCAGTTGGAGCCTATGGTGCGATGCTGATGCTAGAGCAAGCACTTAAAGATAATAAAGCGAATATAGAAGATAAAAAATCGTTTATGAGTGCCTTAAGAAATGTACAGGTCGCCAATGATCCACGTGGAAAAATCACATTAGATGCACTTGGTAACCCCATTATGGATATTTACATTCGTAAAGTAGAGCGTATCAATGGTAAGTTAACCAATAGCATTATTAAAACTTACCCTGGTGTGACACAGTTTTGGAAATACAAAAGTGCAGATTTTTTAGCAAACCCAGTTTATGCCAGAGATTATCCTGTTTCGAACAATATTGAGAAATAAAATTAAGGAATAATAAAATTAAGAAATAAAAAAAGGATTCATATAATGAATCCTTTTTTTTGGCATATAAAAACTTAGAGTTTTATTTTCATCATTTTTACAGCATTACCACCTTCAATGAGTTGACGATCAGCGACAGACAGTTTTTTCACACCACGAATCGTTTGTAAAGGATGATCATCCGCCATATCGTAAGGGTAATCCGTTCCGAGCATGACATGATCCGCACCAAAACGACGAATCAGATTACCAAGCATTTCTGAGTCATGGGTAATGGTGTCAAAGTAGAACTTCTCTAAGTATGAAGAAGGTTTTTTCTTGATCACAGTGCGGCAATCTTTACGAGCACCCCAAGCGTGATCCATACGAGCCCAGTAATGTGCTAAAAATCCACCACCGTGAGCGCAGATAAATTTGATTTTTGGATAACGTGCAACTACACCATCAAAAATAAGATGACTGACAGCTACCGTTGTTTCAAGGGGGTTACCAATCACGTTATTAAAATAGTGATTTGTTAAACGCTCGCCTTGAGTAAAGCCAAGAGGATGCATAAAAATAATGCAGCCCAGTTCATTGGCTTTAGCAAAAAACTTTTCTAGACCAAGACTTGGGTCAGTCAAATTTTTACCATTCACATTTGTACAAATCTCAACACCTTTTAAGCCTAGAGTTTTAACGCAATACTCTAGTTCTTTAACGGCCATATCTACGTTTTGCAGAGGCACAGAACCCATACCTACAAAACGATCAGGATTACCGGCAACAACATTAGCAATACCATCATTCACTTCTCTAGCAAGACTGGCGCCGAGTTCAGCTTCCGTAAAATAGAAGTAATGATAAGGAGCGGGAGCGACTGCTTGGATATCAACACCCATTTTGTCCATATCTTTAAGACGATCTGCAACACCCATGAGCTTAGGAGCGCGGGTTTTCATTTGCAAAATATTTGTTTGATTGGTTAATTCATTAGCAAAAATAACAGTTGGATCATATGACGGCGCATTCAGATGAAGTGTTTTTGCGTTTACTTCTGGATTGAGATAGTGGCAATGAATATCAACAACAACATGCTGACCTTTACGGTTTTTTACAACACGTTGAGTAGGGCTGGTTAATTGCTTAGCGCCTGTTTTTTTCGCAGGAGCAGCAGTTGCTTTTTTACTAGAAGCCTTAGAAACGGCTTTGCCAGCAAGCATTTGAGGAGATTCATAAGAGCCGTGTTGGTGGCTTGGGTCAGAACATGATGCAGAGCAGGTATAAAACATAGACACCTCTTAAAAGTTAAATTGAAATCTGATTGTAAAAATATAAAGTGACAGTGTATTTAAAAAACACCTAAATGTTTAGTTGCTAACTCAGGGTTAGCTTGAACTTCGGCAATAGTACCTTGAAACGCAACGCGACCCGTATTTAAGACAGCGACATCATCCGCAATGGACATAGCAAGTTGGAAATTTTGTTCAACCAACAAAATAGAAAGCCCTTCATTTTTGATTTCTTTAATACCTCTAGCAACCTCTGCAACAATCAAAGGAGCTAAGCCCTCTGAGGGTTCATCTAAAAGAAGTACATCAGGATTTCCCATGAGGGCGCGACCAATAGCGAGCATTTGTTGCTCACCGCCAGAAAGAGTACCCGCACGTTGCTTAAAGCGTTCCCTGAGTTGCGGAAAAAGATTGTAGACCCGCGGAATATTCCATGGGTTACGAATATCTCTATTTTGAGCGGCGACCTTGAGATTTTCCTCAACAGATAAACTAGGGAAAATACGACGACCTTGAGGGACTAAGCGGATTCCGGATCTGGCAATCGTTTCTGGCTTTTGTCTTGCAAGTTCTTTACCAAACAAACGAATATCACCAGACTTTGCCGTTACAAGACCAGCGATTGTCATCATTGTGGTGGTTTTGCCAGCCCCATTCCTACCGAGAAGAGCAAGTAAAGAGGCGCTTTTTAAAGTCAACGAGACATCATGCAATACATGGCTATCGCCATAGTACGAGTTGATTTTATCAATGACTAATGCATCAGTGGCCAAGATAGACCTCCTGTGTTTTTGGATCGTTAACGACAGAGTCACGATCACCATCGACAATCACTTTACCGTACTGTAAAACGAGAATTTTTTCTGCGAAAGCCAAAGCCATTTCCATATCATGCTCAATCATCACAATGGCAACTTCCCTAGAAATATTATTGATTAAATCAGAAACCATGACACGTTCATCTTGAGAAAGTCCAGCCAAAGGCTCATCAAGGAGTAATAATTTAGGGTTTTGGGCAAGAGCTAAGGCGATTTCGACACGACGCTGCTCACCATAAGATATTTCTGAGACATTGCGAAAGGCTTGATTTTTTAAGCCAACACTATCTAAAAATTCGATGGCTTGATCATACAAAACATCGTTAGATAACAAAGGATTAAAAAGATTTCTTTTGCGCTGATGAATACCAAGTAAGGACAAAACAACATTGTGGGCAAGAGTATCTTTTTTAAATAGAGTAATAATTTGATAAGTTCTACTCATACCCATATGCGCTCTTGCATGAACAGGCAGCTGAATCACTTCTTTACCAAAAATACTCACAGAACCCGAATCAGGTTTTAAATCACCGGTAATCTGAGCAAACAGCGTGGTTTTACCAGCACCATTAGGGCCAATAATAAGTCTACGCTCACCAGGAGCAACCTCTAAGGAAACATTTTGCGTAACAGCAATACCGCCAAAACTTTTCTTTAAATCTTTAACATGAAGCGCTAAGGACATTATGGTTTACCTCCGAACCAGCGTTTCTTGATTTGAGAAAAACCAGGCCCCATCCCAGCGGGCATAAAAATGACGATAAACAAGAAAATGATTCCTAGTAACATATTCCATCGTTCTACAAATCCAGAGACATAGTTTTTAAGAAGTACTATCAAGATAGAGCCCAAAATAGGGCCAGCAAGAGTACCTGCGCCACCGGCAATCACACATAAAAGTGCTTCGGCAGACGAGGTAATAGAGATCACGCTTGGGTGAATATATTTATTCAGATAAATGTACAGAAGGCCTGAAACCGCACCAAAAAAACTAGCTAATACAAATGTTATCCAGCGAATTTTCCAAACATTGTAACCAAGTGCGCTCATTCTTTTGTCTTGATCCCTCGTACCTTTTAAGCTTGCACCAAAAGGGGAGTTAACAACTCGAGCGATAAAAAATAAACACAAGATTGTTATCAGTAAGCAAAACCAATAAAAGTTATTTGAGTTTTCTAGATTAATGCCAAAAGGAGTAGGTCGTGTTAAACCAGAGATACCATTATCACCATTGGTAAGGTCAACCCAGCGGTAACCGATACCCCAAATAATTTGCGAAAGAGCAAGTGTCAACATTAAGAAGCTAAGACCAGAAGCCCGCAAAGAAATCCAACCAAAAATAGCACCAACCAAGGTCGTAAATATCAAAGCAATGGGTGCAGTATAAGCATGGCTCATTCCATACCGACTAAAAAGCCAAGCAGACGCGTAGGCCGAAAGGCCTAAATAAGTAGCGTGCCCAAGGGAGGTAAGGCCACCGTAGCCCACGAGTAAATTAAGACTAGCTGCAAAAATAGCAGCAATCATAATTTGACTACCAAGGTTTACATAGTACTCACCAAAAAATATGGGCAGAATCATTAAAACAAGGATGAGTCCGACGTAAATCAGAGATTGTTTCATCATGCGCGAATCGATCCAAAAAGACCCGATGGGCGAAATGCAATCACCAAAACCATGGGTAAAAATAAAATAACGTAGGCTAGATCAGGAACTAAAGCAATACCGAAGGTATAGATAAAGCCTATGATAAAACTAGCCACGAAAGTACCAACTAAACTACCTACACCACCAAGAATGACCACAATCAAAGCAAGTGGCAACATATCCGCGTCAAGGCCTGGATAGGCGTTGAGCATTGGACCACCAACTGTTCCTCCAAGACCTGCCAATAAAGCGCCAAGACTGAACACGATGGTAAATAATTGAGAAGCTGGAATACCAACTGCACGAGCCATTTGCATATCATCAACACCAGCACGAATCATGGCACCTAAACGCGTTCTTTCCATAAGGAGATAAAGTAAGAGGGCGCTAATCATAGAAATACCAAGAACCACTAAACGATAAGTTGGGAAAGTAAAACCAAACATTTGTAGAGGAGCTCTGAGCATTTCGGGGGCATTGATAGGAATCGGATCACCACCCCAAATCATGAGACAGGCATCAGCCGCAATAAAGGAAAGACCGAGCGTCGCTAAAACCTGACCCTGAGAGTTGCCGGACAAACTACGAAGAATAAAGCGCTCAATGACAGCACCAAGTAAGCCGACGACAACCATAGCTACCAAAGCAGCGACGACTAAACTATAACCACCCCTTAAAACCGAAGCGGCTACATAAGCACCAATCATAAAGAGAGAGCCGTGAGTCAGATTGGCGATGCGCATAAGACCGAATATGAGGGCAAAACCGGAGGACAACATAAAGAGAAGCCCCCCGAGTGCCAAACTATTCAGGGTTTGAATTACCCAAAATTGCATAAATTACTATCTAAAAAAATTATTCTAAATTCTTGGCAGGTGGCCAATCTTTTGAGTAAACAGGGTTAGCCAAGAATGCCTTAGGATCATACTTCCAGAACTGACTAACGTTGGTATACGTTTTTGTTACGACGTTAACCAAGCGACCATCTTTACGTTCTACTTTACGGATATAAACATCACCGACCACATTGCCGTAACTATCGAAAGAAACTGGACCACGTGCGGTTGGTACATTTGTCTTTTTCAAGGCGGCCATTAAAGCATCCTTATTAGATAGATTGCCATTAATTGACTTCAGGGCAGCATCTAACACGGCGGCATTTACATACGTTGCGGCAGCATAAAAACCCGGATCGTAATTTTGTGCTTTACGGAAAGCTGGGACAAATTTGTTATTAATTGGATTATTTAATTCAGCAGAGTACCAGCAGGCAGTTTCGATACCAAGTGCTTCGTCACCCATATTTTTAAGAACTGCCTCATCGAGCGCAGTCATACCGCCAACAATAGCGATCTTACCCTTGAGGCCATACTCATTCATTTGGCGAATAAAGCGGAAGCCATTTGATCCAGCAAAGCCCAAGAAAATAGCATCAGCACTTGTTTTTAACTGAGCTAAATAACTACCGTAGTCAGGAACAGTAAGAGGTGGGAAAAGACGTTGCACGATTTTGCCGCCATTTTCTTCGAAAACACGCTGAAAACCAGCAGCCATTTCATGACCATAAGCAATATCATCAGCAGCAATCACCATACGCTTATATTTTTTGATATTCGCGCAATATTCAGCCATTGGATGAGCACTTTGAGAAGAAGTCGAAGTCGCGCGTACAAACCACGGGTTTGGTTTACGCTGTGTCATATCTTCTGCGGCAGCAACAGACAAAGTAGGAATCTTGTTGTCACGAATATAGTCATCAACGGCTAATGCCTCAAATGCGGCTAAGGGCCCCATAATTACATGGACCTTATTTCTTTCATTCAATTCTGAAATCTTTGTTTTCGTATTTGCTGGAACACCACCTGTGTCGGCAACGGTAAGTTCAACTTTACGACCACCGATCATGTTACCGTTTTCAGCTATCCACTGTTTTAAACCAAGTTCCATATCAATACCACCAGAAGCAAGAGGACCGGTTTTCACAGTAAGTAAACCTAATCTTAAGGGTTCATTGTTTTGCGCAAACAAATTTGGCACTGCAAGTCCCAATCCTGCGGCAGCAGAACCTTGTATAAAAGAGCGGCGATCAATCGTCATGGTGTCTCCAAAGTTAAGAATCAAATGATTTCAACATTCTAATTGATTATTTGATCATTTAGAACATTTAACAAATTACTCAAGAATTTTTTAACAAATTTCTTGAGTCCACATCAAGATTAATCTAATGTCGACATATAAAACATAAGGGTAATCACTTAGGTCAAAAATTTTATTTGAATAATTGCCTAACTCATTCAACAAGAAATATTTATCTAATAAAATCAGAGACCACGCTTGTAATGAAACTTTAGTGATTATTTGATCATTATTTAACAATTCATAAAATGCTTATTTATAATCAGAGCATATTTTTGATTAATTTTTAGAGGACGAGTATGAAAATTGGACTTCTTGGTACCGGAAAAATGGGTAGTGCCATCGTAGAGCGCTTAATTAACTGTGGACATGAGTTAGTGATTTGGAATCGTTCCATTGAAAAGACAGTGCCATTGCTTGCCAAAGGAGCGGACGTTGCACTGACACCTGCTCAATTAGTTGATCAGTCAGAGATCATTATTTCCATATTGACCGATGCCGATGCCATTGATGCTTGCTACCGAGGATCAGAGGGTGTTTTTTCAACGAATATTCAAGGTAAGTTATTTATCGAAATGAGTACTGTTCGACCAGTTACAGCGATTGCTATTTCACAAGAAACCCAAGCAAAAGGTGGGGCGATGATTGATTGCCCTGTTGGTGGAACAGTTGGTCCAGCAAGAGATGGTAAATTACTCGGTTTAGTTGGTGGACGTGATGAAGATGTCGCCAAAGCACAACCAATTCTAGATCAGTTGTGTCGTCGAGTGGAGCATGTAGGACCAAGTGGTTCTGGCGTTCGACTCAAGCTCACGGTGAACTTGCCATTACTTGTTTTTTGGCAATCCTTTAGTGAAGCATTGTCATTATCTGCAAAATTAAACATTGCCCCTGAGCGTCTGATTGATATATTAACCGACACTTCAGGTGCGCCCAATATGTTAAAGGCGAGAACTCCTGCTTTAGTTTCAACCTTAAAGGGTGAGCCCCAACCTGCTGCGGCATTTACGCTAGACAACATCCGTAAAGATTTACGCACGATGATTGAAGAAGCTCAGTCAAATGGATGGGACTTGCCAGTAACACAAGCCGCATTAGCGCAGCTCAATAAGACATCTGAGGCTGGTTTGGGTGAGATGGACGGCACATCTGTACCAGCGTGGTTTATCAAAACACATTGCAAATAATTCACTTACTTTATTTTTATTTATGACAACTCAACTTACACTCAATGGACAGCGGCTTGCTGTCAATGCCCCAGAAAATACCCCGCTACTCTATGTCATTCGCAATGATTTAGAGCACAAAGGAACACGCTTTGGTTGTGGTACTGGTAATTGTGGAGCATGCACAGTTATTGTCGATGGCCAAGCAATGCAATCTTGCGATATGCAGCTTTGGGCTGCGGCGGATAAAGAAGTTATTACTGCAGAAGGTTTATCCCAAGACCCTATTGGACAATTAGTGCAACAAGCTTTCATTGATGAACAAGCGGCCCAGTGCGGTTACTGTATTAATGGCATCTTAATGAGTGTGACAGCCTTACTCAAAACAAATCCCAATCCTAAACAAGAAGTTTTGCATGACGCACTGAATCGTCATTTATGTAGATGCGGCACGCATGTCAGAATATTACGCGCTATTGATCGTGTGATTGCACAGATAAATCAACAGGTGATCGCATGAGCAACTTAACACTCCCAGCTAATATTGTTTCAAACCCAAAACTTTCTCACTGGTTCCGACTTGATCATTTGCCATTAGTAACAGTATGCACGGGTAAAGTAGAGTTAGGTCAAGGAATCCAAACGGCTCTCCAACAAATTGCGGCTGATGAACTTGGGTTAGAGCTAGCGCAAATCCATTGGGTTGCAGGCGATACCCAGCTCTCTCCTGATGAGTGGTATACCGCAGGAAGTTTATCGGTTGAAAACGGTGGCGCTGCATTAAAGGTCGCGCTTGGGCATGCTCGTTATCTTTGCATGCAAGCGGCAGCTAAGCAATTAGATGTGCCTATCGACACGATATCCATTGCTAAGGGAGTTTTTAGCAGTTCGAAAGTCAGCCAACAATTAAGTTATGCAGATTTATCATTAAGTGTGAACCTTGATCAAGAGATTATTTCAAGCGAAGCAATCCAAGCAAGTAAGCATCAAGTGCATTCTGCACTGGTTGGAAAAAGCCTGTTGCGTGAGGATTTAAAGAGCAAACTATCTGGAGCGGCATTTATCCATGACTTTAGTTTGCCAAACATGCGACATGCAAGAATGATTAGGGCCAAGCATGTGCAATCGACCATCGTTTCAGTTGATTTAGAAAAAATCAAGCAATTACCTGGCGTGGAACAAGTTGTTCATAGCGGTAGTTTTTTGGCGATAGTTGGACACAATGAAGCGCAGATAGATGCAGCACAAGAAAAAGCACAAGCTTGTGTAGTATGGCGTTCCCCAGAATACGTTGCGCAGCAAGTTGAAACAGAGGCAATGATTACTGCGTTACCAGCTGGTGATGAAATCGCGTATGAACATGGCACTAAAAAATCAGCTGTAAAAACAATTAAAGCCCGTTACTCTCGGCCATTTATTGCCCACGCATCGATTGGTCCCGCATGCGCACTAGCTCAAGTAACAGATGGCATTCTCAGCGTTTGGTCTCACACCCAAGGACCTCATTTACTGAAAAATCAAATTGCAGTTGGCCTGCGTCAGGATGCCAGTACAGTTAATGTCATCCATCTGCATGGGGCTGGTTGTTATGGACATAACAGCGCAGATGATGTGGCTTTTGATGCAGCTTTTATTGCCAAGTCGACCGGAATGCCGATACGGATTCAGTGGAGTCGTGAAGAAGAGTTAACGGCTACTCCATTTGGAGCACCTGGAGTGATAGAGTTTCAGGCAGAAGTGGATGATGCGGGAAAAATTATCAACTGGCAGTCCGAGGTATGGTCACCTACTCATATTCATCGACCAGGTTGGTCGGGTAAGTTAAATTTATTAGGTGCTTGGATGATTGATCCTGCTCATCCGATTGATGAGACCAAAGATAACCCATTGCCACAAGGTGGTGGACTGCGCAATGCCATAACCCTTTATGACGTAGGTTATCAGCAGGTAAGACATCACATGATTCCACAGGCGCCACTGCGAACCTCTGCGCTAAGAGGATTAGGTGCGTACCTAAATATTTTTGGTATGGAATCTTTTATGGATGAAGTGGCGCAAGAACTAGGTCAAGATAGTCTGGAGTTTAGAAAAAAACACCTTCAAGATCCAAGGTCCATTACATTGCTCAATCAATTAGCGAGCATGGCAGGCTGGTCAAAAAGAGACAGCCTTCCTGAGGGGAGTGGCTTAGGTATGGGATTTGCCCGCTATAAAAATACCGGTGCATATTGTGGAGTGATGGTTCAGTTACGGGCAGAAGAGAAGATCTATATCGATCAAGTATGGGCAGTCTGTGATGCTGGTGAAGTCATTAATCCTGATGGTTTAATTAATCAGATTGAAGGCGGGATTATTCAGTCGATTAGTTGGACCTTAAAAGAAATGGTGACTTGGAATAAAGAGGAAGTCACATCAGCTAATTGGGATACCTATCCAATCTTAATGTTTGACGAAGTACCGCGCGTTGAAGTTCAATTACTCAATCAGCCCGGAGTAGCTAGTTTAGGAGGCGGGGAAGCAGCAGCGGGTCCTACAGCAGCAGCAATTGCCAACGCATTAGTACAGGCTTTAGGTATGCGAGCAAGACATTTACCACTCACGCCAGAACGTTTAGCGCAAATAGTTGAATAGCGCAATCAGGAATAAAAAAACCGCAGTTTAGACTGCGGTTTTTTTGCGTTGAAATTATTTCAGTTGAAATTACTTGTCGCCAGTATCAGGCGTAAGTTGCGCAGCTAAAATACCCGCGACAGAACAGATTTCATCATTATCAGAAGTATCACCAGTCACACCAACAGAGCCAATGATTTGATTGTTTGCATCACGAATCAAAACGCCGCCAGCAACAGGCACCATTTTGCCTTCCGACATGACGTTGAGCGAAGTAAAAAATGACGGCATTTTTTCAGCGCGACGAGCGATTTCACGACCACCAAATCCCATGCCCAGAACAGACCAAGCCTTACCACGGGCGATATCCTCGCGCAAGATACTGCAATTATCTTCACGCAAAAGAGCTTTCATATGTCCTCCTGCATCTAAGACAACTACAGTAAGAGGGTGAAATTTCATTTCGCGACCCTTTTTTAGGGCGGTTTGGGCAATCACAATAGCTTGTTCAAGATTAACGTTTGACATAAAAATCCTTTTGATTAAATTTTAAGAAATATGGTCTGCTGCACTATGATACTTTCCCTTCCAGAAAAACAAAGGAGCAGTATCTTCTGCAGTATTGTATGAGTAACTCATGACACGACCAATAAAAATGAGATGATCACCACCTTCAACATCATTCTCTTTTTTGCAAATAAAGTGGCCAAGAGTTCCTTCAAGAATGGGAATACCCTCTGGACTTAGATGGTATGCAATACCTTTAAATTTATCATCATTGGGTTTGGCAAAGTGATTAGAAATATCCTTTTGTGACTCCGCCAAAATATTCACAACAAAGTAGGGGGATTGAAGAAATGCCTGATGACTTGGCGCAGCCTTGACTTGAGACCACAAAACCAGTGGTGGGGAAAGTGATACCGAGTTAAAAGAACTCACCGTTACACCATAGGTTTGCCCACTTTGGTCAGCAGTGGTGATCACAGTAACCCCGGTCCCGAAATGACCTAAGGCATTACGGAAATCTCTTTGATCAAACTCAGGAGACTGTTCGGGTGTGTCGTGGGCTTTGCTTGCATTGGTCATGATGAATATCCGCTTAATTTTTTACGATAGTAATCGGATGATCATTAAAAGTCAACCGGGAACTATCTCGGAATACACCCATAGGTTATAAGCTAAGTAATTGTTAATATTGAGTAAATTATAAATATCGTAGTATATTAGGGAAAACCCCACAAGGAACAAATTTTTAAATATTGTGATTCTTAAGCCTTGTCAAATTGAAAATCATATATTAAAGTGATCGAGCGATCTCTTTAACAAGAATCATATCCTTTTAATAATAAAGCGAGACAAGCATGACAAAGACAGCATATGTACTTGAAGGTAAATTAGGTGCCCCAGTTTTATTGGTAGCGAACTCATTAGGTGCTAACTACACCATGTGGGATCCACAGATTGAAGAATGGAAAAAACACTTTCAAGTCTTAAGATACAACTATCGTGGTCATGGAGGCACGCCTTCGGTTGGCAATTTTGCGACATCACAAGATTTAGCAGACGATGTTAATGAGCTTTTAGAAGCTCTCAATATTCAGCAAATTTATTGGGTCGGTTTGTCATTAGGCGCGATGCTTGGTTTATATTTTGCGGCACATTATCCACAAAAAGTGAAGGCATTAGCATCGGCTTGCTTTAGACCTTATCAATCACCTGAGTCTTTAGCAATGTGGGAAGGCCGTATTAAAACAGTTGCCGATAATGGGATTGATTCGATTGTAGGTGGAACAGCAGACCGCTGGTTAACAGAAGGTTTTCGCCAGTCGCATCCACATGTTGATCAAGCTTTACGTACCATGATTGCAGCAAATGAACCAGATGGTTACATGGCATGTGGACATGCGGTCAAAGACTATGATTTAAGACCTTATATTGGACGAGTTAGTTGTCCAGTTTTATTAATCGGGGGTCAATTTGATGGTGGTGCTCCTGCAGCTGACATTAGCAATTTAAGAAGCGTGATACAAAACAGTGAATATGCAGAATTACCTGGTGCCCACATTGCCAATTTAGAATGTGCGCCTGAGTTCACACAGCTCGTTTCGAAATTCATGCTTGCGCATGCATAAGGGAGAGATGATTCATGACTAAGTCTGTAAATGTTGCCGTTATTGGCTATGGTTGGTGGGGAAAGATTATTACAGCCACCTTGCAGGAGAGTCCCTTACTCAATGTTGTACTCGTTGTTGAAAGTGATCCCAAAGTATTTGAGACTGCGCAAGCATCAGCTCAGACCATGAATTTTTCAGTAGCGCGTGATTTTTCAGACGCGGTCAAACACCCGGATGTTCAAGCAATCATTTTATGTACACCGCATCAGTTTCATGCCGAACAAATTCAATTGGCGGCATCCGCTGGTAAGCACGTCTTTTGCGAAAAACCACTGTGCTTAACCTATCAAGATGCCCAAAAAGCAATTGCGACTTGTAATGCTGCGGGCGTGCAATTAGGTATTGGTCATGAAAGGCGTTTTGAACCTGCGGTTATCGCGATGCGCGAGGCAATTACTGCTGGCACCTTAGGCATAGTATTGCAGATAGAAGCTAATTTTTCGCAAGATAAATTTTTCGCATTACCTCCAGACAATTGGCGCTTATCCAATAAATTTGCTCCAGTTGGACCACTAACAGCAACAGGTATTCATTTGGTCGATTTAGCAATTGCTATTTTGGGACCTGCAGAATCCGTGTGGGCGCGATTAGCTACAAGAGGAAGTCAATTTGAAAACGGCGATACCTTAGGAATCATGTTGGCATTTCCAGGCGGAGCAAATGCCTTAATTAGTGCAATTTTGGCAACACCGTTTGACGGTCGTTTTTGCGTATATGGTTCTATGGGGTGGATGGAAATTCGAGACAACACGCATCCGGAACACCCCACAGGTTGGAATGTCACCACCCAGTTACGTGGTCAAGAGAAAAAAACGTACTTCATGCCACCCGCGCCAACAGTGAGATCAAACTTAGAAGCTTTTGCCAATGGAATTCTTGGAGTAGCTCCGTATCCTGTTACGCAAGCTGAGATGTTAGCCAATGTAGGGGCATTAGAAGCGATCATGCGATCTGCAGGATCAGGCAAAATAGAAGCAATTCAAGGGTAATTCCCGATAAAACAAGTGTTTATAACTGAACAAACGATCAGTTAAAATTAAGGCATGGAGTTTAAAATAATAAAATGTCTATAGAGCAAACCAAAACCGAAGTAGTTCCCCAAGAGGGGCAACCTCGCAAGCGCATGAAACGCGAAGACCGTGATCGAGAGATT